>DATAWQ010000147.1:0-59549 GCA_036267135.1 Streptosporangiaceae bacterium | reverse complement strand
CAAGCCGCCTGCCCGAGCCGTACCGAGGCCGGCCGTTGGCGTCCAGTTCGTCGGCGAAGCTGCGTTCGCGTTGCCGGTCGTCAGCCCAGTAACGTAGCGTCCACTTGTGGTGGCAATGCTCCTGGTCGGCGCACGAGCACTTCTTGAGGATCGTCCCCTGACGCTGGCCCATGACGGCTCCCACTCTGACTTTTCCCTGACTCTAACTAGGGTAGCAAGCCTCTGACTTGCGGAAACAGCCATACTAATAGATAATGCTTAATGTGCTGCCTGTCGTCATGCTGGTTGCCGCCGCCGCCGTGCTGATCGCAGTCATTGTCGTCGCCATGGGCCGCGGTGGTGAGCTGGCCTTCTTCCAGGCTGACTACGCCCCGCTCAAGCTGGACGAGGTGTCGGCCACCGACGTCGCGCTGTTCCGTCCGCCGACGGCCCTGTGGGGCTACAGCATGCAAGCCACCGACGAGGCGCTCAACCGCGTCGCCGCCGCGATCACCGAGCGGGACATCGAGATCTCCGCGCTGCAGCAGCAGGTGGCCGACCTGGAGTCGTCGGCCTCCCGGCGCAGCGGCTACGGGCCGCCGCCCGAGCCCGCCAGCCGGCGCGACGTGCGAGCCGGTCAAGTCCAGGATGTACCGCCCGGCTACCGTCCTGACGAGCGGCGTGGTGCCTTTGCTGGCGACGAGCGACCCAGTGCTTTCTCCGCCGAGCGGTCCGGCGCCCTGACGGATGAGCGGGACGTACAGCCACCCCCGGCCGCGTCCGTGTGGGAACCCAGGCAGCGAGCCAACCGTGGTTCAGGCGACACCGAGTCGACCGGTCAGTGGGCGGCGCTGCCCAAGCGGGCTCCTAACCCCTTGGCCGCCGGGGACGAAGAAGAGGACGACCGGTGACTGATGAAGGCCGCGGGCCGCTGCCGGGCCCGGACGGCAGGCTGCGCTGTCCGTGGGGGCTGAGCACTCCTCAATACCTCGGCTACCACGACGAAGAGTGGGGCCGGCCGGTCCGCGACGACACCGGCATGTTCGAGCGGCTCTGCCTGGAGGCGTTCCAGTCCGGGCTGTCCTGGCTGACTATCTTGCGCAAGCGGGAGAACTTCCGCGCCGCGTTCAACGGCTTCAGGATCGATGTGGTGGCGGGCTACGGCGCCGACGACGTGGCCAGGCTGATGGCCGACGCGGGGATCGTGCGCAACCGCGCCAAGGTCAACGCGGCCATCAACAACGCCAGAGCCGCGCTCGACCTGCCCGGCGGGCTGGCCGAACTGGTCTGGGCGTATGCGCCGGAAGACCGGGATGGTCAGCCCGCGCCCCAGACCCTGACCGAGCTGCCCTCGGCTACGACGGAGTCGAAGGCGCTGTCCCGCGAACTCAAGCGGCAGGGCTTCACGTTCACCGGCCCGGTGACCGTCTACTCCACCATGCAGGCTTGCGGCATCGTGGACGACCACCTGGCCGGCTGCTTCCGCCGCGGCGCCTACCAGCCGTAGGGGTATAGCCCACACAAACCCCAGCCACAGACGGTCACCCAGCCGCGAAACCCCAGCCCGTACGGCCGGAGGGGTTATCTTTCGGCCAATAATCAATGGCCTTCGAAGACGGGCTGCTGCTTGTTCACGAACGCCTCGGTGGCGGCGCGGTGGTCGGTGGTTTTGCCCAGCCAGGCCTGCAGTTCCGCCTCCTTCTCCAGCGACTCGCCCAGCGTGTGCGTGGCCGCGAAGGCCAGCGCCTCCTTGATGGCCGCGTAGGCGGCGGTCGGGCCCGCCGCGATCCTGACCGCCAGCTCACGGGCCTGCGGGCCTAGTTCGTCGTCGTCCACCACGCGATTGAAAAGCCCGAACTCGGCCGCCTTGGTGGCGTCGATGGGCTCGGCGAGCATCAGCAACTCGGCCGCCCTGGCCGGCCCGGCCAGCCGCTGCAGCGTCCAGGACGCCCCCGAGTCCGGGCCGAGGCCGACCTTGGCGAAGGCCATCAGCAGGCTCGCCCCGCGCGCCGCCAGCCGCAGGTCACAGGCCAGCGCCAGCGAGGCGCCCGCGCCGGCCGCGACGCCGTTCACGGCGGCGATCACCGGCTTGGGCATGGACGTGATCGCGCTGATCACCGGGTTGTAGTGGGCGCGCACGGTGTTCAGCGGGTCGGCGTCGGCCGCGAGCCCTTCGGCGTGCTCGCGCAGATCCTGCCCGGCACAGAAGGCACGCCCCTGCCCGGTCAGGATGACCGCGCGGATTTGCTCGTCGTCGGCGGCCCGGCGGAGCGCGGCGAGCAGTTCCACCTTCGCCTCGACGTTCAGCGAGTTCCGCGCCTCCGGGCGGTTCAGCGTGACGCTGGCCACCGAGCCGTCCACGGTGTAGAGCACGGGTTCCGGCACTTGCGGCCTCCTCGGATCGCGCTGACTCACTGCCTGGCTTCGGGTCGGTGGGCGGACCGGCCGTCGGCTGCCCGCAGGCAGCAGTCCACGAAGCGGGACGCCGCGGGCAGCAGGCGGGCCGATTCTACGTTGAAGAACTCCGCGGCGGCCAAGCCCGGCCACTCATCCGGCAGCAGCTCCGCGGGCAGGCCCGGGTCGCGGAACAGGAACTTCCGCCACTCGTGCACGAGCTTGCTGCGGGCCGCGAAGATGACCTCGTCAGGCACTGTCCTTTCTGGGCTGGAAGGATGCCCCACGGCGGGGCTTTCTGGGCTGGAAAGATGCCCCACGGCGGGGCTTTCTGGGCCGGAAGGATGCCCTGCGACGGGGCTCACTGGCGCGATCAGCTCGCGGGCCTCGGCCAGCCAGCCCAGGTAGGCGCGGGCCAGGCCGTCCAGGTCCCAGGCCCGGGCCAGCAGGCCGCGGGGGTCGCCGTCGTAGCGGGCCGCGAACGGCTCGACCCGGATGCGCTCAGCCTCGCGCAACCCCTGCAGTTCGGGCGAGGGCCGCGGGCTCAGCCAGGTTGTCTCGTCGAGCTGGGCGTAGCCGAGATACCTGAGGCTGGCCTGCACCCGCTCCCGGCGAGTGCGCTCGCGGACCCGTTCGACCACCACCAGGTGCCAGCCGCCATCCCAGTCGTGGTTACCCCTGGAGTAGATCCGCTCGGCCGCCTCGTCCAGCCTGCGGGTCGCCCGGGGAGTGAGCGCGTACCCGGCGCCCGCCGACACCCGCACCGGCTCCAGCCAGCCCTGCCTGACCATCCGGGAGATCGCGGTACGGACCGCGGGCGCGGTGATCCCGATGCTCGCGAGCAGCCGCACCAAGGCCGCTACCGGAGCCTGGGCGCCGCGTGAACGCAGGTGATCACCGTAGAGGTCGAAGAGGGCCGAACGCGCGTCCACCCCCCCAGTCTTCCCGGATCCGGGTCATTTTGGGGCTGGACTGGCCCTCCGTTCGGGCAAAGCAAAGCTGATCGTTACCATTCAGTGCGCGGACACGGGATAATGGATGGACTGATCGAGACGGTTGTGGTTAACCGGTCCAGCGGCCTAAGACGGGCCGTCGCGCCTCGCAGGAACCCCGTTGCCGCGGGCGCTCAGGTTCCGCGCAGCGCCAGGCATGGAAGGGGATGAAGGATGGCGGCGATGAAGCCGCGGACGGGCGACGGTCCGCTCGAGGTCACTAAGGAGGGCCGCGGCATTGTTATGCGCGTTCCTCTCGAGGGTGGCGGGCGGCTCGTGGTCGAGCTATCGGCCGATGAAGCGGCCAAGCTCGGCGACGCCCTCAAGTCCGCCGTCGGTTAACCCGCGCAGGCCCGCACCCCTGCTGCTTATTCTGGCCGCTTCACCCCGGCCAGCAGCCCGTCTCCAACCGGCAGCAGCAGCGGTACGACCTGCTCGTCGGTCTGCAGCCGCTCGCATACCTCCCTGATCGCCGAGGTGTCCTCGTCTTGATAGGCGGGGTCGGCGACCCTGTCGTTCCAGAGCGCGTTGTCGAAGATCACGATGCCGCCGGGGCGCAGCAGGCGCAGCGCGGCGGTCAGGTAGTCGGGGTACTCCTGCTTGTCGGCGTCACAGAGCACCATGTCGTACCCGCCGTCGGTGAGCCGGGGCAGCACGTCCAGGGCCCGGCCGCCGATCAGCCGGTACCTGTTGGTGGCGAAGCCCGCGGCTGCATAAGCCTGCCGGGCCAGCCGCTGATGCTCGGGCTCGACGTCGACGCTGGTGAGAACCCCCTCGGGGAGCATGCCCCGGAGCAGCCAGATGCCGGAGACGCCGCAGCCTGTGCCGATCTCCACCACGGCCCGCGCTCCGATCGCCGCGGCGAGGAAGCGCAGCGTCGCGCCGCCCACCGTCCCGATCGGCGAGGCGCCGCCGACCTCGACCGCGTTCCGCCGGGCCGCGACCAGCGGCTCGTCCTCGGCCAGATACTCCTCGACGTAGGCCAGGCTGACCTCTGTGCGTGTGATGACTGCCTCCCCTGCCGAAGTCGCTACCGACCTGCCGAACTCGCTGGCGAAGCGACGGCTTGGTGCGCAGCCTAGCGCCGACGATCTCCGCTCGGGAACCAGTCCGGCAGGCACGTGCGTTACTCCAGTTGCGGAGTGCTTGCGACGGCGTTCAGCGGAGTGTCAGCTACCCAGGACCTGGGCTCCAGGCTGGCGGTGAAATCTAAGTGCGTGCACCATAGTTGTCAAGGGCCAGTATTGACCGGGGCAGTGTCGATAGGGGCAGTGCCGACAGGGGCAGTGCCGACAGGAGAGGGGGAGGCTGTGGGCGAGATCGCCGGGCTGGACCCCGCCGAGCCCCAGTGGACGCCGCCGAGCTGGGAAGAGATCGTCCGCGCGCACTCGGCGCGGGTGTACCGCCTCGCCTACCGGCTGACCGGCAACAAGCACGACGCGGAAGACCTGACGCAGGAGGTCTTCGTCCGTGTGTTCCGCTCGCTGTCCAGTTACACCCCGGGCACGTTCGAGGGCTGGCTGCACCGGATCACCACCAACCTCTTCCTGGACATGGCGCGGCGCAGGCAGCGGATCCGGTTCGAGGGACTCGGTGACGAGACCGCGGAGCGGCTGCACAGCGGGCCAACCCCGGCCCAGGCGTTCGACGAAAGGCACCTCGACGGCGACATCGCCGCCGCGCTGGAGGCGCTGGCGCCCGAGTACCGGGCCGCCGTGGTGCTGTGTGACATCGAAGGCCTCTCGTACGAGGAGATCGCGGCCACGCTGGGCGTCAAGCTCGGCACCGTGCGGAGCCGGATTCACCGGGGGCGGGCGCAGCTCCGGGCGGCCCTCGATCACCGCAGGCCACGCCGCCAGACCGAAGTCGTCACCCTAGCCGCCACCCCTGCCACCCCCGCGATCGCCTCTTCGGCCGCGGTTGCCACTGCCGCGGTGTCCGGTCCGGCCGCCGCGGTGGGCCGGGGGCGGGACACATGAGCCACTTGGGCCGCCGGTTGTCGGCTCTCGTCGACGGCGAGCTTGGTGACGCGGAACGTGATCAAGCTCACGCCCACCTAGTGAGCTGCGAAGAGTGCCGGGCCGAAGCCGCCGCGCTGCGGACGCTCAAGCGGCGTGTCCACGGCCTGGGCGAGGCGCCGGCCGACAGCGCCCTGACCCGCCGCCTGATCGCCCTGGAAGACTTGTCCGAAGCGGAGCCGCCGCGTTCGCGGATGCCTGGCGCCGCCCGGGCACGGGCCGCGTTTTCCGCCTTCGCCGGCGCCGGCGCGGGAGCACAGCCGGGCTGGGACTGCTTCCCCGCCACCATGACGGTCAGCCCGCTGGCCGCCAGTGCGGGTGCGCCCGCGGTCAGTCCGCTGGCGGCCAGTGCGGGTGCGGCCGTGGCGAGCCCGCTGGCCGCGGGCCGGGGTCGCCTGCACACCCGGTATCTGGTGGCCGGCGCGGTCGCGGCCCTGGCCGTCGGGCTCAGCGCCGCCTCGTTCGCGGCGGGCGGGACCGAGCAGCACATACCCGGGCCGATGATCACGCCCGAGGTCGATTCGTTCAACATCCAGCACGCGGCGACGTTCGGGCAACTGCCCACCTTCCCGATGCCGACCGCGAGCCCGGTCCGGCAGACGGTGGGTTTGCCGAAACCGTGAGCCTTGCTGTGCATCCACTGCGCGGCCCGGTGGGCCGCCGTGCTGTCGTCGCGGCCGGGGTGGCCGGCCTGCTGCTCACCGGAGTGTGCGCCGCCGAGAGCACCGACACGCAGCCAACCCAGCCGGCCCGGCCCGGTCCCGCCTCATCGGCGGCGGTGAAACTGGCCGACATCGCGCTGAACCACCACGGCGCCCTCACCACCGGGATGCGGTTGCTCAGCCAGGCGGCCACGGCCGCCCGCGCGGTGTCCTACCAGGGCGTGCAGGTCGTCTCGTGGCTGGCCGCCGGGGCGAGCGGCGTCCGGCGCAGCCGGGGGCCGGCCGAGGTCAGCTACAACGTGCTGCACCACACCGGTGAGGCGCCCAGCGGCGGGCTCGGCCTCACCCCGGCCCTGGTCAGCCTGCTCCGCGCGCACTACGTGGTGCTGTACACCGGGCTGGGCTCGGCGGCCGGGCGGCCCGCCAGCACCGTCGAAGTGCTGCGCCCCGACGGGAGCGTCGCCGCCCAGTTCTGGCTGGACGAGGCGACCAAGCTGCCGTTGCGCCGGGAACTGTTCGACAGCCACGCGCACGTGCTCAGCGTCTCCGGTTTCGTCGGCCTGACCGTGGACCCCACCGGCGCCGGTGGAGCCACCAGAAAGACCAAGGACCGCCGCGCCCCCGGCGGCAGCCAGCGGCGTCCCGCCACGGCGCGGGGCCAGCGGGCCCCGGCGCGGAAGGCGCCGGCGCCTTCCATGACCGCCGCCCAGCGCCGCGACGTGGCCCGGCTGGTCGCGCACTTCTCCGACGCCGTCGGCACCGGCAACCTCAGCGGCGCGCCGCTCGGCGCCGCCCGGGTCGCGAACGGCGCCCAGGCGAGCGCCAGCCAGCTCAGGAACACTAGTGAAAATCTGACCCCGGCCCCGCGCGCCTGGACCGACCGGCTCGGCCAGGCCCAGCTGGCCGCGCTGCGCGCGCAAGGCTGGCCGGTCCCGGCGGCCATGCCCGGCGGTCTCACCCTGTACGACGCCAGCGCAAAGGTCACCTCGACGGGGCGCGTGGTCGGCCTTGCGTACTCCGACGGCCTGTCCGTGGTGTCGCTGTTCGTGCAGCGCGGCCAGTTGCCGGCCGTCCTGCCCGGCTGGCGGCAGACCGACGTCAGCGGGCACCCGCTGTTCGTGCGCGACCCGGCCGAGCCCGACCTCACCTGGTCGGCGGGCGGCTACGTGCTCACCGTGGTGGCCGCCGTGCCTGCGCCGGCCCTGGCCGGCGTCGTGGACGCGCTGCCACATCAGGCCAAGTCCGGGTTCTGGCACCGGATGGGGCGCGGCGTCAAGCGCCTGCTGTCCTGGGCGAACCCCTTCCACTGAGGGGGCCGCCGCCGGGCGATCGGAGCCCGTCGCCGTACGGCGGTATCGCCGCAGCCCGAACCACGGATTACAGTGGTGCTACCGGGTACCTCCGCCCGGCTGGTTCCCTGCGGCGACCGGAGAACTCGCGGTGTTCGACCTGTCCATCACCAAGCTGCTGGTACTTGTCGTTATCGGCCTAGTGATATTCGGGCCTGACCAGCTGCCCAAGATGGCCAGGCAGTTCGGCGGCACGCTGCGGGACTTGCGCCGGATGGCCGAGAAGGCCCGTACCGACCTGCAGGACGGGCTCGGACCCGAGTTCGCCGACTTCGACATCGCCGACCTGAACCCGAAGTCGTTCGTCCGCAAGCACCTGCTGGACGACCTCGACGGCGCGACCGACTTCCTGACGACCCAGCCGCGCAAGCCGCACCCGATGGATTCAGGCCAGCGCCCGCCGTTCGACCCCGAGGCCACTTAGCCCCGCCCCGCCCCGGCCAGCCCCGCCCGGCTAGCCGTGTCTAGACGGGCGACAGGCCGAGTTCACGCCCGGCCAGACCGCGTGGACGGGTCAGCGCCCCGGCGATCTCCGAAAGCTGCTTGCCCGCCGGTGACCCGGGCTCGCTGAGCACCAGCGGCATCCCGTTGTCGCCGCCTTCGCGCAGGCGCAGGTCGATCGGGATCTGGCCGAGCAGCGGCACCGGCGCGCCGGTGATCCGGGTCAGCCCCTCGGCCACGGCCGTGCCGCCACCGGAGCCGAACACCTCCACTCGCTCGCCGCAGTGCGGGCAGGGCAGGTAGGACATGTTCTCGATCACGCCGGACACGCGCTGATGGGTCTGCATCGCGATCGCCCCGGCTCGCTCGGCCACCTCGGCGGCGGCGAGCTGCGGGGTGGTGACCACGAGCAGTTCGGCCCCGGGCAGGAGCTGCGCCACCGAGATCGCGATGTCACCGGTGCCCGGCGGCAGGTCCATCAAAAGCACGTCCAGGTCGCCCCAGTACACATCGGCCAGGAACTGCTGCAGCGCCCGGTGGAGCATCGGCCCGCGCCACACCACCGGCGTGTTGCCCTTGGTGAACATGCCGATGGAGATGACCGCCACGCCGTGTGCCGACGGCGGCATGATCATCTGCTCGACCTGGGTGGGCCGCCCGGTCACGCCGAGCATCCGCGGCACCGAGTGGCCGTAGATGTCGGCGTCCACCACGCCTACCTTCTGGCCGGACGCGGCCAGCGCCGCGGCCAGGTTCACGGTGACCGAGGACTTGCCGACGCCGCCCTTGCCGCTGGCCACGGCGAAGACCTTGGTGAGCGAGTTGGGCTTGGCGAACGGGATCTCCGGCTCGGGCCGGCCCCCGCGCAGCTTGCCCTGCAGGGCTTTGCGTTGCTCATCGCTCATCACGTCGAGTTCGACTTGCACCCGGGACACCCCGTCGAGCTTGCTCACGGCCGCGGTCACATCGCGGGTGATGGTCTCGCGCAGCGGGCAGCCGGCCACGGTCAGCCAGACGTCCACCCGGACCGTTCCATCGGGCCGGATCTGCACATCCTTGACCATGCCGAGGTCGGTGATCGGCCGGTGGATCTCGGGATCCTGCACACCGTCGAGCGCGCTGATGACCTGCTCGCGGCCGGGCAGCCGGGCCGAGCCGGCGGGGGCGGTACTCATGCCCTCATCGTAGGCGAACCGGTTGGTAGCCTTCCCCGGTGAACCCAGGGACCCAGAACGCCACCCGCCGCGCGTACCGGCCCCGCCGCTCCTGCCTGGCCGTACCCGGCAGTTCCAGCCGCTTCATCGACAGGGCCAGGGGCTTGCGCTGTGACGAGTTCTTCCTGGACCTGGAGGACGCGGTCGCCCCCGCCGCCAAGGCGGCGGCCCGCGCCACCGTGGCCCAGGCGCTCAACACGGGGGACTGGGGCGGCAAGCTGCGCGCGGTCAGGGTGAACGACGCCGCCACCGCGTGGGCCCACCACGACGTGATCGATGTGGTTGAGGGCGCCGCCGCGAACCTGGACGTGATCGTCCTGCCCAAGGTCACCGGCCCGGACCACGTCGTCTGGCTGGACCTGCTGCTCACCCAGCTGGAGCAGGACCTGGGCCAGCCGGTGGGCCGGATCGGCATCGAGGCGCAGATCGAGGACGCGGCCGGGCTGGCCGCCGCCGACGCGATCGCCGCGGCCTCACCTCGGCTGGAGGCGCTGATCTTCGGGCCGGCCGACTTCATGGCCAGCCTGGGCATGCGCTCGCTGGGGGTGGGCATTCCGCCCGCCGGATACCCGGGCGACGCCTTCTACTACCCGCTGATGCGGATCCTGGTGGCGGCGCGCGCCCACGGCCTGCTGGCCATCGACGGCCCGTACGCCAAGATCGCCGACACCGAGGGCCTGACCCGGTCGGCCACCAGCGTGGCCGCGCTCGGCTTCGACGGCAAGTGGGTGGTGCATCCCAGCCAGATCGACTCGGTCAACCAGGCCTTCACGCCGGACCAGGAGGAGTACGACCGGGCCGAGCTGATCCTGGAGGCCTATCAGCACCATTCCGAGCACGAGCAGCGCGGCGCCGCCATGCTGGACGGCGAGATGATCGACGAGGCGACCAGCAAGCTCGCCCAGGCCACCGCCGTCAAAGGCCGCTCCGCCGGCCTCCCCCGCACCAAGCACTTCCACCCGGGCTAACCCAGCACGCCCCATTCGGTCAGCGCCTCGGCCAGCCCGTCCGTCAGTGGCAGCGCGGCCATCTCCGCCTGGTCCACCCAGCGCGCCTCGTCCGCGTCGTCACCCGCTGTGAGCGTCCCCTCTGTCACCGTGGCGGCGTAGTCCCTGATGTCGAACACCGCACCACCCGGCGCGGGCCGTCGCACCGACCCGACCAGCCGCCCCACCACCACGGACAGCCCCGTCTCCTCCCTGATCTCCCTGATCACTGCCTGTTCATCGGTCTCACCAGGCTCAACCCGTCCACCCGGTACCGACCACAAGCCGAGCCCGGGCTCGTGGCCCCGCCGGATCAGCAGCAGCCGCCCGCCAGAACCGCTGATGATCGCGCCCACGCACGCAATCGCGCGCCGCGAAACAGGCCCTTCAGAAGTCACGTCTCCCAGTATCGACCGTCCCCACCCCTTGACTACCGACGAGTAAGAGATCACTGTCAGTAGTCATGAGGGCCGCGCCCACTTGCCCGCGCTGCGGCGGACCCGTGCGGGAACCGAGCGTCTGGTCCAGTGCCTGGCGCTGTGTCCAGCACGGTGAGGTGGATCCGTTGCGCGCCGGGCACAGCCCGTCCCGCGATGGCCTCGAAGGGCTGCTGCGCATCAACGGGAGCCCGGTCTGGCTGGTCTGGCCGCTGCCCAAGGGCTGGCTGGTCACCGGCTTCGCCGGCGCGGGCGACGAGCGCACCGGGATGCGCGGCAGCGTCGTCGCGCTGTCCGGGCCAAACCCGCTCGGTGGCCCCAGCGATCTTCTGCTCGTCGCCGAAGAGCCCGGCGTGGGCCTCGGCGCCAGATTCGCCGGCCTGGACGGCCCCGACCCGGGTCCCGGTTTCACCACCGGCCAGCCGCACGCCTCGGTGCAGGTGGACCACCACGCATTCCCGCTCTGGCACGTGGACGCGCCCGGCCGGGCCGTGTTCGTCGGCGAGGTGGCGGCCCACTGGCTGTGGGCCGTGCTCTGGCCGGACACCGCCGGCGTCCTGTTCCTCGAGCCGATCACCTTGCGCGACCTCCGCGATCCCGGCCAGGATCTGGACCTGCCCTACGGCGCCGTCTCCCCCAGGCTTCCCGGCTGAGGCGGGTGCCCCGCCCACCCACGGAACCCCTAACCTGGACCACTTTCCAGTACCCACGATCCAGTCCCTCGCATACGATTGGTGATCGTGCGCATCGACTTGCACACCCACAGCAGCGTCTCTGACGGGACGGATCCCCCCGCCGACGTGATGCTCCAGGCCAAAACGGCTGGTCTGGACGTGGTCGCGCTGACCGATCATGACACCGTCGCCGGTCACGGCAAGGCGGTCGCGGCGGCGCCGGACGGCCTGACTTTCGTCCCCGGCATGGAACTGTCCTGCCGGCTGGACGGCCACAGCGTGCACATGCTCGCCTACCTCTTCGACCCCGGCGACCCCGGTCTGACCGCCGAGTGTGACCGCATCCGCAGCGACCGGGTGCGCCGCGCCGAGGCGATGGTGGCCAGGCTGGCGGAGCTCGGCACCGGAGTCACCTGGGAACAGGTCACGGCGCTCGTGGACGGCGGCGTGGTGGGCAGGCCGCACATCGCCCGCGCGCTGGCCGACGACGGGGCCGTCGACGAGCCGGCCAGCGCCTTCTCAAAGGAGTGGATCGGCATGGGCGGCCGCGCCTACGTGGGCCGTTATGCACTCGATCCAGTCCGGGCCATCCGGCTCATCCGCGGGGCCGGCGGGGTGGCCGTCCTCGCTCATCCCCGCTCGGGCCGCGATAGCTGGATGGTGCCCGACGAGGTGCTCGCCAGGCTGGCCGAGGCTGGCCTGCGGGGTGTCGAGGTGCATCACCCGGACCAAGACCCTAAAGAACGGCTGCGCCTAGAAGCGCTGGCCGACGAACTCGGCCTGGTCGCATCGGGCGGAAGCGACGACCACGGCACCCTCACCGGTCACCGCATCGGCTCCGAAACCACACCCCCAGACGCCTACGAGCACCTGCTATCCACCGCCACCGGCGCACTCCCCGTCCAGACCTAGTCTGAAGCGTCCCACCGGCGCACTCCCGTCCACACGTAATAACCCGTCCTTTCCCCCAAACCCGGCCCATAGCTGACCGTGACTCTCATAGCCTGTCCCTTCCCCCAAACCCCGGCCCATAGCTGACCGCGGTTCTCGAACGTTGGCGATGGTTGTGGCAACGTTAACCGTCTTAGGGTTTGGTTGCGACAACCATATCCTTCGATTGAGCGGGCTCCGGCTAGTCTGCGGTGCCAGTGTGATTGGGGTGGTAAGTGAGCAGGATGTTGCCGTTGCCAAATCGCTTCGTGTCGAGCAACTCCAGGCTGACCAGCCGATCCACCGGGAAGGCGGGCATGCCGCTGCCCACCAGCACCGGGTTCACCAGCACGCGCACCTCGTCCACGAGTCCCGCCTGCACCAGGTAGGCGGTCAGCTTGGCGCTGCCGATGACCTGGATGTCCCGGCCCGGCTGATCCTTCAGCGCGCGGATCGCCGCGTCCACGTCCGACCCGATGATCGTCGTGTTCTCCCACGAGGCCTCGCGCAGTGTCCGGGACACGACCACCTTGGGCGACTCGTTGAAGATCTTCGCGCGGACCGGTTCGACCTCCATCGCCTCGGCCGTGGGCCAGAACTCGGCGAACTGCTCGTAGGTCACCCGGCCCAGCAGGAACGTGTCAGCTTCGCCGAGCTGAGCCAGGTCGAAGGCGTCGAACTCGTCGTCCACCAGATGCCAGCTCATGTCGTGCCCGGCCCTCTCGTGGTACCCGTCGAGGCTCGCGAACAAGAACGTGAACAGCTTTCGCATAACCCAGCCTCCAAGATCAAGCAGGAGAAATTAGTTAAGCACCTGCTTGATTATTGGCCCACCCAAGCCGGAGAGTCAAGCGACTACTTGACTATCAGGATCACGCGCCTGTGACCAAAGCGATCTTCGACAATCGTTTGCTTTGGCCACGACGCGGAAAGCCAAGATCATCTGGGGACGGTCGTCTCGGCGGGCGATGGGATCACCCGGTCGGTGAGCATGATCAGGACGCTTGGCCGCGCGCCGGTTGATCTGTGAAGTGGTCTGCCCCGCATTCTGGGCAGTTCCGGAGCTCCCCAATCGCCTGGTTTTGCGTCTCGATCGATCCGACCTGCCTGGTCAAGTCGGTGGTGTTGGTGGAGTTCCCGATGCCCGACGTGACCTGCATCCTGGAGAACATACGAAGCGTTTCGAACGGCCGCCGCCGGGCCCACCTGGGCACTTGCCAGGTGCACCCGCATTCGGCGCAGGTTCTCGTATATTCCTTGGCCTGCCACGGGAGCCGCACATTGTGATTCTCGATGCCTGGTCGTGCTGGGTCAAGGAACCTGGACATCAGCCCCGGCCCCTCGATAGCTGCGTGTACAGGACGTACGCCCACCTGATGCCCGATGCTGATGATCGCGGACGCAAGGCGGTCGATCAGTTCTTCCGGAGAGCCGATGACGAGGGAAGTGCCCTGGATGTGCCTTCAGGTGGGGCCAAGTGACACAAAGCACCTGGTCAGGGGACTGTCGTGAAGTTCTTCTGGGAGGCCTTCGTCACTCTGCTGGTGATCATCGACCCGCCGGGGACGGTGCCGGTCTTTCTCGGGCTGACCCGGGGACTGTCCGGCCAGGAGCGGCGCAAGCTGGCCCGGCAGGCGGCCGTGGTGGCCTTCGGGGTGATCGTGGGCTTCGCCCTGTTCGGCCGGGCGGTGCTGTTCTACCTGGGGGTGCAGCTCGCGGCGCTGCAGTGCGCGGGTGGGCTGCTCATGCTGCTGATCTCGCTGCAGTTGCTCACCGGGAAGTCGGACGAGCCGACCGAGCAGGAGATGGCCAGGGTGAACGTGGCCTTCGTGCCGCTAGGCACCCCCTTGCTGGCCGGCCCGGGCGCGATCGTGGCTACGATGCTCTACGTACAGCGGGCGCACGGTGCCGGTCAGACCTTGGCCCTGGCGATAGCCATCGCGTCGGTGGCCATCGCGGCCTGGCTCGCAATGCGGTTCGCCTTCGTGATCCACCGCATTCTCACCGACAACGGGGTCGAGCTGCTGACCCGGATCGCCGGGCTTCTGCTTTCGGCCATCGCGGTAGAGCTTGTCGCGCAAGCTGTGCGAGCATTCGTCACGCAGGGTTGAACGAAGGAAGGCCGGCCGGCATGGACGCGCGCATCGATCAGGTGGTGACCTCGGGCGAGATCACCGAGGACGACACCAAGTACGAGATGACGAACAACACCTGGGTGATCGGCGACGACGACGAGGCGATCGTCATCGACCCCGGCCACGACGCGACCGCCGTGCTCGATGTGGTAGCCGAGCGCGAGATCATCGCCGTCATCTGCACGCACGGGCATCCCGACCACGTGGCCGCGGCCATCGAGGTGGCCGAGCGGGACGAGGCCCCGATCGCGCTGCACCCCAAGGACCTGCTGTTCTGGCGGGACACCCACGACGACGACCCGGATATCGAGATGGCCGACGGCGGGATCTTCGAGGTGGCCGACGTGCAGCTCGAAGTGATCCACTCGCCCGGGCACACCCCGGGATCGGTCTGCCTGTACTGCGAGGACCTGGGCGTGGTGTTCTCCGGCGACACGCTGCTGGCCAATGGCCCGGCCCGGTACTGCGGCGAGTTTCCCGACTTCCCCGGCCAGGTGAGCGCGGTCGGCGAGTACCTGCTGACGCTGCCGCCGGACACCAGGGTGCTGCCCGGCCACGGGGACGAGACCACGGTGGCGGCCGCGGAGAAGCGGTTCGACTCGTGGGTCAGCGCCGGCCCGGCCGGCGTGCCATCCGGCGACTAGGGAGCGGGCCGGCGACGGTGGGTCGAGCCCGTTCATTGCCAACTCAGTATTGAATGGCAGCACAGTGAAGCAAAGCGGAAATCAGGCAGGCGCCGAGCAACTCGGCTTCGAAGGGATGCCGCAGCGGCTGTACACCTGCACGCCGACCAGGCTGAGCACGTGGGTGGACTGCCCGCGCCGGTACCGGATGAACTACCTGGACCGGCCGCCGCCGCCAAAGCGGCCGCCGTGGGCGCACAACAGCCTCGGCGCGAGCGTGCACACGGCGCTGGCCGCGTGGTGGCGGCTGCCGGTGGCCGAGCGGACCGTGCCCGCGGCCGCTGAGCTGACCGAGCGGGGCTGGATCGGGCTCGGGTTCACCGACGACGCCCAGTCGCTGGCCTACCGGGGCTGGGCCAGGCGGATGGTGGAGGCGTACGTGGCCCGCCTTGACCCGGCCGTCGAGCCGCTGGGGGTGGAGCGGACGGTCGCGACCCGCACCGACCGGATCGCGGTGTCCGGCCGGATCGACCGGCTGGACGACCGGCCAGTCGCGAGGGCGGAAGGGGAGACCGCTGGGGCCAGCGAACTCGTGGTGGTGGACTACAAGACCGGGCGGCAGCTGCTGACCGTGGAAGACGCGCGGACGTCCCTGCCGCTCGCGCTGTACGCGCTGGCCGCCGAGCGGGTGATGCGGCGGCGCTGCCGGAAGGTCGAGCTGCACCATCTGCCGAGCGGGTCGGTGCTGGCCTGGGAGCACACCGACGCGGGGCTGGCCAGGCAGCAAGGCCGGGCCGAGGACATCGCGGCCGAGTGCGCGGCCGCCGACCAGCGGTACCGGGCCGGGCTTGACGGCGACGAGGTGGACCGGGTGTTCCCGCCGCAGACCGGCGTGCTGTGCGGCTGGTGTGACTACCAGCAGCACTGCCCGGAGGGACAGGCGGCCACCGACCCGCGCAAGCCGTGGGACGGGCTCGCCCAAATCAGCGGCCCGGACCTAGGGGCAGAGATCAGCGGCTGACGGACTCGGCCGCGTGCCAGAAGGCGTTGAGCGCGCTGGCCGTGGTCTCCGGCGCCTCGACCGCGGGGGAGTGCGTGGCCCCGGGAATGCACACCCGCTCGGCGTCCAGCCGCTCGGCCATCTCCTCCTGCACCGGGGTCTCCCATTTGTCGTCGTACTCGCCGTACAGCACCAGGATGGGGAGCTGCGCCGAGGCGGCCAGCTCGTCGGTGCGGTCCGGGCAGACCAGCAACTGCTCGCCCATGGCCACCAGGCCGTCCGGGTTGCTGAGCAGCATCCGGCGGCCGAGGAAGTCGATGATGTCCTGTGGTGTGCCGTCCGCCCTGGCCTGCGCCGCGAGCTGGAATTCCCACAGCCGCCTGACCTGAACGGCGAGCTGCTGCCTGACGAAGCCGCGCAGCGGTTCGAGCACCGCGGTCAGCATCGCCCTCGCGGGGCCGGTGAGCTGGCCAGGGCCCGCGCTCATCAGCGTCAGCGAGCAGACGTCGGCCGCCTTCGCCAGCACCGTCTCCCGGACCACCAGGCCGGCGAACGAGTGACCGAGCAGGTGCAGCCCGCGCGCCGCCGTCTCGCCCGGGTCGTCCAGGATGACGGTCGCCACAGCGGCGATATCGGCGCCTAGCGCCTCCAGCCGGTAGCTGTCGCGGTCGGGGCTGCCCTGGGTCTCGAACTGCCCGCGCATGTCGATGGCCACCACCCGGCGGCCGGCCGCGCTGAGCTGGCGCAGGATCGGCAGGAAGTCTTCCTTGCTGCCAGTGAAGCCGGGCACGAGCAGCGCGGGGTTGCGCTCACGTACCCCGGTGGCGGGCATCGCCTCGACCGCCGCGAACGGACCGCGTTCGGTCTGCAGCGTGATGCGGCGCGCACCGGGGGGAACGTCAATCGAGCGGGGTGTGCTCACGGGGGGCCACCCTACTCACATCGGCCGGCTGGACAATCCCAGCCGGGACCGCCGCGGCTAGCTGGCGCGCTGCTCGCCGTTGGGCACGTCCTCGCCACCGCGGGTGCGGCGGCGGATCCGGCGGCGGCGCGTGCCCGACCCCGACCCCGAACCTGAGCCTTGGCCGCGGTCCTGCCCGCCGGTGATGCCGTCTGGCGCCTGGCCCGTGCCCTTCCCGTTCGCGGTCGCGGCCGTCCCCCGGCTGCGACCTGAGCTCCTGCTGTGTCCCGACCTGGCCTTGCCACGCGGCCCTCCGGTCTCCCCCCGTGGCGTCCGGGTCCGCCCCGTCTCGCCGATGTCCTCGATGGCCTCGGCGTCCAGGCCGGCCCGCGCCCGCTGGGCCGTCGGCAGCGTCCCCTTCGCTGTCTCGGGAATCCGCAGCGCGGCGAACAGTTCCGCCGAGGTCGAATACGTCTCCTGTGGCTCGGGGCAGCCAAGCCCCAGGCTCTCGTCGATGAGCTTCCACCGGCGCATGTCGCGCCAGTCCACGAACGTCACGGCGATGCCGGTCCGCCCGGCCCGCCCGGTGCGCCCGGTGCGGTGCAGGTAGGCCTTCTCGTCCTCGGGACACTCGTAGTTCACGACGTGCGTGACGTCGTCCACGTCAAGTCCGCGCGCGGCCACGTCGGTCGCGACCAGCACGTCGACCTTGCCGTTGCGGAACGCGCGCAGCGCCCGCTCGCGCTGGCCCTGGCCTAGGTCACCGTGCACGCTAGCCACCGCGAAGCCGCGCCTGGCCAGTTCGTCGGTCACCTGGTCGGCGGCCCGCTTGGTCTGGCAGAACACCATGGACAGGCCGCGATCGGCCGCCTGCAGCACGCGGGCCAGCACCTCCACCTTGTCCATGTGGTGAATGCGGAACACGTGCTGCTCGGTGTCCGGCGCGTGCTCGGGCTCGTCGCTGCCCTCGGCGCGGACGTGCACCGGCCGGTTCAGGTGCCGCCGGGCCAGCGTGACCACTTCGAGCGGCATGGTGGCCGAGAACAGCATGCTCTGCCGCTCGTTCGGCACCAGCTTGAGAATGCGCTCGACGTCGGGCAGGAAGCCGAGGTCCAGCATCCGGTCCGCCTCGTCCAGCACCAGCATGTGCACGGCCGACAGGTCGAGGTGGCGCTGGTTGGACAGGTCGAGCAGCCGTCCCGGCGTGCCCACCACGATGTCCACGCCGGTCCGCAGCGCGTTGATCTGGGGCTCGTAGGCGCGGCCGCCGTACACGGTCAGCACGCGGGCGCCGAGCCTGGCCGCCGCGATCCGCAGGTCGTCGGCGACCTGGATGGCCAGCTCCCTGGTCGGCACGACCACCAGCGCCTGCGGCCGCTTGCCCTCGGGGTGCAGGCGCTGCAGCAGGGGGATGCCGAAAGCCAGGGTCTTGCCCGTGCCCGTCCGGGCCTGGCCGATGATGTCGTTCCCACTCAGCGCGATCGGCAGGGCCAGCGTCTGGATGGGGAAAGTCGTGTGGATGCCCACGTCCTCGAGCCCGGCGCAGATGTCGTCGCTGACCTGCAGGTCGCGGAACGGCACCGCGGGGGTCACCGCCGCGGGGCGGGTAACCTCGCTGAGGTCCGTCGGGCCGGTAGGGGATTCCTGGCCGTCTTCCGGCATGATCTGATCAGTAATGGTCTGGGTTGTCAGGGCCTTCAGCCTCCATCAAAGTGCCCACAGCAAATTCATCGGTAAACCGCGAGGTCCGGCCCCCGTGGCCATCCCGATGGACAGCGTGCTCATCCTCGATGACCAAAACGGCCGCTCTTAATGACCAACACGACCTTGCGCTACCACATTCCGGTCACGGGTCAGCAACGAGTGTACCAGGAGCCCCACATCCGGCATTGGACCTGTTCCGGCGTGATAGGGATCGGGCGTATCAGGGGTCCGGGCGGGGCGGCGGATCCGTTGTTACGCTGCGCCTGTGCCCGAATCATCCGTGTCCGAGACCTCTGACCCCGGCCGGGACCCGGCCGCCCCGGCCGGGACCGGCGCCCCGGCCCCGCCTGCGGGCGGCATCACCGGGCTGTACGGGCTGCTGGCCTACGCCGAACTCGTCGCGTTCTACCGGCTGTCCGACGACGGGAAGCTGGCGCCCACGCTCGCCGACAAGGCCGCCATGGCCGGGATGGCGGTGGCGGAGTTCTCGCACTTCGAGCGGATCCGGGCCGAACTGGAGCGGCTCGGCGCCGATCCTGGCCAGACGATGGCCCCGTTCACCGCGCCGCTGGACGCCTTCCACGCCAGGACCGTGCCGTCGGATTGGCTCGAAGGGCTGGTCAAGGCCTACGTGGGGGACGGGATCGCCGCGGACTTCTACCGCGCCGCCGCCGCCGTGCTCGAACCAGGCCCTCGCGCCCTCGTACTCGAAGTCCTGGCCGACACCGGCCACGCGCAGTTCGCGGTCGAGCATGTACGCGCGGCCATTGAGGCCGACCCCAAGGTGGCGGGCCGGCTCGCACTGTGGGCCCGCCGGCTGGTGGGGGAGGCCCTCGGCCAGGCGCAGCGGGTCATCGCCGATCATCCGCCGCTCGCGGACCTGCTGGTCGGCGACGGTGAAAGCCAGCTCGGCGAGATGGTGCGCATGCTGGCCGAACTCACCGACGCCCATGCCCGGCGGATGAGCGCACTGGGCCTGGCCAACTAGCGCCTGCCCAACTGGCGCCTGCCCAACTGACGCCTAGCCAACTGACGTGCCCGCCTCAGGCGGCAGAAAGGTCAGAGGTTGCCGAAGCCGACTCGCCGTGGCTCGGAGCTGCCGAGTTCTACGTACGCAATCTTGTCGGCCGGGACAAGGATCTTCCCGTTCTTTTCCACGCGCAGTGTAAAAATGGCACCGTCCGCGAGCGCCGCGCCGAGAGCACGTTCCACCTCGTCGGCCTCGGTCTCGGTCTCCACCACCAGTTCCCGCGGCGCGGACTGGATCCCGATCTTAACTTCCACAGGTTTCCTCTCGGCGGGGCTCCGGGGGGGTCGGGCGGGCGGCCATGCTGTAACAGAGGCTAGCTTGCTTAACGCTCATCTCGAAGCCGCCGTGCCCTTACTCGCTATGCCACTGGCGAATTGGCGGCACGAACCTGCGTAAACCCGGATCCATCGGCGCTCGTCCCCACCCGCCCCCCAGCCCCCTTCACTCGCCGGACCGGCTGGCGTCCGTCAGGGGCCGTTCGCTGGCGGGGCTAGCCGGTGAGCGGCCAGCCGCTGATGCCCCGCCAGGCCAGCCGGGTCAGCATCTGCTCCGCGGCGTCCTTGGGGATCTGCTGGCCATTGCGCATCCAGTACCGCGCGCTGACGTTGGCCATTCCCACCAAGCCCATGCCGAGCAGGTGCGCCTCTTCGTCCTCGATCCCGGCGTCTTCCTTGATCACCCGGCTGACCATCTCCGCGCACGCGTTCATGGTGGCATCCAGCCGTTCCCGCACAGCCGGTTCATTGCCAAGATCTGACTCAAAGACTAGACGGAATGCCTCTCCCGCCCCGCTCACGAAATCAAAGAAGGCCACGAAAGTGGCGGCCACGCGCTGCTTGTTGTCGGTGGTGGAACCGAGCGCCGTGCGCACCGTGTCCACGAGTGTGTCGGTGCTCTCGTCGAGCAGCGCCAGGTAGAGTTCGAGCTTTCCGGGAAAGTGTTGGTAAAGAACCGGTTTGCTCACGCCCGCCCGTTCGGCGATCTCGTCCATCGCGGCAGCGTGATATCCCTGCGAGACAAAGACCTTCTGCGCGGCCCCGAGCAACTGCCGCCGCCTAGCCGGTCTTGGCAGCCTGGTGCTACGCGGCCGGGCATCGGGGGTTGCGCTCAACACGAACTCCGATTTGTCGGTGCGATAGTGGATCTACCGCGTTCCGGTAATCCTACGACTCAGTAGCTGTCTGCGCCGAGGTCGGCGCGCCCTATCCGGTCAACCCCGGCAGGCTAACCGGTGACCTTGGCCAGTTCCCGCAGCGGCTCCTCCAGCGCGACGCCGTAGGTCGGGAACGCGTGCACGACGTCGGCCAGCACGCTCAGCGGCACCTTGGCCCGCACCGCCAGCGTGATCTCCGCCATCCACTCGTCGGCGTAGAACCCGACCGCGGCGGCGCCCACCAGCAGCCCGTCGGAGTCGGCGTACAGTTCCACCCGGCCGCGGTCGTCGTCCTCCACCGTGGCCCTGGCCGTCTCGGCCAGATCGAAGCCCGCGGTGTGCAGTTCCGTGCCGGCCGCGGCCGCCCTGGCCGGGGTGATCCCCACGCTGTACACCGACGGGGTTGTGTAGACGACACGGGGGATGGCCCGGTAGTCAGCCTCGCGATGGTCGCCGAGGATGTTGGCGGCCACGATCCGGGCCTGGTAGTTGGCGGTGTGCGTGTACGTGGCCACCCCGGTCACGTCGCCCGCGGCCCACACCGGCCCGGCGTTCTTCTTCTGCTCGCCCTCGGCCGCGCTCGCGGTGACGACCTGGCAGGTCTCGTCGACCGGCAGCGCCATGGCCGGCCCGATCTCGATGCCCAGCTTGTCCAGGCCCAGCCCGCTCAGCCGTGGCCTGCGGCCGGTGGCCAGCAGCACCCGGTCGGCCTCGATCCGGCTCCCGTCGGCCAGCGTCAGCGCCAGCCCGGAGTCGGTGATCTCCGCCTTGACCGCGGCCGACCCAAGACGCGTGTCCACTCCCGTCCGGCGCAGCCCATCGGCCAGGATCTCGCCGGCGAACTTGGCTTCCCCGGGCAGCACGTGCTCCTCGGTCTCGATCAGCGTGGCCTGGCTGCCGAACGCCGCGTAGATCTGGGCGAGTTCGCAGCCGACCGGGCCGGCACCGAGCACGATCAGTCGCCTAGGCAGGTCTGGCCAGGTTAGCGCTTCCGCGCTGGTCCAGGTCGGGACGTCGGTGAGCCCCTCGATCGGGGGCGCCACCGGCTCGCTCCCGGTGGCGATGACCAGGTCGGTGTAGCCGAGTGAGTTGATGCCCGTCTCGGCCACGTCGTTGGGCCGCTTGTCCAGCGGCCCGGTCACGGCCGCGATCGGCTCCACCTCGACCACGCCGGGCTTGCTCACCTGGGCCGTGCCGCGGATCAGCGTCACGCCGGCCCGCGTCAGCCGGGCGGCGGGCACCGAGTCGTCCAGATGCCCTGTGACCTCGTCCCGCCGCGCGACCGCGTGCTCCCAGGGCTCGCCACGCTGGGCCGACTGCAGCAGCGACTTCGACGGCATGCAGGCCAGGTAGGGGCACTCACCTCCGACGAGGCCGGCCTCCACCACCGCGACGGTCCGTCCCGCGCGGGCCACCTCGGTGGCGACGTGCACGCCGGCCGTCCCGCCGCCGAACACGACGACATCGAACTGTGGCATATGCCTACCCTTCCCTCCTGCCCGCCAGGCGCGGGTCTCCCTCCCTCACCCAGTGGGTTGCCCCTCCCCGCCGGGCCGGATCTCTCCACCCACCTGTCGGCCACCCGCACCGTCGGCGCCGCAGAGCGATCCGTTCATCATCGCAGCCACGGGTGCGTAACTGCCCACGGAGCCAACAAAGAGTGCGGAATCAGGCCTCTGGGGCAAAGGCCTCCACCGGTTCTGCCCAGGAAAGCGATTCTTACCCTTCATCCCGAATTTCCCAACTTGTCCCGATCGGCTGCGCGCCTGTCCGGGCTGGCCTGCGCGAGCCGTGCTGCTGGCTGGGCCCCGTGCCTGGTCAGAGTTACGCTGTGCGAATGAACAGGCCATCTGCCACCCAGGCGCGGCTCGCGCCGCCGATCCCGGTCTGGCCGGGCCGGCTCGTAACCGTCGGCGCGGCGGAAGTCTTCCTCCGCGCCGCGCCCGCCGAGCCCGGCGCCCAGCCGGCCCTCTGCGTGCACGGCCTCGGTGGCTCGTCTACCAACTGGACCGACCTGATGGACCTGCTGCGCAGGCCCGACCAGGCCCCGGGGGCGAGCATGAACGGCGCCGAGGGACTGGACCCCGCCTGGCCCCGCTGGCCCGGTGGGCACCCGCTCGCCTGCGAGGCTCTGGACATGCCCGGTCACGGGCATTCGCCGCCCGCGCGGGACGGCGACTACTCGGTCAGCGCCCAGGCCCGCCTGACGGCCAGGCTGATCGAGCGACGTGGCCGTGGTCCGGTTCACCTGATCGGCAACTCGCTCGGCGGCGCCGTCTGCACCAAGCTGGCGGCCAGCAGGCCTGACCTGATCAAGACGTTGACGCTGATCTCCCCGGCCCTGCCCGACCTGCGCCCGCGCACCGTTCCGGCCCGCATCTCGGCGGTGCGGATTCCCGGCCTCGGGATCTGGATGATGCGCCGCGCGGCCAAGTTCCCGGCCCGCCAGCGGGTGGCGGTGACCCTGCGGGACGTCTATTACGACCCCGAGGCCGTGCACCCCGACCGGCTGGCCGAGGAGATCGCCGAGGTCGAGCGCCGAGACACGCTCGGCTACGTCGACGACGCGCTGCTGAAGTCTGCCAGCGGCGTGGTCTCTGAGTACTTCCGCCGCGGCCCGGCCGCCCTGTGGCGCGAGGCCGCGCAGATCACCGCCGACGTGCTGGTCATCCACGGCAGCCACGACCGCCTGGTCGACCCGCGCATGGCGGCGCGGGCCGCCCGCACGTTCCAGCACGTCAGGGTCGTGGTCCTGCCCAAGACCGGTCACGTGGCGATGATGGAGCGCCCCGTCGAAGTGGTCAGGGAAATGCGGATCATGATGACCGACGCCGCCCGGCGTGCGGCCGGTCTGCCCGCCCTCACCACGCCGTCCGGCGAGCAGACCTCCCTGAGAGCCGCCCAGTAACCATCGTCCGGCGGGCGCCTCACCCCGTCACTTCATCCCCGCTCCCTCCCGTCGGCGGCCGGCCGAGGTTCCTGGCAGACTGGTCTAGACCTGATTGGGGCAGTTTCTGACCCGGACGGAGCACTCATGGTAGGTGCGGCCACGACTGACCTGCTGGTGGCGGCCGGGCGGGTAGTGCCGGCGACCCAGGGTTCGGGTGTTCTCGCGCCCGGATATGTGCTGGTCTCCGGCGGCCGGGTCGCCGAGGTCGGGGCGGGCCCGCCGCCACGCTCGCCCGACGTCGAGCTTCCGTCCGGCCTGCTCGCGCCCGGCTTCGTGGATCTCCAGGTCAACGGCTACTTCGGTGAAGAGTTCGCCACCGCGGACGCGGCCGGATGGGCCAAGGTCGTCCGCCGCCTCCCCGAGACGGGGACGACCGCGTTCGTGCCCACGATCATCACCACCCCGGCAGACCGGCTGGCCGCCTCGCTGCGAGCCGCGGCCGCGATCGTGCCCGGCCTGCCCGGCGGCGCCCGCGTGCTCGGTGTGCACATGGAGGGCCCGTTCATCTCGCCCCTCCGCAAGGGCGCGCACAACGCCGACTGGATCATCGATCCGTCGCCAGACGCGGTCAGCCAGCTCCTGGAGGCTGGCTCGGGCCTGCTCCGGCTGGTCACCCTGGCCCCCGAGCGGGACGGCGCCCTCCAGGCGATCACCCGGTTCACCGAGGCGGGTGTGCTGGTCAGCGTGGGGCACAGCGACGCCACATCGGCTCAGGTGGCGGCGGCGGCCGACGCGGGCGCCCGCATGGTGACCCACCTGTTCAACGCCCAGCCCCCGCTGCGCAGCCGCGCGCCCGGCGTGGTCGGTCAGGCGCTCACCGACCCCCGCCTGACCAGCGGCCTGATCGCCGACTTCTACCACGTCGACGCGGCGGTCTGCCAGCTCGCGTTCACTGCCGCCCCGGAGCGGATCCTCCTGGTCACCGACGCGGCGGCCTGCGCGGGTTCGCCGCCGGGGCACTACCTGCTCGGCGGCG
Organism: Streptosporangiaceae bacterium; assembly: GCA_036267135.1. Classification (GTDB taxonomy): domain Bacteria; phylum Actinomycetota; class Actinomycetes; order Streptosporangiales; family Streptosporangiaceae; genus PALSA-505. The sequence goes on along the minus strand of DATAWQ010000147.1, from coordinate 35,001 downwards.
AACCGATCGAGCTCCCGCCCGGCGACGGCGTGCCGCCGGTGCGCGCCGACGGCATGCTGGCCGGGTCCGCGCTGCGGATGGACACCGCCGTGGCCAACATGGTGTCGGTGGGCGCCGGGCTGGCCGACGCGGTGGCCGCCGCGACCCGTATCCCGGCGGACCTGTTTGGCCGGGCCGACCTGGGCCGGATCGCCCCGGGGGCCGCGGCCGACCTGGTCTGGCTGGACGACAACCTGCGGACCCGGGCCACGTGGGTCAACGGCGACATGGTGTATTCGGCGACGCAGGCCGACCGCGACCCGCGGCCGGCCCCAAACGAGGGAGCGCGGCTGTGAGCGGGGAACCCAGCGAGACCACCAACGGCCAGGGTTCGCACCTGATCACCCAGATGCGGACCGAGATCGGCGAGCAGCCACAGGCCCTGCGCGCCACCCTCAGCGAACTGCTGCCCCGCGCCGGGGAGGTGGCCGCGGTCGCCGAGGGCACCAGGCAGGTGCTGTTCATCGCCAGGGGCACCTCGGACAACGCCGCCGTCTACGGCAGCTACCTGCTCCAGGTCTACGCCGACCGGCTCGCCACGCTCGCGTCCCCGTCGGTGGCCACGACCTACCGCAGCCGCGCCGACCTGTCCGGCATACTCGCCGTGGCCCTGTCCCAGTCGGGCCGGACCGAGGAGATCGTCGAGACGCTGGACTGGGCCCGCCGATGTGGCGCCAGGACGCTGGCCATCACCAACTCGGCCGCGTCGCCGCTCGCCGACACCGCCGACCTGGCCCTCGTCACTGAGGCCGGAGCCGAGCGGGCCGTGCCCGCCACCAAGACCTTCATCACCCAGCTCGCCGCGCTCGCCGTGCTGGGCCTGGGCCTGGGCGCTCAGGTCGACCCCGCCGATCTGGGCCAGGTTCCCGACGAGATCGAGCGCATGCTCGCCGAGCCCGGCGACATCGAGGGCGCCGCCGCCGCGCTGGCCGGCGCGACCGGCATGGTGGTCTCCGGACGCGGGCTCGCCTACGCCACCGCGCTCGAGATCGCGCTCAAGCTTAAAGAGGCCTGCTACCTGCACGCCATGGGCCTGTCCTACGCGGACCTGCTGCACGGCCCGATCGCCGTGGTGGACGCCCAGACCCCTGCTATCGTCGTCGCCGCGTCCGGCGGCCCCGCCCTGGACGGCGCGGTCAAGCTGGCCAAGCGCGTGACCGGCGCGGGCGCCCTGGCCCTGGGCATCGGCGGCGGCCCCGACCTGGCCCGGGCCTCGACCCGCGCCCTGCCCGGCCCCCGCCTGCCCGAATGGCTGGCCCCCATCGGCCTGATCGTCCCCGGCCAGCTCCTGACCGAAGCCCTGGCCCGCCAACTGGGCCTCAACCCCGACAGCCCCCGCGGCCTCAGCAAAGTCACCCAAACCGCGTAGCCACATCCCCCGCCCCCAAACCACCCCTCATCCCCCTCGCCGGCCGCCCCTCACCCCGCGTCCCCCGTCCCGCGTCCTTGCGGTCCAGCCCACCGCATCGGCCCACGCACCTTCGGCCCGCGCCGCATCCCGGCCACCGCATCGGCCAGCGCACCTTCGGCCCCGCGCCGCATCCCGGCCACCGCATCGGCCAGCGCCGCTCCGCCGCTCCGCCGCCCCGGGCCGAGGAGGCGCCGGTGTCCCATCTGCTCCCTGGCCACTCCGGCTCGCCGCATCCCGGCCCACCGCATCGGGCCCGCGCCGCTTGCTACTCGTCTGTGTCCAACCCGCCTGATGATCTTGAAGAGCTGTATGTATCAGAACACATAGAGGTCTTCGCGCTGACGGATGACTCGAACCCCACCGCACTCGTCTCGCCTTCCACCCCCTCCTGGCCCAGCCCGACCCACCACACCCCCCGCGTCCTGGCCCCACCCATGCTGGTAATCGTCTCCCAAGAGGGATGGTTCATCAATTCGGAGACTTGGCACTGCTGCCGCGATCCTTCTCTCCGAGTTGACGGGTAGCCAGCGTGCAACGAAAGAAAGCTTTGCAAAGATAGCTTTTGAAAGCTATCTTTGCATCTATGGCAGAGGATGAATCCACCGGCGGTGCCGCACCCGCCCCGGTCACGCCCGCCGCCGCCGCCCCCGCCACGCCCGCCGCCGCCCCCGCCACGCCCGCCGCCGGCCAGGACGGCCAGGACGATCAGGACGGTCAGGACGGTCAGGCGACGCGGAACATGGTGCGCCAGCCCCGGGTGGTGACCAGGCTCACCGACCCGCGGGCCCTGCGGGCGATGGCCCATCCGATCAGGCTGTCCCTGATCGGCGTGCTCCGGCGCGAGGGTCCGCTGACCGCCACCGCGGCCGGCGAGCTGATCGGGGAAAGCTCGGCGAGCTGCTCCTTCCATCTCCGGCAACTCGCCAAGTACGGCCTGGTGGAGGAGGCCGGCGGCGGCAAGGGCCGGGAGCGCCCCTGGCGGGCGGCCGCGCAGTACACCTCCTGGCCGGACGTGGCTGAAGGTCCCGAGGCGGCCGCCGCATCCAGCCTGCTGAGGACGGTGCTGGCCGAACGGTACTTCCAATCCCTCAGCCGCTGGATCCAGGCCAAACCGGACGAGCCGGAGGAGTGGCAGCAGGCGGCCCACTTCGGCGACACCATGCTGTACGTCACCGCGGACGAATTGGCCGCCCTAGCCGATGAGACGCAGGCCATGCTGGACCGCTTCATGGCGCGGCAGACCCATCCGGAACTGCGCCCGCCCGGCGCTCGCCTGGTCGCCTATCTCCACCTCGCCTTCCCCGGCGACCTGTCCGGCGCCGGCGAACATACCGGCCAGCCGGGCCCGCGGAACCGGACCGAGCCGCGGGAACCAGGCCAGTGAGCCGGGCCGCCACGCCCGCCACGCCCAGTCAGGCCACCGCACCCAGTCAGGCCACCGCACCCAGCCAGACCGGGGGCGGCCGGCTGGCCCGTCTGGCCCCCGCCCTGCTGCGCGAGCGCGATTTCCGCCGCTACTGGAGCGCGCAGTCGATCTCGATGTTCGGTGACCAGATCACCTCGATCGCGCTGCCGCTCACCGCGGTGCTCGCCCTGCACGCGCGCGCGGCCCAGATGGGTTATCTCACTGCGGCCATCTGGCTGCCCAGCCTGCTGTTCGCGATGCACGCGGGCGTGTGGGCCGACCGGTTCGGCCGCCGTCGGCTGCTCATGATCGCCGCCGATATCGGCCGCGCCGTCCTGCTCACCAGCGTGCCCGTCGGTTACGCGCTGCACGCGCTTACGCTGGCCCAGTTGTACGGCGTGGCGTTCGCCGGTGGCACCTTCAGCATTTTGTTCACGGTCAGCGACAGCGCGGTCTCGGTCGCGGTGACGCCCGACGGGCGGTACGTGGAGAGTAATTCGCTGGTGTACTCCAGCCGCGCATTCTCGTTCGTCGGCGGCCCGAGCCTGGGCGGGCTGCTGGTCCAGTTGCTGACCGCGCCGTTCGCCATGGTCGCCGACGCGCTGTCCTTCCTCGGCTCGGCCTTTTTCCTCGGCCGGATCAGGCCCGCCGAGCCGCCGCCCGACCCCGGTGGCAAGGGCTCGCTGACCGCGGGCTTCCGGTTCATCGCCAGGTCGCCGATCGTGCGGGCGTCGCTGATCTCGGCGTCGATCGTGAATCTCTTCGACTTCGTGTTCATCTCGCTCTACGTGCTGTACGCGACCAGGACGTTGCACGTCCGGCCCGGCCTGCTCGGCCTGGTCCTGGGCGCGGGCGCGGTGGGCGGTGTGATCGGCTCGCTGGCTACGCGGCGGGTGTCGCGCCGGATCGGGATCGGCTGGACCTACGTGGTCGGCTGCGTCGGGTTCCCCGCCCCGCTCATACTGTGGCCGCTGGCCGGCGGGCCCGCCCCGCTCGTTCTCGGCCTGCTGTTCCTCGCGGAGTTCCTGTCCGGCTTCAACTTGATGCTGCTGGACATCAGCATCGGCGCGATCTTCGCGGTAGTGATCCCGGACGAGGTCAGGTCGCGGGTCAGCGGCGCCTTCCAGGCCGTCAACTACGGCACCAGGCCGGTCGGCGCCCTGGCCGGGGGCGCGCTCGGCACCCTGCTCGGCCTTCGGCCCGCGCTGTTCATCGCCGCGATCGGCGCCACCACCGGCTTCCTGTGGCTGTTGCCCGGCCCGCTGCCCCGGTTCCGCATGCCCCCCGAGCCAGGCCAGTCTCAACCAGGCCAGTCTCAACCAGGCCAGTCTCAACCAGACCAGGCCGTTACGCCCGGATCACCGGACCAGCCGGAGACGCCGGGACCGCCCGCGCCACCGGCGGAGCGGGAGCGGCGGGCCGAGGGGCCGGAGCAGCCGGCCCGGCCAGCGCGGCAGCCTTCGCGCTGACCGGCCCGGCCATCCGCCGGGCCCAGGCCACCAGCACGTGATCCAGCCGCCCGAAGTCGGACTCCATCACCGTGAGCCCCGGTGTCGGCACCGTGGCCCCCAGCTCCACCAGCAGCGGGCGCATGTGCACCTCGACCGCCAGGGCGTGCTCGGGATGCTTCATGACCAGCATCGGCAGGGCGAGCGTGGCGGCCAGCGCCCGGTAGCCGAGCCGGTCGAGGAACACCTTGAGCAGCCCGGTGTAGGTGCCCTTGAACACCGGGCTGGCCACCAGCAGCACGTCCGCCGCGAGCACTTCCTCGACGGCGTCCTCGATCACCGCCGACGCCTGTGGCAGCAACAGCCTGCACGCTAGGGCGGACAGATCGACGGTCTCGTGCCGTCCCTGCACGTCCGCGGCCGCCATGACGGCCCGCGTGGCGGCCTGCGCCACGTTCGCGGAGCGCGACCCTGCCTTCGGATTGCCGACAAGGGTGACAAAGCGCACGGGTCCTCCTGATCCGACGGGGCGGTCCCGGCGGCCGGATCCCGTAAGAGCCAGGTCACGGCTCATCCAGCCATGCTCACAACTATTGTCGGGTAAGTCAATCGAAAAAATCTATTTTGTCTGAATCATCAATACCGGCTCAGCCGTGAAGGTCGGCCGGGTGAGCGCGAAACCCGTTACGGGACGGTGAATCCGTTGCCCGCGGCGTTCAGCGGCCCCGCCGAGCCGAGGACGGCGTGAGGGAACGTCGAGATCACCCCGGTGACCGTGCCGGACTTCACCGTCGCGCCCTTCACCGTCCAGGCCGCCACGGCCGGACTGCCCGACGGTTCTTCGATCCACTCGGCACTGGAGTCCAGGCACGAGGTGGGCGCGCACGTCTTTGTAACGGTGAAGCTGTCGGCGGTGTGCGTGGCGTCGGTCACCGCCAGGGTGTACTTCGAGCCGCTCTTGGTCACTGACGCGGTGATCTTGTCGCCGGACTTGACGGTTGTCCCCACCACCTCGGGGGCGCTCGGGTACATCTCCCACCAGGAGTAGTAGCTGGCCTTGCCGCTCTGGCAGCTGGCCTCGGTCCCGGCCTGCTCGACCGTGGGGCTGGTGTAGCCGTCGAGGCCGACCCAGAACGCGACCGACGTGGCCGAGGCGCCGCAGGTGATCGCGGGCTGCGTCCAGGTGGCCGACGCCTCGGAGTAGGTGTTGCCCGCGCTGTTCGTGTCCACGTACCCGTTCTCCGCGGCGAGCCGGAGGGCGGGGGCCGAGGTCACGCCCGCGCTGGCCGGGCCGCCGGCCAGGATCAGCCCGAGCACGGGGGCGCTGACGAGTAAGGCGCTGCGCAGCGGCGAAGAGAAACGACGTGGCATGGCGGGCTGCCTCTCGCTCGACGACCCGTCCAGCGTAACCAGCCTGCGCCCGACGGTCACGGGCCCCCGGGCCCCAGGCCCCGGGCCCCAGGCCCCAGGCCCCAGGCCGCCGGGAGCTGGCAGGCCCGGGTCAGGCCAGCGTGCGGGTGGGCAACACCAGCCGCGACGGCCTGGCCGCGGTGTGCCAGAGCTGATTGTTCGCGATGACCCCCTTGGTCTCGGTCACGATGTCGCCGCCGGTGCCCAGGTTCACGTCCACCTTGGGGAAGGCCGACGAGGCCACCTGCAGCCGCAGCCGGTGCCCGGGCTCGAGCCGCAGGCACGTGTCCCACATCACGATGCTGACCTCGTACACCTCGCCGGGGGTGATCAGGTCCTCGCGGGCGAATCCGTCCCGGTAGCGGAGCCGGACCATGCCGTCGCACAGCCGCTGCGCGAAGCCGTTCGGGTGCACGTCCAGCAGCATGGCCATGACGTCGGTGTCGGCGGCCGAGGTGGCCACGTGCGCGGTCAGCCGCACCGGCCCGATGACCTCGATCGGCTCGGTCAGCGGATCGCCGTCGAAGACCAGCACGTCGCCCCTGGTCTGCACGCCGCGGTAGTCGTCGGGCCCGCCGATCTGGGCACTGCCCGCGCCGGTGACGAACGGCACCGGCCGGTCCGGGTCGTGCACCCAGGCGTCCGCCTCCCGCCCGCCCTGGGGCGGCTCGGCCGACAGCCGCCCGTCCCCGTACACGCTGTTGGCCGCCCGGTCGCTGGACAGGTAGAGGCTGGTCTCGGTGACGTAGGGCGGCGGCCAGCTCGGCTCGTCCCGCCACTCGTTCACGCCCATCACGAAGATGCGCGCCGGCGCGGCGGGCACGGCCGGGTGGCTGCCCTTCACATGTTCGTCCAGGAAGGCCAGCACGGCCCCGTCGAGGTCGATGAGCGCGTCCGGCCCGAAGTCCATCTCGCCAATGACCCGGCTGCTGTTGACCTGGTGCCCCCACGGGCCCATCAGCAGCCGCTGCCCGCCGCGCCCGGCCGCCACCATCGCCGCGAAGTTGGCCGGGGTCCCGATCTCCTCGTCGTCGTACCAGCCGGAGACGTGCAGCACGGGCACGTCGATCTCGCCGATCCTGTGCTGGTAGCGCACCGGCTCCCACCATTCGTCCAGAGTCCGGTGCTGGACCTCCTCGCGCCAGTTCGCCGAGGTGAACCCGGCCGCCTCGTCCATCGTGGCCAGCGGCCTGTGCTTGTACACCTCCATCCAGTCCACGCTCTCCTGGTACTGCGGGACCCTGGCGTCGACCAGCCGGAACCAGTTGATGTGCATGGGCGTCGGCACACCCGACGGCGTCTCCACGAACGGGTCGCTCGGCGTGACCGTGGTCACCATGGCGCGCAGCGACGGTGGCCGCTCCAGCGCGGTCAGCCACTGGATCCGGCCCAGGTAGCTGCCGCCATGGGTGGCCACCGCCCCGTTGCACCAGTCCTGCGCGGCGACCCACTCGATGACGTCGTAGCCGTCCGGCCCGTCGTTACGGTAGGGCTGGAACTCCCCGTCGGAGTCGCCCCGGCCGCGCACGTCCACGACCAGGAACGCGTAGCCGGCCTTGGCGAAGGCCGTGCCGCGCTTGGTCTGCGGCGAGCCGGTCTTGCCGTACGGCGTCCGGCTCACCACGGCGGGCGCGGGCAGCGACTCGGGCAGGGTCAGGTCGGCCGACAGGGTCAGGCCGTCCCGCAGCGGGATGCGGACGTTGAAGCGGCGCGTGAAGTCGGGCATGGTTCCCGAGGTTATCGCGAGCCCTCCCGGTCAACCCAGCGTATATTCCGGGCGCGAACCGCCTCGCTTACCATCGCTGCTGTGGATGACAGCGAGCTTGCTGAGCCAGCGCACGGCCCCGGCCTGCGGGGTGTGATCACCGACTGGGGCGGCGTGCTGACCAACCCGCTGCCCGAGACGGTCGGCTCCTGGCTGAAAGCCGACCGGATCGACAAGAAGCGCTACAGCACCGTCATGCGCTCGTGGCTGAGACAGGCCTACGACAGCGACGGCGCGGACAATCCCGTCCACCGGCTCGAACGCGGCGAGGGTGACCCGGCCGACTTCGAACGGCAGCTCGCCGCGCAGCTCGTCCACATCGACGGCGGACAGGTGTCCGCCGTCGGCCTGCTCGACCGGATGTTCGCGGGCACGCTGGCGGTCCCGCAGATGTACGAGCTCATGCGGGCCCTGCGCCGCGCCGGGCTGCACACCTGCCTGCTGTCCAACTCCTGGGGCAACAACGACTACCCCAGGGAAATCTTCCCCGAGCTGTTCGACGCCTGGGTGATCTCGTCCGAGGTCGGCATGCGCAAGCCGGAGGAACGGATCTTCCTGCTCGCCGCGCGGAAGGTCGGCCTGCCCCCCGAGCAGTGCGTCTTCATCGACGATATCCAGGCCAACGTGGACGCCGCCACCGCCCTGGGGATGGCCGGGGTACTGCACCGCGACCCCCTGGCCACCACCGCCCACCTAGCCGCCCTGCTCGGCCTCCCGCTGGCCTGATCCCCGATCACCGCAAGGGCGCGCGGCGGAGGGGCTAGCGTAGGCGGGCATGGCGGACTACCCGCGCCCTTCCAGCCCGGGGCGCAGCGCGAACATGCGGGCCATTCGCCGCACCGACACCAAGCCCGAGATGGTGCTGCGCCGGGCGCTGCACAAGCTGGGGTACCGGTACCGCAAGGACCACCGCCTCGACCTGGACGGCGGCAAGCGGGTCCGCCCCGACATCGCGTTCACCGCGCGCCGGGTCGCGGTGTTCGTGGACGGCTGCTTCTGGCACGCCTGCCCCGAGCACGGCCGCAACCCAGCGGTCAACGACTGGTACTGGGCGCCCAAGCTGCGCCGCAACGTGGAGCGCGACCGGGCCGCGGACGAGACGCTGGCCCAAGCGGGCTGGCAGGTGGTCCGCATCTGGGAGCACGAGAACCTGGAGGCGGCCGTCGCCGCGGTCATCGCCGCCGTCGGCGCCCGCGAACCATCGGTTGGCTCCGGCCCGGGGGAGGCCGCCGGGGCGGGCTTGGGGGGGCCTGCCGGTCACGGCCCAGGGAGGCTGGCGGAGTCCGGCCTGAGGGAGACGGCCGACTAGCTGCGGCGCAGCCGTTCATGATGGCAAAATCTTGTCGGTTCGCTGAGAGATCAGAGGGGGCATGCGCGTCTATCTGGCGGCTACGATGCCGGCTTTGGCGGCGGCGCTGAAGGCCGGGGAGATCGGCCCGGCGCCGCTGGCCGGTTTCGCCGTCACGCCCGCGCTGCGGGAGTGGTACGCCAGCGGTGACCTGGAGGAACTGGAGTACGCGGCGCTGACCGTCGCGGCCAGGGCCTCGTTGCGGCTGCTCGCCGCCGACGAGGCGGCGCCGCCCCGGCGGGTCGTGCTGGCCGCCGAGGTCCCCGACGACCGGGTCAGCCCCGGCTACGACCCCGACGACCCGGCCGCGGTTCAGGTCGCCGTGGCGGCGCCCGTCGCGAGGCTGGCCTCCGCGCACATCGATGACCCGCAGGCGGCGGCGGACGTGCGGGCCGCGGTGGCCGCCCTGCCCGCGGCCGATCGCGGCGACGAGGACGCCAAGTTCCTCGTGGACGGCGCGGAAGGGAATGAACTGCTCTGGTACGCCGTTCAGGAACTGCCCTATTTGTTCGGCTGACGGAACTGGCGCATCGGGGGTATTACCGCCGGATCCGGCCCGTGCCACCGGATGCAGGCCGTGCAACCATGGGCTGAACCCGCCAATGACGTCGGATAGCCAGGAGCGATCAGTGATGGATGCTGTGACCACGGTGCCGGTGCCGGCCAACGAGCCCGTCCGGCACTATCAGCCGGGCAGCCAGGACCGGGCCGCGCTGGAAACCAAGATCAAAGAACTCGCCGGCACCCAGGCCGAGCTGACCATGACGATCGGCGGACGCCAGCGGATGGGCAGCGGCGAGCTGATCAACGTGGTCCAGCCGCACAACCACCGGCACGTGCTCGGCCACCTCGCCAACGCGACCGATGCCGACGTGACCGCCGCGATCGACGCCGCGGCCGCGGCCGCGCCCGGCTGGCGCGCGCTGTCCTTCGACGACCGGGCCGCCGTGCTGCTCAAGGCCGCCGATCTGCTGGCCGGCCCGTGGCGCCAGGCGATCAACGCGGCCACCATGCTGGGCCAGTCCAAGTCGCCGTTCCAGGCCGAGATCGACGCGGCCTGCGAGCTGATCGACTTCTGGCGGTACAACGTGCACTACGCGCGGCGACTGCTGGCCGAGCAGCCCGAGTCGGGCCCGGGCACGTGGAACCGGATGGAGTACCGGCCGCTCGAGGGCTTCGTTCTGGCCATCACGCCGTTCAACTTCACCTCGATCGCGGGGAACCTGCCCACCGCGCCCGCGCTGCTCGGCAACACCGTGGTGTGGAAGCCGTCGCACACCCAGCAACTGTCGGCGCACATCATCATGCGCGTGCTCGAGGCGGCCGGCCTGCCGCCCGGGGTGATCAACCTGGTGACCGGCTACGGTCAGTCGCTGTCCAACGTGGCGCTGCCGCACCCGGACCTGGCCGGCATCCATTTCACCGGCTCGACCCAGACGTTTCAGCACCTGTGGCGGACCATCGGCGAGAACATCACCGGCTACCGCAGCTATCCGCGGCTGGTGGGGGAGACCGGCGGCAAGGACTTCGTCATCGCCCACCCCTCGGCCGACCCCGGCGTGCTGGCCACCGCCCTGATCCGCGGGGCCTTCGAGTACCAGGGCCAGAAGTGCTCGGCCGCCTCCCGCGCCTACGTGCCGCGCTCGATCTGGTCGCGGCTGCGCGACGACTTCGTCGCTCAGGTGGAGTCGCTCACCATGGGTGACGTCACCGAGGACCTGTCCCTGTTCATGGGCGCGGTCATCGACGACCGGGCCTACGCCAAGCACGCCACCGCGCTCGGCCGGGCCAGGAAGGACCAGTCGGTCCGGGTGCTCACCGGCGGCCACACCGACGACAGCGTGGGCTACTTCGTGCGGCCGACAGTGGTCCAGTCCAGCGACCCCAAGGACCAGATGTTCAACACCGAGTACTTCGGCCCGATCCTGGCCGTGCACGTCTACGACGACGAGCGCTACGCCGACACCCTCACCCAGGCCGCCGACGCGGCCAAGTACGCGCTGACCGGATCGATCATCGCGCAGGACCGGGCGGCCATCGCCCAGGCCACCGACGCGCTCAGGTTCGCGGCGGGCAACTTCTACATCAACGACAAGCCCACCGGCGCGGTGGTCGGGCAGCAGCCGTTCGGCGGCGCCAGGGCCAGCGGCACCAACGACAAGGCCGGGTCGATCTTCAACCTGATCCGCTGGGTCAACGCCCGCACGATCAAGGAGTCGTTCGTCCCACCCACCGACTACCACTACCCCCACATGGGCTAACCCCGCCCCCGCCAAACCCCGTCAGCCCACATTGGGAAGGATCGCGGTCGTCGTAACAGCCACGATCCTCCCCAATCACGAGGGTGGGGCCGCTAGCCGCGCGCGCCGGGCGCTGGCGGCGGGCCGAAGGTCACGTTGAGCACGGCGGTGTGCGCGGTCTTGCTCTTCGGGATCGGGGCGAACGCGATCGCGCCGGAGCCCGAGCAGGGCAGGGTGACGCTGACGGGGATCTTCACCTTGACGCCGTAGGCGCTGAAGTGGGCGCTCAGGAACGTCGAGGTGGCGCTGGCGAGCGAGGCGGTGATGCCCGTACCCTTGCTCCCCGTGAAGCCGGTGTCCTTGCTGGTCGAGACCGGCGTGGGTATCTCCTTGACCCAGATCTTCTGGCCGGCCACCGGGTGGCCGGTCGTGCCGCCCTGGCCGCAGGCCACGAAGATGATGGCCGGGCCCGGCGGGTGGCCGTTGAAGATGCCCTTGAAGTACTGGTTGGGTCCGATCGCAATCGGATCTTGAGCGGCCTGGGCCGCGGCCGAGGCCGTCGCGGCCGAGGCCGCCGGGGCGGCGGCCAGTCCTAAGACGAGTGCCGCCAGCGGCAGCAACGATCGAGTGAGTCCGCCACGCATGTGAGCCCTCCCTGGTCGGAGCATGAGTACTCTTCGACCACATTTTGACCATTTAAAAGTGAGTGCGCTATTACCTAATGGCTTGGTCGGTATGTCCGTCACGGCTAAGGTCGGCGCCACCTCGGCTGGCGCCGGCGAACGCGTCCCGGCACCTGGGCGGCCCACATACGCTGGCCCGGGTAAGGGGGCGATTGCGTGCAGGGCCGGACCGCATGGGGCCAGCCGACCACCCGGACCGGCGGCCACCGCCGGCGCAACATCACGATCACCGTGGTGGTGATCGTGCTGGTGCTGGCCGGGGGTGTGGCCGCCGGGGGCTACCTCCTGCTCCGCACCCAGGGCAGCCCGCGCCAGACCGCGGCCAGCTACCTGAGCGCTTGGCAGCGTGCCGACTACCCGGCCATGTCCCAGGTGAGCGTCGGTGTGCCGTCCGGCGGCCTGGCCACGGCCATCAAGCGGGTGGACGCCGAGATCGGCCTGCGCCACCTGCACCTGGCGCTCACCTCGGTGAACAATGAAACAGCCGACTTCACCGCCACCGCCGCGCTGGTCAGCAGCCACACCTGGACCTACCGGGGCCACCTGAGCCTGGTCCAGCGCAACCGCAAGTGGTGGGTGAACTGGAGTCCGGCCGCCATCTATCCCGGCCTGCGCGCGGGGGAGCGGTTCGTGCTCAGCGCGGCCTGGCCGGCCCGGGCCCAGATCCTGGCCGACGACGGCACCGTGCTCAGCTCGCCGCAGGCTGCCGCCGAGTCCGGCTCGCTCTCGCTGCTGACCGGCGGGCTGGTGAAGGCGACCGCCGCCCAGGCCAAGAAGCTCGGCGCGCCCTACCAGACCGGCGACCTGATCGGCGACGGCGGCATCGAGCAGGCCTACCAGACCCAGTTGGCCGGCCGTCCGTCGCTCACCATCGCCATCAAGGGCCCCGGCCACCGGACCGACGCCACCGCGGCCAAGTTCCCGGCCGTCCCCGGTCAGCCGGTCAAGACCGGCATCGACATGGCCGACCAGCTCGCCGCCTCGCGCGCGGTGCAGTCCGCCCACACCGCCAAGCCGGTGGACGTGGTCGCGCTGCAGCCCTCCACCGGCCGGGTGCTGGCCGTGGTGGAGCGGCCCGGCGGGTTCGACCGGGCCCTGCAGGGCATCTTCCCGCCCGGCTCGACCTTCAAGGTCGTGACCGGGTCGGCCCTGGCCGCCCGGGGCATGACGCCGTCCAGCCGGGTACAGTGCCCCGCCACGATGACCGTGGACGGACGCACCTTCCACAACGACAACAACGAGCAGTACGGCAGCACCACCCTGCAGACCGCGTTCGCGGTGTCCTGCAACACCACGTTCGCGCTGCAGGCCACCCAGCGCCTGGACGGCTCCAGGCTCGCCTCGATGGCCGCCAGCTTCGGCTACAACTCCCAGCCCCAGCTCGGCATCCCGGCCGTGCTCGGCAAGTTCACCACCCCGCACGACTCGGTGGATCTGGCCGCGGACGCGTTCGGCCAGGGCGACGACCTGGTCAACCCGCTCAGCCAGGCCGCCGAGGCCGCCGCCATCGACGACGGTTCCTGGCGGCCGCCGGTGCTGGTCACCAGCCCCGCGCCGCACCAGACCGCGTCACCGCACCAGATCCCCGCCGCCATCTTGGGCACGCTCCGCCCGATGATGCGCGCGGTGGTCACCACCGGCACCGCCGCCGGGGTGGGCTTCCCGTCCGGCGTCTACGGCAAGACCGGGACGGCCCAGTACGGCGGCGGCTCCGACCCGCCCTCGCACGGCTGGTTCATCGGCTACCGGGGCGACCTGGCCTTCGCGGTGCTGGTCGAGGGCGGCGGCACCGGCGCGGACAGCGCCGGCCCGATCGCCAACGCGTTCCTGCGCGACGGGTAGCGCCCCTCACACCCGCAGCGCCGCCGGGTACGGCGTCAGGTAGGTCTGCTCGGCCAGCCGGGCCAGCCCGTCGCCCCGTGCGTGGTGGGTGAGCAGCGCGATCGGCACGCTCAGCGTCGTGTCGCCCCGCCGGTAGGCGTGGATCCGGTCCACCAGGTCGGTCCGCCTGGTGTCGTCCAGCCGCTCGCTCACCTGGCTGAACGCATGCAGCAGGGCGTTCGTGTGGCGGCCGCGGGTGGCCTTGCCCGCCATCGCCGTGCCAAACAGCTCACGCAGCCGCGCCCGCGCGAAGATCCGCTCCACGAAGTTCTCCCGCAGCACGTCGACACAGAACCGGTGCCGCTTGTGCCCGCCGTCGAACCTGACCTGCTCGCCGAGCAGGCAGCTCGACACGCCGAGACGTGGCCTCATCCGCCCCCCCGTTTGCCGTGCCCTTTCCCGGCTAGATTACGGTGAGCCGCCCGCCGGACCGGGCCGGCCACGGGGGAGAGCCAATGGAAACCGCGATCGTGGTGTTCACCCGCGACTTGCGCGTGCACGACAACCCGGCGCTCGCCGCCGCCTGTGACCAGGCCCGCCAGGTGATCCCGCTGTTCGTCGAAGACCCGGCGCTGACCACCGTGTCACCCAACCGGGCCAGCTTCCTGCACGGCGCGCTGACCGACCTGCGCCAGGCGCTGCGCGACCGCGGCGGCGACCTGATCGTGCGCGCCGGCGACCCGGTCACCGAGATCATGCGGCTGGCCGGCGAGTCCGGTGCCGAGCGCGTCTTCCTGGCCGACGACGTGTCGCACTACGCCGTCCGCCGCCGCCGCGCCCTGCGGCGCGGCTGCCAAGACCAGCGCCGCGAGCTGATCCTCACCCCCGGCCCCGCCGTCGTCCCGCCCGGCGACCTGCACCCGGCCGGCGGCGATCACTACAAGATCTTCACCCCGTACTGGCGCGCCTGGACCGCCGCCTCCTGGCGGAAGGTCATCCCCGCTCCCGCGGCCATCTCAGTCCCCGCCGCGCTCCGGATAGGCCGGATCGTAATGAACGACTCCGCCTCGTCCCCCGATCTCTGTTCCGAGGGTGAACGCACCGCCCGTCAGCGGGCGAAACGCTGGCTCACTGACGGGTTGCCCGACTACGGGGACCGCCGCGACAACCTGGCCGGCGACCGCACCTCCCGGCTCAGCGCCCACCTGCGCTTCGGCTGCGTCTCCGCGCTGGCGCTGGCCCGGGCGGCCAAAGACCAGCCGGGCGGCGAGGAGTTCTGCAGGCAGCTCGCCTGGCGCGACTTCTTCTACCAGGTCACCGCCGCCTTCCCGGACATGGCCCGGCGGAACTACCGCCCCCAGCGGGCCCGCTGGCACGACGACGAGCCCGCCCTGGCCGCGTGGCGGGACGGCCGCACCGGTGTCCCCATCGTGGACGCGGGGATGCGCCAGCTCGCCGCCGAGGGTTTCATGCACAACCGGGCGCGCATGATCACCGCCTCGTTCCTGACCAGGAACCTGCAGGTCGACTGGCGGCACGGTTACCAGCACTTCAGCGCGCTGCTGGCCGACGGCGACGTGGCCAGCAACGCGGGCAACTGGCAGTGGGTAGCGGGCACCGGCAACGACACCAGGCCCAACCGGGTGATGAACCCGCTGCGCCAGGCCCGCCGCTTCGATCCGGCCGGCGACTACGTCCGCCGCTACGTCCCCGAGCTGTCCGCCCTCCAGGCCCCCCACATCCACACCCCCTGGAAGCTCCCGCCTGGCCTACGGCGCCAGCTCGGCTACCCGGCCCCGATCATCGACCCCCCGGCCTAGCCCCAGCAGCCCCAGCCCACCCCACCCACCGTCATCTCGCGCCCCCCACCGCTACCCCGGCCTCGTTTCCGTTGGGCATGGTTGTGGCAACATAGCCCTTCTATTGTTGGCGTTGCCGCAGCGTTAACCACTGGGAAGCGGAGGTGGCGGACTGAGGAGGTGGCGGCTCTCGACGAGGGCGAGGGTGACGCGGGCGGCGCGGTCGGCGGCGCCTTCGACCGTTTTGGCGTCGTACTCGCCGTCCAGCAGCAGCGTGACCAGGCCGTGCGCGGTCGCCTCCACGGCCGTGGCCAGGTCTTCGGCGACCTCCTTGTCGTCGCCCGCGATGGCCAGCACGCAGGCGGAGAAACCCTCGTTGATCGGCCGCTCCGCCTCCTCGAGCTCTGGGTATTTGGCCTTGTCCAGGCTGGCGTCATAGAGCAGGTCGAACAGCGGCCGGTGGGTGGCGGCGAAGCGCACGTAGCCGCGGGCCATCGCGGCCAGCCGGTCCACCGGCGTGAGGGCCGCGTCGGTCTGCGGCAGCAGTTCGGCGGAAAAGAGCTGGTAGGCGTGCACGGCCACCGCCACCAGCAGGGCATCGCGGTCGGCGAAGTGCGCGTAAGGAGCGCTGACCGCGACGCCGAGCCGCCGGGTCGCCTCGGCCATGGAGAAGCCGTGCACGCCGCGTTCCCCGATGATCTCGATGGCCGTGTCGATCAGGGCCGCCCGCAGATCCCCGTGGTGGTACCGGCCACCCTTGTCCGCTCTCGGCATGGCCCTCAGGGTAGGCCCAGCGATAGCACGCCCGATCACACTCCCTGATCCGGGGCCGGGACCGGAATCCGGTACCGCACCTGGGTCAGCTCCTCCGATACCTGCCACAGCCGCCGGGCGTCGGCCACCTCGTGCGAGCTGGCGCTCGACTCGACCACGACCGGGTCGCCGACGTACTCCTTATGGCCCGAAGGACCGTAATACTGGCCACCGCGTGCGGCCGGGTCCACCGCCGCCCGCAGCGTGGGCAGCGCGCCGCGCGGTGAGTCCTGGACCCCCCAGAACGTGAGCGGCCGGGTCCACCGGCTCAGCAGCACTCGTTCCAGCCGGGACGAGGTCCGCCACAGTTCGGTGCGCACCACGCCGGGGTGGGCGGCCAGCGCGGCCGGGCCGGCCTGCGCCCGGCTCAGCCTGGTGTGCAGTTCGTACGTGAACAGCAGGTTGGCCAGCTTGGACTGCCAGTAGGCGTGGTTGGCGTCGTAGCCGCCCTCGAACTGCAGGTCGTCGAAGTGCATGGACCCGTACCGGTGCCCGACGCTGCTGACCGTCACCACCCGCGAGCCCGGCGTCTCGAGCAGCCGGTCGAGCAGCAGCCCGGTCAGGGCGAAGTGGCCGAGGTGATTGGTGGCGAAGGTCAGCTCGAAGCCGTCCAGCGTCTGCTGATAGGGCGGGGTCATCACCCCGGCGTTGTTGATCAGCAAGTCGAGCCGGGGCCACATCGCCTGGATCTCGTCGGCGGCCTCCTGCACCGAGGCCAGGCTGGCCAGATCGAGCCGCACCACCCGCACCCGCCCGGTCCCGTCGCCCGAGCCACCGCGGCCCGCCGGTCCACTCGCCGCCCCTGCCTCGGCCCGGATGCGGTCGGCGGCTCGTGCGGCCTTGTCCAGGTCCCGGCAGGCCAGCACCACCTCGGCCCCGCGCGCGGCCAGCACCGTCGCCGTCTCGAAGCCAACCCCGCCGCTGGCCCCGGTCACCACGGCCAGCCGCCCGGTCTGATCGGGCACATCGGCGGCCGTCCATGGTCGTTCGCCACCACTCATCGCCACTACCTCCGCTCTCTCCTCATCGGTTTTCGCCACCCTGATCTGATGGTCGTTCAGAATCTGATTGCTATTAAGATAGACTCGCGGCGACCATCCGGTCAAGGGTGGATGAGGGGTTGTGGGTGGCTGGGCCCAGGTCGGGCGGCGGCTTGCCTGAGGGCAGGCCTGGCGAGCGGAATTACGGCCTAGCATGAACATCTGGGTGGTATCCGCCGCCGGCGCAGTGCGCGGCCAGCGGCCGACGGCGCCTTCTTGGCCGGAAAGACGCCCGACGGCAGGATCCGCCCCCGGGATCCGTCAGTACCTGGAGGTCTTCATTCACCGCCTCGTGTTGTGGAACATCGACCTCACCCTGGTCGACGTCGTGCAGGTCACCCGTGAGGCCTGCGCGGACGCGTTCCGCCAGGTGACCGGGCGCCCGCTGGTCCGGCTGCCGCAGATGGCCGGGATGGCCGACTCCGAGGTGTTCTTCGACGCCCTGGCGCTCAACGCCGAAGAGCTGGCCCACGCCGGTAACTCGCAGGCCCTGCTGGCCGACTACAACCAGGCTCTGGCCAGCGCCTTCGCGGCCCGCGGTGACCTGCTGACCAAGAAAGGCAGGCTGCTCCCCGGGGCCAGGGAGGCCCTCGTCGCGGTGGCCGGCCTGCCCGGCGTGGTGCAGACCGTGCTCACCGGGACGATCAAGCCGAACGCTGTGGCCAAGCTGGCGGCCTTCGGCCTCGACGGCCTGGTGGACACCGAGATCGGCGGCTACGGCTCCGAGCCTTATCCCAAGGGCGCGCTGCTCCAGGTCGCGCGGACCAGGGCGGCCGAGGCCAGAAAGGTGCCCTTCGGCGAGGGCGCGACCGTCTACATCGGCGACTCGCCCAGGGACGTGGAGGCGGCCAGGATCGGTGGCGCCTGGTCGATCGCGGTGGCCAGCGGCCGCGCCACCCACGCCGAGCTGACCGCGTCAGGCGCCGACACGGTGCTCGACGACTTGGCCGACACCGCCGCGGTCGCCCAGGCCGTCGATGCCCTCACCCGTGG
Organism: Streptosporangiaceae bacterium; assembly: GCA_036267135.1. Classification (GTDB taxonomy): domain Bacteria; phylum Actinomycetota; class Actinomycetes; order Streptosporangiales; family Streptosporangiaceae; genus PALSA-505. The sequence continues at coordinate 16,786 of DATAWQ010000147.1, read as the reverse complement.
CCAGCAAAACAGGGGCTATTCTGGGACACCGTGACTTCACCACAACGGCGTGGTGCGGCCGGGTCGCGCCCCGGTAACGGGCAGCGACCGGCGGACCAAGCGCAGCCTGCACCCGAGCCTGACATCGCGCGCGACGGGGAGACCGACTCTCCGCGGTCCCGCAGCTTCGGCGAAGAGGGCGGGCGGCTCACCTACAGCAACTACCTGCGGCTACCCGAACTGCTGGACCAGCAGGTCCCGCAGGCCGACCCGCCCGGCCATGACGAGTTGCTGTTCATCACCGTCCACCAGGTCTACGAGCTGTGGTTCAAGCAGTTGCTCTTCGAGCTGGAGTCGGCCAGGGACGAGATGCTCGACGGCAGGCCCTGGCAGGCCAGGCACCTGCTGCGCCGGGTGCACGCGATCGAGCGGCTGCTGGTCGGCCAGGTCGAGATCCTGGAGACGATGACCCCGCAGGACTTCCTGGTGTTCCGGTCCACGCTGGCCCCGGCCAGCGGATTCCAGTCGGTGCAGTTCCGCGAGCTCGAGTTCCTGTCCGGGGCCAAGGACGCCGGTTTCCTCACCAGGTTCCGCTCGCTGTCCGATACCGAACGGGACCGGCTCAACCGGCGGCTGACCGAACCGTCGCTGTGGGATGGCCTCCTGGCCCTGCTGCGCGCTCGTGGCCTGCCCGCCGACGACGACAAGCAGGTGCTGTCCTCACTGGTCGCCGTGGCCAGGAGCCGTGCCGAGCACGACGATCTGTGGCAACTGTCTGAGGATCTGCTGACGCACGACGAACTCTCCGCGCTGTGGCGGGCCAGGCACGTGGCCATGGTGGAACGCCAGATCGGCACGAAGTCCGGCACCGGGGGGTCGACCGGCGCACCGTATCTGAGGCGCCGCCTGGGCCTGCATTACTACCCATTGATTTGGGAACTTCGTGACTGGCTATAGCAAATCGGGCATGCCGTGGGGCATCTTTCCGGTCAAGAAAGTAGCCGGAGGGGTTATCTTTTCGGCCAAAAAAGCAGGGAGCTGGCTGTGGAACCGGTCGTGGTGAACGCGGACCAGGAAGGCAAGGAGTCCCTACTCGCCGAGGCGGCCGACAGCGCCGCCGGGCTGCTGGGCGACGACATCCCCGGCATCGGCGATCCGCTCGGTTATCTGCACGCCTACTACCGGCACGTCGCGCCGGAGGACCTGATCGCCATCGGGCCGGCCCGGGCCGCCGCGGTGGCGGTCGAGCACGCCCGGCTCGGCGCCTACCGGCCTCAGGGTCGCGCCCTGGTCAGCGTGCGGTTCCCGTTCGAGACCGGCAGCCAGGACGAGGCCGCGTCCGGCAGCGGCCAAGCGGCCTTCGACACCGACCGCGCCGTCGTGGACATCGTCACCGACGACATGCCGTTCCTGGTGGACTCGATCACCATGGGGCTGAACCAGAACAACCTGGAGATCAGCCTCATCGTGCACCCGCAGCTCCGGGTCAGCCGGGACATCACCGGTGCGCTGCGCAAGGTGCTCGGGTCGGTCGAGGACTGCACGATCGCAGCCGACGAGATCAACGAGTCCTGGTGCCACATCGAGCTCTCCAAGCCGGCCGGCGACGTGTCCAAGGAGAAGCTGGAGACCAAGCTGCGGGCCGTGCTGGACGACGTCAGGGTCGCGGTCGAGGACCACGTCCGGATGCGCACGGTCGCGGCCCAGTTCGCCGGTCGGCTCGACGCCGACGCGCGGCGGGAGGCCGAAGCCGGCACGCAGCGCGAGCCGCAGCCCAACGCCGCGGGCGACGTGGACACCGCGGAAGCGTCGGCGTTGCTGAGCTGGCTGGCCGACGGCCACTTCACCTTCCTCGGCTACCGCGAGTACGACCTGGTCACCGAGCAGCAGGGGATGGTTCTGCGGGCGGTTCCCGGCACCGGCCTCGGCCTGCTGCGGCACGACCGCCCCGGGTCCGACGCGTTCGCCTCGCTGCCACCGGAGGTGCGGGCCAAGGCCAAAGAACCGGTCCTGCTCGTGCTCACCAAGGCCAACTCCCGCTCTACCGTGCACCGCCCCAGCTACCTCGACTACGTGGCGCTGAAGAAGTTCGACGACCAGGGTGAGGTCGTCGGCGAGTACCGGTTCCTGGGCCTGTACACCCACGGCGCGTACGCCGAGAGCATCGCCCGCATCCCGGTGCTGCGGCAAAAGCTCACCGACGTGCTGGAAGCGGCCGGCCTGGCCGCCGACAGCCACGACGGCAAGGACCTGACCGAGATACTCGAGACCTATCCGCGCGACGAGATGTTCCAGACCTCGGTGTCGGAGCTGACGCCGATCACGCTCGGCGTGCTGCGGCTGCGCGAGCGCAGGCAGACCCGGTTGTTCCTGCGCAAGGACCCGTACGGCCGGTACATGTCCTGCCTGCTCTACCTGCCCAGGGACCGGTGGAACACCAAGGTGCGGCTGCGCACCCAGGAGATCCTGCTGGCCGCGCTGGACGGCGTCTCCGCCGACTACAGCGCGATGATCGGCGAGTCGGTGCTGGCCCGGCTGCTGGTCGTGGTCCGGGGCGAGCGGGGCCGCCCGCTGCCCGACGTGGATGCCGCCGCGCTGGAGCAGCGGCTTGCGGCCGCGGTCAGGTCCTGGGACGACGACCTGCTGGAGGAGGCCACCCGCTCGCTCGGCGGCCGGCCGGGCCGGACCCTGGTGGCCACGTTCGGCGACGCCATACCCGAGACCTACAAGGCCGACGTGCCCGCCGAGGAAGCCGTCGGCGACCTGCGCCGCGTGCAGGAGCTGCGCGCCTGCGGCGAGACCGTGGCCGTCGAGCTGTACCAGAGCAGCGGCCACCTGCACGGCCGGGCCGCGGCGGCCGCGCCCACGGACGGTGCGGAGGGCACCGGTGCCCCGCCGCGATCCTGGCGGCTCAAGATCTACCGGACCCGCACGCCCATCACGCTGTCCCAGGTGCTTCCGCAGCTTCAGCACATGGGTGTCGAGGTAGTCGACGAGCACCCCTACGAATTCGTGGGCGGCGACCCCGCCGCGGAGCCGTTCTGGATCTACGACTTCGGTGTGCGCAGCGGCTCCGCCGTCACCCCTAAAGGCCGGGTCAAGCAGCAGTTCGAAGAGGCACTGCTGGCGCTGTGGAACGGGCAGGTCGAAGACGACGGGTTCAACACCCTGGTGCTCGCGGCCGAGCTGACCTGGCGCCAGTCCGTGGTGCTGCGCGCCTACGCCAGGTACCTGCGCCAGGCCGGGGTCACGCTGAGCCAGGACTACATCCAGCGGGTGCTGCGCTCGAACGTGTCCATCACCAGACACCTGGTCCGGCTGTTCGAGTCGCGGTTCGACCCGCGGCGGGCCGGCGGCGAGGCCGAGCGCAGCGAAGCGATCATCGAGGAGATCCGCGGCGAGCTCGACGACGTGGCCAGCCTGGACCAGGACCGCATCCTGCGCGCCTACCTGGCTCTCATCCTGGCCACCCTGCGCACCAACTACTTCCAGGAGGACGGGGGCCCGGCGGGTGGGGGGCGCGCGCCCTACCTGGTGATGAAGCTGGACCCCGGCCAGGTGCCCGACCTGCCCGCGCCCAGGCCGCAGTTCGAGCTGTTCGTCTACTCGCCCAGGTTCGAGGCCATCCACCTGCGCTTCGGCCGGGTGGCCAGGGGCGGCATCCGCTGGTCGGACCGGGAGGAGGACTTCCGCACCGAGGTGCTCGCGCTGGCCAAGGCCCAGGACGTGAAGAACTCGGTCATCGTCCCGGCCGGCGCCAAGGGCGCGTTCGTCTGCAAGCAACTGCCCGACGCCGCCGACCGCGTCGCGTACGCCGAGGAGGGCCTGGCCTGCTACCGCATGTTCATCAGCGCCATGCTCGACGTCACCGACAACGCCCGCGGCGGCCAGGTCATCCCGCCGCCGGACGTGGTCAGGCACGACGGTGACGACCGGTACATCGTGGCGGCCGCGGACAAGGGCACCGCGACGTTCTCCGATGTGGCCAACGAGATATCGGCCAAGTACGGGTTCTGGCTCGGCGACGCGTTCGCCTCCGGCGGCTCGCAGGGCTACGACCACAAGAAGATGGGGATCACCGCGCGCGGCGCCTGGGAATCGGTGCACTTCCACTTCCGCACGCTCGGGCTGGACGTGGACACCGACGAGTTCACCGTGGTCGGCATCGGTGACATGTCCGGCGACGTGTTCGGCAACGGCATGCTGCTGTCGGAGAAGATCAAGCTGGTCGCGGCGTTCGACCACCGGCACGTGTTCGTCGACCCCGACCCCGACCCGGCCGCCAGCTTCGCCGAGCGGCGCCGGATGTTCGACCTGCCCAGGTCGAGCTGGGCCGACTACGACGCCTCGCTGATCTCCGCGGGCGGCGGCGTCTGGCCCAGGACGGCCAAGTCCGTGCCGGTCTCGGCGCAGGCGCGGGCCGCGCTCGGCATCGACGACGGGGTGACCGCGCTCACCCCGGCCAAGCTGATCTCCGCCCTGCTGGCCGCCCCGGTCGACCTGCTCTGGAACGGCGGGATCGGCACCTACGTGAAGGCCACCGCCGAGACGCCCGCCGCGGCCGGCGACCGGTCCAACGACGGGATCAGGATCGACGCCCCCCAGGTCCGCGCCAAGGTGATCGGCGAGGGCGGGAACCTCGGCCTGACCCAGGCCGGCCGGATCGAGTACGCGCGGGCCGGCGGCATGATCAACACCGACTTCATCGACAACAGCGCCGGGGTGGACACCTCCGACCACGAGGTCAACATCAAGATCCTGCTGGGTGGGCCGGTGCACGACGACGAGATGTCGATGGACCAGCGCGACCGGCTGCTGCACGAGATGACCGACGAGGTCGCCGCGCTGGTGCTGCCGCACAACTACAGCCAGAACACCGTGCTGGCCGCGTGCCGGGCCCAGGCCTCCTCCATGCTGCACGTGCACGGCCGCTACCTGCGCAGGCTGGAGCGCGACGGCAAGCTGCGGCGCCGCCTCGAGGGGCTGCCGGGCGACAAGGAACTGGCCGAGCGCCGGGCCTCTGGCGTCGGCCTGACTAGCCCCGAGTTCTCCGTGCTGCTTGCCCGAACCAAGATCGATTCGGCCAAGGAGGTGCTGGCCTCCGAGCTGCCCGACGACGAGGCCCTGCACAGCGTGCTGGTCGGCTACTTCCCTCAGCCGCTGCAGGACGGTTTCGAGCAGCACATGGCCGGCCATCCGCTGCGCCGCGAGATCATCACCACGCTCGTGGTCAACGACATGGTGGACCGGTGCGGCATCACGTTCTGGTTCCGGCTGAACGAGGAAACCGGCGCGTCCGGTCCCGACGTCACCCGGGCCTGGCTGGTGGCCAGGGAAGTCTTCGGTATGCCCACGTTCTGGCAGCAGGTGCAGCAGCTCGACGGCGTGGTCGAGGTGAACACCCAGATCTCGCTGCTGCTGGAGGGGCGCAAGCTCACCGAGCGGGCGGCTCGCTGGCTGCTGAACAACCGGCGCTCGCCGTTCGCCATCCAGGACACGATCGACTACTTCGCCGAGGGTGTGCTCGCGGTCGGCTCCGGCCTGCCCAAGCTGCTCACCGGCCTTGACCTGGGAGGCTTCGTGGGGCGCCGGGAGGAGTACCTGGCCGGCGGCGTGCCCGAGGAGCTGGCCGACCGGGTCGCGGGCATGGTGCCCGCCTACTCCGCCTTCGACATCGTCAACATCGCCAAAGACACCAACCGGGGGGTCAAGGAGACCGCCGAGGTCTACTTCGACCTGGCCGAGCGGCTGCAGATCACCAGGCTCCGCGACCGGGTCACCGCGCTGCCGCGCGACGACCGGTGGAACACGGCCGCCAGGTCGGCGCTGCGTGACGACCTGTACGCCGCGCACGCCGCGCTGGCCTGCGACGTGCTGCAGGTCACTGGCGGCGGCACGCCGGAGGAACGGCTGCTGCGCTGGGCCGAGCGGAACGAGGCCGCGGTGGCCCGCGCCGCCCAGACCCTCACCGAGATCTGGGAAAGCGACCGGTTCACCATGGCCACGCTCTCGGTGGCCGTCCGGGCCATCCGCGCCTTGATCCAGGCCAGCACGCTGCCCGCGTGAGCATCTGGCCATATTTCGGGGCAAGCGCCGGTAACCTTTGCGTCACGCCAGGTTATGAGCGCTCAAGCCCTCGCGCGCTCGCGTACGCTTTGTAGCATGGCAGCGATCGAACCGGCGGAGGAGATCAAGGAACTCTCCTCCAAGCTCACCGGCGTGGAGGTAGTGCTCGACCTGGACGCGATGCGTCGTGAGGCGGGCGGCCTGCGCGAGACGGCCTCAGATCCTAATCTGTGGGAAGACCAGGAGAAAGCCCAGGCGGTGACCCGCAGGCTGGCCTACCTGGAAGGCGAAGTCTCCCGGGTGGAGGGCCTGCGCCGCAGGCTCGACGACACCCAGGTGATGTTCGAACTGGCCGACAGTGAAAACGACGAGCCAACCCGGGTGGAAGCTACCCGTGACCTCGCTACTCTCCGTAACGAGATCAACAGCCTCGAGGTACGTACGCTGCTGAGCGGCGAGTACGACGCGCGCGAGGCACTCGTCACGATCAACTCGCAGGCGGGTGGCGCCGACGCGGCCGACTTCGCACAGAACCTGCAGCGCATGTACCTGCGCTGGGCCGAGCGGCACGGCTATTCGACCGAGATCTACGACACCTCCTACGCGGAGGAGGCCGGCATCAAGTCGACCACGTTCGCGGTCAAGGCCCCGTACGCCTACGGCACGTTGCGCGGCGAGCACGGCACCCACCGGATGGTCCGCATCTCCAAGTACGACAACCAGGGCCGCAGGCAGACCTCGTTCGCCGGCGTGGACGTGGTTCCCGTGGTGGAAACCGCCGACCACATCGAGATCATCGAGGACGAGATCCGGGTCGACGTCTACCGGTCCAGCGGCCCCGGCGGCCAGGGCGTGAACACCACCGACTCGGCGGTGCGGATCACTCACCTGCCCACTGGCATCGTGGTCTCCTGCCAGAACGAGCGCAGCCAGCTCCAGAACAAGGCGACGGCCATGTCCGTGCTGCAGGCCAAGCTGCTCGAGCGCAAGCGCCAGGAGGAGGCGGCGACGCTAGCCGGCCTGCGCGGCGCGGCCACCAGCAGTTGGGGCACCCAGATCCGCAACTACGTCCTGTACCCCTACCAGAACGTGAAGGACGTCCGCACCGGCGTCGAAACCAGCAACACGGTGGACGTGCTCGACGGCGCGATCGACGATTTCGTCGAAGCCGAGATCCGCTACATGCGCCAGCAAGAGTCCCAGCAGAGCTAGTTAAGGCTTCTAACTAGTCCGTTGGTTGTCTGTTAAGCCCATTGGTTTACTGAACGGCTTCGCCAAGGGATCACGCTGCTCGCTCGCCGACGTCTAGCTACTCAGTCGTCCGCGCGTACGCGCGGATTAGCCTCGGCCGTCCTCAGGAGTCACGCCTGCCTCGCCGGATGCTGGCTGTCTCGACCACAGCGGCCTGCGAACCCGCCCCGAACTCGGCTCCCGATCACGCTTCCCGGCCTCATCCCCACGTCAGTAGCTGAGGCCGGGGCCGCACCTTCACCCCGGGGCCCGAGGTCGTCTTTTCTTGGCGAAGCCGTTCAGTCAGATCCAACTAGCACAAACCCCAAGCGATCATGACGAACGGGTGCAGAAGAGAACGATCATGGTGAAATCAGTGCGAATGAAGAGCCAACATAACAAGCAGGATTGCGATCGCGACCAGCAGAAGTAGCGGGACACCGTACTGCGAGCGGGGGTGGTGGACCTCGCTCTTGGCGGCGCGGCAAGCCTCGCAGCGGCCTTCGACGACCGGCCCCGCGCATCGTGCGCAGATCAGGTGTTCGCAGCTCATCAGGCTTCCCCTTCGGCCGGTCCGGAGCCGGTCACTTCCGCGATGTTGGACCTTCCAGACCCGTTTCCGCCCTAGACTGTGCCGTGGCCAATCCAGGCAGGACAACGTCCCTAACCCCAACATCTTACCGAGCGCATGTGATGAATCTGTGATCCACTTCGACAACGTCACCAAGACGTATCCGAACCAGAACCGCCCGGCGCTGGAGAACGTCAACATCGACGTCGAGAAGGGCGAGTTCATCTTTCTGGTCGGTCCGTCCGGTTCCGGCAAGTCCACGTTCCTGCGGCTGGTGCTCAAAGAGGAGCGGCCCACCGGCGGCCGGATCCACGTGGCCGGCAAGGACCTGGCCCGGCTGAGCAACTGGCGGGTCCCGCTGCTGCGGCGGCGGATCGGGTGTGTGTTCCAGGACTTCAGGCTGCTGCCGAACAAGAACGTCTACCACAACGTCGCGTTCGCGCTCGAGGTGATCGGCAAGCCCCGGCGGTTCATCCGCAAGGTCGTCCCCGAGGTGATCGACCTGGTCGGCCTGGAAGGCAAGCACGAAAGGATGCCCGACGAGCTGTCCGGCGGTGAGCAGCAGCGCGTCGCCATGGCCAGGGCGTTCGTCAACCGGCCGATGATCCTGCTGGCCGACGAGCCGACCGGCAACATCGACCCGGCGACCTCTATCGGAATCATGAAGGTTCTGGACCGGATCAACCGGACCGGCACCACGGTGGTCATGGCCACCCACGACGCGGCGATCGTGGACTCGATGCGCAAGCGGGTCGTGGAACTCGAGTTCGGCAAGGTCGTCCGGGACCAGTCCCGTGGGGTGTACGGCCAGGCTTACTGACGCGATAGGCACCGCGGCCCCGGACACGAGCCGGGCCGCCCAGGACTACCGAGGGATCGGCGGGAATGCGCGCACAGTTTGTCTTCTCCGAGGTGTGGACCGGGTTGCGGCGCAACCTCACGATGACGATCGCGCTCGTCGTGGTGGTGGCGATCAGCCTGTCCCTGCTCGGCACCGGCCTGCTGTTCGTCAAGCAGGTGAACAACACCAGGACCTACTGGCAGGGCAAGGTCGAGATCTCCATTTACCTGTGCACCGCCACCAGCGTCAGCTCGGAGTGCAAGGACAACGGCGCGGTCACCGCGGCCGAGATCAGCTCGATCAGGTCGGACCTGACCGGCATGCCGGAGGTCGAGCGCGTCTACTACCAGTCCCAGACACAGGCCTACCAGAGCTTCAAGACCGACTTCTCCCAGGACCCGTCGTTCGTCAGCACGGTCAGCGAGGGGGAGATCCCACCCTCGTTCGAGGTGAAGCTGAAGAACCCGACGGCCGACTTCCAGGCAGTCCAGGGCGTCGTGCAGGGCCGCCCCGGCGTGGACGACATCGTGGACGACCGGTCCATCCTGAGCAACTTCTACAACCTGCTCGACGGCGCGCGGAACGCTGTGGTGATCATCGCGATCATTCTGATCGTGGCGGCGGCGCTGCTGGTGGCCAACACGATCCGGCTGTCCGCGTTCAACCGGCGCCGCGAGACCAGCATCATGCGGCTGGTCGGCGCGTCGAACTTCTACATTCAGCTGCCGTTCCTGGTGGAGGGCGTGATCGCCGGTCTGGCGGGCTGGTTGATCGCGGCTGCCCTGCTGGTAGCGGTGAAATCGCTGGGCCTGGACACGCTGCAGAGCTACTTCACCTTCAACGTGGAACTCAGCGCCACCGACCTGATCGAGGTCATGCTCCTCACGATGGTCGTCGGGGTGGTGCTGTGCGGAGCCACGTCGTTCCTTACTCTCCGCCGCTACCTGCGGGTGTGATCGGTCCTATATGGCGAAGGAGCAAGGCCCACAGGTTGTCGCCCGCAACCGGCGCGCCCGGCACGACTACCACCTAGAGGACGCCTTCGAGGCGGGCTTGGTGCTGCGCGGCACCGAGGTGAAGTCGCTGCGGGCCGGCCGTGCGTCGCTGAACGAGGCGTTCGCCCAGATCACCGACGGTGAGCTGTGGTTGCACGGCCTGCATATTCCGGAGTACACGCTCGGCACGTGGAACAACCATGAGCCCCGGCGGACGCGTAAGCTGCTACTGCACCGGAAGGAAATCGACCGGCTTTCCAGCGCGGTGGCCGAGCGGGGCTTCACGATCGTTCCGCTGTCGCTGTATTTCAGCGGCGGGAGGGCGAAGGTTGAGCTGGCACTTGCGCGGGGCAAGCGGACGTACGACAAGCGTCAGGATCTGGCGAAGCGGGATGCGGCCAGGGAGATAGACCGTGCACTCCACCGGCGAAGGTGAACGGGAAAGGGGCCATGACCCGACCCGCTCATGACGGGGGCGCGCACTCCACCCCGCGGAGGCGCACCTCCTGGATTCCGACCCGCAACCGGGTTCTCGTCCCCCCAGCCCGGCCGGGTGAGCCTGCCGTCCCCGGCCAGAGCGGGCCGCCCACCCCGATGGCCCCGGCCGACGCTGACCGCGCGTCGGTTCCCGGCGGGCCGGCTGACCCCGGCGGTGGCGGCGTGAGCGAACCGCAGGCCCCCATCCGGTCCAGGAGGAATTCCGGGTCAGGACCCTCCGGGCCCGCCACCGGGCCGCTCACGGCCATCAGGGAAACGGTGCCCGCGCCCGCGGTGGTGCCGTCCGACTCGCCTGGGCGGCGGAGCATCGTGTCCCGGTGGCATCTGCTGCGGCTCGGCGTGCTGGTCGGGGTCGCGCTGCTGGTCGCGGTGGGGATCAGCGACGGCCGGTCGCCGGACGCGTCCGCCGAGCCGATCGTGCAGTCGTTCCTGCTGGACTGGGAGCAGGGGCAGTACCTGCACGCGGCCCAGCTCACCACCGGCAACCCGGCGGCCGTGGCCCTGGCGTTGCGCACCGCCTACAACCAGCTCGACGCGGCCGCGATCAACCTCAACATGGCGGGGATCACGCAGACCGGGCACAGCGCGGTAGCCCGGTTCAGTGCCTCGGTCGACCTCGGCCAGGACGGCGCCGCCTGGAACTACCTCGGCGGGTTCCCGCTGCGCTGGACCGACAGGGGCTGGAAGATCCGGTGGAGCCCCAGCGTCATCAATCCCGGCCTGCGGCCGGGGACGCGGCTGGCCGTGCGTACCACGCTGGCGCCGCGGGCCCAGATACTCGACGCGTCCGGGCAGTCGCTCCAGCCGCTGTCCCCCGCCTACGAGCTGGGCGTCCTGCCGGACAAGCTGGCCGACCCGCGGGTTACGGCCACGGCCCTCAGCGAGGTCACAGGGCTCAGCGACAGCAGCTTGCTGGCCCAGATCCAGTCCGGTCCTGGCCGGGCTTACGTGCCTCTCGTGACGCTCGACCCGCCCACCTATACCCGGATGAAGCACGCGCTGCACGGCGTGCCCGGCCTGGTCACCCAGCGGGTCAAGCGGCGGCTGTTCGACAGCATCGCGGGTGGTGTGGTGGGCACGGTCGGCACCGAGGTCGCCCATTCGTTCCGCGCCGGAGGCGTCGCCTACCAGCCCGGCAACACGGTCGGGCTGTCCGGGCTGCAGTACTACTACCAGCGCAGGCTGGTGGGCACACCCACCACCGAAGTGGTCGTCGAAGACGACAACGGCCACCTGGTGTCGGCCCTGTCCAAGTGGTCGGGCCCGGCTGCGCGGCCGGTGCGCACCACGCTTTCCTCGTCCACTCAGATAGCGGCCGACCAGGCTCTGGCCACCACCTCCAGCCCGGCCGCGATCGTGGCCGTGCAGGCCTCGACCGGAAAGATCCTGGCGGTGGGCAGCCAGGGCGGCGCCGACCCGCTGGACGGCCACTACGCTCCGGGCCAGGCGTTCACCATCGTCTCCACCGCCGCGCTGCTGGCCTCGGGCCTGTCGGCGAAGGCCGCGGTGCCGTGCACCAGCGCCAGCGACGTGGGCGGCGAGACCTTCACCAACCACCCGGCCGCCCACTCGCTGGGTTCGCAGCCCAGCTTCAGCAAAGACTTCGCCTACGGTTGCGGCACCGCCTTCGCCGGCCTGTCCATGCGCCTGAACGCGACGGGCCTGTCCGCGGCGGCGGCCGGCTTCGGGCTGGGCTCCTCGTGGCGGCTGCCGCTGCCCACCTTCGGCGGCTCGGTCCTCGCGCCCACCTCCGACGCCCAAATGGCCGCCGACACCATGGGCTCGGGCGACGTCCAGGTGAGCCCGCTCGGCATGGCCATGATCGCGGCCCAGGTCGACTCCGGCACCGGGCACGATCCGTCGCTCATCGTGAACCCGGCTCCCGCCGACCCGCCCGCGGTGAAGTCGGTCACCAAATCCGTGCTGAGCGTCCAGGTCATGGCCGCCCTGCGCGATCTCATGCGGACCACGGTTGACTCCGGCGCTGCCCACGCCGCCGACCTCCCCGGGGCCCCCGTCTACGGCCAGGCCGGTAACGCCCCGCTCCCCAAGGTGGCGTCCGGCAGCCAGGCACTGTCAGCCGGCCAGGGCCACAAGTCCCAGCAAGCCTGCTGGTTCGTCGGCTACCGCGGCAACGTAGCCTTCGCCGTCCTGGAGATCGGCAAGCCCGCCACCTCGGCCGTCCCCCTCGCCGCCCAATTCCTCCGCACCCTCCCCACCTCTCTCCTCACCCCGTAGCCCGTTCGGCCCTCCGCACCCCCCGTAGCCCATTCAGCGGCGGGCCCTGCTCGTGGCTGTCTCCGGCCAGTCACCGTCACCACCGGGCCCACCACCGCTTGTGCCCCCCTCCGTCGCGCGGCCACCGGCCACCCGCAGTTGCCGGGTGTTACACGCCGTGACGTAACCGTTACACAATTCCGGCTACATTGAGCAACCTTTGACGGCAACCCGAGCGTCTTTACGTGTGACTGGGTGTCGCTTGGGGGGTTGCGGCCCAGTCGCCGTGATGAGAACCGGGCTTCATCTCGGGGGAAGCCCGGGCATTTGGACCGGCCCCGACCCTGCCGGTCGGCCCCCGTGGGCGCACTTCGGCCACCGCCAGCGCCCACGGGGGTTTCTCATCACCATCCCCGTCTCGCGTTTCGCCCGTCTCGCGTTTCGCCCGTCCCGCGTTTCGCCCGTCCCGCGTTTCGCCCGTCCCGCGTCCCCCGGTTCGGCGACTCTCGCCCGGGCTTCGGTCCTTCGCCCGTCTGGCGACTCTCACATATCGCCCGAATAGGCACGCTTCTCTCGCACTTTTCTTGGTCATCTTCACATAGCACGCACTGTGACCGAAAATGAGTTCGATTTATGCTGATTTGTACCCCATCAGTGCGTGCTATGCGGATGCCGCCGCTGTGCACAGCCACTCCGCGGGCACCGCCATCGTGCGGCAGTGCCACGGCTCGGTATGGCCGTGGGTCGGGTGTTGCTCGTGGGTTGCGTTGGCGGGTGGTCCCCCGGGGGCGGTGGTGCGGGAATCTGAGTTGGCTGTGGGGCGTTGTCAAGGTAGCGTTCAACGTGGCGTCGGGGACCTGTTGCGAAGCTGGCGTCGCGGAACAACTCAATAGGGGGTGACAGGCTTCGACTTTGGTTGTCGAGCCAGGGGAAGCGGGCCGAGGGTCGCGGTGGCGACCTCGTTAATCCCGTGACCGCAAACCATAAGTGCCAATGCAAAGCGCACTGATCTCGCTCTCGCGGCCTGACCGCTAGACCTGAGATCTGTCAGCCCGGGAGCGCCTTCGGCCCGGATCCTGGCATCAGCTAGGAGGCTAAACTAACCGGTCCGGCCGCGGAGCCGGTTAGGACATCAAACAGCGGCTGAGCCCGTCGGCGACTTGCCTGCATGACCGCCGGGGCTGAGAAAAGCGCAGCAGGCTGCGCCCGGAGAAGCCCTGGTGAAGAACCGAAGGACGCGGGTTCGATTCCCGCCACCTCCACGAGACTCTGACGACCCCTGTGCTGGCGCACCGGGGTCGTCTCGTCATTTATCCCAGGGGGGCGACCCCCTGGAACCCCCGCTGTCTCTGTGCTGGCGCACCGGCGAGTCTGGGGTTGGAGTAAGCCGCATCTAGGGCCACGAGACTCTGGTGGCCCCGGTGCGCCAGCACCGGGGCCACCTCGTCAGGTCACGGGCTGGTGATCTTCTGTTTCGGGGTGATGGTGTAGGTACCGCTGAGGGCCACCGGGTCGCCGCTGGTGAGCAGGCCGTCGCAGCCGCTGACGTTGTAGATGGCCAGGCTGCTGCCGGTGCCGAGCACAGCCAGCTTGCCCGAGCTGTTGGTGTAGGTGAGGTCAATCTGGCCGTTGTTCGCGCCCGCGGCGGTCCCGTCCAGGGTGGCCGTGCAGGATTTGCCGGACAGGGTGCCGCTGGTGACGCCGCTCTTGTAGGACACCGCGTTCAGTGCCCACGGCAGTGCGTTCGAGGTCTCGCTGAAGGTCAGCCCGGCCGGGCCGGCGCAGCCGATGAGCGACAGCGCCTGGACCGACCCGAGGCCGGCTCCGGCCAGGCCACTGCGGCTTGCGCCCCCACGCACAGCCGTCCTAAGCGGAACGCGCGGAGGAAGGCTCGGAAGCGGGGACCGACGACGGATCCTCGTAACGGCCGCCCCGCAGCAGCGACGCGAGACCGGCCAGGACCGACAGCACGGTCGCCATCAGCAGCACCACGACCAGGCCATGGTGGAACGGTCCGGAAATCAGCGCGGGGAAGAAATGCCGCCCGGTCAAGACCCGCTGGTGGGCGGCTGACAGCGAGGAGAGCGCACCCCGCGACGCGAGCAGGTGCTGCACCGGGTTCACGCCCAGCACGGCGGCGAACAGCGACGACACCGGCGGCAGGCTGGCGATCTGGTGCGCGACACCGGCGGGAACGCCCTGGCCGCGCAGGCCGGCCGACAGCGTGTGGGGCAGGCTGCTCGCCAGCCCCGCGATCATGAGCGAGAAGAACACCCCGATCGACAGGGCCGTCCCGGAGTTCTGGAAGGTCGCCCGCATTCCGGAGGCCACCCCCCGCTGCCGGGCCGGGACGCTGCCCATGATCGAGGACGAGTTGGGTGCGGCGAACATGCCGGAGCCGATCCCGTTCACGGTGATGAGCAGCGCGAAAGCCCAGTAGGGGAAGATCACAGGCAGCACCAGCAGGCCGACGAAACTGCCGCCGAACAGCACCATGCCGGCGCTGGCGATACCCCTGGTGCCGAATCGGTCCGACAGCCAGCCCGACACTGGGCCGGCTACCAGGAGCCCGGTGGTCAGCGGCAGCAGGAAGATGCCCGCCCACAGCGGGGTCTCGCTGTAGCTGTAGCCGTGCAGCGGCAGCCAGATGCCTTGAAGCCAGATGATGAGCATGAACTGCAAGCCGCCGCGGGCGACGGCGGTGGCCAGGCCGGCCGCGTTCCCGGCCGCGAATGGCCTGATCCGGAACAGCCCGAGCTGGAACATCGGATCGGTCACCCGCTGTTCGATCACCACGAACGCCGCCAGCAGCACCAGGCCACCGACGAGCAGGCCGTCCACCGCCGGGCTCGTCCAGCCCATGCTGTGGTGACCGTACGGCTGGATGCCGACGGTGATCCCGATCAGGATCGCGCCCAGGCCGACCGCGAAAGTGATGTTGCCCCACCAGTCGATCCGGCCGCGGTGCCGTTCACCGGATTCCCGCAGTTTCCAGTAGGCCCACAGCGTCCCGTACACCCCGACGGGCAAGTTGATCCAGAACACCGCGCGCCAGTCCAGTGCCGCCAGCAGGCCGCCGGCGACCAGGCCGATGAACTGCCCGGCGATCGCGGCGATCTGGTTGATGCCCAGCGCGAAACCCCGCTGGGTGGACGGGAACGCGTCGGTCAGGATCGCGGCCGAGTTGGCCATCAGCATCGATCCGCCGAGGGCCTGCAGCACCCGCCAGCCGATCAGCCACATCGCGCCGTGGCCCCCCTGGAACGGGTCGAACGAGAGCAGGATGGAGGCGGCGGTGAACACCGCGAAGCCGGCGTTGTAGATCCGGACCCGGCCGAACATGTCGCCCAAACGGCCGAGCGTGACCACGAACACGGCCTGCACCAGCCGGTAGCCCATGATCATCCAGAGCAGGTAGAAGACGTTGCCGGCCGACAGCGGATCCAGGTGGATGCCCCGGAAGATGGCCGGCATCGCGATGATCACAATCGATCCGTCCAGGCCTGCCATGAAGACGCCGGCCGTCGTGTTCGCCAGCGCCACCCACTTGTAGCCCTCGCCGGGTGCCATCTCCCGCTTCCGGCCGCCCGCCGCCCCCATCACACGCCTCCCGTCGAAGAATTCCCGGCCAAGACCCGCAGCTCAGGCCCACTCGGCTCGGGCCCACTCGGCTCAGGCCCACTCGGCTCCGGCCCACTCGGCTCCGGCCCACTCATCACAAGCTCTGTGCCAGCCGCTCGATCAACGGCGTGACCGCGGTTAGCTGCTCCAGCTCAGCCTCGACAAACGAGGCCGCGAGGACCCGGGCCAGATGCTCCGTCTTCGCGTTCCGCCGGTTCCGCAGCACTCGCAGTCCAGCCTCGGTCACCGACAGCAGCACCCGCCGCCCGTCCGCTGGATCGGGATGCCGCGCCACGTATCCGCGTGCCTCCAGCGCGCTCAGCGTGGCCCCCATCGACTGCGGGCTGATCTGCTCCAGCCGGGCCAGCGCGCTCGAGGTAGCTGGGCCGGTGCGGTCCAGCCGCGCCAGGGCTGCCGTCTCCGGAAACGTCAGCTCCCCCTCGGACGGCACCTGCCGCAGCCGCCGCCGCATCAACCCCACGCTCACCAGCAGCGCGCCCGCCAGCTCATTCACGTCCGGTTCCATACCCTAAACCTAAACTGATAAGCCTAGACTTAGCAAACTCGAAGCGTGTGGTAGCGGTGAGGCGTGTGTGTCGGCCGGGGCGACAACTCGCTGCCAGGCGGCGGTGCCAGATCAGGATTGGGAAAGATTTTCGTTGCTGGAGCGCCGAAAATCCTTCACGCTCTTGCGGGCGGTGCGGGCGGTGCGGGCGGTGCGGGCGGTGCGGGCGGTGCGGGCGGTGCGGGCGGTGCGGGCGGTGCGGG
>DATAWQ010000146.1:0-14793 GCA_036267135.1 Streptosporangiaceae bacterium | reverse complement strand
GGCGGCCAGCACGAGCAGCCCGTCGCGGCCTGGCATCGCCAGGCCCTGCTGGCGGACCCGGGGCAGGGTGGGCAGGAACACGTTCTCGGCGAACCAGCCGATGTCGTCGGGATGGCAGGCCAGAACCGGGCTGTTCGTGGTAGGCCTGCGGATGCCGGTCAGGCTGACCTTGGCACCGACGATGCTGTTGACCAGGGTCGACTTACCCGCGCCGGTGGAACCGACCAGGGCCACGAGCACCGGGGCCGCGGACTGCCTGATCCGGGGCAGCAGATAGTCGTCGATCTGGGTCAGCAGCTTGCGCCGCTGCAACCTGGCCTCGGCCACTGCGGGGGCCTCGAGCAGCAGCGGGGCGTCGACGATCCGGTGCCGCAACGCCAGCAGGGCGGATTCGAGCTGCCGCGCGTCCACCCGCGCATGCGGCTCCACACCCTGCCCCTCACTCATCCGGTGCCCCTCCCTTCTAGGTGGCGTTCCCGCGACGGACCTGCACTAACCACGGAACGTAGTCGCGGCCCGGCTCAGTTCCGCTGCCTGCGCCGCCAGCGTGACCACGTCCCCGACGACCACAACGGCGGGTGGCCGGATTCCGGCCGCCGCCACCTGGCTTGCCACGGTTTGCAGTGTTGCGTTAATTGTGCGCTGCGTGGGCAGAGTACCGTCCGCGATTACCGCAACTGGAGTGGCGGGTGCGCGTCCGTGCCGGAGCAGGACTTCGGCGACGGCGCCCAGCGATTCGAGCGGCATCAGCAGCACCAAGGTCCCGGTGGACACGGCGAGCGCGGCCCAGTTCACCGTGGACCGCTCGTCGCCGGGGGGGACGTGCGCGGACACCACGTGAAACTCCTGCGCGACGCCACGGTGCGTGACCGGCACACCGGCCGCCGCGGGCACCGCGACCGCGCTGGTGACGCCGGGCACCACGGTGACAGGAACGCCCGCCCGCAGGCAGGCAAGCACCTCCTCGGCGCCGCGGCCGAACACAAACGGATCTCCACCCTTCAGCCGTACCACGAACCGGCCTGCCTGGGCGGCAGAGATGAGAATCGCGTTTATCTCATCCTGGGCCATGGCGGTGCCGCGCGGAATCTTGGCGGCGTCGATGATCTCGACGTCCGGCGGCAGTTCGCCGAGCAGCGCTTGCGGCGCGAGCCGGTCGGTCACCACCAGGTCGGCCTCGCCGAGCAACTGCCGGCCGCGGACCGTGATCAGCCCGGGATCACCCGGGCCCCCGCCGACCAGGGCCACGCCGCGGTGGCGGTCACGGCCGCGACGGGCCCCGAGCGTGCCAGACCGCAAACCGGCCAGCACCGCGTCCCTGATGCCCGCGCTGCGCCGGGGATCCCCGCTGAGCACGCCCACCCGCACCCCGCCGGCCTGCCCGGACGCAGGCGTCCAGGCTGGCGACGCGGCGGCGTCATCGGACCGCACACACCAGCACTGGCACCGTTCAGTCTCGTCGTTGATAGCGGCGTTGGTGATCGCGTCATCGGTGAAGGCACACACCAGCCAGGCGCCATCGCAATCGCCTGGCGCATACCGCCGCGGCTGCCAACCAATCCGCCCGGCGGCGGCCAGAGCCTGCAGGGACGCGCTGAGGCTGGGTGAGACGACGCGGACCCTGGCCCCGGATTCGAGCAGCGCGGGCACCCGGCGGGTGGCGACCCGGCCGCCGCCGAAGACCACCACGAGGCGGCCCTCCAGGCGCAACCCCAGCAGGTACGGCGGCGGGTCGGAGGCGGACATCGCGTCGGCTAACCCTCGCGCCCGCGTTCGGCCGCGAGCAGTGCGTCGATGACCGCGGCGGCCACTGCGGCGCCGCCCTTCTCCGAGACGTTGCTGACCGACGGCAGACCGCTGGCCCGCAGCATGTCCTTGGCCTCGGCCGCGCCCACGAACCCGGCCGGTGTGCCGATCACGAGCGCGGGGACCGTGCCGCGCCCGATGATCTCCTCGAGGGCCGCGGGCGCGGAGCCGACCACCCAGACCGCGCCCGGGCCCAGCTCGCTGAACGCGAGGCGGACGGCGGCGGCCTCCCTGGGTATCCCGGTGACGCGGGCCAGTCGCGCGGTCAGCGAGTCGTCGAACTTGCAGATGGGCTCGCACTCGGTGATCCCGGTGGCCACCATCGCGCTGTCGGCCACCACCGGCGCGCCCGCCGCCAGCGCGGCGGTGGCGGCGGTCAGCGTGGCCTCGTCACAGACCAGGTCGGTGGCGTAGTCGAAGTCGGCGGTCGCGTTGATCACCCACTCGGTGACCGCGCGGGTCAGCCGCGGCAGATGGCTCAGATCGATGCGGGAACGCAGGATTCGGTACGACTCCGCCTCGACGGGATCAACGTCAGCGGCTGCCACATGCGCCCCTCTGGCCTCGCCGGCTAGCCGGTCACGGTTTACCAGCATGACATATCGTCCCAGTTCCCAGCGCGTTCAGAGGCTCGGCGCGCCTGCGCTGTACCCACGACGCCAGCACGTAATCTTCTGGAACAGGCAAAGTTGTCATTCCCCGGCCCGCCGGTTCGGTGGTGCCGGGTACACTGACCGGGCGCGATCAGGGCCGCCCCCGTGGGGCCACATGCCTCCCGGCCCCCATCCTGCTAGGCACTGTCGGCCTGTTCACGTGGAGCCTGGCCGTGAATCCGCCAGCAGGAAGCCGGCGGCCCGGACAGGACAAACCAACCCAGTTGGCAGATCACAAGGTGGATTGGAGTATGCATGCGGGCTGAACCACGTTCGCGGGTTCTGGTAACTGGGGGGGCTGGGTTCATCGGGCGACGTCTCGCCCGGTCCCTGGCCAGGGAAGGGCACGAGGTTTCAGTACTGGACCTGCGGCCTTTTACCGGCGACACGATCACATCGATGATCGGTGACATCCGCGACACCTCGGACGTCGCCCGCGCCGTCCAGCCTGGCCTCGACGCGGTCATCCACCTGGCTGCCTTCACGTCCGTGGTGGGCTCGATCGAGGACCCGGTGGCCGCCTACGCGACCAACGTGACGGGGACCTTCAACCTGCTCGAAGCCGCCCGGGCGGCCGGGGTGAAGTCGTTCCTGCTCGCCTCCTCCGGCTCCGTCGCAGGGGAGAGCGGCGATGGGCTTATCACCGAGCGTTCGCCGATGCGCCCGCTCAGCCCGTACGGCGCCACCAAGGCGACCGGGGAAATGCTGCTGAGCGGCTACGCGGGCAGCTACGGCATGGCCACCTGCTCGACGCGGTTCACCAACGTCTACGGGCCCGGCATGGAGGCCAAGGACAGCTTCATCCCGCGGCTGATGCGCGCCGCGCGGGACGGCAAGGGCGTGCAGGTCCGTGGTGACGGAACGATGATGCGCGACGTTGTACACGTCGACGACATCGTCGCCGGTGTCACCGCCGCCTGGCAGGCCGGGCACGTCGGGCCGGTCATCCTCGGCTCCGGCCAGTCGGTCTCGGTCAACGACATGGTGGAAGCGGCCAGGAGCGTCACCGGCGCTCCGATACCCGTCGAGCACGTGCCCGTCGGGCCGGGTGAGATGCCCGCGGTCCGGGTGGACACCTCGGTGGCGCATGGACTTGGTTACAAGCCGGCTTACGACCTGAAGGCCGGCCTGGCTACCGTCTGGCCCGAGTTCGCGGGCCCACAGGAGGCTGATCAGTGAGCGGCAACCGCAAGAACAACCTCGGCATCGACAACCAGGCGGTCGACAACGCGGCCCTGGAAGCCATGCGTGGGGAGTACGGCGACCGGGTTCGCTCGCTGCCGCCGGTTGCCCTGGTCATCGCCGCCTACAACGAAGAAGGCGGCATCGGGCCGGTCATCTCCGCGCTGCCCAACGCGATCTGCGGGCTGCCCACTGGCACGGTCGTGGTCGCCGACGGCTGCAAGGACGGCACCGCCCAGGAGGCCCGCGACCACGGCGCGATCGTCTGCGACGTGCCGGTCAACCGGGGCCAGGGCGCGGCGCTGCGGCTCGGCTACCGGATCGCCCGCGAGGGTGGCGCGCAGTACATCGTGACCACCGACGCCGACGGGCAGTACAACCCCGCGGAGATCGACACCCTGCTCACCCCGATCGTGAACGGCGAGGCCGACTTCGTCACCGGGTCACGCAGGCTGGGCAGCGAGGAGACCAAGGACCCGGTGCGCCGTCTGGGGGTGCGGGTCTTCGCCGTCATGATCAGCGCGCTCACCGGGCAGAAGATCAGCGACACGACCTTCGGCCTGCGGGCGATGAAGGCCGAAGTGACCGGTGCGGTCCGGCTGGATCAGCAGCAGTACCAGGCCGCCGAGCTGCTCATCGGTGTGATGTGCCACGGCTTCCGGGTGCTGGAGCGGCCGGCCACGATCCACAAGCGCAAGGTCGGGGAGAGCAAGAAGGGCCACAACGCGATCTACGGCCTGCACTTCCTCGGCGTGATCGGGCGTACCTGGTGGCGTGAGCGGGTCCTTGGCGGCATGTCGCGCCGGGCCGGCCGCGCTGCTGCGGGCCAGCCCGGGAACACGGCCCCCACGGGGGCCGGGAGCACGGCCCAGCCGGGTCAGCCGGCGGGTGAGCGCGGGACGGCGTCGCCGGCGGGCTCTTCTTCCATCTCGGCTAGTGCCTCGGGCACGGACGCCGGCCTGGGCATCCCCGCCCCGTCCGCCCCGGTGGACGAGCCCCGGTCGGCAAAGAGCACGTAATGGAAGATCACAAACCTGGCCAGGAAGGTCAGCACGTTGGCGCCGAGGTAGGTGCCGTTCACCACGAGGTGCCACTTGACGTCGTGGTGAGCGGCCGTGCCCGCCAGGTGCACACCGAGCTTCGTGGCCAGGCCGAGTACGACCCAGGCCGCCACGGAGACGATCCAGAACGGCAGGGTCTCCTTGAGCACGTGCGGGCGGCCCTTGCGCTCCCAGGCCCAGCGGCTCAGCACGTAGCTCACCAGGGCGCCCACGATGCCGGCCAGCGCCCCGGACACACCCGCCGTCATGTGGGCCATGTCCAGGAAGATCACCAAAGCGACCTGGCTGGAGACGACCGCGGCCAGCGCCACGAGTACGAACCGGGAAAAGCGCCTTCCGGTCTCGCCTTCGAACTTGCGGCGGATCGGTCCGGGAAGCAGCCTGAGCAGGGCGGCCATGGGCCTAGGAGGTGCCGATGCCATGTGTGTCCTCGTCGGTGTTTTGAAGCTCAGCGGAATGTGACAAATATCAAGGCGGCAGGTATACAGCACGGGCACCGCCAAACGCTGGAATGCGGCAGCATCCGCTATGTCGCGCCTTCAGCAGGCTACCTTGCCAGGCGGAGGCTCGCAGCCGTTGCGAACTGCACACGCCGACTCGGTGAAGGAGCGCGGGAAGGCGTGATGAAGGAGGCGGGTGAGACATCGCCGAGGGCCGGTCCGCCGGTTCCGGCTGGTGCGGCATGCACACGATGGAGCAACGCAGAGATGACGGACAAGGTACAAGGTAGGAGCTGAACGAATGAAGATCCTGGTGCTCGGTGGCGACGGTTACCTCGGGTGGCCCACAGCGCTGCATCTGTCCGAGACCGGCCACGAAGTTGCGGTGAACGACAACTTCGCCCGCAGGCAGTACGACTACGAGCTCGGCGCCGAGAGCCTCGTCCCGATCGAGCCTCTGCAGACCCGCATCGCCGCCTGGCGTGATGTGAGCGGGAAGAGCATCGGCCTGTACATCGGTGACCTGTGCGACGCCGAGTTCACGTACAAGATGATCGAGGAGTTCGCGCCGGACGCCATCGTGCACTTCGGCGAGCAGCGCGCCGCGCCGTACTCGATGATCGACCGCAAGCACGCCGTCTACACGCAGACCAACAACGTGGTCGGCAACCTCAACGTGCTGTACGCGATCGCCGAACTCAACCGGGACATCCACCTGGTCAAGCTCGGCACGATGGGCGAGTACGGCACGCCGAACATCGACATCGAGGAAGGCTGGCTCGAACTCGAGCACAAGGGCCGCAGGGACCGGGTGCTCTTCCCGAAGCGGCCGGGCTCGTTCTACCACCTGTCGAAGGTGCACGACAGCCACAACATCGAGTTCGCCTGCCGGATCTGGGGCCTGCGCGCCACCGACCTGAACCAGGGTGTCGTCTACGGCCAGCAGACGCCGGAGACCGCCAGGGACGACAGGCTGGCCACCCGATTCGACTACGACGCGGTGTTCGGCACCGTGCTGAACCGGTTCGTCATCCAGGCCGTGCTCGGCCTGCCACTCACCGTGTACGGCAAGGGTGGCCAGACCCGCGGCATGCTCGACATCAGGGACACCGTCCGGTGCATCCAGCTCGCCTGTGAGAATCCGGCCGAGGCGGGTGAGTTCCGGGTGTTCAACCAGATCACCGAGTGGATGTCGGTCGAGGAGATCGCTCAGACCGTCGCCAAGGCCAGCCCGGACGACGTCAAGATCGAGCACCTGGAGAACCCCCGGGTCGAGCTCGAGGAGCACTACTACAAGGTCACCCACACCGGGCTCCCCGAGCTCGGTCTGGTGCCGCACCTGCTCTCCGACACGCTGATCGAGTCGCTGTTCGGGATCACCAAGCAGTACGTGCACCGGGTGCGCCTGGAGGCCATGCGGCCGACGGTCAACTGGCGCCGGACCGAGAGCGACGCCACGCACCAGTAAGAGGGTTTAATGCAGAGGGCCCGGGCCGGCTGGCCCGGGCTCTCTCATGTTGTTAAGGGCCATGTTGTTAAGGGCGCTGTTCAGTAGGCGCCGATGCCCTTGGGCGTGCCCAGGCCGGTGGGGCCGTCGTAACCCTTGACCGCCTTGCACAGGTACGTCGTCGGCGCGCAGGTCCCGGTGGCCAGGCCCTTGGTAATGTCGTGCAGGTGTGTAGTGCTGGCGTAGGCCAGCGACGCCGGGGCGACGGTCTGGGCCGAGGCGTTGCCGGCCAGGGCGTACACCCCGGCGGTGATCGGCGACGCGACGCTGGTGCCGAAGAAGAAGTACCAGCCGCCACCCCCGCTCTCGTAAGAGTCGTAGCCGAGCACGTTGGCGGCCACCGCGCTCACGTCGGCGGTGGTCCGGTCGCCGCAGCCGGTGTCGGTCTGCCAGGCCGGCTTGGCCTCGTAGGCCGAGCAGCCGCTGCCCGTCCCCTGGGTCGGCGGCTGGCCCGCGGTCACCCAGGTCTTCTCGCTCCAGTGTCGTCCGGTGGTGATCGGGGTGAGCGTGGTCCCGCCCACCGAGGTCACGTACGGCGACGCGGACGGGTACTGCACGCCGGCCTGGTAGGCACCGTCGCCCGAGCTGAACGTGATGGCCTCACCTGGCGTGTCGAGCGTGCTGTCGTAAGAGGTCTCACCGGAGAACTCCCCCGTGCCCCAGCTGTTGCTCACCACGTGGGCGCCGAGCGTTATCGCTTCCTGCTCGGCGGCGAACAGGTCGCCGAAGCCGTTGCTGTTGGCCTCCACCAGCAGGATGTGGCACTTGGGGCAGATGGCCGACACCATGTCGAGGTCCAGGGAGATCTCCTGGCCCCATCCCATGTCGCCGGTGGGATAGTCGCCCTGGACGCCGTCCTGGTTGACCTTCTTGAAGCAGTGACTGGCGGTGGTGCAGGGCGGCAGCCCGAAGTTGGACCGGTAGGTGGCCAGGTCGGACGCGGCGTCGGGATCGTCGTAGGCGTCCACCACCGCCACCGTCTGGCCCTTGCCGTGGCTGGACACCAGGGAGGTGAGCAGGTAGGCGCCGCGCAGGTTGCACGGCGAGTAGCCGTCCTGCTCGTCCACGGCGCAGGTCGCACCCACCGCCGCTGTCGCCACGTGCAGCACGGCCGCCGCCCGCGCGGGCGCGGGTGCCGCGGACAGGTAGCAGTGCGCGACGCGCGGCCCGGTGCGGGCGGCGCATCCGGCGGGCCGGGTCCCGTATCCGGCCAGTTCGGCCGCGGTCCGCGGGCCGGCCGCCCCGCGCGGGCCTGCCGCGGTTTTCGCCAGGGCAACCGTCGCGCTGGCTGGCCCCATCCACCCGGCGAGCAGCAGTAATGCGGCCCCCGCCACCGACGTCAGGCGTCGGCCCACCCGTCCTGCAGCCATGTCCCTCTCCCCCTGTCTGCCCCTCAGGGCCCAAGACCCACTTGTGGGGGATAGTACCGATTTGCCGGTTATATGGACAAGCGGCGCGCGCGCCGACGCGGGTGCCTCATGGTTAGCATCAACCCGGCATGGTTAGCTGTCTCAACGTCACCTGAATAGTGACCGAGCGGGTAGCCGGAGCGGCGACGGTAACAGGCGAGGAGGCATCATGGCCGACGGGGAGGTGTTCATCTCCAGGCTGACCGGCCGTCCGCTGCTGGACAGCGAGGACTTGTCGATTGGCCGGGTTCGCGACGTGGTGATCCTGCCGTCCGCCGGCGGGGAGCCGCCGCGGGCCCTTGGGCTGGTCGTGGCGCTGCCGCGGCGCCGCATCTTCGTCAACCTGAGCGCCGTCGCGGAGATCTCGCTCGACGGCGCGCACCTGCACGGCGGCACGGTCGACCTGCGGCGGTTCACCCGGCGGACCGGGGAGATCCTCACGTCGGAACTGCGCGGTCAGCCCGCGGGGACCGGGATCGTGCAGGACGTGGCCATCGCCAAGTCCAGGCGCCGGGGCACCGACTGGGAGGTCGCCTCGCTGGCCGTCAGCCAGGGCCGCCTGCGGCACAGCACGTCGGTCGTGCCGTGGGACCAGCATCCGGAGCTGTTCAAGGCCGGCCCACTCGCCGAGCAGATCATCGAACTGCGGGACATGCACCCGACCGACCTGGCCAGCGAGGTCGAGGAAATGTCCCCCACCCGGCGCCGCCAGCTCGCCGAAGCGCTCCAGGACGAGGAACTGGCCGACGTGCTCGAAGAGATGCCCGAGCAGGATCAGATCAAGTTCCTGGCCGGGCTCAGCCTGGACCGCACCATCGGCATCGTGTCGGAGATGGAACCGGACGACGCCGTGGACCTGCTCGCCGAGATGGGTGACGATCAGCGGGAACAGGTCCTGGCCCAGCTGGACGAGGGGCAGGCCGAGGACCTGCGGCGGCTGCTGAGCTACGACGCGACGACGGCGGGCGGGCTGATGACCTCCCATCCGCTGGTGTTTCTGCCGAACTCGCCGGTCGCCGAGGTGCTGGCCTATATCCGGCAGGCGGAGATACGGGTGACCGCGGCCGCCCAGGTCTACGTCTGCGAGCCGCCCACGGGGACGCCGACCGGCCGTTACCTCGGCAGCATCGGGTTCCAGCTCCTGCTGCGTCAGCCCCCCGCCGCTAAAATCGGTGATTGCATCACGGCGGGCGGATTCGTCCGGCCCGATCTTCCCGAACGGGAGCTCGCGGTCCGCATCGCCGCCTACAACCTCATCGGCGTGCCGGTGTGCGACGAGGAGGGGCGGCTGGTCGGCGCCGTCACCGTCGACGACGTACTAGACCGGATACTGCCTGTGGGCTGGCGAGGAGAGGTGCATCCGGTATGACACGGTTCACCCTGCGCGGTCTCGGTGACCGGGGGGATCTGTCCGTCCCGCGCGGATCCATGCCCCGGGTGGGCACCCGGTACGACCCGGACACCTTCGGCCGGATCTCCGAAAGCACCGCCCGTTTCCTCGGCACCGGCCGCTTCCTGGTCACCCAGAGCGCGATCGTGGCCTGCTGGATCGTCTTCAACACCCTGGCGTTCATCCACCATTGGGACCCCTACCCGTACATCCTGCTCAACCTGGCCTTCTCCACCCAGGCCGCCTACGCGGCGCCACTGATCCTGCTGGCCCAGAACCGGCAGGACGACAGGGACCGGGCCAACATCGAGCGCGACCGTGAGGTGGCGGCCAGGACCCAGGCCGACGCCGAATTCCTGGCCAGGGAGCTCGCCGCGGTGCGGCTGGCGCTCGCCAACGTGATCACCAACGAGGACTTCGACGACCGTCTTGGCCGCCTGGAGAAGCTCATCGCCAGCCAGCACCCCAACGGCGCGGCGGCCAGCAACGCCGGCGACTGACGTCAGGCACCGGGTCGGCGCGCCGTCAGGCGCCGGGACGGCGTGCCGGGGCTGCCCAGCCGCCCGAACTGCCCGGGCTGGCGTGCCAGAGCTTGCGCGGAGGATCCTTCATCGAGCCGCCGGCCGACCCCGTCTCCGCGTACGGAGACAGCGTGAACCCCGTCGGATAGACAACCTTGCCCGCGCTGTCCCCACCGGGCTGGGCCTGCTTGGCGGGCTGGGCTTTCCCGCCGGGTTCGGCCGCGGTCAGGCCGGGCCCGGGCACGTCTCCGGCGGCCATCGCCGCGCGTACCGCGCCCATTCCCCGGGCCAGGCGGATTTCTTCCAGGACGGCCAGATCCCAGCACTCGCTCGCGTTGACCGAAACCGCGCGATCCTGCTGCCCCGGCTGGCCCGGCCGCCCAGGCTGGCCCGGCCGCGGCCGGAAACGGCCCGGCCTGCGCACCCGGCCACGGACCAGGAGCAGCCACGAGCCGAACACCCGCGCCGCGCAGCGCGGCTGCACCGACTCGAAGAACGCCAGGTTCATCTGGCCGGTGGTGTCGTCGAGGGTGGCGAAGATGATCCGCTGCCCGGACCTGACCGCGGGCGTCTGCGTCGAGGTCTTTACCCCCGCCACCAGCACGGACGCGCCGGACCTGCAACGGTGCAGGTCGCCGGCCCGCACCACGCCGAGCGCGTGGAGTATCTCGCCGTAGAAGCCGATCACGTGCTGGCTGATGTCGATGCCGAGGATCTCCAGTTCGGCCTCGACCCGCTCGGCAGCGGTGAGCTCGGGCAGCTCACCGGCCGGGACCAGCCCGGCCAGGCCGTCACCGTCGCCCCCCACATCCCCGAACGGAAGCATCGAGTGAACGTGCTGGGTGGTCCCCCGCTCTCGCCCGGCCCGGCGTGAAGCCCCGGCGCGCCCCCCAGCCCCGGCGCGAGCCGCGGGCCCGGCCAGCACCCCCACCCTGGCCAGCAGGTCACGCCGGGTCGGCGACGGCGACCTGGCCGGCCCCGCCGACCTCGCCGGTGACCGCGCGTACACCGAGTCGAAGGCGCCCACCAGCACCAGGCGCTCGGTAACCGGTCGCGATATCCGGGCCCGCTCCCAGAAGTCCCGCAGCGACTCATACGGCCGCCTGGTCACGATCCGCTCGGCCTCGGCGTCGCTGATCCCCCTGACCTCGCGCAACCCGGTCCGCAGCCCCTCGACCGGCCCGATCCGGTGGACCCTGCGCCGCTCAGCCCCCCGCCCGCCTCCCCTTCGTGCCCTGGCCGGGGAGAGGGGAAAAGAGGAAGCGGCCGGGCGGTCGGCCCCGTCATCCAACCGCCGGGCGACCGGCTCGACCCGCCAGTCGGCGGCCGAGGCGTTCACGTCGACGGGCAGCACCGGGACCCCGGACAGCCGGGCGTCACCGGTGATCACCCGCTTGGGGTACATGCCGGGGTCGTGGACCAGCACCCCCGCGTAGAACGCGGCCGGGTAGTGCCGTTTTAGCCAGGCGGACTGGTAGGTCGGGATGGCGAACGCCGCCGCGTGCGCCTTGCAGAAGCCGAACCCGCCGAACGCCTCCAGCACCTCCCACACCCGCTGCACGGTCGTGCCGTCGTATCCGCGCCGCCTGGCCGCCGCACCGAACCGCTCTTTGATCGCCGGCCTGGCCGAGGCGTCCGAGAGTTTCCTGCGGAGCCGTTCAGCCTCGGAAAGGCCACAATCGGTCATCACATGGATGATGCGCAGCACCTGCTCGTGGAAGATGACCACTCCCCCGGTCTCGCGGAGCGCGTCCGCCAGATCCTCGTGCGGGTAGCAGGCTGGGCGCCGACGGTGCTTGATATCCAGGTAGGGGGTGATCATGTCGGAGTTGACCGGTCCCGGGCGGAACAGCGATATGTCCACGATCAGGTCGCCGAGGCCGCGCGGCTCCAGCCTGACCACCAGCTCGCGCTGCCCGGGCGATTCGATCTGGAAGCAGCCGAGCGTGTGCCCGGAGCGGATCATCTCGAAGGTCGGCTTGTCGTCGCGTTTGATCGCGTCGATGTCCACCTGCTCGCCGCGGGTCCGCTCGATCTCGGTGAGCGCGTAGGTCATCGCCGACTGCATGCGCACGCCGAGCACGTCCAGCTTGATCATCCCGGCGGCTTCCACGTCGTCCATGTCGTACTGGCACAGCGGCAGGCCTTCCGCGCTGCGCTCCACCGGCACGCGGTCCAGCAGGGTGCCGCCGGACAGCACCACGCCGCACGGGTGCATCGCGATGTGCCTGGGCAGCCCGTCGAGCCGTTCGGCGACCCGGAACAGGCTGGTGAGCTGTGGCATCGCCAGGTTGCTCGCGCGCAGCTCGGGCAGGTCGGCGAGCGCGGCGCGGATGCCGCGGGCCCGGATGTGGCCGAACGCCTTGGCGATCGCGTCGATCTCGTGCGGCGGCAGGCCGAACGCGGCGGCGGTGTCCCTGATCGCGCTGCGCGCCCGGTAGGTCTCCATCATCGAGACACAGCCGCAGCGTTCCTCGCCGTAGCGCTCGATGATCGCGCGGTAGGCCTCGATCCGCCGCGCGGACTCGACGTCCAGGTCGATGTCCGGCATGGTCGTGCGGCTCTCCGCCAGGAACCGCTCCATGATCAGGTCGTGGTCGATCGGGTCAATGTCGGAGATGCCGATCAGGTAGTTGACCAGGCAGCCCGCGCCGGAGCCGCGGATCGCGCAGCGGATGCCGCGGTCCCTGATCAGGGCGGCCACGTCGGCCACGGTGAGAAAGTACGAGGCGAGCCCCTTGGTGGCGATGACGCCGAGTTCGCGGGCGAGCCGTCTGGCCGCCTCGCGGTGGCGCCACGGCTGGGCGCCAGGTCCGGACAGGCCGCGGCGGTGCATCCCCTCCTGGCACCTGCGCCGGAGCTGGGCGAACTCGTCCCCGCCGGGCACCTCGGGCAGATGCAGGCGGCCGAGGCCCAGGTCGGCGGCCGGGTCGAGCGAGCACCGCTCGGCCAGCGCGGCGGTGGCGGCCAGCAACTCGTGCGCCGGATCGTCGCATCCGCCCGGGCCGCAGCGGGCGGCGCCCGGGCCCGGCCCGCAGATCCGGGCCGCGACGCGGGCCATCTGCCCGGCGCTCTTCAGGTAGGCCTGCGCGTTGTGCCCGGTCAGGTGGCGCTGGCCGAGCGGGGTGAGCTGGCGCGCCGCGTCGAGCACCTGCGCCACCGGCTGGTCGGCGGCGGCGAGGTAGCGGACCGCGTTGGTCAGCACGGCGGGCACGCCGCTCTCGCGGGCGAACCGGAGCAGGCGGGCGGCCGCGGCGGTGCCGCCAGGACCGTGCTGGTCCACGACCTCGACCACCACCTCGGCCCGTTCCCGCCAGCGGGCCAGGGCGGCCGCGGCCAGGCCGGCCCGGCGGGCGGCGACCGCCCGGCCGACGTCACTGGCCGGGCCCAGCAGCACGATCAGGCCGCCGGAGTGCCCGGCCACCAGGCCGGGTGTCACCCCGGGGACGCCGCGGGGGCCCGACCGGTGGGCCGCGCTGACCAGATGGCACAGCGATCCCCAGCCGCCGCGCCCGCTGGTGGCCAGCAGCGTCACCCGGCCCGCGGTCTCGTTCGCCAGCCGCGCCGGGCCGGCGCTAGGGCCGACACCGGGGCCGGTGCCGGCCGAATCCCGCAAGGCCAGGTCGACGCCGATGACCGGCCTGATTCCCGCGTCGACGCAGGCCTGGGCGTGCTTGACCGCCCCGTACAGCCCGTCCCGGTCGGTGACCGCGAGCGCGGGCATGCCCGCCTGCCCGGCGCGCTCGGCCAGGGCGGCCGGGCTGGCCGTGCCGTACCGCATCGAATACGACGACGCGACGTGCAGGTGGGTGAAATCCCCCGGCCAGCTCGCCATGACTCCCCTCCCCGGCCGGTCCCCCGGCCCCCTGGTCTCAGTCCCAGACCCGGACGAGCAGCCAGTCGCCGGTGCCCACGTCGCGGCGCAGTTCGTACACCGCCGGCGGGACCTCCTCGCCGGGCCTGGCCTCGACCCGCCAGAACTCCCGTTCGGGCGGCGTGTCAGTGTCGGGGCTGTTGCGCTGCCACCACTCCCGGCTGACCACCCAGTGCTCGAGCACCGCGAGCACGCTGTGGAGCCGCCCCCGCCAGAAGAACCTGACCGGTTTGCCGTCCTGCACCGTGACCTTGATCGGCTCGCCGTACATCCTGCTCACGCTGCCCGCCCGCTCTCCCCGCCTCGCTTCGTCTCGACCGCCAGGAGGAAGGCAGGCAGTCCCCCGATTGCCTGATCGAATATAGATTCGATCATGATATTAATCAACCCGTGATACCGAATGTATTCACTGATAAACATGGTGCGACGAACCGGTGACGCCCCCCTGACCAGCCAGGACCGGCCTCGACGGCGGACGCGGGCGCGGGGGTAACCCGAAGGAGATTGCGGGTGGTAGCGCTATTGGGCCGCAGGGCGTGAAACGGGAGCGTTGAGACATCGGGAAAACGCCTCCACGACAGGAGTTGTCATGCATTCCGCTCGGCCCGGCCAGGCCCCTGACCACACCGCCCGCCCCGAGCACACCGGGCGCGTCAGCCGGGGCGGCGGGCGCCGGTCACGCTGGCTGCTCGGGATCAGCGGGCTGGCGTTGCTGGTGGTCTCGGTGATCATGATGGCTTCCGGTGCGGAGCCGTCAATGGCCCAGATCGTCCGCCCGGCGCAAGCCCCGACCCAACTGGCCCGGCTGCGGCTGCCCACGCCGGCCGGCCGCTACCCGGTGGGCACGGTGTCGCCGCACCTGATCGACCGGTCCCGGCCGAATCCGTGGGTGCCGCCAGGCCAGGTGAACTGGGCCGCCACCCTCAGTCACGCGCACACCGGCGCGCCGG
>DATAWQ010000145.1:0-2928 GCA_036267135.1 Streptosporangiaceae bacterium | reverse complement strand
CCGACCGCGGCCCGCAGCCGGGCGATATGCGGTGCCATCCCCACGCGGGAAACCTTAGACCCCGAGCGCGACGGCTCCGGTCGCGATCCAGCTGACACGAGCAGGTCTGAACATTTTCTTGTTTATATGTGGTGGCTCATGCGGCCCGAGCGGAACGTGCCCGCGAGCTGGGCGGTGGGCCGCCAGCGGCCGTGGTCGAGGCCTCCCCCCAGCGGATCTGGGCGCCGAACTGGGTGGCGTATTCGCGCAGGATGTCCTCGATCACTTCCTGGTCGCACATAGCGGCGCCGGTCGGGCTCACCCCGGCGGTCTGGTCGACGACGGTCTCCTCCGCCGACACCTCCTGCAGCGAGTCGACCACCTGCAGGTTCCACGTCCCCGGCGAGCCGGCGGTCGGACCGTGTCGGCCAGGCCCAGCTCGCGGAACAGCTCCTGGGTGCGGACCGTGTCGGCCGGGCCGCCGGCCGGGCCGCCGGCCGGGGCGCCCGGATCCCGGTCGGCGACCTGGATGGGCGGCCAGGCCCACGCCATTCGAGGCCGCGAGCAGGATCGTCAGGACGATCCGGACACCATAGCCGAAAGGGTCACCGGCGAGCAGCGCGACCAGCGTGACCGGCACGATCGCCGTGGGCTGGCGGAACAGGCTGGTGCGGGCTGGTGCCAAGGAGCGCGGGTGCGTGCCGCCAGATGAGACAGGCCAGCGCGCCCAGGGGGATAGGCGGCAGGTAAGTGACGGCCCGGTACAACAGCACGGCCGCCGTCACCTGGACGCTGACCGTGTGGCCGGCGCCCACGGTCAGGATGCCGACCAGGCCCAGTTCGGTGATCCCGACCCCGCCGGGGGTAATGGGCAGCGCGGTGAGCAGGCGGATGAACGCAAACGCGGCCAGCGAGGTCTGCCAGGGCACCTCGGCCTGGGACACACCGGTGGCGCGCAGGCACGCGAGCAGGACCAGCCACAAGATGAGGTAGCTGGCCACGGTGGCGGCCGTGATCCGCCAGGCGCGCGCCCTGAGCAAAGCCCCGGCCCGGTCACGGAAACCCAGGAGCGCCGCGGCGACGTCGGCCGGTGGCGGCCGCCGGGCCAGCCGGGCCGCCACCGCCACGGGACGCTGCAGCGCGCGGCCCGCCCGGAGCGCGAACCCGTCGCTGTGCAGCAGGAGACCGAGCCCGGCGACCAGGCCGGCCAGCAAGGCCACCCCCACGGCCGCGGCGGTGATCAGTA
Organism: Streptosporangiaceae bacterium; assembly: GCA_036267135.1. GTDB lineage: Bacteria > Actinomycetota > Actinomycetes > Streptosporangiales > Streptosporangiaceae > PALSA-505. Next base: position 1,703 of record DATAWQ010000145.1, on the reverse strand, counting down.
TGGCATCGGGCCGGGTGGCCGTCGCCATCACCAGGAGGGCGATGATCGGCAGGCCCAGCAGGGTGAAGACGTTCCAGATCCCCGTCACCAGGGTGTAGAGGACGTAATCGGCGGTACTGAGGCCCCAGCTGGAGAGCATGGCCCAGCTGATGCCCATGGCGAGGGCGCCGCCGGCCGGCAGGGAATTCGCGACCGCGTTGGAGCCGAGACTGACCGCCGCCGCTTGGCGTATTCCGATCCAGGGGAGCACCGCGCGGATCGTGATCCAGTAAGCGGACATGCTGGCCACGGCGGCCGTAGCGACGAGCAGGGCGTACGGCCAGGTCATCAGCTGCACGCTGGCCCACACGCTGCGGTAGGAGGCAACATGGGGCAGGACGAACCCGAACGCGGCGCCGATGAGGATGATCGACACCGCGGTGCGCAGGACCTTGCGGACGGCCCGGGGCCGGGTGGCCTGGCCTGCCGGCCGGGCCCCCACGGGTTCTGGCTCAGCGTCCGGCACGGTGGCGGGCACCGTTGGGGGAGCAGGCCTGCGACCAGGCCGGGAACGATCCACGCAACGATGCCCTAACCGACTCCGGAATCAGAAATTAAGTGACGTGCGGGTAGCCGGTCCTGCGCGACGGGTCGCGGTGGGAGAAATCATTGCCGGGCCCGGTCGCAAAAAACTCCGTCCTGCGCTACTCCCGCCTTATCCACGGGTGTAGCAGCCGAGGTCCGGAGCTATTCAGAAGCTACGCCCTCGCCGTACCTGTGTCGATAGGGCTGCCGGGTCGCCGGCGACGAGGCCGGACTCGGCGGGCCCGCTATGTTGCGGGGAGGGTCCGGGGTAGTCCGAAGCGCGACATGACGCTGGTGCTGAAGCTGGTGATGGCGGTGATGTGGTCGCCGGCGGTGGTGATGACCAGGAGGCAGTAGGCACGGCAGACACTGGCGTGGGGATCGGCCAGGTACAAGCCGAAGGCGGGCTGGCCGTTGGCGCGGGTGGGTACCACGCGGTAGGTGCGGCCGGGGCGGAAGGAAACGGCGGCCAGGACGCGCTGGGCCGATTCGATGCCGCGGTATTCCAGCATGGCCGGGGGCATGGAGAGTCTCACGTCGGTGACGAGCAGTTCGATCAGGGTGTCCAGGTCGGCGCGTTCCAGGGCGTCGGTGAATCGGGCGACGAGCCGGTGTTCGGCGGCGGTGTCGGGCCGGCGTGCAGGCCTGCGGCTGCCGGTGCTGCTGGAGGCGGCGAGGTGGTTGTCGACGGTGGCGCGGGCGCGTTTGAGGGCGCTGTTTACGGCTTCCTGGGTGGTGTCGAGCATCTGGGCGACCTCGGCGGCGCGGTAGCCCAGGACGTCGCGGAGGGCGAGCGCGGCGCGCTGGCGCGGGGGCAGCAGTTGCAGGGCGGTGATGAAGGCCAGGGAGATGGCCTCGGTGGTCTCGTAGCGGGCCTCCGGTCCGGGGCGCTGGTCGGCGAGGTGGTCGAGCAGGACGTCGGGGTACGGTTCCAGCCAGGGCGGGGCGTCGCCGGCGCCGGCGGGTTCGGGCAGGGTGGCCTCGGGCAGCGGGGGAGCGATGCGGGGACGCCGGCTGTCGGCGCGCAGCATGCTCAGGCACCGGTTGGTCGCGATCTGATACAGCCAGGTCCGGAGCGAGGACCGCTGGCCGAACTCGCCGAGGTTACGCCAGGCGGACACGAGGGTCTCCTGGAGTGC
>DATAWQ010000144.1:0-24513 GCA_036267135.1 Streptosporangiaceae bacterium | reverse complement strand
ACAGAAAGCGACACAGCAAACACAAATCGTCAACTAAGACGGCCCCACCCAGCCGCAAGAATGCCAGACCCTGACGCGAAACTCAGCCCACGGCCCAAACGTGAACAAGGCCCCCACTAAAACGTGAAGACCTCATGGTGGAGCTGAGGGGAATCGAACCCCTGACCCCCTCGATGCGAACGAGGTGCGCTACCGGACTGCGCTACAGCCCCAACGAACGCCAGTCAGACTAGCAAACGACGGACCCTTCTCGCGCCCGCGCCGCCCCGTGACCCGCCCCTAATCTCCGACGGCCCGCCGTTCGGTGTCGGCGTACTGATCGTAAAGCTCATCCCGCACGCGCCCCGAGATGTCGATGATGCGAGCGTTCTCCGCCTCCAAAGCCGCAGCCTCGGCCTCGGCCGCCACCCGCCGCTCCTCCTCCTTCTGCTCCTCAACCCGCCTCGCCTCGGCCTCGGCTTCACGAGCCTCGTAGACGGCCTGTCGGCGCTCTTCCTGCTCATCCTGGTAGACCGCCGCCTGCAGCAGGACGTGCTCGGCATCAGCGCGGCTGGCCTCACGCAGCAGCATCAGGTAGCCGCCCAGCATAAGGATCGGCGGTATCGTCACCCACCACGCGGCCAAGCCAATCATCGCGATCCCGAGCGCGGCCACGGTGAGCGTGCAGAGGATCATCAGCATCCGGCGGCGCGCGCTCAGGATGCGGGCCCGGCTCTCGCCCGGGTCCGCGTCCATGATCTCCGCGGTGGGGCGGTCAGGCGACGGCTCGTAGTCGCGTGTGTCCTCGCCTCGCCCGGTGGTATCACCGACCAGCCCAGCGTCGGCGTCACTCTCGGCCATGTCCCCGTCCGCCCCGTCGGTCACATCATGGTTGGCACGGACAGGTGGTCCACCGACGAGCTGGGTGGACGATTTTTGCGCCTGCACCGTATCCCTCTTCAGCCACCGGGGGATGAGCACACCCGCCCAGATGGCCACGATGGCCAGGTAGAGGATCGCGCTGCTCAACGGTCCTCCCCTTCATCGTGCCGCCTGTGCGCCCCCCGGCGCCCTCCGCGTGAGCTCAGTTGCCATCCCGCGCGCGCGGCAAAGACAGAAGAGCCCACGTCACGCACGGTAAAGGTCTTGATGGCCGTTGACGAGCATTCGGCCCGGTGTGTCGTGAGATAGGCGGACGGGAACCCGCCGACGCCCCCTCCGAACCGCCCGCCACTCCCGCCTCTGGGTCGCCCGGCGTGCGGTGCCTGGCTACCGCTCAAGGCGCCAAATGGGATATATCTTGAGTGTGAGTAGTTCTTCGCTTACCCCAGACGAAGTCCGCGCGGCAGCGGAGACTCATAACGAGCTGGGCAAAGACTATTCAGCCGCGGTCATCGAGTCCTTCCTGGAGAAGGTGGGAAGCGAAATCGACGCCCGCGTCGACGCCAGGCTGACCCGCTACCCCGGGCCCGCGCAGGCGCCAGCGGCCAAGGCTAAGAAGGATCGCAGTTCGACCACCGCGGTCGGCGTCCTGTCGATCATTCTGGGCATCCCGCTGACCGCGATAGTCGCCTACAGCCCGGCCCACCTGTGGGGCCTGCTGGTGATCTGGGTCGCCTTGGCGGTCATCAACGTCGCCTACAACGTCGCGTCCGTAGCCCGCCACAACGAGGGCCACCAGCCCCGCGACTACCGCTAAGAGCGGCTACCCGCTAGGACAGAGCCGCTAAGACAGGCCGGTCCCCGACCGGGCGGCCCCCAGCGCGCTGCGCCAGCGTGGCAGTACCCCGCCGGGCACGTCCTCCACCGATAGCGCGTAACACATATGGTCGCGCCACGCGCCGTCGATGTGCAGGTGCCGGTGCCTGACTCCCTCCTCGCGGAAACCAAGTTTCTCGACCACCCGTCGGCTGGCGTGGTTCTCCGGCCGGATGCTCGCCTCCACCCGGTGCAGGCCGACCGCGAAAAAACAGTGGTCGATGGCCATGGCCAGGGCGGTCGGGGTTACCCCGAGCCCGGCGAACTCCTCGCCGACCCAGTAACCCACCTGGGCAGACCTGGCCGATCCCCAAATGATGCTGCCGACGGTGAGTTGCCCGGCGAACTGGTCGTTGTGCGTGATCACCCAGGGCAGCGCCTGCCCGTGCCGCGCCTCGCGCCGCATGGCGCGGGCCATGGCGATGTACGGGCCCAGGCCGGAACGGTAGAGCGGCGTTTCGGGATTGGTGGGCTCCCACGGCCGCAGCCAGGCGGCATTCCGCACCCGCAGATCCCGCCAGTCGCGGGCGTCCCTGGCCCTGACCGGCCGCAAGCCGACCGGCGCCCCCACCAGACCGGGCTCGATCAGCGTGGCTGGCCACCCTCGCATGCGTGCCACGTCCTAATCTTCCTCCCGGCGCAGGGCAAAACGCCACGGACTTACGCCCCGATTGTGCTCCCGATCCTGCCCCGGTGCGATCGCCGGCGTCCATTTTTCAGCGGCTGTGGTCAAAATCGCGTTCGGTTTGCCCCGGTTTGTGGCGATAAACCCTCAACTGCCGTTTGGCCGCGGGTGATCTCCACCGTGCATCTGGTCGATCGCGTGGGCGAGGATCGGCGACAGCACCGCCATGCCGTCCCGCACCCCCCCTGATGACCCCGGCAGGTTGACGATCAGCGTTCCCCCCGCGACCCCGGCGACGCCGCGTGACAGCACGGCCGCGGGCACTCCGGCCGCCGCGCCCGCCGCCCTGATGGCCTCCGCGATCCCCGGCACCTCCCGGCTGATCACCCGCCGCGTCATCTCCGGCGTGAGGTCCGCCGGGGTGAGGCCTGTCCCGCCCGTGGTCACGACCAGGTCGTAACCGGCGGCCACGGCTTCTCGCAGTGCCGTTTCGACGGGCTCGCCGTCTGCCACCACGACGGGTCCGTCGACGTCGACAAAAATGGGCAATGTATGGAGCAACTCGACCAGCAGCCGGCCAGACCGATCCTCGTACACCCCAGCGGCCGCACGGTTGGACGCGGTGACCGCCAGAGCCTTCACGGCTCCCTCCGCCACACCCCGGACTTGCCGCCAGATTTCTCTTCCAGCCGCACGTCGCTGATCACCGCGGTCTTGTCCACGGCCTTGACCATGTCGATCAGGGCCAGCGCGGCCACGCTCACCGCGGTGAGCGCCTCCATCTCCACGCCGGTCCGGTCCGCGGTCCGCGCGGTGGCCTCGATGCGCACCCCGTCGTCGGTCACGGTCAGCTCGACCGTCACCGCGTGCAGCCCGATCGGGTGACACAGCGGGATGAGATCCGGGGTGCGCTTCGCCCCCTGGATCCCGGCGATCCTGGCCACCGCGAGCGCGTCACCCTTGGGCACCTCGCCGGCCCGCAGCGCCGCCACCGCGGCCGCCGACAGCAGCACCCGGCCGGAGGCCCGCGCCATCCGCGCGTTCACCGGCTTATCGGTGACGTCCACCATCCGCGCCTGCCCAGACGCGTCCAGATGAGTCAGCTCGCTCGGTGCTGGCTGATTCGCTCGCGCCCGCTCGCTCATGGCAGAATCATCACTTCGGCCTGGTCGCCCTCGTTCATCGCCACCACCCACTCGGGCACCACGATCAGCGCGTTCGCCCGGCCCAGCGTGGCGAGCTGGTGCGAGCCCTGCCCGGACAGCGGCGCCACCGTGCCCTCGGACCGGTTGAGCACCCCGCGCAGGAACGCCCGCCGCCCGGGCGGCGCCTTCAGCGGCCCGGCCAGCTCTGCCCGCATGGTGGGCAGGGCCAGCTCACGGGTGCGCAGCAGTGCGTCGAGCGCGGCCCTGACAAAGACCTGGAACGACACGTACGCGCTGACCGGGTTGCCGGGCAGGTTGAAGATGGGCGTCTCGTCCGGCCCGATCACGCCGAACCCCTGCGGCATGCCAGGCTGCATGGCCACCTTGCGGAACGTCACCGTGCCGAGGCGGCGCAGCACGTCCTTGACCACGTCATTCTCGCCGCCCATGCTCACCCCGCCGCTGGTGATCAGCACGTCGGCGCGCAGCAACTGGTCTTCGATCGCCTCCATCACCGCGTGCGGGTCGTCGGGCACGATCGCCGCCCGGTAGGCCAGGCAGCCGGCCTGCCGCGCCGCCGCGGCCAGCATGTAGCTGTTGGACTCCCAGATCCTCCCCGGCGTGACCGGCGCGCCCGGCTCGGCGAGCTCGTTGCCGGTCGAGATGACCACCACCCGCGGCCGGGGGCGGACCAGCGCGGTCCCGTGGCCGGCCGCGGCCACCAGGCCGATCTGCGGCGGGCCGAGCACCGTCCCGGCGGTCAGCAGCACGTCCCCGGCTCGTGCGTCGCCACCGGCCCGGCGCACCGCGTTCCCGGCCTCGGCCGCCTGCCGGATGGCGACCTTGGTGCTCCCGCCGTCCGTCCGCTCCACCGGCACCACCGCGTCGGCGCCCGCGGGCATCTTGGCCCCGGTCATGATCCGCACGCACTGACCGGTCACCACCGCGTACGGGCCGGTGTCGCCCGCCGCGACCTCGCCGGTGACCGGGAGCGTGACCGGCGCGCGGTCCGACGCCGCAGCGACGTCGGCGGCGCGGACCGCGTACCCGTCCATGGCGGAGTTGTCGAACGAGGGCAGCGGGTACTGCGCCTCCAGGTCGGCGGCGAGCACACAGCCCTCCGCCTCGGCCAGCGGCAGCTCGGTCGGCTCGAGCGGGCGAATCAGCGCGGCCACATCGGCCACGTGCGTGTCCACCGGCACCATGTCCGCGCCGTCATGGGCCCCCGCGTGCCCGTGGTCCGCCGCTGGCGGTTCCCCCTGAACCGTCATCTACAGGTCACCGAGGTACTTTCGCAGCCAGGGCACGAACTCCTCGGCCAGGTCCGGCCGCTCGCAGGCGAACTGGACCATGGTGCGCAGGTAGTCGAGCTTGTTGCCGGTGTCGTAGCGGCGGCCGCGGAACAGCACGCCGTGCACGCCGCCGCCCGGGCCGTGGTACTCATCGCTGCCGAGCACCTTGAGCGCGTCGGTGAGCTGGATCTCGCCGCCGCGCCCCGGCGGGGTGTCCCGCAGCACGTCGAACACCGCCGAGTCGCAGACGTAGCGCCCGATGATGATCCACCGGCTCGGCGCCTCGCCGGGCACCGGCTTCTCGATCAGGTCGGTGACCCGGACCACGTCGTCTTCCCCGGTCGGCTCTATCGCCGCACAGCCGTACTGCGAGACCTGCTCGGGGTCGACCTCCATGAGCGCGACCACGCTGCCGCCGTACCGCTGCCTGACCTCGATCATCCGGGTGAGCAGCCGGTCCCGCACGTCGATGAGGTCGTCGCCGAGCAGCACCGCGAACGGCTGCGAGCCCACGTGCCTGGCCGCGCACAGCACGGCGTGGCCGAGCCCGCGCGGGTCGCCCTGCCGCACATAGCACACGTTGGCCAGGTCGCTGGACTCGCGGACCAGGGCCAGCCGGTCCTTGTCGTCCTTGGCGGCGAGCGCCTCCTCCAGTTCGTAGGCGCGATCGAAGTGGTCCTCGATCGAGCGCTTGCTGCGGCCGGTGATGAGCAGCACGTCGTCCAGGCCGGCGCTCACCGCCTCCTCGACCACATACTGGATGGCGGGTTTGTCCACGACAGGCAGCATTTCCTTGGGCGTCGCCTTGGTCGCGGGGAGGAAACGGGTACCAAGTCCCGCAGCGGGGACAACCGCCTTGGTCACGGCAGCGTATTCGGCCATGAAGGCAACCCTAGCCGCCCCGGGCACCGGGTTAGGCTGCTGGGCCGGGAGGTCATGATGGCCGATCTGAACGAGGCAAATCAGGCCCACGCGCTGGCAAGCGCCAAGCTAACACTGCGCCGTCGCATCCTGGCGTCCAGGGCTCTACTGAACGGTGGCCACCGCAGCGCCGCCGGCCAGCGGCTACGCGACGCGGTGTTGGAACTGCCGCAGTGCCAGATGGCGGGCACGGTGGCGGCCTACTATTCGGTGGGCACCGAGCCACCGACGCACAGCCTGGTCTATGCGCTGTGGAAGCGCGGCACGTACGTGGTGCTGCCGCAGGTCCGGCCCGACGGAACGCTCGACTGGGCGTCCTACGAGGGCCCCGACTCGCTGGCCGAGGCGAGCCACGGCCTGCTGGAACCCACCGCCGCGGGCGGGCGCCTCATCACCAGCGCCGATCTGATCATCGTCCCGGCCCTGGCCGCCGACCGCCGCGGGAATAGGCTCGGCCGTGGCCGCGGTTTCTATGATCGAGCACTCGCGCGAGTGGGCCCGCTGATCCCCACGATCGCCTTGCTCTACGACGGCGAACTGCTCGACGAGGTGCCCGCCGGGCCGCTCGACCACCCGGTGCGGATGGCCGCGCAGCCGACCGCGGGAGTGACGCCCGTAAGCAGTCACGACCGTAAGCAGTGACACTCGTAAGCTATGATTTAGCAGTCTGCCGCAGGGAGTGCTAAAGCCCGGAGGAGGGCCCGTGCCGACCTACCAGTACGCCTGCACCTCGTGCGGTGAGCAGCTCGAGGCCATGCAGCGGTTCAGCGACGACCCGCTGACCGTGTGCCCGGCCTGCGAAGGCGCGCTGCGCAAGGTCTTTTCGCCGGTCGGCATCGTCTTCAAGGGCTCCGGCTTCTACCGCACGGACAGCCGTAAGAGCACGATCCCCACCGGCGACAAGAACAGCGGCGACAAGAACAGCGGCGACAAGTCCGGGGACAAGGACAAGGTCGCCAGCAAAGTCAACGGCTCCGGTGACGGTTCGTCCTCCGGGAAGAGCTCGTCCGACTCCGGTTCGTCGTCCTCGGACAGCTCCAAGTCCGCCGACAAGAAGCCGGCCAAGACTGCTAGCGCCGGATCGAGCTCCTAAGCTCCCTAAGAGGGACTGCGCCATCCACTACCCTGATCACCCATGACTGACAGCACGGCTCCGTCTGACCGCACAGTTTCATCTGACAACACAGCTTCGTCTGACCGCACGGGCGGCACGATCGGGGTCATCGGGGGATCCGGGTTCTACGAATTCTTCACCTCAGCCGACGAGGTCACCGTCCAGACGCCGTACGGCGAGCCCAGTGACCCAATCATGGTGGGCGAGGTCGCGGGGCGCCGGGTGGCGTTCCTGCCCAGACACGGCCGCGATCACAGGTTCCCGCCGCATCGCATCCCGTACCGGGCGAACCTGTGGGCGCTACGCTCGCTCGGCGTCCGGCAGGTGCTCGCGCCGAGCGCGGTCGGCTCGCTGACCGTGTCCTACGGCCCGGGCACGCTGGTCATCCCCGACCAGCTCGTGGACCGCACCACCGGCCGGGACCAGACGTACTACGACACCGGCGGCGCGGTGCACGTGCCGTTCGCCGACCCGTATTGCCCGGTGGGCCGGGCCCGCGCCACCGCCACAGCCCGCGCGGCCGGCTGGGTGCCCGCCGCCTCCGGCACGCTGGTCGTCATCGGCGGCCCGCGCTTCTCCACCCGCGCGGAGTCCCAGTGGTACGCGGCGCAGGGCTGGACGCTGGTCGGCATGACCGCCCTGCCCGAGGCGGCGCTGGCCCGTGAGCTCGCTCTGTGCTACACCTCGCTGGCGCTGGTCACCGACACCGACGCGGGGGCGGTCGAGGGCGCGGGCGTGACCCACGCCGAAGTGCTCGAGGTCTTCGCCGAGAACGTGCCCAGGCTCAGGTCCCTGGTCGAGAAGGTCATCGAGGCGCTGCCCGCCGACCGCACCTGCCCCTGCCCGGACGCGCTGAACGGCATCAAGCTCCCGTTCGAGCTGCCCGGCTGAACCGGTCTCGACACAACAGGGTCCCGATAAGAGAACCCTTAATCTGGCATCGCCGCCGCGGCGGCCGGGCAACTACAGTCGGTACCGACAACAGTGCCGGCCGGAGGGTGCCTGGAAATGAGTCGCGAGCCTGACGAGGCCCTCGAGGTGCTCCGCGGGATCTGGAGCGCGCAGGGCCAGACCAGCGCGGATCTCGAACACAGCCACGGCGAAGTGAAGGCCTGCAAGCGGATGGCCAGCGTCGGCTTCGACGGCATCAAGGGTGACGACGAGGACCTGCGGGCCGCCTGGCGGAACACGCTGCAACGCGAGGGCAAGCTGGACAGCGAGGGCGGAAGCGTCAAGGACCTGGTGTTCGGGTCGGCGGATCCCGCCTGATCGCGGGCAGGCCGGCGAGGAGAACCCTGGATGGACTATCCGCAGACCGTCGGCGGCCTGACCGAGCTCCTGCACCGGGGTGGTTACCTCGCCGACCGCGGGCTGTCCACCGCCCTGCTGGTGGCCCTGTCCCTGAACCGGCCCATCCTGCTGGAGGGTGAGGTGGGGGTGGGCAAGACCGAGGTGGCCAAGGTGCTGGCCTCGGTGCTGGGCCGCAAGCTGATCAGGCTCCAGTGCTACGAGGGCATCGACACCAACCAGGCCCTGTACGAGTGGGATTACGCCAGGCAGATGCTGCACATCAGGGCGCTGTCGCAGCGGCAGATGGCCGACGAGGACTCCGTGGACAAGCTGTTCGGGCCCAAGTTCCTGGTGGAGCGACCGCTGCTGGAGGCGGTCCGCGGCGGCTCGTCCGCGGTGCTGCTCATCGACGAGGTGGACCGGGCCGACGACGAGTTCGAGGCCTTCCTGCTCGAGGTGCTGTCGGACTTCCAGATCAGCATCCCGGAGATCGGCACGGTCAAGGCGGACAGCCCGCCGCTGGTGGTGCTCACCTCCAACCGCACCCGTGAGCTGCACGACGCGCTGAAACGCCGCTGTCTCTACCACTGGATCGGCTATCCGGCCGCCGAGCGCGAGGTGGAGATCGTGCTGTTGCGCGAGCCCGGTGTGGCGCCGGAGCTGGCCCGCAAGGTGGTGGCCGCGGTGCACCGGCTGCGCCAGCTCGACCTGGCCAAGCCGCCCGGCGTGGCCGAGACCATCGACTGGGCCCGCACCCTGGACTTTCTGGGCGAAACCGGCCTGGACCCACGGGCCGCCGAAGACACCCTGGGCGCGGTGGTGAAGGAACGCGACGACCTGGACCTGGTGCGGGAGAACCTGGAAGAGATCACCTCCGGTGGCTGACCGCGCGCCACCACCCAGCACCCCCCCACCATCCGGCGCCCCACCATCCGGCGCCCCCTCGCCCGGAACCCCGCTGGTCGGCATGCTGGTGAACTTCGTGCGCGAGCTGCGCACCGCCGGGGTGCCGGCCGGCACCGGGGACGCGGCCGTCTACTGCGCCGCGATGACCGCGCTGGACCCGACCGACCTGGTGGACCTGTACTGGGCCGGGCGGACCACACTGGTCAGCAAGCGAGAGCACATCGAGGTCTACGACGAGACGTTCCGCCGGTACTTCCTCGACGCCGCCGGCCCGGCCGCCGGGCTGCTGATGGTGAACGCGGCCGTGCCCGGCTCCGAGGCGCTGCTGGAGATCCCGGCCACCGAGCCCGGCGCGGACTCCGGCCGCGAAGAGGAGGCCGTGCTCGGCTGGATGGCGTCTGACGTGGAGACGCTCAAGCAGAAGTCGTTCGGTGTGTGCACCGCCGGTGAGCTGGCCGCGCTGCGGCGGATCATGGCCAGGATCCGGCTGACCCCGCCGCGGCGGCGCACCAGGCGCACCGCGCCGGCCCGCGCCGGGCGGGCGCCCGACCTGCGCCGCACCCTCCGCGCGTCCATGCGCACGCACGGCGAGACCGGCGAGCTGTACTGGCGCAAACGGCGGGTGCGGCTGCGGCCGCTGATCCTCATCCTGGACATCTCCGGCTCGATGGCCGACTACTCGCGGGCCTTGCTGCAGTTCGCCTACTCGGCCAGCCGGGCCGCGACGAGGGTCGAGGTGTTCTGCTTCGGCACCCGGCTGACCCGGATCACCAAGGCGCTGGACCACAGGAACCCGGACGCCGCGCTGGACCGGGCCGCGCGCGAGGTCTTCGACTGGGAAGGCGGCACCAGGATCGGCGACTGCCTGGACCACTTCGTCCGGGACTGGGGCCGCCGTGGGCTGTGCCGCGGCGGCGTGGTGGTGATCTGCTCCGACGGCCTGGACCGGGGTGACCCCGACGTGCTGGCCACGGCGATGGAGCGGCTCTCGCGGCTGTGCCACACGCTGCTGTGGATGAACCCGCACAAGGGATCCGACCCGGACTTCCGGCCGAGCACGCTGGGCATGATGGTGGCCGCCCCGCACATCGACCTGATGCTGTCCGGCCACGACCTGCGCAGCCTGGAAGAGCTGGCCACCGTGCTGCCTACTCTGAACTAGAACCGTGCTGCCTACCCTGAACTAGGAGGACTCCCCGGCATGATCAGGCTTGGCTCGCTGGCCGGGTACCCGTTCGAGGGCCCCCGGCTGCTCGGCGGCTGGACGCCGCCTGCCGGGCCGGCCGTGTACGCGATCGCGTACAAGCCCGACCCCGCCAAGCCGGAGCGGTACGCGGTGATCTACGTCGGGCACTCCGACGACCTTTCGGCCGAGCGGTTCCCCTTCAAGCATCCACGGGCACACTGCTGGATCCAGCGGGCCGGATCCAAATGGAAGGTCTACATCTGCACCTACGAGGTGCCAGGCGGCGGCCGCGGGCACCGGGAGCAGATCGCCCGCGAGCTGACCGCCGTCTACCATCCGCGCTGCAACGCCGAGCAGTTCGAGCACGCCTGGAAGGACGAGTGGATCGGCGGCTACACGGCCCCCACCACCGGCCCGCTGACCGAACGCGGACCGAACCCGCCACCGCCGCGGCCGGAGCTGGCGTAGTAGTCGAGTTCGAACGATTAACCGCGCGCCTCAGCCGGGTGCGGCTCTGCTGCGGTTGACCTCAATATTAGTTGAGGTTGCAGTATGGGATCTGGGGCGGGACGACGGCAGAGGAGCGTGGCATCGTGCGTGCGGCGACGGTAACCAGATTCGGCGGGCCCGAGGTGTTCGAGATCGTGCGCCGGCCCGATCCCGATCCGGGCCCCCGACAGGTCACGATCGCCGTCGAGGCCGCCGACGTGCTCTGGCTGGAGACGATGGTCCGGTCGGGCGCCGGCCAGGACTACTGGCCGCACCGGCCGCCGTACGTGCCGGGCAACGGCGTGGCCGGCCGGGTGCGGCAGGCGGGCCCCGGCGCCGACGCCGGCCTGGTTGGCCGCCGGGTGGTCGCCCACACCGGCAGCAAGGGCGGCTACGCGGACCACGCGGTCGTGGCCGCCGAGGCGGTCAGCCTCATCCCGGACGGGCTGGGCCTGGCCGAGGCCGCGGCGTTGCTGCACGACGCGCCCACCGCGCTGGCCCTGTTCGACGTGACCAAGGTGGGACCGGGGGACGCAATCCTGGTGGTCGGCGCCAGCGGCGGCCTGGGCATCATGTCCGTGCAGCTCGCCCGGGCCCGCGGGGCGCGGGTGGTGGCGGTGGCCCGCGGCGCCAAGCTGGACCGCGTGCGCGAGCTGGGACCCGACGCCGTGGCCGACTCCAGCCAGCCGGACTGGCTGAGCCAGGCGCGCGCCGCGCTGCCGCCGGCCGGCGCCGACGTCGTCCTGGACAACATCGGCGGCGACCTGGGCGAGGCCAGCTTCGAGCTGGTCGCCGACGGCGGCCGGTTCTCCGCACACGGGACGCCGAGCGGGCGGTTCGCCCAGGTGGACCGGGCTGCGGCCGGCCGCAGGGGCGTGACGGCCACCGGCATCGAGACCGTGCAGATGGCCAGCGACGAGCTGAAGCGTTACACCGAGCAGGCGCTGGCCGAGGCGGCCGCGGGCACCATCACCCCGGTCATCGGGCAGGTCTTCCCGCTGGAGCAGGCCGGGCAGGCGCACGCCGCCATCGAGGCCAGGACCGTCTTCGGCAAGACCCTGCTCACCACGACCTGACTGGGCCGGCCGCGCCCGGGCCGGGGCGCGGCCAGCACGGCCCTACTTGTTCGGCGGCGGCAGCGGCGCGATCGAGGTGCCCGGGCCGATGGACGAGCAGCCGTTGCTCGGGGCGCCCCCGGCGAACAGGTTGTCCAGGAACGTCATCGCGTCGGTCTCGAACGGGACCGCCGCCTCGGTGTGGGCGAGCCCGGAGTACTCCTCGAACGTGACCGGCACGCCCTGGGTGCAGTACTCGTGCGCGAGCGCCTCCACGTCCCCGGCCACCATGATCCCGTCACCGGTGCCGTCCTGGTTGCCCACGCCGAGCAGCAGCGGCACGGTGGGATGCCCGGGCGCGGTCCCCATCAGCAGGTGGTTCATGATCCGCACCAGCACCGGCACACCGAACGGGTTCGCGTACTGCACCTTGACGAGCTGCTGGAAGGTCAGCCCGGGGTAGCTGGCGGCGAACGAGGCGATGCATTCGTGCTGGACGGCTTTGGTGATCTTCTCGCCGTAGGGGGACAGGTACTTCTTCAGGTTGACGCCGAACGTGTTGGACAGCGTCACCAGCACCGCCGGGATGACACCGGACCAGTCGTCGTTGCCGTTGATGTAGGTGAGGTTCTGCGCGAGGTCGACCGGCACGCCGCCGGACGCGGCGCCGATGATGTCGAGCCCGGGCGCGTACTTCGGCGCCAGTTCGCTGGCCCACTCGGTGGCGATCGACCCGCCGGAGTAGCCGAGCATCCCGACCTGTGTCGTGCTGGGCGCGCCCAGATAGTTCTCGGTGGCGCGGATGCCGTCCAGGGTGTTGTAACCGGATTCCTGGCCTGCGGCCCACTGCAGGCTGGTGCCCTCGTAGTCGGGCACGGTGACGATGTAGCCGGCCGTGACGTACAGCGCGATCACCGCGGCCTCGGCCTGGGAGTCGGTGTCGCCCGGGTTGCCGCCGCGCAGCGTGTAGGACGGGTCGCACACTGGTCCGAGCGCGTCGTAGGCGGTCTGGTACGACACGATCTTGGTGCCGAGCAGCGAGACCAGCGGCTTGATGATCGTGGTCACGGTGACCGTGGGCTGGCCCTGCTCGCCGGCGGTGCGGTAGAGCACCTGCTCGGCCGAGTACGGGATGGTCAGGCTGGCGATCTTCAGCGTGATCGCACGCTTCTTCAGCACCGTGCCCGGCGCGATGTCCCCGAGTGGTTTCGAGCCCGTGTAGGTATAGAACGGGTCGTGGGAAGGCAGCCTCAGGTCGGGTTTGACCTGCGCGTGCGCGGTGCCCGAAGCCACCAGGGTCAGCGTGCACAGCGCCGCGATCAGCAGGCGCACCAGGCGGGGAAGCGTGGATATCCGGCGAGTGGAAGATCTGGGCATGCGAGCTCCCGGTGAGTCAGGCCACGGCACGGGGGTACGGCAAACCGCACTCGAACGCGATTCGGTTTCATCGTCGTAGTAGGAAAACCTCGTTGTCAACCCTGGCCGGGCGGCCCCGGGCTGACCGGACGATGCGCCACCCCCGATGCGTTCTACGGCAGCGGGACGAAACCGACGGCGTCCGCCAGCCGCGACCGGCGGGTGCCGGAGGCGGGCCGGGCCGGTTCAGGCACCTCGGGGGGGGCCTCGCGGGGGGTGACCCCGGCCACGATGCCTTCGGCCATCCCGTACAGCAGCGGCAGCGCGCCGGCCACCACGCCGCCGGACTGGTTGATGTGCTCCACACCGGGCCCGATCAGCTCGGCGTGGCTCACGATCGTGCGCACCAGTTCCGCGCACTCCTCCAGGTTCCCGGCGATCCTGGTGAGCAGCGTGCCCACCCAGAACAGGTAGAACGCGAGACCCGCGGCGAGCAGCAGGACGTCGATGACGGTCAGCACGACCAGCAGCGTCACGACTTCACCTTTCCCAGCACCCGGCCGAGGAACAGATGGTGTTTCAGCCCTTCGGCCAGCACCGCGTCCACTCCGTCGGCGACCTGCGGGATGAGCGTGGTGCTTGAGGTGTTGGCGGCGGCGGCTTTCAGCGTGTCCCGCACCGCCACCACCCGGCGGTCGATGAGCTTCACCAGGTAGATCAGCAGGCTGAGCAGGGCCGCGACCGCCAGCACGACGACGAAACCGGCGATGATCGCGCTGACCCACAGGGTGTGCTCGGTGGAGTTCATCGCGAGGACATGGGGTTCCATGGTCAGCCTCCCAGCCTTTCCCGGCCGCGCTTCAGCCCGGCGATGATGATCGTCGCGTGCTCGATGGTCGTGCTCAGCGCGGCCAGCGGGGCGGTGTTGTGCACCGCCTGGGTGAGCGAATCGTTGATCAGCGGCGCTTGCTTTCCGATCGAACGGGCCAGCAGCAGAATCGGTGTGACCAGGGCGACGACGGCCAGCACCACCACGATGCCGATGGTGTAGCCAATCCACCAGCCGGTGCCGCTGAACGAGCCGGAGGCCAGGACGGTCACGTGTGCGCTCATGGGTAGCTCCTCCTGGCCGCTCAGACCGTTTCGCAGAAGTCGCGGACCGGTTTGAGGTTGGCGTTAACGGATGTGAGGCGCTCGGGTACGGTGCTGGTCCGGTCGGCGACCACCTGCACGCCTCCGGTCACTGCGACGAGGGTCTCGCGCACGTGCTTGAGGTGGAAGATGACCCGGAGCAGGCCCACCGCGGTGATCGCGATGATCAGGGCGGCGACGACAATCGTCATCCAGGCGGCTGCAGGCATAGACCCTTCCTTTCTGGCTAGCACTGGCTTTCTGGCTAGCCGAGAAGCTTGGCGACGGAGCCGGCGTAGCGGACCGCGCCGACCTTGACTTCCTCGATGGTCCTGTCCGTGGTGGCCAGCGCCGCGGGCACGCCGTCCAGCTTCCCGGCCAGTTCCACGCCGCCGGCCAGGATCTCGTCGGCCGCCCCCCGGATCCGCTCGACCGCCGCAAGCACCCGGTTAAGCAGCCAGATGACCACGGGAAGCACCGCGACCAGCAGAACCACATTGGCGATCCACCAAAGCACCATGACCCGTTCTCCTCAGCTTGCCGTGGCCCGGTAGGGCAGGAAGAACCGCCGGTATACCCGGCCCAGCGCCATCAGCGCCGCCCGCAGGCCCAGCGTGATACCGCCCGCCGGCCTGGCCGCCGCGGACGCCTGGCCGTTCCCGGAAATCCGGTTCTGCAGATTGCGGGAGAAGTCGCTCATCAGCACCGACGAGACGTCGGCGATCATGCCCCGGCCGTACTGAGCGGCCGCGCCTGCGAGCTGCAGGTCCTGGGCCACCGCGACCTTGGTGCCCCCACCACCCGCCTCTGCTGCCCCCCTCTTGGCCTTGGTCAGGGTGGCGGTGACCACCATGCTGGCCTGACCGCGGCCCTTGGCCTCGGCGCCGCTGGCGTCCACCACGATGCGGTGCGCCGTCTCGTCCCGCTCGGTGATGTGCGCGGTGCCTGCGAACTGCAGTTTCACCGGCCCCATCCGGATGGAGACCTGGCCCTTGTAACGGTCGCCGCCCAGGTCCTCGGTTAGCTCAGTGCCGGGCAGGCAGGTCGCCACCTGCGGTATGTCGCCGAAGAAGGCCCAGACCTTGTCGATGGGAGCCGCGACCTCGAACTCGTTCTTAATCAGCATCCGCATTCTCCCTTCAGCTCGGTGGACGGCGTGCCCGCTCTGTCGGTGAACGGTGCGCCGGGCACCGTGATCAGGGCGCCGGAGGCGCGAAGTTGGACCAGTTCGGCCAGGATGGCGACCGCGATCTCCTGATGCGTGGTCCGGCCCAAATCGACGCCGGCGGGCACCTTGACCCGGTCGAGCTGGTCTTGGGGCAGGCCACGTTCAGCGAGATATCCGAGCACAGCAGCGCCTCGCCGGCGCGAACCGACCAGCCCGAGATAAGCGGGCCGCGCCGCCACCCCCTGCTCGATCGCCTCCTCGTCGCCGTGGCCCTGGGTGGCCACCACGACCATGGACCGCTCGCCGGCGTCGGCGGCGGTGAAGTCCGTGGCGGCGACCAGTTCGGCCCGCCAGCCGAGCGCCCTGGCCAGGTTGGCGAGCGTCTGCGCCATGGGGGAGCGGCCGACCACCACCAGGTGCGGCGTGGGCAGCACCGGCTCGATGTAGACCTCGAGCGCGCCCTCGCTCTGGCAGGAGATCGGCACCACGGTCATGCCGTCCGGCACGGTCTTCCCGAACTGTTCGGGGCTGCCGAGCAGCAGCAGCCGCGGCGTGCCCTCGGTGATCACCTCGTGCGCCTCGCGGATCACCGTGGGCTGCGCGCAGGCCCCGCCGATCCAGCCGTAGAACTCGCCCGTGGCCGTGATGATCGCGCGTGAGCCCTGCTGACTGGACGACGGGCCCTGCCGCCACACCACGGTGGCCAGCGCGAACGACTCGCCCTGGCGGGCCAACTCGTTCGCCTGCTCCAGCACTCGCCAGCCGTCCATGGCCCGTCCTGGCTCACCCTGTCCTGGTTGACCCTGCCCTCTTTGACACTGTCCTGGCTCACTCATCCGGATCACGCTCGCTCAGTCCGACCGGACCGGCGGCGCGCCGGACACGTCCCGGCGGTAGGTGATCGCCTCCCACACCCGGTCCGGCAGCATCGGCATGTCGATGTTGCGGACGTCGGGGTCGCAAAGGGCGTCGATCACCGCGTTCACGAATGCGGCCGGGCCGCCCACGGCGGCGCACTCGCCGATGCCCTTGGCCCCGATCGGATGATGCGGGCACGGCGTGACGATCTCGCTGTGCAGTTCGTAACCCGGCGTCTCCCAGGCGGTGGGCAGCAGGTAGTCCATGTAGTTCGAGCCCACGCAGTTGCCGTCCGCGTCGAACGTGATGAACTGCATGTTCGCCATCGCGTAGGCCTCGGTGAGACCGCCCATGATCTGCCCTTCGACGATCATCGGGTTGATCCGCACCCCGCAGTCGTCGACCGCGACCATGTTCGTCACGTCCCACACGCCGGTGGCCGGATCCACCTCGACCGTGACGATGTAGCAGGCGAACGGCCAGGTCAGGTTCGGCGGGTCGTAGAACGAGTGGTTCTGCAGGCCGGGCTCCATGCCGTCGGGCATGTTGCTGTAGGCCGCCATCGCGCATTCCTGGATGGTCACCCCCCGGTCGGGCGCGCTGCGCACGTAGAACCGGCCGAGCTCCCACTCGACGTCTTCCTCGGACACCTCGAGCAGGTGCGCGGCCAGCCGCCGCGCCTTGGCCCGGATCTTGCGGGAGGCCATGGCCACGGCCGCGCCCGCGACCGGCGTGCTCCGCGACGCGTACGTGCCCATGCCGAAGGGCGCCGTGTCGGTGTCGCCCTCCTCGACCACGATGTCGTCGGCCGGGATGCCAAGCTCGTGGCTGACGATCTGCGCCCAGGTGGTCTCGTGTCCCTGGCCCTGGGTCTTCGCGCCGGTCCTGACGATCGCCTTGCCGGTCATGTGCACCCGGATCTCGGCCGAGTCGAACATCTTGATGCCGAGGATGTCGTACTCGCGGCTGTTCCCGGCGCCGAGCGGCTCGGTCATCGTGGAGATGCCGATGCCGAGCAGCCTGCCCCTGGCCTTGGCCTCCTCCTTCTTCCGCAGGAAGTCCTGGTAGCCCACCGCCTTGAGCCCGACGTCGAGGCACGCGCCGTACTGGCCGGAGTCGGTCAGGAAACCGAACGGCGTGCGGTGCGGGAAGTCGTCGTCCCGGACGAAGTTGATCCGGCGGAATTCGGCCTGGTCCATGCCCAGGTCGCTGGCCGCGGCCTGGATCATCCGCTCCTGGAAGAACATCGCCTCGGTGACCCGGAACGAGCACCGGTAGGCCACACCACCCGGGGCCTTGTTCGTGTACATGCCCCGGTTCGACAGGTGCGCGTACGGGACGTCGTAGCAGGCGAACGCCGAATGCAGCAGCCCGATCTTGAACTTGCTCGGCTGGGCGTCGGAGAAGAACGCGCCGTGGTCGGACTCGGTGCGCATCCGGATGGCCAGGATCTTGCCGTCCCGGCGCAGCGCGATCTCGCCGTCCAGGTAGATGTCGCGGGCAAAGCCGGTGGAGATCAGGTTGCCGGTCTTGTCCTCGATCCACTTCACCGGGCGTTCGAGCAGGATCGAGGCGAGGATCGACATGACGTAGCCGGGGTAGACCGGGACCTTGTTGCCGAAGCCGCCCCCGATGTCCGGCGAGATGATCCGGATCATGTGCTCCGGCAGTTCGGCCACCAGCGCGACCGCCGCCCTGATGATGTGCGGCGCCTGCGTGGTCATGTACACGGTGAGCTTCTCGGTGGCCCGGTTGAAGTCGGCGATGGACCCGCAGCACTCGATGGGGGAGGGGTGCGAGCGCGGGTAGTGGAGCTGGAGCCGGGAGACCAGGTCCGCCTGGGCGAACGCACGCTCGGTGCCCTCGGCGTCGCCCACCTCCCACTGGAAGATGACGTTATCGTTCTGGCCGTCCTTGTCGTCGCGGATCACCGGCGCGTCCGGCGCGGCCGCCTGAGCCGGGCTGACGATGGCCGGCAGCGCCTCGTACTCGACGTCGATGGCCTCGCAGGCGTCCTTGGCGATGTACGGGTCGTCCGCGATCACACAGGCGACCTCCTGGCCCTGGAAACGCACCTTGTCGGTGGCCAGCACGGCCTGCGTGTCGTAGGAAAGCGTCGGCATCCAGGCGAGGTTGCGGGTGGCCATCATCTCCCCGGTCAGCACCAGGTGCACGCCCGGGATCTCCCAGGCCTTGCTGGTGTCGATCGAGACGATCCTGGCGTGCGCCAGCGGGCTGCGCAGGATCTCCAGGTGCAGCATGCCGGGCAGTACGACGTCGTCGAGGTAGTTGCCCTTGCCCCGGATGAAGCGGTTGTCCTCGACCCGCTTGCGGCTCGAGCCCAGCCCGCCAATCTTGATTTCGTCCAGTGCCTGCGACACGTTGATGTTCTCCCGTCGCGCTAAGAGCGGAGCTTCTCGGCGGCCCACAGGACCGACTTGACGATGTTCTGGTAGCCGGTGCAGCGGCACAGATTGCCGGACAGCGCCCAGCGGACGTCTTCCTCGGTGGGGTCGGGGTTGCGGTCCAGCAGGGCCTTGGCGGCCAGCATCATGCCCGGGGTGCAGAACCCGCATTGCAGCCCGTGCTCTTCCTTGAAGCCTTCTTGCAGTGGGTGCAACCCCCCACCCGCCTCCCCTGCCCCCTTCATGGCCATGCCCTCGACGGTGGTGATCTCGTGCCCATCGGCCTGCACGGCCAGCATCGTGCAGGACTTCACCGTGTCCCCGTCGACCAGCACGGTGCAGGCGCCGCAGTTCGTGGTGTCGCAGCCCATGTGCGTGCCGGTCAGACCCAGCCCGCGGCGGATCAGATGCGACAAGAGCAGCCGCGGCTCCACCTCGGCCCGCTTCCGCACGCCGTTGATCTTGAACGTGATCCGGCGCACCGGGACGTCTTCGGCGCCCTCGTCCTCGATTTCCTCGTACAGGCTGGTCACGTCAGGCCGCCCTCTCCGCCGTCGGTTCGATCCGGCTCAGCAGCCGCGTCACGAACGTGCGCACCATGTGCCGCTTGTACTCGGCACTGCCGCGATGATCGGTTCTCGGCTGGGCCGCTTCCCCGGCGAGCTGGGCGGCCAGCTCGATCTTCTGGTCGGTGAGCGGCTCTCCCACCAGCGCCTCGGCGGCGGCGGAGGCGCCGATGGTTGACCCTCCTACCCCGGTCAGCGCGATCCCCGCCCTGGTCACCGCGCTGCCGGAGGTCTCGATGGCCACCGCGACCCCCACGGTGGCGAAGTCGCCGACCCGGCGTTCCAGCTTGAGATAGCCGCCGGATCGTTTCCCCTGGGCGGCCGGGACGACCGCCTCGATGGCGATCTCGTCGGGCTCGAGGACGTTCTGGAACGGCCCGGTGACGAAGTCCTTGACCGCGATGACCCGCCGCCCGTCCGGGCCCTGGGCCACCACGGCGCCGCCGAGGGCCAGCACCACCGAGGCCCAGTCGCCCTGCGGGTCGGCGTGGCACAGCGAGCCGACCAGGGTGCCGCGGTTGCGCACGATCGGGTCGGCGATCAGCGGCGCCGCCGCGGCCATCGTCGGCTGCTTGGCCTTCAGCAGGTCCGATCGCTCCAGATAGACGTGCCGGCACAGCGCGCCGATGCGCAGCGTGCCGTCGGGATCCTCGCGGTGGTAGTCCAGGCCGGGGACGTTGTTGATGTCCACGACCAGCTCCGGCGAGGCGAACCGCAGCTTCATCAGCGGGACCAGGCTCTGGCCGCCGGCCAGCACCTTGGCGTCGTCTCCGTGCTGGCGCAGCAGTTCGATCGCCTCGCTCAGCGAGCGCGGTGCCTCGTAGCAGAACCGAGACGGATACATGCGATCCTCCAGTTCGCGTCAGCGGTCAGGGTCGGCCGGGGGACGCTCGTTCGAGGGGCGCGAGGCCGGTTCGGGCTCGGCGATGGCCACCGGGAGCGAGTCTTCCTCGGGATCGGGGCGCGGCTCCTGGTGCGGCGGCCACGGCCCGGGCACCGGCTGGCCCGCCGTCTTGAGGTAGTCGATGAGCTCGGGCCAGGCCCAGATGGTCGGGCTCTTGCCCGTCTTCGGGGCGTTCTCGATCAGCTCGTAGAGCCGGGGGTTGCCCCGGCTGTGGCCATCGGACTCAATCCGCATGTCGCATGCTCCCGGTCATGGGCAGGCTGCACCGTGCGGGTGGGCCCGGTGTGTTTGGGCCCGGTGTACTGGGCACAGTGCGATGACCTGTGACGCAGGGCACATGCTCCGCTCTTCGACCAGGCGTCGCAACACGCGAATAAGGGGATGCTTAATCCCCTCTGTGAGCACGCAGACACCGCACCCTCGCGCAGCCTGCTCCAGCCGTCGAGGCGGACGAAAACCGTGGGCAAACCCGCACCGCCCGGCCCTGGACAAGCGAGGCCAGCTAGCCGGGAGCGTGACCACTCCCGGCTAGCACGGACCGGCGCTCGGCGACCGGCTTGCCTCTCGTACCTGCTGTACCCGGTCAGGTGTCATCGTCGGATGGCAGCCACAGCGGTGTCTGCACATCTCGACAATCTTCGAGGTGTCGAGCTGGGCACGACCCGTACCGGCAGGGTGATCATGGGGACATCAATCACGGCCGTTCCCCCTCGGGGGTGGCCGGCTGGGGCGCGGCCTGGCCGGCGAGCAGCGACAGATAGTTCCGCAAGGCCTGCTCAACCAGCCGCGACAGCGAGAGCCCCTCGTCGACCGCGGCATGCTTCACGGCCCGCACCAGGTCGGGCGGTAGATACACGTTGAACTGCTGGCTCGCTACCATGCGAGGATGCTAGCACACTAGTCCGTTAGCCTGACTACTCTGGACGGCAGGGAACGGCTGGAACCACGGAAGGGGGTCGGGTGACATGCCCATGCTGACCGAGATCGCGGCCGGGGTGCTGGTGGCGACCAACGACTGGGCCATGACCACGACGACCGTGGTGGCCCGGCCGGACGGCGGTTGCCTGCTGATCGACCCGGCGGTGACACCGGCCGACCTGTCCGCGCTGGCCGGCGAGCTTGATCGCCGGGGACTGCGCCCGCGGGCCGGCTGGGCGACGCACCCGCACTGGGACCACGTGCTGTGGAGCCGCGAACTCGGCGACGTGCCCAGGTTCGCCGCACCGGCGGCCGCGGCGAGGGTCACGGCCGAGCGCGACCGGATGTTTACCCAGACGGCCCACGACGCTCCCGGCCACGATCCCGGCCTGTTCGGGCGGCTGACCGCCCTGGAGCCCGGCGCCGGGGTCATCCCCTGGGACGGCCCGGCCGCCCAGGTGATCATCCACGATGCGCACGCGCCCGGGCACGGGGCCGTGTTCCTGCCCGGCACCGGGACCCTGATCGCCGGCGACATGTGCTCGGACGTCGAGATGCCACTGCTCGACCTGGATGGGAACGACCCGATCGGCGACTACCGGGCCGGGCTGGCCCGGCTGGCCGCGCTGACCGGCGTGCGCCAGGTGGTGCCCGGGCACGGGCAGGTGGGGGACGCCGCGGAGTTCCGCCGCCGAATAGCTGCCGACCAAACCTATCTGGACGCGCTGGAACGCGGGCAGCCGTTCGGCGATTCCCGGCTCACCCAGGACTGGCTGCGCGCCGAACATGACACGCAGCTCCGTTTTGCCAGCCGTTGACTAAAAGCACCAGGGAAACGGCGGGCAGCCCTGGTTGATGAATAACAAATAATGGCAATGGTGCGTAGTTTTGAACCACGCCACGTGCGGGCCCTTCGGTTTACCGGCAAAAAGCTACAAAATACGAACCGTTTGGACTGTGGCCCCGCCGCTTACGCCGCAGCAGAATCACTGGTGTCAGTGAACGCCTGAGTCAGTAACACTTGAGTTGGGACACTTGAGCCGGGACGCTTGAGTCAGGCGTATTATGGGGTATTGTCGCGGGGGTGCGCGCGAGCCATGACTTTCTGCACGAAGTGCGGGCGTCCGAAAAACGAGGACGCCAGATTCTGCACCGGTTGCGGTATGCCGTTTCCCGCTGCGGAGACGGCGGAGCCTCCCGGCCCGGTCACCGGTGGACAGGAAGCCCCTGGGCCGCCGCCCACTGCACCGGTCTCCGTGCCGGTATCCGTGAGACTGGCGGACGGTACTCCATTCCTGGATAGGCCGAATGGGCCAGGTGCGGAAGTCGGGGCGGATAGCGGCGATTTCCCGCCAGGAGGCCTGGGCATCCTCAGCAGCCGGCCTCCGGAGGAAACCCTGGCCGAGCCGGCCGCGGCCAGGACGGCAGGGGAAACAACCGGGGGAAGCCGCACGCCCCGGCGGTCGCTTCGGATAGCCATCGTCGCCGTGATCGTCCTGGCTCTGGCGGGCGGCGGCACGGCGGCGGCCCTGGTGCTGTCCGGCGGCCACGGCCGGGCCAACGCGGCACCCCCGCCGCGGCACACCCCGTCCCACACACCCACTCCGACGTCCACGCCCACCCCGTCGTCGCCGTCGCCCACCCCCTCGCCGCCCACGGTGGCGACCAGTCCGCCCAGCGGGCCGGTAACGGCCGCGCCAGGTGTGGCCAGCGACCTGCGGACCGCGCCGATCCTGACGCTGCTCGACAGCTACTTCAGCGCCATCAACGGCCATCACTACCACGCCTACCTCGCCCTGCTCAGCCCGGCCGAAGCGCAAGGCCTGACTGTCACACAGTTCGATTCCGGGTACGCCTCCAGTAAGGACTCCAAAGAGACGCTGGAAAGCATCTCGACGCCCCCGGACGGCTCCACAGTGGCGCACGTGTCGTTCACCAGTCACCAGAATCCGGCGGCCAGCGTCAACGGCAGCGAGTCCTGCACGGACTGGCGCATATCCCTGTACCTGGAACAAGGGCCCGGCGGCTACATCATCGGCAAACCCCCGCCCAGCTACCACGCCAAGTATGCGGCGTGCTGAGGCTGGCAGGCGTCCGCTCACAATGGATCCCGGTGGTTAGCCGGGTTAAGGATCGGAGAAACCAGTGGCTCAATGCGCTAACTGCAGTTTTTCGTTAGCCGCGACCGACGAATTCTGCGGTAACTGCGGTACCCGTGTTCGCGTCGCCAGCCGGACCACATACTCGGTAGAGACGGAGCCGCCACCCACCGACGGAACCGAACCGCCTCCGGCAGCGGGGCCTCGCGTATCGCCCACGCTCAACACCGAGGCGCCCGCCGGCGGCGGGTTCAGCAGCGTCACGATGAACGGCCCGCGGACGGCCGGCCCGCCACCGGCGGACGCGAGCCGTGAGCCGGTGTCACTGCCCGGGCCGACCGGCGATTCCTGGGAAACCGGGCTGGCGGTGAGCTACACCAACGCCTCCGACGAGCCCAGCTTCGACCCGCTGCACAACCGCCGCTTCGGCTGGCAACTGTTCCGCCGCTTCCTGCTGTGGCAGAGCGTGCCCTGGGTCATCGGCATCCTCACGGGCATCATCGCGGGGGTGGCGGGAAGCGTCGGCGTGCTGGCGATCATCCCGATCGTCTGGATCATCTGCGTGCTGTTGTTCCTGTTCCTGCCCGTCCCTGGGCTGCTGGCCCAGTGGAGCAGGCTGGTGCCTTTCGGGGCGCCCGCCCAGGTCCTCGCGTTCGACCACATCAAGCAGGCGATGGCCGCTCACAACACGCCGAATGACGTGATCGACACGCCGCAAAAACTGATCCCCGGCGAGGGTGTACAGCAGTATCTGCGGTTGAAGCGGTGGATCTTCTCCGGCTTCATCTCCTGCTTCACGCACGGGCAGGATCTGTACGTGGGGTGGACGTTCTGGATCTACACATCGCCGTTCCAGGTGGGCCTCATGTGGCTGGGCCGGAAGTTCCAGGACCGCACCGGGCGCGGCAACGAGATGTACCAGACGCTGCGCTACGACTCGACCAGGGCGACCATCGCCGCCCTGCACGCCTGCACCCTGGAAGGCGTCCGATCGGCGGTCAGGGCCGTTAGCCCCACGCCCACGGGAACGCAGTAGGCGCCACTGCGCCGTTCCGGCTCCCTCAGAAACATCGCAGCGCCCGCGGACAAGAAGTCCGCGGGCGCCGCGTGCTGGCCAGGTGCGCCGCTAGTGCAGGAGGTGCGACCCGAACGAGCCGAAGAAGGCCGGTCCCGGCGACCCGATGCCGCTGGTCGTGTCGTAACCAGCGCCGCAGGTCTGGTGCGCAGGCGTGGACGCGCACTGACCCATGGTGGACAGGTACGGCTGCGGGAAGCCGAGACCCGCGCCCGCCACGACGGCCTCGGTGTAACCCTGGCCCTGCGGGTTGCCCGTGACATCGTGGAAGGC
>DATAWQ010000143.1:0-1918 GCA_036267135.1 Streptosporangiaceae bacterium | reverse complement strand
AGGTGCACACTGCCCTGCTGGCCAGCGGCGTGGACGCCGACCCCGAGGTGCTGCGCTGGCCCGGGGTGCCGCCGATGTTCGCGTTCCGCGACCAGGATGCCAACCGGCTCGAGATCGTCGAACGGCCATGACGGAACCCGCCGCGGACAGGGGTGGTTGTCCGCGACGGGCCCTGCTGTGTGGCTCTAGCTGACCTGGCTGCCGAGCATGAACGATGCTCGGCCTTCCTCATCGAGCTGAGCGTCGAGTTCCCTGTCCTCAACGATCCCAGCGGCATCGCGCTGCACGAAGACGCGGGCGCCGCTGTCCTCGATGATCGCGTCGTCCGGTTGCGGGCCCTCCAGCGAGAGCGCCAGCGTGCCCGCCTCGTTGTCCTGCAGAGACATGCGCAGGCCCGTCTCCGGAGGGATACCCGGCTGGGAGGTGAGGGTGCGGATCGTGTCCGCGGCCCGGTCGGTTAGCGTAAGCAATTCAGCACCTCGCTCGATCGTGGTCTCGTGGCCAGGTGTATGCCTGGCACGATTGTTGCCCCTGCCCCCGCTCGGTGGGCTCAAACTGATTCGGGCTCGCGGGCTGCCTGGAGGGAAGAAATGACGCGGCTGGTGGTCTCGGGCGAGGTGCGCGCGGCGTTCAGCGGGCTGCGGATCACCGCGGTTACGGCATTGGGCTTCGACGGGCACTCGCCCTGGCCGGAGCTGGATGCACGGTTCGCCGACCTGCAAGCCAGGGCCGGTGACCTGCCCGCCGACGGAGCCGGAGACGACCCGCACCTGGCCGCCTGGCAGGCCGCCTACCGTGCGTTCGGGACCAACCCGCGACGGCAGCGGCCGAGCGCCGAGGCGCTGCTGCGGCGGCTGGCGCGGTCCGGCCAGCTGCCGCGGATCAATCCGGCCGTGGACTGCTACAACCTGGTCTCGGCCAACTTCGGCGTGCCCGCCGGCGCCTTCGACCTGGGCCAGGTCAGCGGCGACATCATGATCCGCTTTGCCGACGGGTCGGAGGTGTTTACCCCGCTGGGCGAGCCCGGCAGCACCGAGAACCCGCACCCCGGGGAGGTCATCTACACCGACGCCGCCGGGGTGCTGACCAGGCACTGGAACCACCGCGACGCCGACCGCACCAAGGTCACCGCCGACAGCAAGCAGATCGTGTTCCTGCTGGAGACCGTGGACGGCGCCGCCTTCGGCGCACGACTGGATGACGCGACGAGGTCGCTGACCGGGCTGCTGCAAGACCGGGCCGACGCGGTGATCGTGCACCAGATCACCGCCGCCGA
Source organism: Streptosporangiaceae bacterium (assembly GCA_036267135.1). Lineage (GTDB taxonomy): Bacteria > Actinomycetota > Actinomycetes > Streptosporangiales > Streptosporangiaceae > PALSA-505. Next base: position 642 of record DATAWQ010000143.1, on the reverse strand, counting down.
CCTCGCCGTGCCCGACCTGCTGCCCGCCCCGTAGGCGCAATGCGGTCGTGGGACCCACGCTGCGGTTCTTCCAACCGCGTGGGGCCCACCACCCTACTGGGCGCGGCGGGGCGGAGGGCACGCGGCTTTAGGTGTGCGGACAGGGCTCAGGCGCGCGGGTCGACCTGAACCTTTGGCCCTGGCCCGGCGCCGTCGGGGCGCCAGCCGACCAGCACCTCCCCCACGTCCGCGAGGCCGACGGTGGCCGCGACCAGCGGCCGCGGGTTCACCGAGCCGGCCGCGTACTGCTCGATCGTGCCGGCCAGGCCGGCCGAGGCGCCGAGGATGCCGACGGCGGTGACGTCCTTCAGCACCAGGGACCGGGTGTCGATGACGCTCGGCTGCCCGGCCACGCCGACGTACACCACCCGCTTGCCCGGCTCGACCAGGTCGAGCGCCTGGGCCGGCAGCGCCGGTGCGTTCGATGCGTCGATGACCGCGTCGAACGGCAGCCGGGGCAAATCCGCCGCGGTCCACGCGCCGTGCACGCCGAGCGTGCTGGCGAAGTCCAGCGACTCCCGGGTCAGCCCCAGCATGTGCACCTGGGCGCCGTGCGCCAGCGCGAACATCGCCACCAGCAGGCCGATCGTGCCGGGGCCGAGA
>DATAWQ010000142.1:0-40453 GCA_036267135.1 Streptosporangiaceae bacterium | reverse complement strand
TTGCAACGGGAGCCGGGCCGCCCGCGTTTCTCGACCTTGCCAAGAATGGAATGGACCGCGCATGGGCGACTCTCGGGCCTTTGATCTGTCGGTGGGCTGGATCGGCACCGGGCGGATGGGAGCGCCGCTGGCCGAGCGGCTGGCCACGGCCGGCCTGCGGGTAACCGCCTGGAACCGGACCCCCGGCAAGGCCGAGGCGCTGGCCGGCGCCGGGGTCAAGGTGGCGGCGGCACCGGCCGATCTGGCCGGCCAGGACGTGGTCTTCACGATGGTCGCCGAGTCGCAGGATCTCGTGTCGGTGGTGGAGTCGCTGCTGGGCGACCCAGCCAGGGCGCCGCGCTTCCTGATCGACTGCTCGACGGTGTCGGCCGAGGCCTCGGCCCGCGTCCGCGAGCTCGCCACCGCCCGGGGCACGGCGTTCCTGGCCGCCCCGGTGAGCGGCAACGGGCGGGTGGTGCAGGCGGGGCTGCTGTCGTTGGTGGTCTCTGGTCCCAGCGAGGCCTACACCGAACTGGAGCCGCTGCTGCGCCTGCTCGGCCAGCACGTCAGCTACGTGGGGGAGGGCGAGCTCTCCCGGCTGGCCAAGATCTGCCACAACCTGCTGCTCGGCGTCGTCTCGCAGAGCCTGGCCGAGATCACCGTGCTGGCCGAGAAGGGCGGCATCAGGCGCGCCGACCTGCTGGACTTCATCAACCACAGCGTGCTGGGCTCGCTGTTCACCCGGTACAAGAGCCCGGCCTTCGTTCACCTGGACTTCACCCCCACCTTCACGCCGGTGCTGCTGCGCAAGGACTTCGACCTGGGCCTGAGCGCGGCGACCAGCCTGGGTGTGCCGATGCCGGTCGCCGCGGCCGCCCGCGAGCAGGTGCAGGCCGCGGTGGCCCAGGGCCGGACCGACGAGGACTTCGCCGTGCTGCTGGCCCTGCAGGCGGCGGCCTCCGGCCTGAGCATCCACGCCGAGAACGTGCCGGTCGACGACGGCCTCGACCCGGTGCCGCCTGGGGCTGGGGCCTAGGGGGCCGGCTACACCCCTCTCGGTGGGGTTAACCCCCATCTAAAGACGGGAGTCAGTCCCATGGCTGACGCGATACATCTTCTTTAACGTCGATCCCATGGGACTGACCATCTTCTGCGCGCTGCTCGCGGCCGTCCTGTACGGGATCGGTGCGGCCCTCGAGCAGCAGCAGGCTGCCGCGGTGCCGGTTTCGTCGGCGGGGTGGCCGAAACTACTCGCCCGCCTGGTGCGCAGGCCGGCCTGGTTGCTCGGCATCACCGCCCAGATCGGGGGGTTCGCCGCCCATGCCGCCGCGCTGCGGTCCGGCCCGCTCACGATCGTCCAGATGGCGGTCGCCGCCGAACTCATCGTCAGTGTCGCGATCGTCCGGGTGCGGTCCGGCCAGCCGCTGCCAAGGACCGCCTGGGCGGCGGGCGCGGCCATCGTCGCGGGGATAGCGGCGTTCCTGGCGCTCACCTCCTGCGGTGTTTCCGGCCAGGGCCACGAACACACGGGCGCGGCAGCGGTGCCGACCGGTGCCGCCACGCTGGGCGCGGCGGCTATCGTCGTCGCGGCCGTCGGCCTGTCCGCCGCGGGGCGGCGCCGGGCGTTGCTGCTGGCGGTGGCGGCCGGGCTCGCCGACGCGTGCGTCGCGGTCGTGACGATGGCCCTGGGCCAGGTATCCGGCCACGGCCTCGCCGCGATCGCGGGTTCCTGGCCGGTCTACGCCCTGCTGGCCTGCGGCCCCAGCTCGGTGCTGCTGACCCAGACGGCCTACCAGGCGGGCCGTCCCATGATCACGCTGCCGGTTATCGCCGCGGTCACCCCGGTGGCCAGCGTGACCGTCGGCATTGTCTTTCTCGGCGAGACCGCCCGGCTGGGCGCGGCCCGCGTCATCGCCGCCGGCGTCGTCGCCCTCGGCACCGGCGCCGCCCTGGTCATCCTGGCCCGCTGCGCCCCGTCCTGCCACCGGGAAGCGGCGCCGCGACCGGTTATGATCACCGGGCACCCATCGCCCCGCCCGAGGAGCGGCTGTCATCAGGGACCTGTCTGCCGCCGCGGCCCGCGACCTGGCCGCCGGGCTGCTCGGTGTGGCCGTGGACGAGGCCGAGACGGTGCCCGCCTTTGCCGGGAACCAGGTCTTCCGTGTCGAGCGCCGCGGCCTGATCGCGTTCCTCAAGCTGGCCGCCCGCGAGGACCTGGAGCGTGAGCTGGCCGTGCTGCGGCTGCTCGATGCGCTCGGCGTCCCGGTCCCGGCGATCGAGGCGGCCGACCAGAGCGGCGAGCTGGCCGGGACGCCGTGCGTGCTGCTCAGGCAGGCCGAGGGCGAGCCGGCCCAGGCCGGCTCGCCGGAGTTCGCCGCCAGCGGGGCGCTGCTGCGGCGGGTGCACGAGGTGGCGGTCGGCGGGTGCACGAGGTGGCGGTCGGCGGGTTCGGCTCGGTCGCGGCCGGCCAGGACGGGCTGCACGGGGAGGACCACACCTGGGCCGCCGCGATGTCCCGCCGCGTCGCGGATCTCGAGCCGATCGCGGCCGCCGGGCTGGTGGACGGGAATCTGCTTAACCGGGCTCGACCGGGCCAGCCCGGCCTAGCAGGGCACCGCTAGTCGAGGCGGGGCACGGGGATCCGGTAGCGCAGCCGGAACTGGTCGGCGGGGATCACGATGTCGCAGACCTCGACGACCCGCTCCCCGGCCAGATGCGCCCGCTCGATGGACATGACCGTCGCCCCCAGCGCGATGTCCAGGGTGCCGGCCTCCGCGGCCAGGGCCGGCCTGACCGCGATCTCCTCGGTGACCTGATCGACCACGATGCCGATCATTCCCATCCGGGCGATCACGCCGCGGCCCGCGAACTGGCCCTGCTCGGGCAGCAGCACCGGCGTGCCCGCGGTGATCGCCATGGGCTCGAAGCTGGTGGCGAGCTGGACCGGCAGCGAGTCGGCGGTGAGCAGGTACCTGGTCCGCACCACCTGCTCGTCGCCGGGCGCCAGCCGCAGCCGGCGCGTCACCGGGGCCGGCGCCTGGATCCGCTCGGTGTGATGTTCCCAGGCCATCCGCACCGCTTCGCCGCCGCGCGGATCCTGGCCATCGACGTCGTCCGCGCCGGCCAGCCGGCCGAGCCCGAACGGCGAGCCGGGGAAGTGCAGCCGGTCGTGCTCGAGCAGCCGCTCGGCCGGAATCCGGCGCACGTACGAGCCCGACCCGGCCCGGGCCTCGATCAGGCCCTCGGCGGCGAGCACCGCGAGCGCGTGCTTGGCCGCGGTCTCACCGACGCTGTACCTCGCGATGATCGCGTTGCGGGACGGCACCCTGGCGCCCGGCGCCAGCACGCCGTCGCGGATCTGCGCGCGCAGATCCGCCAGCACGCGCAGGTACACCGGGTCGGTCGGCGCGCTCATCGGCTTTCGATCTCCCAGACAGCGAAAACAGCAGGCCGAGAGCCATTCTGCCGATTCGCCGGGCAAGCTGTGACCACAGCGATTACTTGTGGTCACAAGTTTGCTTACCGAGTTAGGGGACATCCGCGGCAACCCGGCCCATCCCATTCCAAATTGCGGCCGGCGCGCCTCTTCCCAACCGCCGCCCTGGGCACGACAATTTCAGCCAGCGAAGCTGATCATCATCCGGCGCATACGAGAGGGAGTGGCCATGGGCGAGGCAGCATCGGTCCCATTCTCAGAGACCAAGGCGCCGGAATCGCCGGACCGGTTGCACCGGGGCGCACTCGGCCTGGTGGACATCTCGGCGTCGACCATGGCGAACATCGGCCCGGCCTACAGCTTCTTCTTCAGCGCGATCCTGATCGTGACCACCGCCGGCATCGCCGCGCCGCTCACGGTCCTGGCGGCCATCATCGCCGTCGCGCTGCTGGGCAACACGCTGTCCCAGTTCTCCCGGGCCCAGCCGTCCACCGGCGGGTTCATCACCTTCGTCGGCAAGACTTTCGGCGGTACCAGTGCGGTGACGACCGCGCTGCTGGCCGGGGCCGGCTACATCATCGCGATCGCGTCCGTGCTGTGCATCTGCGGCGGGTTCCTGTCCATCATGCTGAACTACTACCTGGGCTGGCACGTGCCCTGGATCATCTTCTCGCTGCTGATGACGAGCGGCGCGATTGTCATGATGATCCGCGGGGTGGCGGTGTCCACCAAGCTGGCGGGCTTCTTCTTCGGGTTTGAACTGCTGGTGCTGCTCGTGCTGGGGATCGCCACCCTGATCAAGGACGGTGGGCACCTGTCCGGCGCCCCGTTCAACCCGCACAACTTCACCGGCGGCTTCAGTGGCGCCGCGGCCGGCTTCCCGCTGGCGGTGTACCTGTTCATCGGCTGGGAGAACTCGGCCGCACTGGCCGAGGAGACGAACAACCCCCGGCGCAACGTACCCCGGGCCGTGTACATGTCCATCGCCCTGATGGGCGTGCTGTACCTGCTGCTCACCTACGCCACCGTCACCGGCTTCCACGACAACGCGACGGCCCTGGCCGACGCTCCGTCCGGCATCCCGCTGCTCGACCTGGCCCACAGCATCGCGCCCTGGCTGCTCGTCATCGGCTACCTGGCCGGGCTTACCTCGACCACAGGTGTGCTCATCTCGGCGGTGAACTCGCAGTGCCGGCTGGTCTTCAACGCGGGCCGGGAGGGCCTGCTGCCACGGTGGATCGGGCGGGTGCACCCGATCCGCAAGACGCCGGTCAACGCGATCTTCACGTTCATCGTGATCGGTTTCGCGATCATCCTGTTCTGGGCGCTCGGGCACCTATTCGGCGGGCACAGCGGCAGCATGGTGGCGCTGAACTTCTACGGCGAGTCGGCCACCATGGGCACGCTGCTGATCCTGGTCGTCTACTTCCTGTCCAACGCGGCCCTGCCGTTCTATTACCGCAAGTTCCGGCCAACCGAGTTCAACGTGCTCAAGCACGGCGTGCTCCCGGTTCTCGGCATGGTGGCGATCGCCGTCCCTATCTACTACTTGTGCAAGCCGCCGCAGTCGCAGCCTTATAACTGGTTCCCGTACGCGGGGCTGGGTGTGATCGTGGTGGCGGTGATCTACTCGGCCCTGCTGGTGCGGCGCGACCCTGGCCTGGCCGACCGGGTGGGCTCGATCGTCGCCGACGAGTAGACCGGCGTCACTTCTTGCGCGCGAGCGTCAGGCCGTCGCCGACCGGCAGCATCACCAGCTCGACCCGGCCGTCGGCGACGGCGTGATCGTTGAAGTCCCTGATCCCGCGCACGGCCTCGCCCTGCTCGGATTCCTGGATGACGCGGCCGTGCGAGAACGTGTTGTCCACCAGGATGATGCCGCCCGGCGTGATCCTGGGCACGATCTCGTCCCAGTAGCCGACGTAGCCCGGCTTGTCCGCGTCGATGAACGCCAGGCCGAAGGCGGCCTCGGGCGGGAGCGCCCGCAGCGTGTCGAGCGCGGGGCCGAGCCGCAGCTCCACCCGGCCAGCCACTCCGGCCTTGTCCCAGTAGGCGCGCGCCAGCGATGTCCACTCCTCGCTGACGTCGCAGCAGATGAGCTGGCCGTCGGCGGGCAGCCCGCGGGCGATGCAGACCGAGGAGTAACCGGTGAACGTGCCGACCTCGATGGCCCGGCGGGCCCCGGACACCTGGGTCAGCAGGGTCATGAACGTGCCCTGCTCCGGGCCGATCTGCAGGCCGGCATCGTCGGGGAAGCGCCGCTCGGTCTCGGCGGCGAGGTCGGCCAGCACCCCGTCCACCGGGCTGCTGTGCGCGATCAGGTAGTCGTGTAGTTCCGCACTGAGCTGCTCGCTGCGACGGGTCACCCGCCCGAGCGTAGACCACCTCCAGTCACCACCGGCGGCTGGGGATAATCGACCGGTGAGCATCATCGAACGCCCCATGCCGCCCCTGAACGCCGACGAGCGCACCACGCTCGAAAGCTGGCTCGATTTTCACCGCGTCACCCTCGCCATGAAGTGCGAGGGCCTGGACGATGAGCAGGCCACCGTCGCGTCGGTGCCGCCGTCCGGCTTCACGCTGACCGGCCTCGTCCAGCACATGGCGGAGGTGGAGCGGAACTGGTTCCGCCGGGTGCTCGCCGCCGAACAGGCCCCGCCGATCTACGACCCCCGGGCCGATCCGGATGGTCCTGACGGCGGCTTCGAACTGACCGAGGTCGCTACCCTGGACGACGCCTTGGCCACCTGGCGCGCGGAGATCGCCCGCGCCAGCGAACACTGCGCCGCCCGTTCTCTGGCCGACACCGGCCGCTTCATGGGCCAGGACGTCAGCCTCCGCTGGATCTACGTCCACATGATCGAGGAGTACGCCCGCCACAACGGCCACGCGGACCTGCTCCGCGAACGCATCGACGGCGTCACCGGCGTATAGCGGGCCAGGGCCGTTGTGATACGTTCGGCGTCGCGCGTTACCGCGAACTGAGGAGGTGAGACCGATCAACGCTGTGACAGGTCGGGGCTCCCTCGTTCGTATCGCCTAGGGAGTGCCCGTATGAGGCATCCCGAAAGGCTTGAACGCTATGCGCTTCACCTCTGAGACGTCGTGCGACGGCGTGTGTGAGCAGCTTTTTACCCTCGGCGAGATCACCGGCGTGCTGTGGACGCCGGACGGTGCCGCCGGCCCTCGTCCCCTGATCCTGATGGGACACGGCGGCGGCCAGCATAAGAAAGCCCACGGCATCGTGGCCAGGGCGCGCCGTTTCGTGGCCGAGTGTGGTTTCGCGGCAGCGGCCGTCGATGCGCCCAATCACGGCGATCGGCCGAAGGACGAGACCTACGACCGGATCGCCACCGAGAACGAGGCTCGCGTGGCGGCCGGTGCGGACCTGGCGCCACTGATCGCCGATTTCCAGGTGCTGGTGGCCCGCCAGACCGTGCCGGAATGGCAGGCGGTCCTGGACGCGCTCCAGGCACTCGACCATGTCGGCGTCGGCCCGGTCGGGTATTGGGGGGTGTCGCTGGGCAGCGGGCTCGGCATTCCGTTCGTGGCCGCCGAGCCCAGGGTCCGCGCGGCGGTGCTGGGCCTGAGCCCGGCGCTGGCCCTGGCCGAAGACGCGGCGCGGATCACCGTCCCGGTGGAGTTCCTGGTGCAATGGGACGACGAGCGGATACCGCGGGCGCAGGGCCTGGCGCTGTTCGACGCCTTCGCCTCGGCCGAGAAGACGCTGCACGCCAATTCCGGCCAGCACGGCGAGGTCCCGCGCTTCGAGGTGGACAGCGCCGTGCGGTTCTTCGCCCGGCACCTCAGCTGACCACGTGGCCCAGCGCGGCCCGTCCTTCGATCAGGGCGAGCGTGGAGCGGGCCGCGTACCCGGCGGCCGTGTCGGCGCTGACCGTGCCGTCGAGCAAAAACGTGGCGTGGCCGTGCGCGGACGCGGCCACGGCGCCCACCAGCGCCGCGGCCGCCTTCGCGTCATTGCCGCAGATCACGGCGACGCACGAGGTGAGCGCGGCGTTCACGGGCTCGGCCGCCTGCCGCACCTCGGGAAAGCGGTCCTTGTCGATGCCCGACCCGAACAGCACCTCGAACAGGGCCCGGTTCGCGCCGGCGAACCTGACGTAGGCCCCGGCCATCGCGGCCAGCCGCCGGGCCGGCGGGTCATCGTCGGCGACCTCGGCCGCCACCGCCGCGCCCAGCGCCCCGAAGGCGCGCACCGCCACCGCCGCCAGCAGTTCGTCGCGGTCGGCGAAGTGACGGTACGGCGCCGCGACGGTCACGCCCAGGCGGCGGCTGGCCTCGGCCAGCGAGAAGTTCCTGACGCCCCGTTCGGCGATCAGCTCGACGGCCGCGTCGACCAGGGCGGCCTTCAGGTCGCCGTGGTGGTAGGGGCGGCGCCGGGGCGCCCGGTCAGAACCGGTAGCTGACACCGGTCAGCCGCTCCGATTCCTCCCACAACCGCCCGGCCACCTCCTGGTCGTATGACCGTGCGCTCGACCGCACCCGCTTGGCCGGGCCGCTTTGCTCGCCGAACCCCGCGGGACCGTAGTACTCGCCGCCGTGCGCCTGCGGGTCGGTGGCGGCGCGCAGCATCGGCGCCGCCCCCATCGCGCTCGGCTGCATCGGCGTGAAGACGGCGCCCAGGCGCATCCAGGCCGGCATGTTCCTGGTCAGCTCGGTCCGGGCCGTTCCAGGGTGGGCGGCCAGCGCCTCGGTGGCTGCCCCAGCGGCGGCCAGCCGGCGCTGCAGCTCGTAGGTGAACAGGAGGTTGGCCAGCTTGGAGCGGCCGTAGGAGGTGATCCGGTTGTACCCGTGCTCCCACTGCAGGTTGCCGAAGTCGATCCGCCCCATCCGGTGCCCCATGCTGCTCACCGTCACCACACGCGACCCCGGCACCGTCAGCATCCGGTCCAGCAGCAGGCCGGTCAGCGCGAAGTGGCCGAGATGGTTGGTCCCGAACTGCAGCTCGAAGCCGTCCTCAGTGCGCCCGTGCGGCGGCATCATCAGCCCGGCGTTGTTGATCAGGAGATCCAGGCGCTCGTACCGCTCGCGCAATTCCTCGGCGGCCGCCGTGATCGACCTGAGAGAAGCAAGATCTACCTGAACGGTGGCCACCTCGGCCTGGGCGGTCGCGCTGACCCTGGCGGTCGCGTCCTTCGCCTTCTCGAGGTTGCGGCAGGCCAGCACGACGGTCGCGCCGCGTTCGGCCAGCACCCTGGCCGCCTCGAAGCCGATCCCGGTGTTCGCGCCGGTGACCACCGCGACGCGGCCGGGCTGTTCCGGCACGTCGGCCTCGGTCCAGGGCCTGCTAGCCGAAGCAGTCGTCTGCGTCATCGGTGCGCCTCTCATATGGGCACTCTCATCTGGGTTCCCGATGACCCGGAGGCCGAATGTGAGTGCCTTTTACAATGTAAGTGAATTTAGCATCCGCATGTGCCCTCCGGAACCTCCGGGCCCGGCGGTGCCGGCCGACGACCTGATCGAGGTGCTATGGGACGGGCGCTGCCCCTTGCTACCCAGGACTCATGGGACGTACGACGATGCCAAGGATCTGGTCGCTGGCGAAATAGCCGAGCTGGCGCGAGTCGTGGCTGACTGCGGAATTATCGCCGAGCACCACCAATTTGCCGGGAGGCACTCGCGCCGAACCCTTGACCACATCCGCGGGGAGGTGATCGCGCAGAGCCGGGTCCCCGGGGAGGGCGGCTACTCTCTTGATCATCCATCCCGCGTCGCCCACCCGGCGCGACGGGCGCGGCCGCCGCCTGCCAGCCAGCCCGGGATGCTCGACCACGACCACCTGACCCCGGTGCAGCTTGGCCAGCCGTGCACGGTGAACCAGGACGCGATCACCAGCGCTGAAAGCAGGCCGCATGCTCGGCCCCACCACGGTCACGACCGCGAAGCGCCGTCGCAGTAGCAACACGGCTCCCGCCGCAACCGTGACCGCGGTCACCGCGAGGGCCAGCCGTGACAACGGCATCACCGGGCGCCTGCCCTCGCTTTGCCCGCCTCCTGTGGCCAGCGCCGGGCCGGCGTCGGCGTGAACACCTCGGCGATGTCCTCCCAGCGGATGATCAGCATCGCCGCCACTACCGCGGTGCCCAGAGCCAACACCAGCCCGGCCGGTGCCGGCGGCCGGCGGCCGGCCAGTCCCAGCGTCAGGCCCGATACGAGCACGGTGAGCAATACCAGGTTGCGCAGCAGGTGCGCGGGCCCGATCGGCCGGGGTGACCTGACTCCGAAGCAGGGACATGGCGCAGTGCTGCCACGCCTGATGGCCACCGTGAGGCCCACGGTCAGCGTCGCGGTGAGAAGCATCGCGGCGGCCAGGGCCGACTCGGCGAGCAGCGCGGAAGCGCGGCCGCCCCGTGCTGCGAGCAGGACGGTGCAGCCGGTCAGCCACGCGGCGGTCAGGGCCTCACCAACCGCCAGCACAGCTGCCGCCGTAGCGAGCAGATAGCCAGGCATCAGATGATTCGCTCCCAGGCCAGCGCGATAGGCGCGGTAGGCGGCGCGGCTGCGTATCTTGCTGGCCGCCGACATGCCGAAGACGCATGCCGTCATCGCGCACACGCCGACAACGAACTCGCTCACTCTAAAGGGCCTCCGTTCGGCTGGCCGTCCGCTTGGAGCGCAACGGCGCTAGCCGCGTAGCCCCTCGCCTGCAGCGAAAACATGCGGGCGTACACTCCGCCCCGCGCCATCAGCTCGTCATGATCGCCAAGCTCTGTCACGGTGCCATCAGCGAGCACCACGATCTGGCCGGCCGCGCGGGCCGCGCTCAGCCGGTGCGATATCAGGATCGCCGTGCTCTCGCCGTGGTGAGCCCGCAGGCGGCACTGGATCTCGTATTCGGCTTCGGCGTCGAGCCCAGAACTCGGCTCATCGAGAATCACCAGGTCCCGGTCCTGGCGCAGCAGAGCCCTGGCCAGGGCCACGCGCTGCCACTGGCCACCGGACAGCAGCACACCCGTCCGCGGGTTCTCCGGGTCAGCCCGGTCGCTGTACATGCGGGTAAGCAGCGTCGCGTAACCGCCCGGCAGGGACGTGAGCGTCTCGTGAACGCCGGCCAGCCGCGCCGCCGTCGTCACCCGCGCACTGTCTTCCGCGGCACTCAGGTCGCCAATGGCTATGTTGTCCCAGGCACTGAGTTCGTAGCACATATAGTCCTGGAAGACGACGCTCATGCGATCTCTGAGCTGATCGATGCCGATCTCACGCAGGTCGGTGCCATCCCAGCGGATTCGCCCACTGACTGGGTCGTAGAACCGGCACAGCAACTTGATCAGCGTGCTCTTTCCGGCACCGTTGTGACCGGCGATGGCTACGGTTGTGCCGCGCGGCACAAAGAAACTCACGCCCCGCAAAACCCATGGTTTGTCCGGGCCGTAGCGAAACCATACATTGTCGAATTCGATTCCCCGCCGCAGCGGCCCAGGGGACCGGGGTGCCACCGGCTTGGCCAGGTCAGGGCCTGCCGACACGACCTCCAGGTAGGACTGGAAGGTCAGCACGGCCTGGTAGGCCATGCCCGCACTGCTCATGATCATCGACAGGGCGCCGGAGATGGACATGAGCGTCGCCACCAGCAGGGTGAAATCGCCCACGGTCAGCGTGCCCCGCACGGTGGCGAAGGCCGCCCAGCAGACGCCCGCCCCGGCGATCACCGCACTGAGCGATCCCGACAGGCCGTAGATGACGAGTTCGCGCCGGTCAGTCTGCTGGGCGGCGCGCTGGATGACCCGCAGCTCGCCGAGCATCCGGTGCAGGAAAAAGGGGCCGAGCCGGTAGAGCCGTATCTCCTTGGCGGCCTCCAGGCTGGACAGCAGCTCCGCGTAAAAAATCTTGCGCCGTTGCTCATGGCTGACCGCGCACAGCAGGGTGGCGCGCCGGCGTGCCAGCCCCAGCTCCAGGTACGCACCGGGCACGGCCGCCGCCATCACGATGATGGCCAGCACAGGGCTGAGCACCAGCAGCGCGCCGATAAACCCGGTGATGGTGAGCGCCGCCTGTACGGTGGCAGAGCCGGTCGTGACGAGCTGCGCCGCGCCCTGCTGGCCAGCGTTTCCCGCGAGGTTCAGCTGGTCCTGGTATTGCGGGTCTTCGAGCCGGCTCAGACCATCCAGGCTGCCGACGGCTAGATAAAGGTCGTGACTGGCGAGCCTTTCGATGGCGCGGCCGGATTGGGCAGCGCAGTATCGGCTCAGCTCGGGCAGGACGATCTGCACACCGCTGGCCACGGCCAGGCCGACGGCCAGCCAGGCCAGGTTGTCGCCGGGGTGATGGCTGGCCGCCAGGCTATCCAGGATCTCCCGGAGGAGCCAGGCCGTCGCGACGGGGGCCAGACCGGTGACCGCCGTGGCCACCAGGTTGCCGGTCATCGCCCAGGGGTGGGCACGCCAGGCCATAAGCAGCGCCCGGCGCAGGACGAAGGCCGGCGAAGGGCTTCGGGGCACGGAGGGTGACAAAGCCCCGGCCATGGCTCAGGCAACCAGCGCCGGAAGCATGGCCGGGTCGTATCCGCTCGCGCTCAGCAGGCCGCTGTCATCCAGCAGGCAGAACGCCGGGAAGCCGGTGACCTTGAACGCCGCCGATACCCCGCCGCCCTCGTCGGGCTCGGTGCACACGGTCGCGACCGGCGCGAGCTGGTCGGCGTACGTCGTCAGGCCACCAGCCTGGCCGTTCCCGACTATGACCGCGAGCACGTCCTCGCGGCCGAGCCCGTGCGCGCTCACGTAGCCGATGAACGGCTCTACTCGTTCTGGACACACTGAGCACGTGGTGGAAAAGAATGCCGCGATCCGTACGCCGGTGGCATCGGACAGTTGCTTCCCGGTGGCGCTGACCGCGGTGAAGGCGCCTGGTGACTCGCCAGGCAGCAAACCGGTGACCTCCGGCAGTGTCCTTGGCTCGGTCAGCATCTGACCGTGTTCACGCAACCGGCGCACGACACCGAACGTGAGCAGCAGATTTACCAGGCAGAGGGCCGCGGTCAGGCCGACCGCGGCCACCAGAACAGCCATGCGCGGATCCTCCGGATCAGGAAATGATGTGATACCCGGCTGGCGCCAGCATCAGATTTTGACGCACGGTCCGCATACCGGCTGGCACAGCGAATTCGGGCAGCAGTACTGGTGACGGTTTGTCCCGCAACTGACATAGCGGCATGTCCAGCACGCTGACGCCGTGGTCTTCGGCACAAACGCGGTCAGCAGCCGGTCCGCCGCCTTCTGGATAACCGTCATTTCAAGCACCCGCCTTTGTATCGGTCCGTCGGCCTTTGCCGCTCTCCTGCTGATGCTTCCCTGCGGCCTTAGACACCGGCTCAGGCGCCGGCTGTCAGCCGTTCCCGGTACCTGGCTGGCTTCGTCGGTCCGGCCGACTTGCTGGTCGGGGCGTTCGCTGGCGGGGTGGCCGCACCGGTTTGCGGTACGTGGATCGCGGCGGAGTACGGCCGTACTCCGCCGGGCGGTTGCCTGGTCGGGCGGGGGACGTGAATCAGGCCGCGAGCACGCCAGGGTGGCATGATCGGAACAGGCCGATGGCGGCAGGTACGGCGCGCCGGTGTCGGGGGGGAGCAGGACTCCGTTTCCGGGCCGCCGGACAGGGTGGTGACGGGACATGAGCGAGCAAGGCGCTCGCCGTACGGGCAGGCTGGTGCGGGCGAGCCGCCAGAAAGCGGGACTCACCCAGCGGCAGCTCGCCGGGGCAGCGGGCGTGAGCGTCAGCGTGGTGCGCGACCTGGAGCAGGGCAGGACCGCGCGCCCACACGAAGAGTCGCTGCGGCGGCTTGCGAGTGCGCTGCGCCTGAGCCTGCAGCAGGCAACGGAGCTTAGTCTGGCGGCCAGGGAAACGGTCGTATCGCCAACCGGGCCGCAGCGCGGTCAGGCGGCGGGGCTACGGATTGGCGTGCTGGGGCCGTTAACGGCATGGCGGCGCGACGTACCGGTGGTGGTTGGCTCGCCGATGCAGCGGGCGGTGCTGGGACTGCTGGCACTTGATCCTGGTACCGGGCTGCCCCGTTCCGCGATCATCGATGCGCTGTGGGGCGGCGATCCGCCGATGACGGCGGTCTCGATGGTGCAGACCTACATCAGCCGCCTTCGCCGTTCGCTCTGGCCTTGCGGGCCGGTAGGCACGGCCGGTAAGGGTTACCGGCTTGAGCCAGTGACCTGCGAGCTGGACCTGCGTACCTTCGGCGCGCTGGCCCGTCACGCCCAGCAGGCCCAGGCCGCGGGCGAACTGACCGCGGCATGCCAGGCTTACGCGGATGCGCTCGCGCTATGGCGGGGGGATCCGCTGGCCGACTGTGAGGTCCTGCGGGGCCATCCGGCGGTGGTGCGGCTGGGCCAGCAATGGGTCGACACAGTGACCGCCTATGCCGAAGCCGCGATTGCGGCTCGCTGCCCGAACCGCATCCTGCCGCAACTGCGTGAGCTTACCGACCGCGAGCCGCTGAACGAGCGGGCACACGCCCTGCTGATGATCGCGCTGGCGGGCAGCGGCCAGCAGGCCGCTGCGCTGGGAATCTTCGACCAGATGCGGCGGCGGCTCGACCACGAACTGGGGCTAAGGCCGGGGGCGGAGCTCACCGCTGCCCAGGCCCAGGTGCTGAACCAGCGGATCCCGGGCGGCCCCGTCCTGGGCGGAGCCGCCCCCGTGGCCATGGGTGCTACGCGTCCGCGACCCGCTGACCGGGAGGCTCCCGGCCAGCTGCCCTGCGCGGTGGCGCATTTCACCGGCCGGGCCGTCGAGCTGGCCGCACTGAACGCGACCCTCAACCAGCCCGCGGGCCAGGCCATCGTGATTTCCGCGATCGCTGGGACCGCGGGAGCGGGTAAGACCGCGCTGGCCATCCAATGGGCGCACCAAGTCGCAGGATGCTTCCCTGACGGACAGCTCTACGTGAACCTGCGCGGTTACGATCGCGACCAGCCGATGCCCGCCGCTGATGCGCTGGCCGGGTTCCTGCGCGCCCTGGGCGTGCCTGGCCGGGACATCCCGCCCGAAGAAGACGAGCGCGCCGCCCGCTACCGCAGCCTGCTGGGCGGCAAGCGCATGCTGGTCGTGCTGGACAACGCCGGATCGGCCGATCAGGTACGGCCCCTGCTGCCCGCCAGCCCGGCCTGCACGGTGGTTGTTACCAGCCGGGATGCGCTGGCCGGGTTGGTGGCCCGGGATGGTGCCACCCGCCTGGACCTTGACCTGCTTCCGCCGGAGGATGCGGTCGGCCTGCTGCGGGCGCTCATCGGGGCGCGCGTCGACGCCGCACCTGACGCGGCCGCTGAACTAGCCGGCCAGTGCTGCCGGCTGCCACTGGCACTGAGGGTGGTAGCCGAGCTCGCCGCCAGCAGGCCGGGCGTGCCGCTCGCGGAACTGACTAGCGAGCTGGCCGACCTAAACAAGCGCCTGGACCTGCTGACGGCGGGCGGGGACCGCCGCACCGCGGTGCGAGCCGTGTTCTCCTGGTCCTACCAGCACCTCGGCACCGATGCCGCCCGGGCCTTCCGGCTGCTGGGCTTGCACCCCGGCCCCGGCTTCGGGCCCTGGGCCGCCGCGGCGCTCACCGGCAAGACAGCGGAGCAGACCCGCCAGACCCTTGACACGCTGGCCCGCGCCCACCTGATCCACATCACTTCGCCGGGCCGCTACGGCCTGCATGACCTTCTGCGTGCTTACGCCTGGGAACTCTCCGGCGGTTGCGATCGTGCCGAACGGCGCGAGGGACTGACCCGCCTGTTCGACTATTACCTGTACACCGCTGCTAGCGCGATGGACACCCTCTACCCGGCCGAACGCCATCGCAGGCCCCGCATCCCGCCGCCCGCTAGTTCCTGCCCAGCGGTCGCCGGCATGGCCGCGGCGCGGACCTGGCTGGATACCGAACGGTCCACGCTTGCCGCGGTTGCGGCGTACACGGCCGCCTGCGGTTGGCCTGACCACGCCATCCGCCTGGCCGCTACCGTGTTCCGCTACCTCGAGGCAGGCGGTTACTATCCCGAGATCATTGCCATCCACGACCACGCCCGCCGTGCGGCCCGCGCCACCGGTGACCGTACCGCCGAGATGGAAGCGCTGCGCGGCCTCATCGTTACCGACCTGCGACAGGGCCGCCACCAGCAAGCTGCTGACCGCCTCCGGCAGGCCCTGGCGGTGTACCGCGAGACCGGCAATCAGGCCGGCGAAGCCCAGACACTCTGCAACCTTGGCATCGCGGCCCTGCTACAGGGCCACTACGAGCAGGCGGTGAGCTACCTCCAGCGGGCCCTGGCGGTGCACCGCCAGATCGATGACCAGGTCGGCGAGGCCCGCACACTGGGCAACCTCAGCCTGGTCGAACTCCGGCTGGGCAACTACCGGCAGGCGAGCCAGCACCTTCGGCAGGCTCTGGCCATATGCTCCGAGACGGGCGACCGGGTCAGTGAGGCCTACGCCCTGAGCAACCTCGGCGTCCTCCAGGCGCGGCTGGGTAACCACCAGCAGGCCCGCGGAGACCTCGATCGAGCCCTGGCCGTATGCCGCGAAACCGGGGATCGGGCCTGTGAGGCCTACGCCCTGGGCAACCTCGGCGTCGTCGAGTCGCGGCTGGGTGACCACCGGCAGGCCAGCGAGGACCTCGATCGAGCCCTGGCCATAAGCCGGGAGAACGGCGACCGGGCCAGTGAGGCCGAGGCGCTCAACAGCCTGGGTGAAGTCCTCCTCGCCGCCGGGCGGCCCGACGACGCCCGAGCCCAGCAAGCCATCGCACTCGGCATAGCCAGCCAGATCGATGACAAGTACGAGCGGGCCCGCGCTCACAGCGGCCTGGCCCGCTGCCACTTCGCGGCAGGCGCTGCCGACCGGGCGCGCCACCACTGGAAGCTTGCCCTCACCCTCTATGCGGCGCTCGGTGTGCCCGAGGCTGATCAGGTCAGGGCCCAGCTTGCCACCCCAGCCAGCCAGGACAACGCCGGGCTGTAGGCTTCGCGCCGGCCGCGGGACCCAGGTGCGCCTGCCGCGCTACAGAGTGACCGGCTCCAGGGTCAGGCGAGCAGGTGCGGCCTCGGGTTTGGGCGCGTTGTCGCGCCACCACTGCTGGCCGCTCTCGGGCAGCGTATAGATCGGGTCGTAGTACTCGTACTCCCGGTCCAGCGCGGCCGGGTCGTCGGCCTCCACCGCGGTGCGGTAGTTCTTGGTCCAGTAGGAGATGCCGCGCTCGGTGTCGTACCGCGACACCTGGTGCACCCAGCGCTTGCCCACGTAGGGCACGTCGCAGACGATCCGCGGGGTGGCGAACCCGGGCAGGTAGCCCATGATCTTGTGCTGCAGGTTCTGCGCCTCGGCCAGCGTGAGCCGCCAGTGCTCGCTGCCCGGGATCATGTCGCACATGTAGAAGTAGTAGGGCATGACCTTGGCCTCGTCCAGGAGGGCGAAGCTCAAATCCAGCAGGGCCTCGACGCTGTCGTTCACGCCGCGCAGCAGCACGCCCTGATTGCGCACGTCCCTGATCCCGGTGTCCAGCATGGCCCGCACCGCCTTGGCCACCAGCGGGGTCACCGACCCGGCCGAGTTCACGTGGGTGTGGATGGCGATGCTGACGCCGCGGTCGGTGGCCACCGTGGCCAGCCGCTCCATGCCGGCCCGGACATCGTCGGCCAGCCAGTGCTGCGGCAGGCCCATCAGCGCCTTGCTGGCCAGCCGGATGTCGCGGATGTTGTCGATCTCCAGCAGCGCGGCGACGAACTCCTCCAGCCGCGGCCACGGCATGTTGGCCACGTCGCCGCCGGACACCACCACGTCCCGGACCTGCGGGCTGCGGCGCAGGTAGTCGAGCATGGCCGCCAGCCGGTCGGTGCGGGGCATGCCGAACTTGTGCTTTTCGGTGGTGGCGGTCGGGTTGCCGACCAGGTCCATCCGGGTGCAGTGCCCGCAGTACTGCGGGCAGGTGGGCAGGATTTCGGCGAGCACCTTGGTTGGATAGCGGTGGGTGAGCCCCTCCACCGCCCACATCTCCGACTCGTGCAGCGAGTCCCTGGTGGCGTACGGGTGCGACGGCCAGTCGGTCCGCCGGTCGCTGAACACCGGGATCATGTATTGGCGCACCGGGTCGGCGTAGAACGCCTTGGTGAAGCCCGGGTCCGCGGGCGCCACCTCAGCCGCCATGGTGTTCACCATCTGCGGGGTCACGAGCATCGACATGGTGGCCCGCTCGAGCTGGTCGCGCTGCAGGTCGTCCAGGAAGGATTCGGCCAGCCCCGGGCCGGCCACCTGGCTGAGCTGGCGCAGGTTCTTCACGCAGTGCACCCGCTGCCACTGCGCGGACTCCCAGTCGGCCTGGGTCACGTCCGCCCAGCCGGGAAACCGGCGCCAGTCCGGCTCGATGAGCTGCTTGCGCGCGTACGGATATGGCTGTTCGAGCACAGCAGCCTCCTGAGCTAGGTCGCCCGGTCACGGGCCATGTCTGCCTTCTATAAACCTGTCGCGGTCATGCACTGCGAAAGCAGATGCTCCGGCCAGTATAGTGTCGAACAGGAAATATTGCAGATTTAGACGGTGTCGCCCGTATATGTAGGCGCACAGTAATCGGGAGGATGAGAAGCGTGACCGCATCGTCCATCGACGCGCAGGAAACGGCCACGCGCGGCGGTTCCCCGCTGGGGCTGCACCGGGTGGCCGAACCCGTGAAGGGGGCAGGCCAAGCGAGAGCGTCAGGGGAGGCGGGCGGGGTGCTGCCCCAGGCGGCCTGGCGGCTCGACCCGCGCCCGGAGATCTGGCCCGACGAGGTGCGGGTGCGGCTGGAGCGGCTGAACCTGGACGCCGCCTCCTACCGCCAGCTCAGCGAGGCGCACGGCGGCGACGCCGGTGCGATCCGCGCGGCGGTGCTCGCCATCGTGGCCGAGCGCGGCAAGATGCAGAACCCGGTCACCGGGTCCGGCGGGATGCTTACCGGCGTGGTGGACGAGGTGGGGCCCAAGTCCCCGCTCGGGCTGGCGCCGGGGGACCGGGTCGCCACCCTGGTGTCGCTGTCGCTGACCCCGCTGGTCATCACTGACGGGCTGGCGAACTGGGACGGCCGTTCCGAGCAGGTGCCGTGCGCGGGGCACGCCATCTTGTTCGGCCGGTCGATCGCGACCGTGCTGCCCGATGACCTGCCCGGGCCGCTGGCGCTCGCGGTGATGGACGTGTGCGGCGCGCCGGCGCTGACCAACCGGGTCGTGGCCGAGCGGGCCAACCCGGTCGTCGCGGTGATCGGCGCGGCCGGCAAGAGCGGGTCGCTGTCGCTGGCCGCGGCCAGGCACGGCGGGGCCGCCACCACCATCGGCGTGGTCAGGGACGAGAAGGAGGCGGCCGCGTTGCGCGGCGCCGGGCTGGCGCACCGGGTCACGGTCGCGGACGCGCGGGATCCGGTCGGCCTGGCCACCGCGGTGCAGGAGGCCGGCGGCCCGGCCGACGTCACCGTGGTCTGCGTGGACGTGCCCGGCTGCGAGGGCGGCGCGGTGCTGGCCACCGCCCAGGGCGGCACGGTGATCTTCTTCTCCATGGCCACGTCGTTCAGCGCGGCCGCGCTCGGCGCGGAGGGGGTGGCCGCCGACGTCACCATGCTGATAGGCAATGGGTACGTTCCCGGTCACGCGGCGTTCGCGCTGAGCATGATCAGGGAAAACCAGGGCGTGCGGACGCTGTTCGAGAACAGGATCGCGGGCGAAACGGAAGGCAGTCAATCATGACCCAGCGGCTCGGGTTGGACCGGGAGGTCGTGGCGGAGGCGCGGCGGCTGGCCGCCGACGTGGGCCAGCCGATCGTCGAGCTGGCCAGGACCCACACCACGGTGTCGGTGGAACGCGCGGTGCTGCGGCTGGCCGGCCTGGACGGGGCTGACGACGAGGGCATGCCGTGGGTGAACCGGCTCGCCGACGCCGTCCGCGGCAGCGCCGGCCTGGAACACGGCGTCGCGCTGCCGGTCTGGCACGCGATGGTGGAAGGCAACTATCCCGACCTGGCCACGCTGGCCAGGGACGCGGCGACCGGGAAGGTCAGCTTCCGTATCCCGGAGGGGCCGGCGGCCACCGCCGCCGCGGCGGTCGCAGCCCGCGCGGTCGGCGACGGCATCGCCGCCATCGACCGCAGGCGGGCCGAGCGTGACGGCCTGCTCCGCGACATCGGCGACCCGCCGAAGCCGTGGATCTACCTGATCGTGGCCACCGGGGACATCTACGAGGACATCCCGCAGGCGCAGGCCGCGGCGCGCGAGGGCGCGGACATCATCGCGGTGATCAGGTCCACCGGCCAGTCGCTGCTCGACTACGTGCCCGAAGGCGCCACCAGGGAAGGCTACGCCGGCACGTACGCGACCAGGGAAAACTTCCGGCTGATGCGGGCCGCGCTCGACGACGTGTCACGCGAGCTCGGCCGGTACGTCCGGCTGACCAACTACGCGTCGGGCCTGTGCATGCCCGAGATCGCCGCGCTGGCCGGTCTCGAGCGGCTGGACATGATGCTGAACGACTGCATGTACGGCATCATCTTCCGCGACATCAACCCGGTCAGGACGTTCATCGACCAGCGGTTCTCCCGCCAGGTGCACGCCCGGGCCGGCATCGTCATCAACACCGGCGAGGACAACTACCTGACCACCGCCGACGCGGTGGACGCGGCACACACGGTGGTGGTCAGCCAGTTCCTGAACGAGTACTTCGGCCGGGAGGCGGGGCTGGCCGACTGGCAGCTCGGCCTCGGGCACGCGTTCGAGATCAACCCGGCGGTACCCGACTCCTTCATGCTCGAACTGGCGCACGCCCAGCTCGTCAGGGAGCTGTTCCCCGACGCGCCGCTGAAGTACATGCCGCCGACCAAGCACATGACCGGCAACGTGTTCGCCGGCTACCTGCTTGACGCGTTCTTCAACCTATGCGGGGTGATGACCGACCAGTCCATCCTGCTGATCGGCATGATGACCGAGGGCATCCACACGCCCTTCCTGTCCGACCGCGACCTGGCCCTGGAGAACGTGCGCTACGTGCGGCAGGCGGCGGGCAGGCTCGGCGAGAGCTTCCGGCCCGAGCCCGGCGGTTTCATCGAGCGCCGGGCCACCGAGGTGCTGGGCGAGGCGGTCTCGCTGCTCGGCAAGATCAACGTGGACGGGCTGCTGACCGCGATCGCCGACGGCACGTTCGGCATCACCAAGCGGCCGGCCGACGGCGGCCGTGGCCTGGACGGGGTCATCGAGCGAGCCGACGGCTACGTCAACCCAGCGATCGACATTTTGGAGGAGGGTCAGCGATGACGGTGATCCGCCCCTACGGGGACACCACCGGCGACGGCCGGGTGCAGCTCTCGTTCACGCTGCCGGTGCCGTTCGGCGACGCGACCGAGCGGGCCAGGGCCGAAGGCGCGGCCATGCAGCTCGCCACCAAGATGGGGCTCGATCCCGCGATGGTGGTGCACGCCAAGGGCATGGGCCCGGACTTCACCTACTTCATCGTGTACGGGCGGGCCAGCCACCTGGTCGACCTGTCCCAGGTCGTGGTGGCCGAGCGGGAGTTCGACCTGCTGCCCGCCGCCGAGATCAACCTGCGGATCCGGTCCGCGCTCGGCCGCAAGCTGGTCGTGCTGGGCGCGTGCATCGGCACCGACGCGCACACAGTCGGCATCGACGCGATACTCAACGTGAAGGGGCACTCCGGCGAGAAGGGCCTGGAGTACTACCGGGAGATGCGGGTGGTTAACCTCGGCGCCCAGGTGATGGTGCCCGACCTGGTGGCCAGGGCGCAGGCCGAGAGCGCGGACGCCGTGCTGGTCAGCCAGGTGGTGACGCAGAGGGACGCCCATCTGTCCAACGCCAGGGAGATGTCGGACGCCTTCATGCAGGCCTTCCACGACACGCCGCGCCCGGTGAAGGGGGGCGGGGGCCGGCCCGTGCTCGTGGTCGGCGGGCCGCGGTTCGACCCGGGCATGGCCGCCGACCTCGGCGTGGACAAGGTCTTCGGCCGCGGCACCACGCCGGGCGAGGTCGCCAGCTACCTGGTGCACGCCCTGGCCCCGGCCGCGAGCAACTGAGGGGGAGCGGATGAGTGAATCGGCGGACCCGCGGCTCGGCCTCACCGTCACGCACCGGCGGTACGTGCCCTACAGCCACGCCCACTACGGCGGGAACCTGGTGGACGGCGCCTACGTGCTCGGCCTGTTCGGCGACGTGGCCACCGAGGCTTGCATCCGCTCCGACGGCGACGAGGGCCTGTTCGCCTCCTACTCCGACGTCCAGTTCCGCGGCCCGGTGCGGGCCGGGGACGTGCTGGAAGTGACCGCGACCGTGACCAGGGTCGGGCGGCGCAGCCGGGATCTCACTTTCGAGGCGAGCGTGACCTGCCGGGCCGACCCCGCCCGCGGCCCGTCCGCGGCCAACGTGCTGCCCGAGCCGGTGATCGCGGTCACCGCCACCGGGACGGTCGTCGTTCCCTGACCGCCTGACGGGCGCCAGCTTCACCTGATCCTGTCCCGTCGGCCCGGGCCCCTTTTCGGCCAGTTCATCCTTGCCGGAAAACGGTATCTCTGGCACTCTGTACTTCGGTTACCGAGCACCGTGCCGCCGTTACCACTGCGGCGATCGCGGCCCTCGTGCCCGCCGGCCCGGCCGACGCGTCCACCGCGACCGCGTGGAGCCAGACCATCAGCTCCCACACCTATAACACGGGTGGCCCGGGTGGCACGGCCATCGCGGTCAGCCCGGACGGGAGCACCGACTTCGTCACGGGTATCGCCTCTGGGTACGACGGCGGGGCCAGGAACAGCGTCGGTGAGACGGTGGCCTACAACGCCTCCACCGGCGCCACGGTGTGGAAGGCCACTCTCACTTCCGGGTCGCGGGCTGCCGACGCGCTCTACTCCATCGCGGTGAGCCCGGACGGCTCGGCCGTGTTCGTCGCCGGCTACGCCGGGCAGCGCGAAGCGACCCACCAGGTGATCATCGCGTACAACCCGGCCACCGGCGCCAAGCTCTAGCAGATCACCGGCCCCGCCACGGCCGCTAGGTCCGCTATCGCGGTGTCGCCCGACAGTTCGACGCTGTATGTCGACGGCGGGGGCCAGACGATGGCCTACCGCACCGCCACCGGCGCGACGCTGTGGACCGACGCGGCCGGAGCGGCCGGGATGGCCCTGTCCACCGACGGCACGAGGCTGTTCCTCACCAGCGTGGACGGCGGCACCGGGCCCGCCACCACCGAGGCGCTCGACGCCAGCACCGGCGCCATGATCTGGCAGGCAGCGTACAGGACCACGGACAACACCCTCTTCACATCCGCGGCGGTGAGCCCCCGACGGGTCCACGCTCTTCGTCTCGGGGCTCGGCTACGGCCCGGACAAGCTCGTCACGGCCGCGTACACGGTGGCGACCGGGGCTCAGCTCTGGGCCGTGACCTCCCCAGACTCCGCCGGAACTTCCTCGGTGGATGGCCTGGCCGTGACCCCGGACGGAGCGGCGGTGATCCTCAGCGAAACCGCGGTCATACGGCAGCACGAGTCCGATGAAAGCCACTGGCGGACGCTGGCCCTCGACCGGGGCGACCTTGTGGTCGCAGCAGAAGTACGGCACCGACGGCTCCACGTACGGCGGGGCCACGGCCTCCGCCCTGGCGCTGAGCCCGGACGGGACCGTCGCCTACGTCACCGGCTACGAGAGGGAAGCGACCGGCGAGCGCTATCTCACCACCGGCTACAGCACCGCCACTGGGGCGGCCACGTTCACCGCCCACTAGGCCGCACGACGCGCCAACTATGCCTATGCGGTCGCGGTGAGCCCAGACAGCGCGAACGTCGTGGTCACCGGATCCAGCAAGGGCAACAAGGGGGTTCGAGCCGACCGGGATCCTCACGGCCTCCTACGGGGCCTGACCCCGGGCCAGCCGGACCGGGTCCATCAGCGGCCGCGTGCGCGGAGCTGAAGGACCCGGTGGCCACCGTTCATTACTCGCCGACGCGCAGTGCGCCGGTCACGCCGCGGCGCCTGGCCAGCCAGTCCTGGACGGCGAGGGTCACCCCGGCAAGGAGCAGCAGGCCGGCCGCGGCGGCGCCGAGAGCCAGCGGATCGGCGTGCAGCGGCACGGTCACCGGGCCGCCGGTGAAAGCGGCCAGGTCCACCGCGGGCCCGACCAGCGGCACCAGGGCCAGCGCGCAGGCCGTGCCGCCCACCACGGCCACCCCGATCGTTGGCAGCGTCTCCACCACGGTGATCCGCCGCGACTGACCTGGGTCAAGGCCCATGGTGACCAGTCTGGCCAGCGTCATCTCCCTGGATCGGGCACCCAGCAGCAGCATGAGGAACAGGGCGAGCAGGCCGAACGTGCCGGCCGCGGCCGCGCTCTGGGCGAACGTGACGAACCCGCCGTGCGGCAGCGGCGCGCCGGAGATGGCCGCCAGCGAGCGCGAGCGCAGGGTGATCTGGGCGCCGGGCACGGACTGCCGGACCGCGCGGGCGAGCGCGGCCGCGTCCAGCCGCGGGCCGTCGATCGCGATCACAGTCGGCTGGGGCGGGGCGCTGCCGAACGCCCATCTCGGCAGCACCACGAACTGATTGCCAGCCGGTGCGCCCACGATGCCCGCCAGGCGGCCGGCCACACGCAGCCGCAGCTCGCGGCCGGCCACCGACAGTTCGCCGCTCTTGCCCAAGATGGCCAGGGCAGCCGGGGAGACGAGGGCAGGCACCGCTCCAGCGCTGCCCCGCCCCCGCCTGGCCAGCGCGGTCGCGGGCAGCCGCGGCACCGGTGTCGCGGCGGTCAGCGCCGCGTACTGCCGGGGATCGACGATGACGGCGGCGAGCAGGAACCCCTGGCCGGACGTTCCGGTGGTCACCGTGACCGCGGCGACCCGCTGGGCGCCGGGCACGCCAGCGATCCGGCGCTGGGCGGCCGGGGTGAGCCCAGGGCCGGTGGCTGGCGCGGTGATCACGGCATCGGCCTGGGTGGCCTGCCAGGACGCGGCCACATCGGCCGTGGACACGCCAGCCCGCGCCATGGCCGCGAAACCAACGACCGCGACCGCGATGATGAGCGCGAACGCGGGCAGCACGGTGGCCTGTGCGGCCGCGCTGCCGCGGGCGACGCCGACGATCATCACCACCCCGCGACGCCGCCTCGCGAGCCGGGCCAGCCGGGCGAGCAAGAGTGGGTACGAGCGGATGACGAGCAGCGCGATCGGTATCGCGGCGAGCACCGGGGCCAGGCTGGTGAACAGGTCCACGCTGCCGGGCGGCGGCAGGCCCTGCTGCCGGAGGATGACCAGGCCGGTGACGCAGGCGCAGACGAGCGTGCCGTCGGCGACCCATCGCCGGGCCGTCTCGATGCGGCGCCTGGTGGCCCGGGCGGGTGCGGCGTCGCGGCGGGTCCACAGCCACCACACGGCCAGCAGCGGAGGGCCGGTCAGCGCTGTCCCGGTGATCAGGGCGGCCAGCCACCAGGCCAGCGACGACGCAGGACCCGGCGTTACCGCGACGGCCGCCGTAGCCGCGGCCACGGCGGCAGGCAGCACCGCGAGCGCGCCGCCGCGCAGGGCCACCGCGGCCACCTGGGCCAGCGAGGCGCCGCGGGCCCGCATCATGGCGAACTCCTGCCACCGGTGCTCGGCGACCAGCCTGGCACCCAGCAGCAGCACCACCGCCGCGATGGCGGCCAGGCTGACGAACAGCAGCGAGAGCGCGCGCTGCACCTCAGCGTCGGTCGCTACCACCGGCGCGAGCGTGCTCACCAGCCCGCTGCTGAGGGAGATCACCAGCGGGTTGGAGGCGTTCGGTGTGGTCATGCCCGTGCTCGCCGGGCCAAGCGCGGGCAGGTAGGACACCCGCTGCAAAGCGTGCAGCAGGCCGGCGGCTTGATCGGCGCTGATCCCAGCCAGATTAAGCGGGAAGCTCCACTCCGCGGTCACCGAGGCGTTGTCGAACCGGGTCTGCAGAGCCTGAAGTTCCCCCGCGCCGACGAACGCGGCCGTGCTCAGGAAGGGATCGGAATCCGGTGACGGATAGGTCAGCAGCGGGGCCACCGCATTGGGGTCGACCGTCCAGAAGGAGGATGCGGCGCCAACCGGCCGGATGATCCCGCTGACCACGAGCGCCTGGCCGGACACCTGCAGCCGCGACCCTACGTGCAGGCCAAGCCGGGCCGCGGTGGCCTCGGTGACCGCGATCTGGAACGCCCCTGATCCCGATGCGCCGCCACCCTGGGTGGCGCTCTGCAGCCGCGTGGGCGGCGAGCCCGCGACCAGCGTGGCGTTAGTGCTCAGCGCGCTGCGGTACATCAGGTCCAGCTGGGGCGCTGCCATGCTGCCCGGAGGTGGTTTGGGGGCGCCGGTAAACGGGCCGGCGGCGGCGGTCAGGCCGCCCCATTGCGCCGCCGCGGGAGCGAGCGGCAGGTCCGTGCGGCGCAGGCCGGCCGCCAGCTTGGCCCCGGCGGCGGATAGCTGCGGCGCGCCGAGAACCTTCTGGCCTGGCCCGCCGAGGTCGGCACCGGCGAGCACCGCCGTCTGCGTCGACGACGCGGTCCGGAAGATCCGCTGCAGCACCTGGGTGCGGTAGTCAAGGCTCGCCCTGGGCACGGCGATGGCGATGAACACACCGGCCAGCATCAGGACCGACAGCGCGGCGCTGGCCGCCACCCCGGTGCCGGCCGCGGTCTCCCAGAACGCGGCGGCCCGGCGGCCCACCGCGGTTGCGGCCGGCTTCACCCGGCTGGCCACCGACCTCATGGGGACTCCCCGGCGCGCAGCTCGGCCGCCAGGTCGGGCTGGTAGGCGGCGGTCGCGGCGGACACGGCAACGGGCACGGCCACCACCGCGAGGCCCAGCAGGGCCAGCGAGCCCAGCGGGATCACCAGCACGGCCGGCGGGAACGGCGCACCTGCCCGTCCGGTGAGGGTCACGGCCGGGAGCAGCAAGCGGGCCAGGACGATCCCGATCAGCAGGCCCGCCGCCGCGGCGGGCAGGCTCAGCATCAGCTGCTCCAGGCACAGCTGGCGGGCCCGGGCCGCGGGCCTGACACCGAGCGCGGCGAGCAGCGCGTCGGTCATCCGGCGTTCCCTGACCGCCGCCACCACGCTGACCGCCAGACCGACGCACGCTAGCAGCGCGGCCGCCGCGACGATCACCAGCAGCCCCAGTTGCTCCACGTTCGGCAGCGGGTCGTTCAGCAGGGCGGCCGCCGTGCCCGCCCGGCTGATAATGGCCGCCCCGGGCGGCAGCCCGGCGGGCCCACCAGGCCCGGCCCGCAGCCACCATTGAGTCACCGGAACCGGGGGCTGCGATTGCAGGGCGAGCACGGTTTGCAGCGAAGCCAGGTCGAGGATCACCGCGGGCTGCCCGGCCGCTGTGGTCGGGAACGCACGGACCGCCGCCACCAGCCGCACCGGCACGCTCGCATCGCCCACGGGGAGCGGGACGACTTGCCCGAGGTGGGCGCTGGCCGAGCCGAGGAAAGCGGTGGTCACTATCGCCGGCAGCGGAAGCGTTGGCTGGGCCGCGGTCAGGGTCAGCTGGCCGGTGACCGGCAACGGCGGCAACCCGGGTTTCTGGATGAGCTGCCCGGCCCCGGCCGAGAAGGTCAGCGTCGCGGCGCCCGCGGTATGCCGCCAGGAGGCGAGGGCGGGCCCGATTCCCCGGGCGTGCGGACCGGCGAGGCCCGCGGCCGACACTGTGGGGTACAAGCTGGCCAGCGTCAGCGCCCCACCGGCCCGCACACCATCGGTCAGGCCGCTGATGACCAGGGTGGCGCGGGCCGCCGCGGCCCGCCGCTCGGCCCGCGTGGGTGGCGGAATGCGGGCCTGGCCGGGATGGGGCGCAGGCGGGAACCCCGGCAGCTGGTAGCTCGCCGACAAGGCCAGCAGGCGCAGCGGATAGCGCGCCTCCCGGCGGCCCGACAGGCTCACAGTCAGCCGGTGGTCACGGCCGTCGGCGGGCAGGTCCCCGGCCGGGATCTGGTAGACGATGCCTGAGCCGTCTTGCACCGACAGGCTGACCGACGCCGCCGCCAGGCGCTGGCCGTCCAGCGGGCGGAGCATGGCGGTCAGGCTGAGCCCGGTGGGGCGGCCCGGCAGCGTCAGCCCGGGGCTGGCGTGGCTGGGGGTGATGCGTTTCCACAGGGCGGCCGGCGGCAGCGCCGATAGATCCGGGCGCAGCAGCACGGTGGCCGCCGCCGTGCGGGCGTCCACCGCGAACACGTTGAAACCGTCGTTGAAGGCGCTGACCGGCGTCGCGCTGACCACGCCACGGGCTGCCGCGATCCGGCCGGACCCGGCCAGCGGGAGCGGGCTGGCCAGATCGACCCTGACGTCGGCACCCGCGGTGAACGCCGCCTGATCCAGCTGGGACTGGCGCCAGCTCTGGTGCTGGGCCAGGGCCAGCGTTCCGGTCGCGACGGTAAGCACAACGAGCAGCACCGGGCCGCCCTGCCGCTGCGGGCGCCTGCTCACCTGCCAGGCGGCGAGCGCCCGGTGCAGATGCTTGCCGCGGGCGCTGGCCCGGTCCAGCAGCCGGGCCGCGACGGGCAGCAGCCGCAGCGCGATCAGCGTGACTCCGGCGAGGGCCACGACCGGGGCAGCGGCCAGCACCGGGTCGATGCCGAGCCCACCGCCCACTATCTGCTGGGCGGCCGAATACCGGCGCAGTTCCCAGAAGGCCAGCACCGCCAGCGCGATCAGGCCTACGTCGAGGCCGGCCTTGGCCACGCCGGAGAGGGCGGCCTGCCGCCCTTTCCGTGCCCTGGCGTCACCGGGCGGCACCGGGCGCAGCACGGGCCAGGCCATGATGAGGATCGCCAGCACCGCGATGACCGCGGCCGGCCACCATACGTCCGCGATGCTGACGCGCTGGCCCGCCCCGGCGAGCCGCCCGGACAGCAGCCCGTTGGCGGACAGCAGCTGGTCCGCGACCTGCATGCCGAGCAGCGTTCCCGCCGCGGCGCCGACGACCGCCAGCAGCGCGGCCTCGGCCAGCGCGGCCACGGCCAGCTGGGAGCGGGCCAGCCCGCGGGCGCTGAGCAGCGCGGTCTCTCCCTCACGCTGGCTGGCCAGCAGCCAGGAGGCCAGGGTGACCGCGGCCAGCGCCAGCAGTATCAGCTCCAGCGAGCCGATGAGCAGCAGCGACCTGGTCACCACCAGGCTGCTGGCCAGCGCGCCCAGTGACGGCGGCAGGCTGCTGGCCGCTTGCAGGCCACCCAGGCGCTGCGCGCTCCCCAGGAACGAGACCGCGCCGGCCAGCCGTTTGCTCACGGCGCCGAGCCGGTCCGGCGGGATCTTGACGGCGTCGATGCCGGCCAGCCAGGAGGCTTCCCCGACGGTGAGGCCGCCGGGCCCGGCGAGCGCCGCCGGGTTCACCAGCACCGGGCCGTAGGTGACGAAGTTGCCCTGCACCAGCTTGCCCGAGGTGCCGAGCAGGCTGAGCCGCCAGTATGGTGCGGCGGGGTCGCGCACGGCGAACAGGCCGGTTACCCGTAGCCGGGCCGGGGCTCCGGTCGTGCTGTCGTGCAGGGCCAGCACGCTGCCGACGGAAAGGCGAAGCAGGCGCGCTGTGCTGACCGGCAGCACCGCGCCGATGGGCTGCCCCGGGTCGGCGGGTCCCGGCCAGCTGCCCGCGGCCAGCTTGACGTGCGTGGTGACGCCGGTGAGCACAGCAGCCTGGAGCTGCGGGACGACGGTCCCGGTGTGCGGCTGCTGCGGCAGAGTCAGCTGGTCCGACCAGCGGCCCGTGCTCAGGGTGAACGGAACGCCGCCCAGGGCCGAGCGGAGCGAGGATTCGATGACCTGGGTGTCGGAGCTGGCCGTTGCCGCGCCGATCTGCCCGCTGATGTGCACCGCGGCATCCGGCAGGGCTGCCAGCCGCTGAGCGGCGGCGGCCGGCAGCCCGCGGCCGCCGAATCCGGCCAGCGCCGTCGTGGTGCCCACCGAGGTCGCGATGGCCAGGACGAGGCTGACCGGCAGCAACAGCGCCGAGCCCATTCGCCGCAGCAAGAAGGACGCCTCGGGGCCGCGCACCGTCCCGCCTCGCCCCTCCCGTAGGCCGGCCCGGTCCCGCTTACTCCTCCTGGCCGAAGCTCTTGATCTCGTGTTCTTCGGTCTCGCTCAGCTCGCGGGGCCGCTCGCCGCGGGCCTCCTTGGCGCTTTGCACCTGCTCGCGGATGCCGTCCACCACCTCGGGGTTGGCCAGCGTGGTGATGTCGCCGACATCGGTGAAGTTGGACACCGAGGCGATGACCCGGCGCATGATCTTGCCGGACCTGGTCTTGGGCATGTCGGGCACGATCCAGATGTTCTTCGGCCGGGCAATCTTGCCGATGTCGGTCTCGATCGCCTTCTTGACCTTGTTCTCGATGTCCTCGCTGGCCTCGACGCCCGGCTTGAGGGAGATGTACATCTCCACCATGCGGCCGCGCACCTCGTCCACCACCGGCACGGCGGCGGCCTCGGCCACCTCGGCCACGGCCAGCGACGCGGACTCCAGTTCCTTGGTGCCGAGCCGGTGGCCGGCCACGTTGATCACGTCGTCCACCCGGCCGAGGATCCGGAAGTAACCGTCCGCGGCCTGCACCGCGCCGTCGCCGGCGAAGTAGGGCCAGTCGTGCCAGTCCTTGCTGTCCGGGTCCTTGTTGTACTTCCTGAAGTAGGTGTCCACGAACCGTTCGGGCTGGCCCCAGATGGTCTCGAACACGCCCGGCCATGGCGCCCTGATGCAGATGTTCCCGGCCTTGCCACTGCCCGCCGGGACCTCTTCGCTGTTCTCGTCGTAGATGACGCCGTAGATGCCGAGCGCCATCGGGCCGCAGCTTCCTGGCTTCATCGGGCCGAGCGCGGGCAGCGTGGTGCCGAGGAACCCGCCGGTTTCGGTCTGCCACCAGGTGTCCACGATCACCGCCTGGCCCTTGCCGACGAACTCGTGGTACCAGCGCCAGACCTCGGGCTCGATCGGCTCGCCCACCGTGCACATGAGCTTGAACCGGTAGTCGTACTTGGCCGGCTCGTCCGGGCCGACCTTGCGGAGCTGCCGGATCGCGGTGGGGGAGGTGTGGAAGATGTTCACGCCGAGCCGTTCGGCGATCCGCCACGGCCGCCCCGCGTCCGGGTAGGTGGGCGTGCCCTCGTAGAGCACGCTCGTGGTGCCGTTGGACAGCGGACCGTACACGATGTAGGAGTGGCCGGTGATCCAGCCGATGTCGGCCATGCACCAGTAGGTGTCGTCCGGGTGCACGTCCAGGTAGTACTTGGTCGTCGCGGTGACGTAGGACATGTAGCCGCCGGTGCTGTGCTGGCAGCCCTTCGGGCGGCCGGTGGTGCCGCTGGTGTACATGAGGAACAGCGGGGCCTCGGCCGGCATGGACACGGGGGCGACCCGCTGGCCGCGGTAGTCGCCGATGATCTCGTCGACGAAGTAGTCCCGGCCGTCGGCCATCGGCGTCTGCGAGGCGTACTGGCCGGCCTGCCGGCGGAACACCAGCACCTTGTCGACCTCGGCGTCCTCCTTGCGGGCCGCCGCCACCGCCTCGTCCGCCTTGACCTTGTGGTCGAGCAGGTCGCCGCTGCGGTAGTAGCCGTCCATCGTGATCAGGACGCGGCTGCCCGAGTCGGCGATGCGGCCGCCACAGGCGGCGCCGCTGAACCCGGCGAACACCTGGGAGTGGACGACGCCGAGCCGGGCGCAGGCCAGCATCACCACGGGCAGCTCTACCACCATGGGCATGTGCAGGGTGACCCGGTCGCCTGCCTTCAGGCCACAGAAATCGCGCAGCAGCGCGGCGAACTCGTTGACCCGGTTGTACAGCTCCCGGTAAGTGATGACGACCGGCTCGGCATCCTCGGGTTCGGCCAGCCAGATGAGCGCGGCTTTGTTGGCCCGCTCGGCCAGGTGCCGGTCCACGCAGTTGTACGAGGCATTCAGCTTGCCGCCGACGAACCATTTCCAGAATGGCGCCTGACTGGTGTCCAGGGTGGTATGCCAGTACTCGTCCCAGCTCAGCAGGTCGGCATATGCCCGGAAACATTCTGGATAGTTATCTTCACCGAACCGCTCGAATATGTCCGGGTCAGCACCGTTCGCCTGGGCGATGAACCGGGCCGGGGGGAACAAGTACTTCTCCTCGCGCCAGTGGACCGCTATCTGCGCCTCGGATACCTCGTTGACAGTCTCTTCCTGGCCTTCCGACATCGCCTGTCCTTCCGCGGGAAGATCATCAGGGCGGGACAATCGTATCGCCAGCCGGCTAACCGGACTAGAGCGCCCGGTCAGTGGCCGCTACGGGGTTGACATCGTGGCGATCAACGGTAAGTTGCTGCCCAGTCCAGCACCGGGCTGACCAACCGGAGCGATCGAGGCGACCGGGCCGAACTGCGTGCGGCGGGGGATCGGCATAACCTCGCCTGAGTGCCAGACGCAGCACGGGAGGGGCCGTGATCAGGACCCGGCTGGGCGGGGGGTTGGACCCAGGGAAGGGCCCGGGCACCCAGTAGACAACGGAGGCCAAGCCCGTTGCCGGCGGGACGGACTCCGGTCCGAAGGGAGCCCGGGTCCTCTTCCTATGCCCGGCGTAAAAGCACAGTCCTTCTGGGGGTTACCCTTGCGGATCGGCTGAATCCGCGGCGCGCCACGCGTATGAGGCACAGAACAGACGAGGGCAGGGATCGTGACCGGGAGTTACCCTCCAATCGGCCGGGTGGCCGTCGTGGTTCCCACGTACAACGAGCGGGAAAACCTGGAGTCCGTGGTTGGCCAGGTCCGGACCTCGGCCCCGGACGCCGACCTGCTGATCGTCGACGACAACAGCCCTGACGGCACGGGTGAGCTCGCCGACAAACTGGCCGCCAAGGACTCACATGTGCACGTCATGCACCGGGCCGGGAAGTCCGGTCTCGGCGCCGCCTACATCGCCGGCTTCCAGTGGGCGCTGGGCCGGGACTACGGGGCCATCGTCGAGATGGACGCCGACGGCTCCCATCAGCCCCAGGATCTGCCCAAGCTGCTGACCGCGCTGGGCCAGGCCGACCTGGTGGTGGGTTCGCGCTGGATCCCCGGCGGGAAGATCGTCAACTGGCCGAGGAACCGCGAGATCCTGTCCCGGGGCGCGAACATCTACGTGCGGCTGATGCTCGGCATCAAGGTGCGCGACGCCACCGGGGGGTACCGCGCCTACCGGGTCGGCACGCTGCGCAGTATCCCGCTGGACCAGGTCGTTTCCCAGGGCTACTGCTTCCAGGTGGACCTGACCCTGCGCACCCTGGCCGCCGGGCTGAAGGTGACCGAGGTGCCGATCACGTTCGTGGAGCGCGAGCACGGCGCGAGCAAGATGACCAACGCCATCGTCCGCGAAGCGTTCGTGCGGGTGGCGCAGTGGGGCATCGCCGGGCTGCCTGCCCGGCTGCGCGGCCGGGTCAGCGCGCCGTCCCGCTTACGCGCTCTTGCGCTGCACCGTGGGGGAGGCCTGCGCGTCCCCCGCGCCATCACGCCGCTCCCTGATGACGGCCAGCCGCTCGGCCAGCACCTCTTCCAGGTCGGCGATGGTCCGGCGCTCCATCAGCATGTCCCAGTGGGAGCGCGGCGGCTTGGTCTTCTTCTGGGCCGGCAGATCCACGGCAGAAGTCAGCGCGGTCGCCCCGCATACCCGGCACTCCCACACCGCCGGAATCTCCGCCTCGGCGGCGAACGGAACGGTAAAGTGGTGGCCCTTGGGGCAGTCGAAAGCCACTTCCCGGCGTGGAGCCAGGTCAGTGTTGCGGTCGTTCTCGTAGCTCGTCGCCCCGAGCCGGGTACCGCGTAGTGCGCGTTCCGCCATGTCCCACTGCCTCCCAGGCGCTTACCTATGTTCGTTAACGCTGAGTACCCGAACAAGATTCCCGCTCGGCCAGGTTCCAATCGCATCTGGGCGAACGGGATCGCACCGATAAGCCCAGCGCTCTCCGTTCAGGGCTCCTACCTGGGGGTTTAGACAGCTGCTCCCTTTTGTCCCTCCGGGTGCCACTGGCCTCGCTCGGCCAGGACGTCGCGCAGCAGCACGGTGTCGTCGGTCATGATGCCGTCCGCGCCGAGGTCGAGCAGGCAGGTCATCTCGGTGCGGTCGTTGACCGTCCAGACGTGCACTTGCAGGCCGAGCGCGTGCGCCCGGCGGACGAAACCCCTGGTGGCGATCGCGGCCGGGACCTGCGCGCAGCGCATGCCCTCGCTGGCCAGCCGGCGGGCCAGCACGGCGCCGCTCCCGGCCAGGTTCCGTGACATCCGCACCGTGGCCAGCGCGGCCGGCGACAGCGCCATGCAGACCGGCCGGGCCAGCGCCCGCCTGGTGGCCCGGAGCCTGCGCGAGGAGAACGAGCAGATGCAGACCCGCTCCCACGCGTTCACCCGGGTCAGCATCCGCGCCAGCGGCCCGATGGCGGGCTCCTCTTTCACGTCGATGTTGAACCTGGCGTCCGGCCACGCGGCCAGCAGGTCCTCCAGCAGCGGAATGGGCTCGCGGCCGTCGATGCGCGCGGCCGCAACCTCCCGGTGCGGCAGGCGGGCGATCCGGCCGGTCCGGTCGGTGCTCCGGTCCAGCGTGTGGTCGTGGAAGGCGACCAGCACCCCGTCCGCGGTGGCGTGCGCGTCGGTTTCCAGGTACTTGTAACCCAGGTTCACCGCGTGTTCGAAGGCCGGCCAGGAGTTCTCTGGATGGTGTGCCGCGCCGCCCCGGTGGGCGAACGCCAGCGGGCCGGGCTGATCAAGGAACGCCATAACAGTGAGTATGCCGCGCGCGGCCGACCAGCATGCAAACTCGGTTTAGCCATCGGGGGACGAACCGGTGCCTACGGGCACGGTTTTCCGCTCAGGGCGCCTACTTTCAGCACCCGGTAGCCGGCCCGGGACGCCACCCGCTCGACCGGCCAGCCCTCCGCTTCCAGCCAGCGGTGCAGCGAGTCCGACCCCAGGTGCCGCTGCACCACCAGGTGGGCCGAGCCATCCGGGGTGAGCCTGCCCAGCCACCCCGCCAGCAGCGTGTGCAGCGACTGCTTGCCGATCCGCAGCGGCGGGTTGGACCAGATCGCGTCCACCCTGGCCGGCAACCCGGGCTCGGTGGGCGGGACCGCGCGCACGTTGGCCAGCCCGGCCCGCGCCGCGTTGCGCGCGCACAGGCCGAGCGCCCGCTCGTTCACGTCCACCGCCCAGACCCGCGCGGCGGGGGAGCGGGTGGCGAGCACCAGGGCCAGCGGCCCGTAGCCGCAGCCGAGGTCGACCAGGTTCCCGGCCGGCGGGGGAGCGGGCGCGACGTCGAGCAGCAGCCTGGTGCCGGGGTCGAGCCGGCCCGCCGAGAACACCCCGGCGTCGGTCTCCAGCTCCAGGTGCAGTCCGGGCAGCAGCACATGAACCAGCCCGGGCCGGTGCGCGGCGGCCGGCTGCTCGGTGTAGTAGTGCTGGTCCGCGCCCACCTAGTGAGCCGGGGCGGTGGTGCTGGCCTGCGCCGCCTCCTGCTGCTGCCGGGCGGGCACGATGTAGCGGCGCATCACCCAGCGCTCGACCACGAACGTCAGCACCGGGATCGTGCCGGCCAGCAGCACCAGCACCGTGGGCCCTATCGCCAGCTTCAGCCTCCTGGTCAGCAGGTAGGCCACCACCAGGTAGATCAGGTACAGGATGCCGTGCAGGGTGCCGACGTCGTTCACGATGATTTTGTTGTTCGCGGCCACCTGCAGCGGTATCCCCGCGAAGACGAGCACGATCAGCACCGCACCGGTGATGTAGGCCATCACCCGGTAGCGGAGCACGGCCATATCCACCGGCACTACCTCCTGTGGTTCTGTGTCACCCGGGCTCGAGGCTATCTGAGCCCGTGCCAGCGGCCATGGCCCTTTACCTGCTCATTCAGCCGGGCAAGATAAGCGTTGTACGCGGCCAGGTCGGGATCCTCGGGTTCGTACACCATGAGTTCCTTGCCGCGCGCGTCGATGGACGCGGGACCCACCCCGAACTCGGCCCGGTCGGCCGCCTCATCGATCGGCGGCGGATGGAACTCATCCCGGATCGTCTTGATCCAGAACACCACGCCGAAAACCGCGAAGACCGGCCACTCGAACGTATACGCCCAGCTCAGCGCGTTACCCTCGATGGCCCGGCGGTACTGCCAGTAGCCCAGGGCGAGCATGCCGCAGATCAGCAGAATCGCGAGCGCATGCCAGCCAAGCCACCGCGGGGAGATGAGGAAGCGCCATCGCGGCGCGGCCCGGTCAGCGGCTGGCCGCTCGGCTTCGGCGCTGGACATAACCCGAGCCTAGCGCCGTCACCCCCCTGCACAGTCCGCACCCCGCCCACGCCCGTGCGGGCCCGGGTTCGTACGGCCGGATCCGGCCCGCCGCCACGCCTAGTCGGGCAAGCCGGGTTAATCTTGGGCATGGCCATGGCGAACGTGCTTCCGCTGCGGCGGCGCACCGCCGCCCGCATCCCCGAGCGGCTCGACGACCTGCGCGGGCCCGCGCTCGGGATCGTCGTCCTCCCGGTCCACCTGACCTGGCATGGCCTGCGTGAATTCGACGTCGCCGACGCCGCGGGACGGCTGCTCCTCTACACGATCGTGCTCAGCCAGGGCAAGCGCAACGACATCGCCCGCTTCCTGCACCCGGCCCTGCTCCGCGAGGACTGGCCTCAGCTCCGCACCCAGATCTCCCCCCGCGTCCGCGACGCCTGCGCCCGCCGCTTCGGCCTGGCCCTGTCCGACTGACGCCCCACCTCCCGGCCCGCTGCCTCCCGACCCGTCCGCGCCCCCGGCCGGTGGGGGTGGTTGCCGCGCTCACGGGGGAGCGCTACTATTTAACTATGACTACAGATAAAGCAATGAATGGGGGGACGGGGGAGTCCAGCGGGCCGTCGCCGATCGCGTTCCGGCTGGAGCCGGGGTCGGGTGTGCCGACCTATCTGCAGCTCGTCCAGCAGGTCGAGCAAGCGCTGCGGCTCGGTTACCTGGAGCCGGGCGACCAGTTGCCGCGGGTCAAGGACGTGGTCGGCTCGCTCGCGATCAACCCGAACACGGTGCTCAAGGCCTACCGCGAACTCGAGCACCGCGGCCTGGCCGGGGGGCGGCCGGGCCAGGGCACGTTCGTCGAGGGCACGCTGGGCCGGGTCGGCCTGCCGCAGCAGACGGAACTGCGCCGCGCCCTGACCGGCTGGATGCGCACCGCCACCGACGCCGGGCTCGACCCGGACGGGATGGCCGCGCTGTTCACCGCCGCCCTGCGGGACTTCACCGACAGCGCACAGGACGAGTCAGCCCAGGGCCATCCCGTCCGCCCTAGCCGGCGCCCGGCCCGTCCCGGGCGCCGCGACGAAGCTGAAGGCGTGGCATGAACGCGATCGAGACGGCGGGCCTGTCCAGGCGCTACCGCCGCGTCTGGGCGCTGCGCGACTGCACCCTGGCCATCCCGGCCGGGCGGGTGGTCGCCCTAGTCGGCCCGAACGGGGCGGGCAAGACCACGCTGCTGAACCTGGCAGTGGGCCTGACCACCCCGACCGAGGGCACCGTGACCGTGCTCGACGGCAGGCCGGCCGGGTCGGCGCAGGCCCGCAGCGGCATCGCCTTCGTCGCCCAAGACGCGCCGCTGTACCCGAACCTGTCGGTGGCCGACACCCTGCACCTGACCCGCAACCTGAATCTGCGGTGGGACCAGAAGCGGGCGGCCAGCCGGCTGGCCGAGCTCGCCATCCCGCTTGACCGCAAGGTGGGCAAGCTGTCCGGCGGGCAGCAGGCCCAGCTCGCGCTCACCCTGGCCGTGGCCAGGCTGCCCGAGCTGGTCATCCTGGACGAGCCGCTGGCCCGGCTGGACCCGCTGGCCCGCCACGACTTCATGGCCTCGCTGATGGCCGCGGTGGCCGAGGACGGCCTGTCGGTGCTGTTCTCCTCGCACGTGGTGGCCGAGCTCGAGCGGGTGGCCGATTACCTGATCGTGCTGTCCCGCGGCCGCCTGCAGGTGGCTGGCCCGGTGGACGACCTGGTCGCCGGGCACCGCGTGCTGACCGGCCCGGCCGCCGAGACGGATTTGTTCAATGAACGACTGGCGCCTCTGCACGTCCAGCGCGCGGGCGCCCAGGCCCACCTGATGGTCCGGATGGACGCCGCGGCCGCCATACCGGCCGGCTGGACGTCCACCCCGGTGGGCCTGGAGGAGCTCGTGCTGGCCTACCTGCGTGAGCCGGACGCCACCGTGCTGCCGGGCCCGGCCACGCTGAACCGGGTGGCGTCGTGACCAGCCTGACCGCGACGCCGCGGCGGCGGGCCGGCCGCGCCCATGCTGGCCGGGTCGCCATGACCTGGGTCACCTGGCGGCAACACCGGATGGCGCTGACCGGGGCCGCCATCCTGCTCGGCGCCTGCGCCGTGGTGCTCGGTGTCACCGGGCTGCGGATGCAGTCCGCCCACAATGCCCTGAACCGGGCCCATTGCTTCTCAATCGGCGGCTTCAACGTCAGCAGCCGGTGTGGCCAGCTATGGGGCAGCTACTACCACGGCGGCTACCCGCTCACCAGCAGCATCGGCCTGGTGGCCGCCGCCCTGGCCATTCTCCCCCTCCTGATCGGCATGTTCATCGGCGCGCCGCTGCTGGCCAGGGAGTTCGAGTCCGGCACGGCCAGGTTCGCGTGGACCCAGGCGGTGGGCCGGGGCCGGTGGACGTCCGCCAAGCTCGGGTTGCTGGGTGCGTCCCTGGCGGCGGCGGGCGCCGCGTTCGGCGCCTTGGCGGGCTGGTGGCTGGTACTGGCTGACGGCACGATGGCGATCACCCGGTGGCAGGGCCCGCAGTTCGGGCTGACCGCCGTCACGTTCCCCGGCTGGCTCGTGTTCATGTTCGCGGCCGGGGTGTTCGCCAGCGCGGCGATCAGGCGCACTGTGCCGGCGATGGCCGCCACCGCGGCCACCGGGGCCGTGCTGCTGTGGTTTAGCGCCGAGAAGTTCACTGGCATGCTGACCAGCGTCAGCCCGCTGCACACCCACACCAGCCTGGTGCCCGCAACCCTTGCGGCTGGTGGCGACTCCGCCGACCTGATCGGCGGCAACGCGGCCGCTGCTCCCCGGGGCGGCTGGGTGCTGAACGCCTGGTTCACCGGTCCGCGCGGCCGGATCGTGCCGGTGGACGCGAACACACTGAACCCGCTGTGGAACCTCAAGCCAGCCGCGCAGGTCTCCTGGCTGGCCAGCCATCACCTGACCCCGTGGGTGTCCTACCAGTCGGCCGGGCGGTTCTGGACCTTCCAGGCCGTCGAGGGCGGCGCGGCCGTGCTGATCGCGCTGCTGCTGGCCGCGTCCACCGTCTGGCTGGTGCGCCGCCGGCCGGCTTAGGCCCCCCTCGCGCCGCCGCGCCACCCCCGGCATGCCATCGTGGCGGCATGCGGAAATACGTGATCATGGGCGTGCAGGGGAGCGGCAAGGGCACCCAGAGCAAGCTGCTCGCCCAAGACCTTGACCTGGTGCACATCAGCGTGGGCGACATCTTCCGGTGGAACGTCCAGCAGCACACCAAGCTGGGTGCGCAGGTGCGGCGGACCATGGCGGCTGGCGAACTGGTGGCCGACGAGACCGTGGAGAACGTGGTCAGACGGCGGCTGACCGAGCACGACTGGAACTACGGGTTCATCATCGACGGGTTCCCGAGGAACCGGCGGCAGGCCGAGTTCTTCCTGGAAAGCTACGACATAGACGGCGTCATCGAGCTTGACCTGCCCGATCGCGAGGTGCGCCGCCGGGTGCTGAACCGGCGGCTGTGCGCGGGCTGCGGCGTGGACTACAACCTCATCGAGGACAGCCCGGCCACGCCCGGCAAGTGCGACGCCTGCGGCGGCGAGCTGGTGACCAGGGAGGACGATACCGAGGAGGCGCTCGCCGTCCGGCTGCGCGACTATCACGAGAAGACCAACCCGGTGCTGGACGTGTTCCGCCGCAAGGAATACGTGGTCACGGTGGACGCACGGCCCGAGCCCGAACTGGTCCAGCAGGCCCTCCGCAACGCGCTGGCCCTGCCCCCGTACGATCCCAAGCTCAACGGGGGGCAATGAGGATGCGGGACATCGCCGTCTTCAGCGGCTCCGCGCACCCGGCGCTGGCCGAGGAGATCTGCTCGCACCTGCGCACCACTCTGCGCCCGGTGCGGATGCGCCGGTTCGCCAACGACTGCCTGGACGTGCAGTTGCAGGCCAACTGCCGGGAACGAGACGTGTTCCTGATCCAGCCGCTGGTGCCGCCGGTGCAGGAGCACCTGGTGGAACTGCTGATGATGGCCGACGCGGCGCGGGGCGCGTCCGCGGCCAGGGTCACCGTGGTCATGCCGCACTACGCCTACGCCCGCTCGGACAAGAAGGACGAGCCCAGGATCTCGATCGGCGGCAGGCTGGTCGCCGACCTGCTCGTCGCCGCGGGGGCCAGCCGGGTGCTGACCATGACCCTGCACTCACGGCAGGTGCACGGCTTCTTCTCCGTCCCGGTGGATCACCTGCACGCGCTGCGGGAGCTGGCCGCGCACTTTCAGGGCCGCGACCTGGCCGGCTCGGTCGTCGTCTCGCCGGACCTGGGCAACGCGCGGAGCGCGGCCACGTTCGCCCGGATGCTCGGCCTGCCGGTCGCGGCCGGCGCCAAAGAGCGGCACAGCGACACGAGCGTGACGATCACCTCGATCATCGGCGACGTGGACGGCCGGGACGTGATCGTGCTGGACGACGAGATCGCCCGCGGCACCACGCTGGCCGAACTGCTGGGCAAGCTGGCCGAGCACCGCGTCGGCTCGGTGCAGGTCGCCTGCACGCACGGCCTGTTCTGCCACGGCGCGCTGGACCGGCTGGCCGCCAGACCCGAGGTCAGCGAGATCGTGTGCACGAACACGGTGCCGATAGCCGAGGACGAGCGGCATCCCAAGCTGACCGTGATCTCGGTGGCGCCCGCGCTGGCCGAGGCGATCCGCCGGATTCACGACGGCGAGTCGGTCAGTGCCCTTTTCGAGCCGGCGTAGCCGTCGGGCCCTTTTCGAGCCGGCGTAGCCGTCGGGCCCTTTTCGAGCCGGCGTAGCCGTCGGGCCCTTTTCGAGCCGGCGTAGC
>DATAWQ010000141.1:0-2352 GCA_036267135.1 Streptosporangiaceae bacterium | reverse complement strand
TGGCCCGCGGAATCGTGGACACGATCGACCACCCCAAGGCGGTGAACGAGGACTTCAACCTCTCCACCGCCGAGTCGACGACCGTGCTCGAGCTCGCCCAGCTGATCTGGACCAAGATCAAGGGGCCCGGCGTCCCGCTGCGGGTCACCCGCGACGACCCGTTCACGTACGACGTACAGCGCCGTGTCCCCTCCACCGAAAAGGCCAAGCTGGTCCTCGGCTTCGAGGCGACGACCTCGCTGTCGGCCATGCTGGACGAGGTCATCCCGTGGATCAGGCAGGCCATCGAGGCCGGCACCATCTAGGCGCGCCGGTGCCGGGCGACGCAACGGCCGCGGGCAGAGCGGCCGTGTCCCAGGCCGCCGGCGAGAGCGCTCCGACTCCGGCTAGCCGTCCAGGCCAGCGCGCACCCCGGCTGCGCCCCTGGGCGGAGCCCGCGCTATGGGTACTCGGCGTGCTGGCCGTCTTCGCAGTGAACCTGCAGATCGCGCGGACCCGGGCGGTCAACTCGGACGGCGCCGGCAACGCCCTGCAGGCCTGGGCCATGCTGCACGGCAACCTGCTGCTGCATGGCTGGCACCTGTCGGACGTCCCGTTCTACACGACGGAGCTGCCGGAGTACATGCTCGTGGAGCTCGTCCGTGGGCTGAACGCGGACGTGGTGCACGTGGCCGCGGCCGTGACCTACACACTGGCGATGCTGCTGGCCGCGCTGCTGGCCAAGGGCCACGCCACGGGCCGCGAGGGCGTGGCGCGGGTGCTCATCACGGCCGGGATCATGCTGGCACCGCAGCTGGACTCGGGCGTCAACGTGCTGATCTCCTCGCCCGACCACATCGGGACGTTGGTGCCGGTGATGGCGGTCTGGCTGCTGCTGGATCACGCCCGCCCGCGGTGGTACATCCCGGCCATCGCGGCCGTGGTGCTCGGCTGGGCCCAGGTCGCGGACACGCTGGTGCTCTACATCGGGGTGCTGCCGCTCGCGCTGGTGTGCGTTGTCCGGGTGTACCGGGCCGTGGCCGTGCAGCGTAAGCCGCTGGCGTCGCAGTGGTACTACGTAGCCCTCGGCGTCGGCGCGCTCGCCGGGGCGGCGGCGGCCATGCTGGCTCTGCACGTCATCTACGCGGACGGCGGCTTCTACTCCCCCCACGCCACCGCGCAGCTCGCCGCGGCCGGCGCGATCCTGCCCGGCCACCTGCGCATCGCCGCCGAGGGCCTGCTGATCCTGGGCGGCGCAGACTTCCTCGGGCTCCAGCTGCACGCCTCGGCCGCATTCATCCTGCTGCACGTGGTGGGCGTGG
Source organism: Streptosporangiaceae bacterium (assembly GCA_036267135.1). Lineage (GTDB taxonomy): Bacteria > Actinomycetota > Actinomycetes > Streptosporangiales > Streptosporangiaceae > PALSA-505. The sequence goes on along the minus strand of DATAWQ010000141.1, from coordinate 1,051 downwards.
CCCTGCTCGCCTGCGGAATCTGGGCGGCCGCGCGGCACTTCCTGGCCGACCGCGACCTGGTCGCACAGCTGCTGGTCGCGGGCGTGGCGATCAACCTGATCACGTACGTGATCAGCACCCAGGCGGTCAGCTCCACGTCGACCCGGGAGATCGCGGCGGTCCTCCCGCTCTCCGCCGCCCTGGCCGGCCGGCTGCTGGCGGGCAGGCTGACTGCGGGCCGGCAGGTGCCGCTGCTGGCCATTGTGGCGGTTGGCTACCTGGCCGGGATGGTCTACGAGGTCAGCCGGCCGACGGCGCCCGCGCAGAACCAGCGCCTGGAAGCCTGGCTGGCGGCGCGGCACCTGCACACCGGCCTGTCCGGCTACTGGGAGTCCGGCGTCGTGACGCTGGCCAGCGGCAACCGGGTGCAGATCCGCCAGGTGGTGGCGACGCCGGGCGGCCGGCTCCTCCCCAGCAACGTCGAGTCGGACTGGGCCTGGTACGACCCGGCGCGCAACTCGGCGAACTTCGTCGTGCTCAGCCGCGGGGTGCCCGGCTATCCCGGCTTCACCAGCAAACGGGCCGTGCTGGCCACGTTCGGGCCGCCCGCCCAGACGTACCACTTCGGCATATACACCGTGCTGATATGGCACAAGAACCTGCTTAGTGAGCTCCCCCCGCCCCGGCTGGGCACCCGGTATTCTCAGGCTCCGAAATAATTGGCAGTCCCGCCGTGTCCCGAAAGCTAGCTCGGTACTATCTGGCGAGCAGGGGATACCACAAAGGAGAGCCAACGTGGAGGTCTCGCCCTCAGGCAGGCTGGCCACGCCCGAGCCGCCGCCCATCGCCGAGTCGGCGCAGACAAGCGGGCGTCGGCGCTGGTCCCTGGCCACGGTGACCTGGCTCGGATCGTTCCTTGCGCTCGCCGTGGTGCTGGTGGTGCGGAACGCGTACCTGTTCACCACCAAGATCTACGAAGACATGGACTTCGCCGCGAACACGATCGCGGTTCTCCAGGCCAAGCACTTCGACCTGCTGACGGGCAACTACTCAAAGGAAGGCTTCTACCACC
>DATAWQ010000140.1:0-4906 GCA_036267135.1 Streptosporangiaceae bacterium | reverse complement strand
CCACAATCCCGGGTGAGAAGGCCAACATGACCAGTGACGAGACCGCCGGTGCGGAGCCCAGGCGCAGCGGCCGGCGGCCTGAGGGGCCGCCGCACGCCCGCAAGGGCTCGATGTTCCAGACGGCTAAGCGCACCCAGACCGAGTTCAAGGAAGACAACCTGACCGATGCGGCCGCCGCGCTGACCTACTACGCGGTGCTGTCGATCTTTCCCGCGCTGGTGGCGATGATCGCCCTGGCCGGCCTGGTCGGAAACCCGCAGACGATCACCAAGGAACTGACCAGCCTGGTCAGCTCGATCGGCCCGGCCTCGGCGGCGCAGACGTTCAAGGAGCCGATCGCCAGCCTGGCCCACGGCAGCGGCACCACCGGCATCCTGCTCATCGCCGGTGTCGCCTCGGCGCTGTGGACGGCTTCGGGGTATGTGGGCGCGTTCATGCGCGCCGCCAACACCGTCTACGAGGTCGAGGAGGGCCGCTCGTTCATCAAGCTGCGGCCGCTGCAGCTGCTGGTCACGTTCCTCCTGGTCGTGCTGCTCGCGCTCGTGTTGCTGGCCGTCGTGGTGACCGGGCCGATCGCCAGCAAGGTCGGATCGGCCATCGGGGCCGGCTCGGCCGCCGTGACCGCCTGGGACATCGCCAAGTGGCCGGTCCTGCTCATCGTGGTCATCGTCATGATCGCCGTGCTGTACTACGCCGCGCCCAACGCGCGGCTCCGCGGTCTCAAGTCGATCATGCCCGGCGCCGCGCTGGCCGTCATCATCTGGCTGATCGCCTCGGCCGGCTTCGCCTACTACGTGGCCAATTTCGGCTCCTACAACAAGACGTACGGCACGCTGGGGGCGGTCATCGCCCTGCTGGTGTGGCTGTGGATCACCAACGTCGCCATCCTGCTCGGGGTCGAGGTCAACGCCGAGCGTGAGCGCAGCCGGCAACTGAGAGAAGGCACCCCCGGGGCCGAGCGCGAACTGCAACTGGAAGAACGCTCCGCCCCCAAGCCGAAAAAGCGCTCCCGCACCGTCTGACGTCCTGGCGGAACCCGGTCAGTGTCCAGGGCCGGGTGGCTCAGGTCCACCGACCGGGTCAGCCTCGGATCGCTCGCTGGTGGTACCGGTCGCTGCCGCACTCCGGGCAGATCCTGAACACGGCCACCTTCTCGGCCAGCTCGGCATTGGCCGCGATGACCCCACTGGTTCTTCCGATTCGCGGCGAGCCGCCAGCTACGGGTATGCCCCGTGCCCGCGTGGCCGGGCCAAAAGGCAGGCCTTGCATGCGCGGATGCGCCCCCCAGGCGGGCACCCGCCAGCTGTGGCCCGCCGGGCACGTCCGCTCGTACCCACGCACCCGCCACGGAACATACATAGGCCAGTCCTCAGCCGCCGGCACCACCATTGGTCGTACCCGCGATCATAGGCCGCGGGCCCGGTCCCGGTCCCGCTACGCGGCGGCGGCCTGATCCGCCGGCTCAGACGGCTCGGCCGCCTCGGCCGGTACGGACGGGTTGAGCAACGGGGAGGAGACCAGGAAGTCCGCGCTGGCCCGGTTGCAGGCCACCGGGACGTTCCACACCACGGCCACCCGCAGCAGGGCCTTCACGTCCGGGTCGTGCGGGTGCTGGGCCAGCGGGTCCCACATGAAGATGAGCAGGTCGACCAGGCCCTCGGCGATCCGCGCGCCGATCTGCTGGTCGCCGCCGAACGGCCCGCTGAGCAGCCGGGTCACGGGCAGGCCGAGCTCATCGGCCAGCAACCGCCCGGTGGTGGCGGTCGCGATGAGGTCATGCTGGGCCAGCGTGCCCCGGTTGTAAGCGGCCCATTCGAGCATGTCCTGCTTGCAGTTGTCGTGCGCGACCAGCGCGATGCGCCGGACGGTGGGGCCATACGAGGTAACCGTCAACAAGTTCCTTCCGATGGGGTCAGTGACGCCTTCAGCCTGCCCGACGGATGACTCATGCGTCCAATGAGTTTATTAAAAGAAAATCATGCCTATCCGTCATGTATTTTGCCGCAGGCCGCGGCGGAAACGGGTCGGCACCGTCTCGCACGTGACCAGGCCGGAGCTGGCCGTGAGCTCGTCGATGATCGCGAACGCGGTGCTGACCCGGGCCGGGGTGTCGATCACGCTGGTCACCGCGGGTACGTGCCGGGTGAGCTGGAGCAGCCGGTCGCCGTGCGGGGCGTGCGCGCCGTGGAAGCCCCAGATCCCGAGCTGGGTGGTGGCGCCGGAGATCCCGGCCGACCGGAGCCGGCGGACGATGGCCCGGTGGATGGGCTGGCCATCCTGCCGGGCCGCCTCCGAGGTGTACACCATCAGCTTCTGCCACTCAGCTCCAGTGCCTTCCGGCAGCCCAGCCAGCAGCCGACCGTCGCGCTTGGCCACCACGACCCGTTCCACGGTGATCAGAGGCCGGGCCAGCAGCGCGCTCAGCTCGGCCAGCACCCGGGCCAGGCGCCCCTCGGTGCCGACCGCGATGACCATCATCGGGACCTCGGTGTTGCGGCTGAAGAAGGCGGCCCGCTGCCGCTGGCCGTGCGCGGTGCCGTCCACCCCGAGCAGCGCGGTCGCCCCGTCGATGCCGCGCCGGTAAAGCAGGTCGCACACCGCCATGAAGGCGGGCACCCGGGCCACCCGTTCCTGCCGCCCCAGGTAGATGGTGAGCTTGGCCGCCCCGCCGTTGCCGGTGACGGCCTCGGTCTCCAGGTCGCCGCTCAGCAGCCGGGCCCGTTCCAGCGTGACCAGCCCGGATCCGGTCAGCCGGACCGCCTCGGGGGCCAGCGCCTCGATCCGGTCCCGCCGGTCGACCGCGATCGCGGTCAGCGGCAGGTCTTCGGACAGGCTCAGCGACAGGTCGGTGCGCAGCCGGTGCTTGAGCCCGAATCCCTCGGCCCCGCGCAGCAGGATGCTGGTGGCCACCTCCCGGTCCCCGTACAGCCCGAGCAGCGCGTCGGCCACGAACTGGCCGCCGGCCCGTTGCCGCTCGCCAAAGTAGCTGGTCAGCTTCAGGCCGTCCGTGATCACAGCCGGCCCCCGATCCAGTTCCCGAGCGCGGCCGCCGCTACCCCGAGCACCAGGCTCGCCACCACGTTGGCCGCGGCCCGGCCCAGTTCACGGTCCTGCGCCAGCCGCTCGGTCTCGAACATCCAGGTCGAGAACGTGGTGTACGAGCCGACCGCGGCCGTGCCGGCCAGCAGGGCCTGATCGTGACTGAGAGCCAGACCGGTCAGGAAACCCAGGATCAGCGCGCCGGACAGGTTAATCGCCAGCGTCCCGAACGGGAAGTCCCGGCCCGCCCGGGATGCCACCGCCCGGTCGACCCCGAACCGCAGTACCGATCCGGCGCCACCGATGATGACCACCGCCACCCACACCAGCACGCTCACTGGTGCACCATCCTTGTGTCGGTGATCTTCGATGGATCATCGATGCACCCGTGGTGCCGCTGGGTTATCGCCCTGCTCGCTTGACGCTGTTGATGTCCAGCATGAGTTTTGCGGGACCCAGCGGTTACCCGGGACGTGCCGACCGCCGACAGGGCTGAGCGCCATCGAGCGCCGAACAGTGAGCGAGCTGGCTGCCGCGTCCCGGCACTGCATGAGGGTGCCTCCCCACTGGGTCTAGCAGCGAGGAGGCAGGCTTGAAGTCTGCCAGAGTTACCCTGCCCGAGGAACCGGCCACCGGCGTGACGTGCGGGATCGACTGGGCGCGTGATGATCACGCGGTGTCGGTAGTGGATGCCCGGGGCCGTGAGATCACCCGGTGCTCGGTGGAGCACAGTGCCGCCGGGCTGCGCGAACTGCTGGCCGTGCTGGCCCGCGCCGGCATCCGGGAGGCCGCAATCGAGCGCCCCGACGGGCCTGTTGTCGACGCCCTGCTCGGCGCGGGAGTCATGGTGGTGGTGATCAGCCCGAACCAGGTCAAGAACCTGCGTGGCCGGTACGGGTCGGCCGGGAACAAAGATGACCGCTTCGACGCCTATGTCCTGGCCGACACGCTGCGCACCGACCGGGCCCGGCTGGCGCCCCTGACACCGGACAGCCCGGCTACGGTCAGCCTGCGCCGGACCTGCCGGGCTCGCAGGGACCTTGTCGCGCATCGCGTTGCCGTCGCCAACCAGCTGCGCGCTCACCTGCGCAACGTCTTCCCCGGCGCGGTCGGGTTGTTCGCCGACATCGACTCCCCGATCAGCCTGAGATTCCTGGCCCGCTTCGGCACCCAGGACCGCGCCGACTGGCTCTCGCCGAAGCGCCTGACCGTATGGCTGGCCGCCGCCGGCTACTGCGGCCGCACCGGCCCAACTGTCCTGCACGCCCGCCTGGCCGCCGCGCCCCGCGGCGCGGCCGGCGACGACGGCACCGCGCAAGCACACATCACCTCGGCGCTGCTGGCGGTCCTGACCACCCTCGCCGAGCAGATCAAGGCCCTGTCCGGGCAGATCGGCGAGCAGCTCGCCCTGCACGCCGACGCGCATATCTTCACCTCGCTGCCCCGCTCCGGAACCGTCCGGGCCGCCCGGCTGCTCGCCGAGATCGGCGACTGCCGCGCCCGTTTCCCCACCCCTGAAGCCCTCGCCTGCCTGGCCGGCGTGGCGCCCTCCACCCGGCAATCCGGCAAAATGCGCGCCGTCGCCTTCCGCTGGGCCTGCGACAAGCAGCTCCGTGACGCCGTCACCGACTTCGCCGGCGACTCCCGCCACGCCAGCCCCTGGGCCGCCAGCCTCTACAACCGGGCCCGCGCCCGCGGCCACGACCACCCCCACGCCGTCCGCATCCTCGCCCGCGCCTGGCTGTTCGTCATCTGGCACTGCTGGCAAGACGGCGTCGCCTACGATCCCACCCGGCACCGGGCACTCCAGACCCTGCTCAACCAAGACCAACAACACGCGGCTTGACACAGGGCTACTCATGCCCGC
>DATAWQ010000139.1:0-146715 GCA_036267135.1 Streptosporangiaceae bacterium | reverse complement strand
CGCCAGGACCAGCAGCGGCCAGGACCGGATCGTCCGCCCCGGCCCGGCGGTCGCCGGGGACCGGTCTGCGGCTGGTCCGGCGGTCCGCACCAGGACCGGACCGCGCATGCCAGATTTTGCGGTCGTGGGCGTGTCTGCCTTCATGGCAGTCATGCCTGTCACCACTCTTCCGTCGTGGCGAGGGGATGGGGTTCACCGGTCAGCGCGGCCAGCGCGGCAGTGACCTCGGACTGGCTGGCGGTCACGTACGTCGAAGTAGCGCCATCGCCGCCGGAGTCGGTGTGGCCCGCGTAGGCGTGGGCGACGGCGTAGCCGAAATTACGCTCCACCCAGGTCAGGGTGGTGTGCCGGATCCAGTGCGTGCTGATCTGCTGGGTCGCGACCCAGGGCAGGTGGCGGCCGATGCGGACCCACAGGTGGTCATAGCGCCGGTAGGTGATCGGCTGTCCACTGGCGTACCGCAGCAGTCGCGCGCCGGGCGGGGCGTGGCGCTGTTCGGCGTGCTGGCGCAGGTGGGTCATCAAGGTGGGGGAGACCGGTTGCCAGCGGAACGTCTCCCCTTTTTCCCGCAGCAGGATCAGGCACTGCTCTGGGTCGAGATCTTGCGGTCGCAGGGCCAGCGCGCCGCCGCGCCGGCAGGCGGTTTCGGTGTGCAGCCGCAACAGCAGCGTGTCCAGATCCGGATCATCCCCCGTCGTTGCCGCGACCTCGTTGATCTGTGCCAGCCGGGTATCGGAAATAGCCCGGCGGGTGGATGGCAGGCGGCGGGGCTTAGCCACCTTGCGCGCCGGGTTGCCTGCCTCGGCGATCAGCCCATCATCGACGGCGCGCTGGTACAAGCAGCGCAGCGCCGCCACGAGGTGCTCGGCCGCGCTGCGGCCGCCCCGGGCGTTGCGCCGCGCCACGACATGAGTCTTGACTTCGGTCATGAGCTGCCGGATATCTGAGGGGGTGGGCTCGTCCAGGCGGCGCTGCCCCCAGTGCTCGACGACCCGGTTCCAGTACGAGCCGTACGCCCGGCGGGTGCCGTCGCTCACCGACTTTGACACCACCGGGACGTATTCGGCGAAGGTCGGAACCGGCTTGTGAGGCTGCGGGATGGCCGCCAGGTCCGCCGGGGACAGGCCCATCCGCTCCAGCAGCACCAGTGCCGCCTCCACCGCGGCCTGCTGGGAGGCGCCCCCGTTCAGGGCAGTCACGGCTGCTCCCCCTCGCCGGCGGCGGTGGCATGCGCCCGCAGCGCCTGATCCACCACCGCGAACGAGTACGCGGCCAGCGCGTCCCGGGCCGGGAATGCCGCCAGCAGCACCCGGTCACCAGGCCGCAGCCCGCAGCAGCGCCGCAGCGTGGCCGGGATCGTGAGATAGGGCCTGGCCGGCATGATCACCATCCCGCCCGGATCGCGCCGGGCGGTGACCACGCCGCCGGCACCGGTCAGTGTCAGCCGGTCCCCGCGCTGCCAGCCCAGCACGCCGGTCACGGCCCGGTCAGCAACCCGGCCCCACTCATCCATCCGGCCGAACCCATAGACCACGTCATCTGGGACCGCCGGGGCTACCGGCGCACCGGCCAGCGGCAGGCACCGGGCAGCACCCGGCCTCCCGGGACCCCGGTCACCTGGCCGGGCCCGCGGCGGGATGACGGGAGCAACGGCCCGGGCGGTCATGACCGCCTCCCCACAGGGCGGCGGCGCACCGGCCGCGTGTTCGAGTTCTGTGCGTCTTGCGGGAAATTTCCCAGGCAAAAGTGTCCGAGGGGGGACTTGAACCCCCATGCCCTTAACGGGCACTAGCACCTCAAGCTAGCGCGTCTGCCTATTCCGCCACCCGGACGTGCGCCGCCCACGGCAGTACCCGTGACGGACGCCTCACGATAGCAAACGTCAGCGATTCGCGCAGGTCCGCTTCCGCGCCCAGCGCCGTCAGGTTCGCCGGGACGGCGTCCGGCCCGGCGGGGCCTGGGCTGACGCGGCCCAACGGCGCAACGTCCATACGTGCGACGATGGCCAGGTGACTCCAGAATCTGACGCCCCCAGCCCAGCCAATTTGACCACGGGCAGTGCGACCGCCGCGGACGAGGTCGCCCAGATTTGCTCCGACCTTATCCGTATCGATACCTCGAACCCGGGCGACAACTCCGGCCCCGGTGAGCGCCGGGCCGCGGAGCACGTCGCGGCGCTGCTGGCCGAGGTCGGTGCCGAGCCGGACGTGCTCGAGTCGCATCCGGGCCGGGCCAGCGTCGTCGCCAGGATCGCGGGGGAAGACCGCGAGCGGCCCGCGCTGCTCGTCCACGGTCATCTTGACGTGGTGCCCGCCAACCCCGATGACTGGCAGCGGCATCCGTTCTCCGGCGAGGTGCACGACGGCTGTGTCTGGGGACGCGGCGCGGTCGATATGAAGGATATGGACGCGATGATCCTGGCCGTCGTCCGGCAGCGGCTGCGCGAGGGGCGGCGGCCCGCCCGCGACCTGGTGCTCGCCTTTCCCGCGGACGAGGAGGCCGGCGGCAGCTACGGCGCGCACTGGCTGGTGGACAACCACGCGGACCTGTTCGAGGGGTGCACCGAGGCAATCGGCGAGGTCGGCGGGTTCAGCGTCACGTTCGGCGGCCGGCGACACTACCTGCTGCAGACGGCGGAGAAGGGCATGGCCTGGATGCGGCTGACCGCGCACGGCCGCGCCGGGCACGGCTCCATGCTGAACCCGGACAACGCGGTGACCGAGCTGGCCGAGGCCGTGGCCGCCCTGGGCCGTCACGACTGGCCGGAACGGCTCATCCCGACGACCCGGGCGTTCCTCGAGGCCGCTTGTGCCGCGCTTGGGGTGGATTTCGACATTAATGAGATCCGTCAGTCAATCGCCAAGCTTGGCCCGATCTCGCGCATTATCGGGGCAACGATCAGGAATACGGTAAATCCGACAGGCCTGTCCGCGGGGTACAAAGTAAACGTCGTGCCGCAAACCGCTACCGCCGACATCGACGGCCGTTTTCTGCCGGGCTACGAAGAAGAGTTCTTCGCCGAGATTGACCGGCTTTTGGGGCCGAACGTGACGCGTGAGTTCATCCATCGCGACATCGCGGTTGAGACGACGTTCGATGGTGACCTGTGCGACGCCATGGTCGCGTCTGTGCAGGCAGAGGACCCTGGCGCCTCGGTCATGCCGTACTGCCTGTCCGGCGGAACCGACGCGAAGTCGTTTAGCACACTGGGCATAAGGTGTTTCGGGTTCGCTCCGCTACGACTTCCTGCGGATCTGGACTTTTCCGGTATGTTCCACGGTATCGATGAGCGAGTCCCCGTCGATGCGCTGGCTTTCGGAACCCGCGTCTTGGATAAATTTCTCGACCTCTGCTAAGGCTTCGTCCAGGTCAGGCTGGTTAACTGCGGCCACCCGAATGACACGCCGGCGGCTATCCGAAGCAATACCCCTCTCGGTCACGTTCAGTGCTGTTATGGTGACTCTTCGTGCGGGGCCGAGCCTCGCCGGGACGCGCCACCCCCAGGCATCTGCGGTCCGGTGAGCGCGACCAGCATTGCCGCTCGTTGCAGTCAAAGGGAGGGTCGCAGGTGCGATGCTCAGGCCCGATCGAGCCGACTAGGCTCACCGGGCCCACCAGGGAGGAGCAGGCTCACGAGCCGCTCCGAGCCGCTGGCGCGCGGTGCTGCGCGCCGGGCGGCCCTTGGACCGCGCCTGAATCACAGCCGGTCGTCAACGACTGGCCTGCATCTTCCGGGCAACTGGCCGGTGATGGCACCGTCAGCCAGTTTGCCGAGTTCAACAGTGCTGCATTCCGACGGGCGCGCGGGCAGAGCTGGCGCATGGTCGGCCGTGGCCTGGTGATTGGCGGGTTCCTGCTCGGCGGCTGGTTGTTCGCCGGCGCGGGGCACGCCTATGCCGCCCAGATCACGCCCCCGGCCCCCCACAAGCTTCCGGCCAGCAGCCAGGCCGCCGATGCGGCGCAGGCCACGGCCTCCGCGGCGCCGCTGTCGGCCGTCCAGCCCGCGGCGTCGGCGGTCCTCGGCGCGCTGGGCAGTTCCGGCCCGGCGGCGCAGGCGCCTACTACCCCGGAGCCGCCTACCCCGGAGCCGCTGGCGCAGGGCGCCGCGACCTCCGGCCTGACCGGCCCGGCCGTGTCGGCGGTGTCCGGCGTGCTCAGCTCCGAGGTGCACCAAGGCGCCACGCTGGCTTCGGGCTTGGCTGGCAGCGCCACACCTGGCTTCATCACGGGTACCGCATCGAGCCTGCCGCAGACGGTTATGAGCGGCGCGACGGCTGATACGGGCAAACCAGGCATCAACCTGAACGGTGCCACCGCGACGGCCAGGCCACTGACGAGCCGCGCTCACCCCGCCGCGCACGCGGTGAGCAGGCCGGCGATCGGCCCCGAACTCACCGGCCACCTGCTGACCCAGGCCGCTCCGTCGGCCCGGCGCCACGCCGGGCGCAGGCACCACCAGCGGGCCACGGTCACGATGGTCAGGACCCACAGATTTCCGCGCCGGAATGGTCCCGGCGCACGGTTGGGCGCCGGTGCGGCGACCCAGACCGACCCGATCTCGTCGGGCGGAGGCACTGGGACGGCGCAGACCGCCGCTCAGGCGCCCCTCGGGACGGACAGCTGGAGCCCGTCGGGCACGCTCATCCGGACGCGGATATCCAGACGGCCAGCGGGCCGCCTGGAAGCGGACGATCCAGCCGTCTCACCCGACTAGGCCGCCTCGCGCGGACTGGCGGGCTGCTGCCCGGTGCAAGCCGTGCGCATGGGCGAAGAGTGCCTCAATTCAGTCACGATGCGCTTTCAGTTGACTACTGCTAGTTAGCAGTGAATCTTCCACACCTGATCTCAACCACACCAAGAAAAGAAGGAGCGACCCATGCGTACATGGGCTCGATGGACCGCGCGCGCCACTCTGTTCGCGGCCAGTTTCGCCACCGTCGGCATCACGACCGTCGGCATCGCCAGCGCGGGCACGCACGTCACGTCCGGCAACCACTCCATCCTCGGCGGCAACCAGGTGAACGTGCCGGTGAGCATCCCGGTGGACGTCTGCGGGAACGCGGCGGCCCTGCTCGGCACCTCGCTGGCCGGCTGCCAGGGCGGCGCCTTCGTCGGCGACGGCCACGGCGGCAGCACCTGGGTCACGTCGGGTAACCACTCGATCGGCGGCGGGAACCAGGTCAACGTGCCGGTCAAGATTCCGGTGAGCGTCTGCGGCAACGCGATCGGCAGCGCGGTGGCCGGCTGCAAGGGCGGCGCCGCCGTGTACACCGACGCCCCGAGCTGGGGCGGCAGCGGTGGCGGCTCCTGGTGGGGGACCTCGGGTAACCACTCCATCGGCGGCGGGAACCAGGTCAACGTGCCGGTCAAGATTCCGGTGAGCGTCTGCGGCAACGCGGCCGCGGTGCTCGGCGGCGCCCTCGCGGGCTGCCAGGGCGGTGCCATCGCCTCGACCCCAGGCGGCAGCCCCGCATCGGGTCCGCGCCACATGCCGCGCCAGATGAGCGCCGGCCACGTGGTCCGGCAGTCCGCCCAGACCACCCCGCTGTCCGGCGTGTCGGGCCTGTCCGGCATCCCGGTCCTCGGCGGCCTGCCGGTGCTGGGTGGCCTGTCGGGTTCGTCGCTGAGCGGCGGCGCCAGCCCGGCCAGCGGCCTGCCTGTGCAGACCAACCTGACCAGCTACAGCGCCCCGGCTCAGACCCCGGCCTCGGCTCCCGGCATGGGCAGCGGCTCGATCCTCGCCATCGCGGTCGGCGCGGTCCTGGCCGGGGCTGCCGCCCTGGTCGCGGCCGGCCGTCGCGTCAGCCTCCGCAAGGCGGGTCGGTGAAGTCACCGAATGCCGATTCGCACGCACCACACGACAACCATCACGTAGGACGGAAGAAAATGACATCTGCTCCGATGAAGCGAACAGCTCAGGTCGCGGCGCTCGCCGCTGCCTTCACCATGTCCGGCTCGGCTATGGCCATGGCCGGCACCCACACCACGAGCGGTAACCACAGCATTCTGGGCGGCAACCAGATCAACGTGCCGATCAGCGTGCCGGTGAGTGTCTGCGGCAACGCTGCGGCCCTGCTCGGCACCGCCCTCGCGGGCTGCCAGGGCGGCGCCTTCGTCGTCGGCGGTGACGGCGGCTCGAACTGGGCCACGTCAGGCAACCACTCGATCCTGGGTGGTAACCAGGTCAACGTGCCGGTCAGTGTGCCGGTGAGTGTCTGCGGCAACAGTGCCGCCGTGCTCGGCACCGCGCTGGCCGGCTGCAAGGGCGGCGCCGGGGTGCTCGGCGGCTCGGGTTCCGGCGGTGCGTCCTGGACCACATCGGGCAACCACTCGATCCTGGGTGGCAACCAGGTCAACGTGCCGGTCAGTGTGCCGGTGAGCGTCTGCGGCATCAGCGCCGCCATTCTCGGCACCGCGCTGTCCGGCTGTGAGGGCGGCGCCTCGGTCGCCGGCGGCGGCAGCGGCACCTGGACCACCTCGGGCAACCACTCGATCGGGGGCGGCAACCAGGTCAGCGTGCCGGTCAGTGTGCCGGTGAGTGTCTGCGGCATCAGCGGCGCCGTGCTCGGCAACGCCGCGTCCGGCTGTGGCGGCGGCGCGCACGTCGGCACCCCGCCGTGCAAGCACCACCACCCGACCCCGCCGCCGTGCAAGCACCACCACCCCACCCCGCCGCCGTGCAAGCACCACCACCATCACCACCACCAGACCCCTCCCACCAAGCACCACCACGGTGGCGGGTCCGGTGCCGGCACTGGCAAGCCAGTCACCAGCGCGATCGTGACCGGCGCCAGCCTGCCCACCACGGGCGCCAACTTCATGGGCCTGCTGGCCCTGGCCGGTGGCGCCATCGTGGCCGGTGCGGGCTCCATGGCGTTCGCGGCCAAGCGCGGCATGCTCGGCTTCTTCCGCCGGACCAGCACCGCGACGAGGTAACTGCCTCGTAGCAAGCACAACCTTCCATGAACGGCTTTGCCCGTCCCGGGGGCGCGGCCCGGGGCGGGCAAAGCTCTGCCTGGCGTCAGAAGCCGCGCGGCCTCGCAGCCGCGGTTGGCATGGTGCGGACCGGGCGGATGATCTGCCGCCGCAGGGTCGCCTTCCTGCTGCCGTCCGGATAGAGGCGGAGCCGGGCCAGTTCCCAGCGGCCGTACTCGGCGTGATCGGTCAGGATCCGCCTCGCCGCATCGCGCGTGGTTCCGCGCGGCAAGTAGACATCGAGATACGAGTACTCGGGCATCGCATACATTGTCCGCGACCTCGGCGCTGATTCAACCCCGCCGCGAATGGGGATCGTGAAGGGGGAAGGGGCGGTGGGCGGGGGGTAGGCAGTCGGCCGGGCGCCGGGAACATCGGCGGCCGGATGGCGAGTTACCCGGATATAGGCAACAGCACCGGACACCGAAGTCCGGACGGGGTGGTAGCGTCGCGGACGCGGCGTGCCGTAGGGCATCTCTCCGGCCCAGCAAGCGGAGCTACGCCACCAGATGTGAGGTAGAACAGCGTGCCACCTAGGACTTCAGCCAAAGCCGCCAAGTCATCCGGCGGCGGCACCAGGCTCGTGATCGTCGAGTCTCCAGCCAAGGCGCGCACGATCACGGGCTACCTCGGCGAGGGTTATGTGGTCGAGTCGAGCATTGGCCACATAAGAGATATGCCAGACAAGGCGGCCGAGATACCCGCCAAGTACCGGTCCGAGCCGTGGGCCAGGCTCGGCGTCAACGTGGACGCCGGGTTCGAGCCGCTCTACGTCGTGCACGCCGACAAGAAGCAGCAGGTGGCCAAGCTCAAGCAGTTGCTCAAGGGCGCCGACGAACTGCTGCTCGCAACGGACGAGGACCGCGAGGGCGAGGCTATCGCGTGGCACCTGCTCGAAGAGCTGAACCCCAAGGTCCCGGTCCGGCGGATGGTCTTCCACGAGATCACGCCCGAGGCCATCGCGGAGGCCGTGTCCAACCCCAGGGAACTGGACAACGGCCTGGTGGACGCCTACCAGACCAGGCGCGTGCTCGACCGGCTGTACGGGTACGAGGTCTCGCCGGTGCTGTGGAAGAAGGTCATGCCGCGGCTGTCGGCTGGCCGGGTGCAGTCGGTCGCCGTCCGCCTGGTCGTGGACCGGGAGCGGGAGCGGATCGCGTTCCGCGCCGGCAAGTACTGGGACCTGGAGGCGGAGTTCGCCACCAGGAACGGCCAGAACGCCGACGACGCCGACCCGGCCGCATTCAACGCCACCCTGGTCTCGGTGGACGGGCGCCGGGTGGCGCAGGGCCGCGACTTCAGCTCGGTGGGCCAGCTCAAGAGCAGCGACCTCGTGCACCTCGACGAGCAGCAGGCCGGGGCGCTGGCCGAGCGGCTGACCGGCGCGGACTTCGCCGTCGGTTCGGTCGAGCGCAAGCCGTACCGCCGGTCCCCGTACGCGCCGTTCCGCACTACCACGCTGCAGCAGGAAGCCTCGCGCAAGCTCGGCTTCTCCGCGAAGCACACGATGTCGGTGGCGCAGCGGCTGTACGAGAACGGCTACATCACCTATATGCGCACCGACTCGGTCACGCTGTCGCAGACCGCGGTGACCGCGGCCAGGGCACAGGCTCGTGAGCTGTACGGTCCCGAGTACGTGCCGGATAAGCCGCGTACCTTCGCCAGCAAGGTGAAGAACGCGCAGGAGGCGCACGAGGCGATCAGGCCCGCCGGTGACCGGTTCCGCACGCCCTCCGCCTTGGCCAAGGCGGGGCTGTCCGGGGAAGAGCTCCGGGTGTACGAGCTGGTCTGGAAGCGGACGGTCGCGTCGCAGATGAAGGACGCCACCGGCGAGTCGGTGTCGGTGCGGGTGCGCGGCACTTCGTCGTCGCCACGCCCCTCGGATGACGAGGTGCGCGTCGAGTTCGGCGCGTCGGGCAAGGTCATCACGTTCTACGGGTTCCTCAAGGCCTACGTGGAGGACGCCGACGAGGGTACCGAGCGCGACGACAGGGAGCGCAGGCTGCCGCCGCTGGCCGAGAACGACCCGCTGGACGCGCTGCGGCTGGCCGCGGCCGGGCACGAGACCCGTCCGCCCGCCCGGTACACCGAGGCCACGCTGGTCAAGGAGCTGGAGGACCGGGAGATCGGCCGCCCGTCCACGTACGCCGCGATCCTCGGCACGATCCTGGACCGCGGCTACGTGTTCAAGAAGGGCACCGCGCTCGTCCCCTCGTTCCTCGCGTTCGCGGTGACCACACTGCTCGAACGGCACTTCGGCCAGCTCGTCGACTACGAGTTCACCGCCAAGATGGAGGACGTGCTCGACGAGATCGCCCGCGGCGAAGCGGCCCGGGTGCCGTGGCTGCGCCGGTTCTACTTCGGCTCCGAGGGTGAAGAAGGCCTGAAAGAGCTGGTCAGCGACATCACCGACATCGACGCCAGGGACGTCAGCTCGTTCCCGCTGGCGGGCACCGACATCGTGATCCGGGTCGGCCGCTATGGGCCCTACCTGGAGCGTGACGACCAGCGGGTGAACATCCCGGAGGGCACCGCCCCCGACGAGCTGACCGCCGAGCGCGCCGCCGAGCTGTTCGCCCAGCCCAGCGGGGACCGCGAGCTCGGCCCCGACCCGCAGACCGGCCGCGTCATCGTGGCCAAGGCCGGCCGGTTCGGCCCCTACGTCACCGAGCAGCCACGCGACGGCGACCCGGCCGGGATGAAGCCGCGGTCGGCGTCGCTGCTGAAGTCCATGGACCTGGACTCGGTCACCCTGGACGACGCGCTCAAGCTGCTCACCCTGCCCAGGACGCTCGGCGAGCTGGACAGCGAGCCGGTGACCGCGCAGAACGGACGATACGGTCCCTACGTCAAGAAGGGCACCGACAGCCGGTCGCTGGAGAACGAGGAGCAGTTGTTCACGGTCACCCTGGAGGAGGCCGAGAAGCTGTTCGCCCAGCCCAAGACCCGCGGGCGGCGGACCGCGGCCGCGGCCCCGGCGCTGCGCGAGCTCGGCGAGGATCCGGGCAGCGGCAAGCCGATGGTGATCAAGGACGGCCGGTGGGGGCCGTACGTGACCGACGGCGAGACCAACGCCTCGCTGCGCAAGGGTGACGAGGTGGAGTCCATCACCGTGCAGCGCGCCGCGGAACTGCTGGCCGAACGGCGGGCCGCTGGTCCGGCGCCGTCGCGCCGGACCACCCGCAGCACCACGACCACGGCCAGCAAATCCCGCAGCTCCAGCTCGGCCGGCAAGGCCCGCGGCGCATCCGGTTCGGCCGGAAAGTCCCGTACCCGGCCTCGTCAGGGCGCATAAGGACGAGGGACCGATACGCTGTCGCCGTGAACTTGCGACCACAGCACGGCCACGAGCACCGCGGTGGGGTGCTCTCTGTCCGGCCGTTCCGACGTCTGTGGATCGCGCTGACCCTTTCCAGCCTCGGTGACTGGCTGAGCATCGTCGCGCTCACCGTGCTCGCGGCCACCCTGACCGGTAAGCACGAAGCACACGCCAGCGTGCTGGGCGCGAGCGCGGCGCAGGGCGCGGCGGTCAGCGGCGTGTGGGTCGCCACGCTGCTGCCCGCGCTGCTGTTCGGGCCGCTGGCGGGGGCGATCGCCGACCGGTGGAACCGCCGGATCACGATGATCACCGGCGACGTCATCCGCGGCGTCCTGTTCCTGTCGATCCCGATCTTCCCGAACCTGACCTGGATCTACGTCGTCAAGTTCCTGGCCGGCTGCGCGTCGCTGTTCTGGAATCCGGCCACCGCCGCCACCGTGCCGAACCTGGTGCCCAAGGACAAGCTGGAGCGGGCCAACCAGCTCAGCCTGTTCACGACCTACGGCACCGCCCCCGTCGCGGCGGGGGTGTTCTCGGTGCTGGCCCTGGTCAGCGGGCCGCTCGGGCACGTGGCCCCGTTCCTGGCGCCGAGCAAGGTCAACCTGGCGCTGTACTTCAACGCGGCCTCGTACGGGGTCTCCGCGCTCACTGTGTTCTTCTTGCGGGAGATACCCAAGCGGCACCAGAGCGAGAAGATCTCGGTGCCCTCGGTGGCCAAGTCGATCTGGGAGGGCTGGCGCTTCCTCGGCCAGACGCCGGTGCTGCGCGCGCTGGCGCTGGGCATGCTCGGCGCGTTCACCGCGGCCGGCGTGGTCGTCGGGCTCAGCTACATCTACATCACCAACACGCTGGATGGCGGCCCGGCCGGCTGGGGGCTGGTGTTCTCGGCCCTGTTCGTCGGGCTGGCGCTGGGCATGCTGCCCGGCGGGCGGCTGCGGGGCTTCAGCCTGCGCAGGCTGTTCGGCCTGTCGATCATCGCCGCGGCGGTGCCGCTCGCGCTGATCGCGCTGATACCCAACCTGGCCGTGCTCACCATCCTGGTGGTGCTGCTCGGCGCGTGCGCCGGGATCGCCTACGCGACCGGCAACACGATCGTCGGCCTCGAGGTGGACGACGACACCCGCGGCCGGACGTTCGCCTTCTTCCAGTCCAGCACGCTGGTGATCCTGTTCCTGGTCATCGCCCTGTCCGGGGTGCTGTCCACCGCATTCACCAAGGTCATCTCCGGCATCACCGGGTCGGGAAACCTGCGGGTAGGCAGCGTGGTCTACCACTCCGTCGGGCAGAACGCGGTGCTGCTGCTGGCCGCGCTCGGCGCGGCCGGGGCCGGGATCATCGCCTACCGGAAGATGGACGACCGCAAGGGCGTGCCGCTCCGGCAGGACCTGATGCGGGCCATCCGCGGCGAGCCCATGTTCCCTGTCGGCGACCGGACGGCCGACGGCACCACGGCCACCCCGATGCGCCGCGGGCTGCTGCTCGCCCTGGAAGGCGGCGAGGGGGCCGGCAAGAGCACGCAGGCCAGGCGGCTGTCCATCTGGCTGCGGGACCAGGGCTACGACGTGATCTCCACGCACGAGCCCGGCGCGACCAAGGTGGGAATGCGGCTGCGGGCGATGCTGCTCGACACGGCCAACGCCGGGCTGAGCCCGCGGGCCGAGGCGCTGATGTACGCGGCCGACCGGGCCGAGCACGTCGCCACGGTGGTGCAGCCCGCGCTCGGCCGTGGCGCCATCGTGGTGACCGACCGCTACGTGGACTCCTCGCTGGCCTACCAGGGGACCGGCCGCAAGCTCCCGCTCATCGACGTGACCAGGGTCAACCGGTGGGCCACCGGCGGGCTGACCCCCGACCTCACCATCCTGCTCGACCTGCCGCCGGCCACCGGGCTGAGCCGCCGGGCCGCGTCCGCCGACCGGCTGGAGGCCGAGCCCGACGACTTCCACGAGCGGGTCCGGGCCGGATTCCGCCAGCTCGCGCACGCGGAGCCCCCCCGTTACCTGGTGCTCGACGCGACCAGGCCGGCCGACGAGATCAGCCACCAGATCCAGGACCGGGTCCGCGACCTGCTGCCCGATCCCGTTCCGGAGTCGACCGAGGAGATCACCGGCACGTTCCCGGCCATCCTCGACCCGGCCAAGCTGAACGCGACCCAGGACGGGCGGCCGAACAGCGCCGGACCCGGGAGGACCAGTGCCGGCCAGCAGTGACAGCACGCCCGGCGACCCGTACGCGGACGTGTTCGGGGAGCTGACCGGGCAGGAACTCGTGGTCGAGGAGCTGCGGCGCGCGGCGGAGGTGGCCAGCGCCGTGCTGGCTGGCCGATCCGGCGGCCCCGGACCGTCCGGCGGCGTGCGGATGGCGCACGCCTGGCTGCTGACCGGGCCGCCAGGCTCCGGGCGGAGCGTGGCCGCGCGGGCGTTCGCCGCCGCGCTGCTCTGCCCACGGCAAGGCTGCGGTCAGTGCCCGAGCTGCCACCAGGTGCGGGCCGGCAGTCACGCCGACCTCATGCTGGTCCGGCCCGAAGGGCTGTCCTACGGCGTGAAGCAGACCAGGGAGCTGGTGCTGCGCGCCGCGACCTCGCCCACCGGCGGGCGCTGGCACGTGGTGCTGTTCGAAGACGCCGACCGGGCCACCGAAGCGGCGGCCAACGCGCTGCTCAAGGCCATCGAGGAACCCGCGCCGCGCACCGTGTGGCTGCTGTGCGCGCCGTCGGCGGAGGACCTGCTGCCGACGATCAGATCCCGGTGTCGGCTGATCACGTTGCGCACCCCGTCGTCGGAGGCGGTGGCCGACGTGCTCACCCGGCGCGACGGGGTGCCCGCCGACCGGGCGCTCGCGGCCGCGCGGGCGGCCCAGGGCCACATCGGGCGGGCCCGGCGGCTGGCCACCGACGCCGAGGCCGCGAGACGGCGCGAAGAGGTGCTGCGCATCCCCACGTCGGTGACCAGCCTCGGCGCCGCGCTGAACGCGGCCGCCGTCCTGGTCAAGGCCGCCGAGGAGGAAGCCAAGGCGGTCACCGAGGAGCGCGACGGGCCGGAACGGGACGCGCTGCGCCAGGCGTACGGCGAAGGCTCCACCGGAAAGGGCGTGGCCAAGGCGGTCCGCGGCGTGGCCGGGGCGCTGAAGGACCTGGAGGACCGGCAGAAATCGCGGGCCACCCGCACCAAGCGGGACACGCTCGAGATCGCCCTGCTCGACCTGGCCTGGTTCTACCGTGACGTGCTGGCCGTTCAGTTCGGCGCGCGGGTGGAACTCGGCAACGCCGGGCGCGAGGCCGAGCTGCAGCGGCTGGCCGAATCGTCCACGCCCGAATCCACGGTGCACAGGATCGAGGCCATCATGAACTGCCGCGAGCGGCTCACGCTCAACGTGGCCCCGCTGCTCGCGGTCGAGGAGATGGCGCTGACCCTGGCGTCCGGTTAGGTTGTTGCCTTGGCGGGCCGGCGTTCGCCTGGCTCCGGCGGTCCGGTGGCCACCGTTCAGGTAACCAATCATGGCCAGCGGGCGCGGACGCCCAGCTGGCAACTTGTCCTACCGGCACTCCGCTCTATTGGGCGAAGAGACACCCTGCGCCTAGGCTGGCTTGATGGGCATGATGATGGCGGTCAGCTTCGAGCGGTACGGGCGGCTGTACTATCTCGACCCCGGGGCGTACGCGCCGTCGATCGGTGACAAGGTGCTCGTGCCCACCGACTCGGGGCCCGAGGTGGCCGAGTGCATGTGGGCGCCGCAGTGGGTGTCCGACGACGTGGGTGGGCTGCCGGTGTGCGCCGGGCTGGCCAGCGAGGACGACCTGGTCAGGAACGAGGCGAACCGGCGCAGGCGGGCCGAGGCCAGGGTGGCGGCCAAGCGCCTGGTCCGCGAGCACGGGCTGCCCATGAAGATCACCGCGGTGGACTTCCTGGACGGGCGGCCCGGCGAGAGCCGAGCGGGTGATCGGGGCAGCGGATCCAACGTAGTGATCATCTACTTCAGCGCCCCGCACCGGGTGGACTTCCGCGCGCTGGTGCGGGACCTGGCCGGGAAGGTGCACGCCCGGGTGGAACTGCGCCAGATCGGGCCGCGGGACGAGGCGCGGCTGCAGGGCGGGATCGGGCCGTGCGGGCGTGACCTGTGCTGCGCCACGTTCCTGAAAGACTTCGAGCCGGTGTCGGTGCGGATGGCCAAGGACCAGGACTTGCCGGTCAACCCGCTGCGGATCGCCGGCGCGTGCGGGCGGCTGATGTGCTGCCTGAAGTACGAGCACCCGCTCTACCAGGACTTTCACGAGAAAGCGCCGAAGATCGGCGAGGTGGTCGAGTCGCCGGAGGGGACCGGGACCGTCATCGGGCACAACGTGCCTTCGGACACCGTGGTGATGAAGCTGGCCGCGGACGGGCGGCGGTGCGCCTGCCCGCGGGCCAGCGTGTGCGGGTCGCGCAAGGCGTACGAGGCGACGTACGGGGATTCCGCGGCGGGGTCGGGCGGCGCTGGTGGGGCCACCGGGCCCGGGGCGGCCGGCGACCCGGGTGAGGGTGGCCGGGTCGCGGAGTGAGAGGTTTCTCGCGGCCGCTCGCGGCCGTTCTGGCTTGCGCTGTGCTCGCGGGGTGCACCGGTGGGGCCGGGGCCAGGTCCCGGGCGGCCGGCGTGGCCGCGCCGGTCACGCTGGCCGGATACGACGCGCAGAGGCTGCACTGGTCGGCGTGTGACAACGGGTTCGAGTGCGCCCGGCTGCTGGTCCCGTTCGACTACAGCCGCCCGGGCTGGAAGCGGTTCTCGCTTCCGGTGATCAAGCTGCCCGCGGCCGACCCGCGTCAGCGGATCGGCTCGCTCGTGGTCAACCCCGGCGGCCCCGGCGGCTCCGGCGTCCAGTACGCGCAGTCGGCGCGCAGCGTGATCGCCCCGCCCGTACTCGACCGCTTCGACATCGTGGGCTTCGACCCGCGCGGCGTCGGCGGCAGCGAGCCCGCGGTGCACTGCATGACCGGCCCGCAACTCGACAAGTACTACGCGACCGACGACACCCCGGACAACGCCGCCCAGTTCGCCCACGTCGTCTCGCAAAGCGAGCTGTTCGCCCGCGAGTGCGCGGCGAAGGCCGGGCCGCTGCTGCCCTACGTCGGCACCCAGAACGCCGCCCGCGACCTCGACGTGCTGCGGGCCGCGCTCGGCGACGCCAAGCTCACCTACCTCGGCAAGTCCTACGGGACCTACCTCGGCGCCTGGTACGCGCAGCTCTTCCCGACGCACGTCCGCGCCCTGGTGCTCGACGGGGCGCTCAACCCGGACGCCCCGGCCTCCGAGATCAACCTCGTGCAGGCCGAGGGGTTCGAGGTGGCGCTGCATTCTTTCGCCGCGAACTGCATGTCCTCGTCCGGGTGTCCGCTGGGCCGGGGCAGTGACGTCGCCGCGGGTATCGCCAAAATCCAGGGCTTGCTGAACCGCGCCACCGCGACCCCGCTGGCCAACGACCTGGGGGACGGGCGCCCGGCCGACGGGGCCCTCCTGCTCGAGGGGATCGCGGCCGCGCTGTACTCGCGGTCGTACTGGCCGACGCTGCGCACGGCCCTGGCCGACGCGTTCGGCGGCGACGGGACGCTGCTGCTCCAACTGGCCGACGCGCTGCTCGAACGCGGCTCCAGCGGCACCTACACCAACCTGGCCGACTCGAACATGGCCATCAACTGCCTGGACCGGCCGTGGCCGCGCTCCCTGGCCACGTGGCGGTCGGTGGCCTCGGCCGCCTCGAAGGCGGCGCCGCAGTTCGGGGCGGCGATCATGTGGGGGAGCCTGCCCTGCGCCTACTGGCCGGTGCGGTCTGATCCGGTGCCGCATATCACCGGGGCGGGGGCGCCGTCGATCCTGGTGGTAGGCACTACACGGGACCCGGCCACGCCGTACCGGTGGGCGCGGGCGCTGGCGGGTGAGCTGAAGTCCGGGGTCCTGCTGGGGTGGAACGGGGACGGGCACACCGCGTACATGATGGGCAGCTCGTGCGTGGACAATCACGTCAACCGCTACCTGATCAGCGGGGCGACGCCGCCCAGCGGGACGGTCTGTCCCTGAGGTGGTGCTCGCGCGCGGGGGGAGTGGCTGGCACGGTAAACTCGGGGCCGCTGCCCTGCCAGGGGCCGCGCCGCCTTAGCTCAGACGGATAGAGCGACGCACTCGTAATGCGTAGGTCATCGGTTCGATTCCGATAGGCGGCTCCCAGCTCAGAGGCCCCTTCCGATCATGGAAGGGGCCTCTTTGCTAACGGGCTTGCTAACAGCGGAGGGCTAGGCGGCCTTCATTGCCTCGGCGAAGATGTCGGCTGCGGCGGTCTCGGCGGCCCGGATCACATGGGCGTACACGCGCAGGGTGATCGCCGGGTCGGCGTGGCCCAGACGGGCAGCGACGACGTGAACCGGCACGTTCGAGAGCAGCAGGGTCGTGGCGTGGATGTGGCGGAGGTCGTGAAGCCGGGCGTGCGGAAGCTGGTCCTTGGCGCGGGGTCCTCCCTCGGGGTCGTTGTACGCGCGGATCTGCTTGGACATCAGCGATGTCACGGTGTCGGGGTAGATCGGTTCGCCCCAGCCGGTCGTGAACACGTGGCCGTTCTTGACGCCGCGCCAGGCGTCGCCCGCCGCGAGTTGGTCGGCGGCCTGATCGGCTCGGTGCTGGCGCAAGACGACGACCGTCTCGTCGTCGATGGAGACGACGCGGGTCCGACCGCTCTTGGTGGTGCCGTTGACGCGCTCGCCGCCGATCACGGCGGTTGACCCGATGATAGTGATTCGCTTGGCGTCGAGGTCGACGTCGGGCCAGCGCAGGTTGAGCAGTTCGCCGCGCCGGGCTCCGGTGTACGCGGCGACGTGGAAGAAGGCGGACAGCCGATGCCGTCTGGCGCTGTCCAGGAACGTCCGGAGCTGAGTCACTGTCCACACGGTGCCGGGCTCGGCGACTTGCGCCCGAGGCCGCTTGGCCCGTTCGACGGGGTTGCTACCGATGAGTTCGTCCACCACCACGGCGTCACGGAAGGCCTTCCTGAGTACGGCGTGCAGGTGGGTGACGGTTGCGACGGCCAGTGGCTTGCCGTCGCGGCCTCCGCTGGTCAGCAGGTCGCGGTAAAGCTTGGTGATCGTGGAAGGCCGAACGGCCTGGACCGGCAGGTTACCTATGCGCGGTGTGACGTAGAGCCGGATGCATGACTGGTAGTCGAGCAGCGTGCGTGGCTTGATCTCCATGGCGTGGCTTCCGATCCAGTCATCGAGGTACGCCGCGACGGTGACCCGATTGCGGTCGATGTACTCCCCGCGCCGGGCTTTCACGCGTCCCTCGTCCCTGGCGGCCTTGGCATCTTCTTCGGTCGCGAATCCGCCGACCCACCTGGGCTTGCTGATCCCGCTTTCGGGGTCCTTGACGCGGATCACATAAGACCAGGTGCTCCCGCGCTTCATAACGCCATCGCGGAGCTTGGGGGCGCTCTTGCGCGTTCCTGGCTTCCGCTGGTGGCCTGATTCGTCCGCAGGTGCGGCGGTCGTGGTGGTGCGCATTATGCGGCTGTCCTTTCGGCAAGGAGCCTGGAGACGTAGGCCTCCAGAGCGGTGAGGGGGATGCGTCGCGATCCATCGATGCGGATCGAAGCGATAGCGCCGCAGGCCAGCAGTTCGTAGAGTTTGCTGCGGGAAATGGCCAGGGCCTCGGCGGCCTCGGGGACGGTCAGCAGGAGTCGGGGCAAGGCGTACCTCCCGTCTGCGACGATGTGCTGGCCGTGTTCAGGAGGTCTAGCGGCAGCGGGTCCGCACGTCCGGCGACCTTCCAGTCAGTGACAACGAGCGTCGTGCCGGTGTCGAGATCGGGCAGGAGCCCGGCGGCCCTGGCGCTGTCGCGTAGGTGGGTGGCGCGGTCAGCGCGCAGGCTGCTCAACGTGACGGAGTAGGCGCGGCTCTTGGTGGAGAAGTGACTGCCGAAGCCGAGCATGTGCGCCCAGGCAGTCAGCCGCAGATGTTCGAGCTCGGGGAGCCTGCCCAGGCGGATGCATTCAGCGATGTGACGGCGCGCATGGTCCTGGACAGGCAGGTTGACGAGCCGATCGGACGATGAGATGCGGCGGTCAAGCGTGCCGGTGCACTCGGCGGCCTTGGTCGCGTACTTGGCGACGTAGGCGGCAACCTTGGCGTCGGTGAGGTCGCCGGTCGTGGTGACCGGGCGTGTATCGCGTTCGCGTCCCCAGGCCAAGGTGCGGCTCGGGAGCCCCGGCGCGGCGGGCGTCCTGACGTTGATGGCGCGAGCGGCCTGGTCTATGGCGGTGGCGAGCAGGGCGGGCGTGGCCCAGGTGGGCGGGGCCGTGGTTGGTCCAGCGGGGCCGTCGAGGCGGATGACGGCGTGAAAGTGGACGACTCCTCGTCTTTGGTACTCGGCGACCTTGGCGTAGGACACGCGGGCCTGTGCGGCGAAGTCCTTGTTAGTGAGCCCGGCCAGGCGGCCCAGGGTCCTGCGCACGGCGATGGTGAACCGGCGCCATAGGACGGAGGCATGCGCGTTGAACAGCACCGCGCCGATGTAGTCGTAGCACTCCGGGCACAGCGGCTCGCCGAGCCGGGCGTCGTCGCGGGAATGCTTGTCACCGCAGGACAGGCGACGCCCGTGCGGGCAGGTCCCAGCGCGTCGGCGTGGATGGCAGGCCAGCACGTCCCCGTTCTTCTCCCGATGCGCGTGGACCGGGCCGAAAGACGGAGCGGTCAGCGTGGTGAACACGCACGGGTGAGTGGCTACGGTGGCCGGGATACCTTTGCCGCCGATCAGCCCGGCTCGGATGAGCTGGTAGGTGTCGGCCCGGTACACCTCGGCGCAGGACGGGCAACGAGAAGCGCGGCGGGTCTTGCAGGCAATCGGCAGGAGCCCGCCGGGCTCATGGACGGTGGTGTAGCGGTGGAGCAGTTCGCCGGTGGCGCCGTCGATGTGATCGACGCGGCCACGCAGCAGGACGGGTTGTAGGCATCCCCCGGGATGCCGTGTGACGTACGAAGGGATTGGCGCAGCTAGCAAGGCGGTACTCCTCGTCGTGCCCTTGCGGGCGGTGGACGAGCGGAGACAAGCCGTAGCCAGGCACGGAAGCGTCCGGTTCGCCGATCAGCGGTGCCCTGCCGCAAGCCTGACTAGGTTGCATGCCGCTCAGGCGCGTTCATGCGTGACTTGGCACCGTGACCGGGCTCCCGGTGACTTACCGGCCCGGCATTGCACGGAAATCCCCCGTAAGGGACGACCTCTTTAGTTCGATAGTACCCGCATCTGAAGTCTTTTACACGTACTAAAAGTACTAGCTAGATGATGCCGGTTGGCCGAGCCGTCCGGCCAGGTCGCGTAGCTCGCTGGCGGGAGGGTCCTGCATGGTCAGTAGGTCGGAGACGAGCTGACGAACTACCTCGTGCCCACGGACTTGTTCGGGCGTGATGTCTTCTGCTTCGCGAAGTGCCGCTATTGCGTCACGGACCTGGCGGCGCTGCGTGTGGGCACGGGCAAGATCGATGAGCATTCTGGCTTGGCGCTCGGCGGACAGCCCAGCGGTGTTCACTGTGCCCGCGACGCGCAAAGCGCGACCCGCGTCGCCCAGGTCCACAGCGACGGCGATCTCGTGAACTCCGACGTTGGCAGGCCCGAACTCGGTGTCGTAGTCGTTGCGTCCTTCGCCGAGCCGATCGGCGATCTGGCGAGCCGACTCGAGATGGTGATAGGCGGTGTCGGGATCGTTGAGGCGGGCAGCGACGACGGCACGTTGCAGGGTCAACGCGCCCCACAGCGACATGGCTTGGGCTTCACCTTCATCCGCCTTGGACCGCAGTGCCTCGGCGGCGGTACAGGCGGTCTCCTCGGCCTGGTCATAATGCCGCGCGGTGATGAACACGAGCACCAGCCGGAACGCCCCGGCGGCCACGAGCATCGGGTTGCCCGCCCGCTCAGCAGCGGCCATCGAGCGGTCGGCGGCGATCCAGGCGGCCTCGGGTTCGCCGAGCTTGGCCAGAGCAGCCGAGCAGGCCTGGTAAGTCGTGGCCATCAACTCGAACACTTCGGCCTGCTGGTCCTCGGGTACCGCCCGCGCAGCGGTCTCCAGATCAGGAACCAGACCACGGAGCAACTGGGTCAGCTCCATGTAGCTTCCTGCGTGGGTCAAATTCCAGGCCTTGCGAGTCTTGGTGCGAAGTGTGCTCACCGCTGGGGAACGGTGACCGTTCAGCATCGCACGCAAGGAGTGGACGCCGGATAGAACGAGGCGCAGGCCACCGGCGCCCGGCGGCTCCTCGGTCACCGCGGCGACGACCGGTGCCTCGGCGGCCAGTTCGGCAAGCGGTATCTCCAGCGCGGCGGCGAGGGTCTCCAGCACCGACATCCGGTCCACTCGGCGCACGCCCCGTTCGACCTGGGAGACCCAAGCCACGGACCGGTCGATCATCCTGGCCAGCTCGGGCTGGGACAGGCCACGGCGGTGCCGTTCGGCCGCGATCTTGCGGCCAAGAGCTTGCTGGTAGTCCGGTGTGCTCACCCGTCGGTGCCTTTGCCCGTCTGGAGAGTCAGCCAGTCAACCTCGGTGCTGGCCAGATACTGGTCCCGCTGGTCCAGATAGCGGCGGGTATGCGCAGCCTCCCCGTGCGCCTCGAACGCCGCCCGATCGCGGTACAGCTCATAGAAGATGCGCTGTAGCGGCTGCCCCTCCACCAAGTGGGAGGCGTACACCAGCGTTCCCGGCTCGTTGGTCTTGATCCCCTCGACAGTCTCGGCCACCAGGCGGTCATACGCCTCGGCGCTGGCCGCGTCCTTGCACGTGAAGCGCACGCACAGACCGAACATCCTTCTCCTCCAAGTCGTGTGACGCCATGCTCGCACCAATTGTTCTGCGCTAGTACATCAAGTAACACGTACTTATTGTATGGCACAAAGACTTGGAGTACGCTCTGCGACGATACGTAACCGCAGAGCAGCGAGGAACCATGCAGCCAGCTCCCAGAGCGCTCGCGTCGTGTACCACCAGCACCGCCTACCCAGGCACAGCCGACCAAGTGCGTGTTGTCCGGGCCGACCTTCGCGCGGTGCTGCGCGACTGCCCGATGGCCGACGATGTGATCCTCTGCGCGTCCGAGCTGGCGGCAAACGCCGCCCTGCACAGTCGCTCACGTCTGCCTGGTGGCACCTTCACAGTCCGGGTCATGATCGACTCAGATAGCTACGTTCGGATAGAGGTCCAGGACGACGGCGGCCCCTGGACTCCAGCCATCAGCGATCCGACCGGGCACCATGGCTTGGACATCCTCCGCGCCCTCGCCAGCGACTGGGGCATCGACGGCGACCACTCCAGCCGCACCATCTGGGCAAGATTCGACTGGCCCGAGCTGCCGTAGCGACTGGGCGCCTCGGCCAGCGGGTGCCTGTTACAACTTTCTTTACGATCATCAAGGGCGGCTCGCTTCGCTCCCCGCCGGCCGCCCGGCCACGCCGGGCGTGCGATCCGTCCCGGCCGGTCCCGGCGCACCCGGTCGGCCTCAGGAGACGAGCGGCTTCTAGGCCCCTAGAAGGGCTCAGCATGGATGGTTGTCGCTTCAGCGGTTGACTCCATGACGCTCGCCGCGGGATCACACACACTCTCAGCGTCGCTCTGTCATTGGCTGTATCTATCTCACCATACGTTTCACAATTCTCATCTGTCGACTATGGTTTAAGACTGTCCCGTGAGTCACAAGATCCCTCGGAAGTCCGTCCGAGGACTTGGCTGATGCGATAGCCTTTAGCCCCATATAGCGTCGCTGCCCTGATGCTATATGGGGGTGAATTGCGGAGCGAATCTCGATAAAATCCGTGCATATTTAAATAAACAAGGTAGGTAAATCGTGTCCGAGCCTGTCCCATATCAGTGCTTTGTTAGCTATACGCATGTTGATAATGAAGACCACGACGGCGTAGTTGATCGTCTTATGAAGGAAGTGGCAGGACGCTTTGAGGCCGCTACTGGATCGGAGCTTAAAGTCTTCCTGGATCACAATTCCATCGGGTGGGGAGAGAACTGGCGAGAGAAGATCTCGGGTGCCATCCTTGGCAGTACACTGTTTATCCCGATCATAACTATGCGCTACTTCAATCACCCCAACTGCCGCGAAGAGCTCTCAGCCTTTTATTCCGCGGCAGAGCAAAGAGGTGTATCGGACCTTGTGCTGCCTATTATTCTCGCAGGGAAAGAGCAGATTTCTAAAGAAAATCCCGACGATCTGGTTCAGGTAGTAGCCGGTTTGAACTGGAAATCAATATCTGACGAGTTCGAGTCTGGCTATGAATCGTCAGCGTGGAAGCAGCGAATCGGCGTGATCGTGAAAGGGCTTCAGGATGCCCTAGAAAGAGTGGGAGATAACCTGAGTGGCGATTCCCCGGTTGGCGTTCCCTCGGCTTCGAACGTCGAGTCTCTGACTGAAGTTGACTCAGAGACAATAGAAAGGCATATCTCTGACCTAGGAGCCGAACTCTCGGATATTGAGCCTCTCATGGAGCAGGTCGGGCAGGCTGCTATTGATCGCACTGCTGGGCGCGAGATCGGCGATATGACGGTAGCGCAGCGTAGTTTCTTTTTCAAGTCGCTGGCAGACGACATCCGCGAGCCTGCGGCTGAATTCGGAGATAAAGCTTCCAGAATTGAAGCCACTGCGAGGCAACTCGACGCTGAGATGCGTGCGTTTATAATGGAAATGTACTCCATCGATCCGTCGGATACCCAAAGTCAGGTAGAGGCTCTCCGTTCACAAATCGAAAAGAGTTTTTCCGGCGTGCAGGAGAGTTTTGCCCAATTGGATAATCTTGAGAAAACGATGCGAATGGCGGCGCTGGCGAGCGTAACGCTGAGGCGCGCGATATCCCCGCTCACCACCGGTCTGCGTTCGTTGGGCACGGCGATGCAAATCATCATCTCATGGCAATCGATCGATCCCTCAGGCACGGGCGCTTAACGAATCAGAGGTCATACGGGCCGTAATACCCGAGTGCTCAAACTGGCAGCACAGACCTTGCCTCCGGCGGGGCGCTCCGGCTCCAAGATGATCAGCGATGCAAGAAATCTGGTCTGTGGGCGGGTGGCCTGATCACCCGATGCCATCGACGCGGGCGAGCCGAGCAGACCAGGCCCGCCGGGTTCAGGTCGTTCGTCCGGCGGGGCGCTCCACCTGGACCCGGCGGGGCCCGGCCCGCACCCCTGGTGGGCGGGCCGATGGCGACGGGATGATCAGGTAGGCCAGGCGTGCGCGGATGCGGATGAAGGGCTGTGACGAGCTGGTGAGTTGGGCCGAGGCTGACGACAACCGACCTCACCCGCGAGCGTCCGGCCGCTACCGTCCACGGTTGGGCGTCTTGGCTGGTCAGGACGAATGTTCGGTCCGAAAGCGGCCGGTCGCCGCCACGATATAATGCCCATGATGTTGATGGACCCTAGGCCAGAGCTAATCCGCTTATGGGCTATATCTGCCAAATATGCGGAGAAGCACTTCCGGAGGACACTCCATGCCCTTGCAGCATGGGTGATGCTGCTACGGAAGTCGAGTTCTTCCGCAGGCAGTGGCCAGAGCAACTTGAACTCGCGATGCGCTGTCAGGGCTGCGGTGCCGCAGTCGAGTGGCGCGCGTGCAAGGACGTCCGCACTGGACGGTTCATGTGCCCCGAGTGCGGGCAGGTGCGGCCCAACCACAACGTTGGTAAAAGGTTGCGCCTCCAAGTCGCTGAGCGGGACAACTGGATCTGCCACCGCTGTGGCTTGCAAATCGACGCCTTCCTATCGTGGCCGCATCCGCTCACCGCAACGACTGATCATTACCCAGTCTCGAGCAACGACGGCGGACCTCCGATCGCAACCAATCTGAAGGTCGCTCACTCGCTATGCAACGGCAGTCACGGTCCGGTGAGCATATGGCGCCAGGTCTCGACGGCCTACACGCTCACCGACGCCGAGCGAGCGATGATCGAGACCATCGTGAAGCTACCCCGCGATGGCTCGGACCACATACGCCCATCGTCATGACGGGTGATCTTGCTAACGCGGATGCTAACAACAGGTCTGGACGATCTTGGACGGCGACGGGATGCTGGGGCGAGCTGGTTGTCAGCCACCCGGGCCAGGTGTCGGGTCTGGACGGACCTGGACGTGTCTCGTTTGACTCGTAATGCGTAGGTCATCGGTTCGATTCCGATAGGCGGCTCCCAGGTCAGAGGCCCCTTCCGATCATGGAAAGGACTTCGGTGGAACCTGGCGAGGTTGAGCCGTAAGACTTTCTGTCTTACGCTTGTGATATGGCTGACACGATCACTATCCGTACTGACGATGAGACCGAGCATGCCCTCGAGGTACTGACGCACGGCGGTGTCTCGCGGTCTGCTGCCATCCGTCAGGCCGTGCTGGAGACGGCGAGCCGCCGTGAGCGGGCCGCCCAAATGCGCCGGGAAGTCTTGCAAATGGATCTTGGGCAGCCGGATGGGATCAATGTGGCCGATGAGCTGGTCCGGGACCGTTCTGGCGAGCGCTGATGATCTACCTGGACTCGGCGGCGATCGTCAAGCTCGTGCACGCCGAGGCGGAGTCGGCCGCTCTGCGGGCGTGGCTGGGCGAGCGGGCCGATACCGGGTGGATCAGCTCCGTGCTGACAGAGATCGAATCCTTCCGGGCCCTCGCTAGGCATGCGCCCGAGGCAGCGGCCAGGCTCCCGGCTGTCCTGGACCAGATCGACCTGATCGGCCTAGACCCTCCCGTTCGGATCCTGGCCCAGACTGTGCGGCCCGCGACCGTGCGGAGTCTGGATGCCATTCATCTGGGCACCGCACTCTACACGCGCCCCGCGCTGACATCGTTCGTCACCTATGACAAGCGCCTGCTGGACGCGGCCCTGGCGGCGGGTCTCTCTGCTGAAGCACCCGCCTAGCTGACTAGCCAGGCGAGGTTCGACTAGCGCCAAGAGCGGAGAATTGCCAGGTTGCCTTCAGTGCTAACGGATCTGCTAACAACGATTCTGGATGATCACGGACACTTGTGGAGTCGCAAGCCGGGTGAGCAGGGCGAAAGTGTCTCGCTGGACGAGCGTGGACACCCCTCATCCTCCTCGTAATGCGTAGGTCATCGGTTCGATTCCGATAGGCGGCTCATAGCCGCAGGTCAGAGACCGGTTCCGGCCTGCAAGAAACCTCTTGCTAGCGGATCCGCTAACAGTGTTGGCAACGCGGCCTTCACGGTCTGCGCCAAGATGGCCGCGGCCGTGCGTCGGGCGACAGCTTCACTGCCTGCCGCTCTCGGCGTTCGGACAACTTCAAGGTCGCCTTCGTACGCACGCTGGCTTCCCGGCGGGGTCTACCCAGGGCCGATGTCCTTGCCTCGCAGTTCACGTCTTCCACACGGGCGTGCCGAAGAGATACAACTTTGACGTTGTACAACTTCTAATTTATACTGAGACAGTGATCGTTGACTGGCCGGAGGAGTTCGACCGCTGGTTCACGAACGTCGAGAAGCAGGGTGGTCGACTCCTGGCCACTACAGTCGCCATGCTGCAAGCTCTCATGGATCTGCCAGCTAAGCCAACTGAGGAATCCGCCACCTTCAAGCGGGTCCGGCAGGCCCGTCGCCATGAGCTCTGGCGGGTTTCCCATCCGTTCGACCCGGACTTCGCCGTCCGTATCATCTGCTGGTTCCCCACGGAACAAAGTGTCGTGATTGCTCTTGTTGGCTTTGACAAGAAGACGATTGGAGATGTGTTCTACGCAAGTGCAGCGGTACGCGGAGAGGCCCTCGTTGACGCGTGGCTCCGCCAGAAAGGAGATCACTCTGATGGGTGACGACATAACCTTCATCCGCGGGAACGACCGTATCGAGCGACTTGCAGAGCGTCCTGATCTGGCCGACGACATCGCAAGGGTCCGCCGTGAGATGGAGGACGCTGACCGCACCTATGCAATGGGCTTGGCTGCACTACGTCAGGCCGCGGAGCTGACCCAGGTCGAACTGGCGAAGAAGCTCGGAGTGAGCCAAGCCGCCGTCAGCCGTATCGAACAACCGCACGATCTGCTGCTATCCACATTGAACGCATATCTCCAAGCCGTTGGCGGCCACGCCAGAGTGATCGTCCAATTCGCCGATGGCCGTGAAGTGGACCTAGACCTTTCCGGGCTCACAGTCACCCGCGGAGAATCAGCCTCGACAGCCCGTGGATAGATCTCGTGTAGCCCCTTCTGCAGTCTTGGCGGTGGAGGGACTCCCACGGATCGAACGACCCAACCGCAGCCGGGCATCGAGCGAACTTGCTAATGGATCTGCTAACAACAGTCCTGGACAATCTCGGACATGGCTGGAACAAGAAGCCTGGCGAACTGGGGGTGAAGTAACCCAGCGGACGGTTCTGGACGGCCCTAATCCTCCTCGTAATGCGTAGGTCATCGGTTCGATTCCGATAGGCGGCTCGCAGCTCAGTACTGCAGACAAAGCCGCGGACCTTCTTGGAGTCTCCAACGGGTGCCAGCAGAGGCCAGCATGGAGCGGATGCATAAGGCGCGTGCCCAGGTCAACCCGTCTGTTGGATGTCGGCTGCTGTGATCAGCCCGTTCTCCACCGTGTACGTGCCCTGGTACCGGTTCACCGTCCCGTCGCACTGGAGCGCGTCTAGGCTGACGGATACGGTGTCGCCAGTGGTGCCCAGTTCGGCCAAGTCGTCATACGACGTGCAGGCGAAACCGTTCACGAACTGCTGATAGGTCTGCCCCGTCACGTTCCCGGAGGACAGCAGCGCATAAGCGTCCTTGTAATCGCCGGACTCTAGGTCGCCGTAGTACTCGCTTACCACTGACCATGGCGTCACGGCAGGGATACCTGCGGGACTGGTGGCTGGCGGTGTGGGCGTGGCCGTTGCCACCTTGGTGACAGTCGGCGCGGGTGATGACATGCTCGGTGTGGCGGTCACAGTGTGCGTGACTGTGGGAGCCGGGCTGGAGTTGGCTGCAGCACCATGCCCTAAGCTCCCGCACCCCACTAGTGCCATTGCGCCGATCGCCGCAACCGCCCAGATGATCTTTATACTCATCACCACTTGCCCCCCGGCTTCGATAATCTCAGGCCCCGGCGCAGATTCCAGAGGTCACGCAGTAGCGATGTACGTAGGAAGCGCTTGCCTCGGAGCGCTGACAGTATGTAGACGCGCATGCCATGCCACTGGAGTACAGCGGGACCTTCAGACCCGGACGCGCGCGGGCTATAGACGACTGTCCGCTCCCGCTGGAGGGGGCCGTGCGGCGCGGCCGGTCAGTGGTTACCCTGTGGGCATGCCCGATATCCCTGGAACCCTGACTGCGGCCCTGCACCGGGAAGAGGACTGGTACATCGCCCAGTGCCTAGAGGTTGATGTTGCTAGCCAGGGTCACACGATCGACGAGGCGCTGGCGAATCTCGCGGAGGCTGTCGAGCTGTACCTCGAAGAGGTGGACGATCCGGTCAGGCACCTAACCGCTACGCCGCTGGTGACCACGTTCCGGCTGCCTGCGGCGTGAGCCCCGCGCTATCGGACCTGCCTGTCCGTAAGGTCATCCGTGCACTGGAGTCGGTCGGGTTCTCCTACGTGCGGACCAAGGGGAGCCACGCCGTGTACCGGGATCAGGACGGACGGGTGACGGTCATCCCGCAGCACGGCGTCGTGAAGCGGGGTACGTTGGCGTCCATCCTGCGGCGCCAGTGCCTTGGTCCGCCAGTTCGGCCGCGACCATCAGGACTCCGCATGAGCACGCCTCTGGCATGTCCTATTCAGGACGGTCATCAGATCGGGCGAGTTCGACTGTTCAGGAGCGAGTTGGCTGGGTTTCGGTGACCTCTGTCTGCGCCACGTTCACGTCGGCGAACAGATCAAGATAGGGAGCGAAGCGGAAGATGCGGTTGCGGCTGCCGCCCGTGATTTCGCTGAGCACGCCGAGGTCGCACAGTTCTCTGATCAGGACATTGGCGCGGACGTAGGAGATTTCAAGCTCCTCCGCCGCGGCCGTCACATTGATCACCGGCCTCTCGAAGAGCTGGTCGAGCAGCCGGAAGGAGCTGGCGCTCATCCGTGCATCCTGGGCACGCTGCCTGATGTCCTCACGGAGTTGCACGATCTGCCTGGCGGTTCGCTCCGCCTCCCGCGCCACCTCTGCGACGCCTGTCAGGAAGAACCGCAGCCAGCCCTCCCAGTCGCCGGCGAAGCGGATCGCCATCAGCCGGTCGTAGTAGCTCGCGCGGTGCTGCTTCAGGTAGTGACTCAGGTAGAGCACCGGCCGCTGGAGCACCTTCTCGTGACAGAGCAGGAAGGTGATCAGGAGTCGGCCGACTCGGCCGTTCCCGTCGAGGAACGGGTGGACGGTCTCGAACTGAGCGTGGGCCAGCGCGCAGACGATGAGCGCGTCCAGGCCACCGGAGTCGTGCAGGAAGCGCTCGAGGTTGGCCAGCGCGTTCCGCATGTCGGCCGGCGGCGGTGGCACAAAGGTGGCTTCGGCCAGTCGGCCGCTGCCGATCCAGTTCTGGCTCTCCCTGAACCGCCCCGGCGACTTGTTCGCGCCCCGAGTCCCGGTCGTTAGGCGCTCGTGGATCTCCCGAAGCAGCCGGAGCGAGAGAGGCAGGGAGTCGAGCCGACCGAGCCCATGATGCATCGCGTTGATGTAGTTGACGACCTCCCTGGTGTCACCTGGCAGCGACGGCCGGTTCGGGTCGATTTCAAAGGCCAGGACGTCATCCAGCGTGCTTTGCGTGCCTTCTATCTGAGAGGACAGCACCGCCTCGCGGCGCACGTACATCGCCACGAACAGGTCTGGGTTGGGCAGAGTAGCGGCGACGCCGTCAAGCCGACCCAACGCCGTGCCCGCCCTAGCCAGCACGGTAGCGAGTTGCGCGTCGAAGGCCAGCGGCGGATCCGGCGGAAGAGACGCCGGGACGAACGCCCGGTAGCCTTCCGGTTGCCGGATCATCCGCCCGGCCCGGACACCGCCCGGCTGCGGAGTAGTCATACTCCAAAGCTACCGGTATTAAAGTGATGTGGCTCTCAGGTTTAACAAGCCGCCCCGGCCGGACCGTGTGGAAAACTTGGCTTCAACATGGGGACAACCAAGCATGCTTGCTAAATCTGATCCGGCGGTTAGCTTCACCACAGCCTTACATGATCCGCAGATCTTCTGCTCTCCCGACATGCTGGTGGCACCCGAGGGATGTAGGTGGCAAACGTCGCGACCACTGGTGCCCCGGTCAACCAGCGCCTGCGGCCTGGGAGGTCGCGCCCACCAGCTCTACCGGCGGCCCTGGTCCGCCAGCCCGGCCGCGAAGTACCGGCGGCCATAGTCGAGCACGTGACCTAGCTCGGACGCCAGCGCGAGCTGGTGCGTATGGCCGATGAGGACGCCGGCGGACGCCGATCTAGTCTGCGTGCCAGAGCCTGGGCTGGCCCGCGCCCACTGGAGCAAGAGCAACGTGGGCCAGCCTCGTTTGCCAGGATCACAGCTAAATGCCGGAGACCGAGGCACCGTTGACTCAGGCAGCGGTCCCTTCGCGCAAGCGGGTGCCTAGCTCTTCGTGATTCACGTAGTGCCGCGGATGGGCGTAACGTTGACCGTCGTCGTCACGAAGAATCTTGACGCCGTCCTTCTTCAACAAGCGCTCCGCGTCGTCCGGTCCGCCTGTCCCGTCAGGAAAGGCCCAGTTGGCACGGATCAAGCCACCTTTCGCCAAGACCCGCTGGGGGTTAGGGAACTCGGCGTCCGTCATCGCGACGCGGCCCACCGCTTGCCCGCCCTCGCCATGCCCATAGACGACCTGGGAGATGTCGCCGTACGTTGTGAATTCACCTTTGCCGACTAGGCCCGCAGCGCGCAGGATTGAAGCCCGCTGACGATATCGCGGCAGCAGTCGCCACCGCTGCGGGTCCGAACCAGGTACTAGCTCGGCAAGACCCTGCTTCTGCAAGGCCTGCAAGGTGAGGTAGGCGTTTGGCTGATCCATCTCGACCATCCGTGCAATCTCGCCCGTCTTCCAGCCCTCCAGTGGGGCCGCTACCAGCACCTCTGCGACGTCCTTCTGACGCGGGCCCCTCGGTGTGGGAAGGGCGACATCTTCGGCTATCGGAGCAGGCTCGGTGGTGAGTTCACCCTGCTGGCGAGTCTTCTCCTCGGCGTAAGCGAGCAAGGCATCGCTGATCGCACGAGCCAGCGTCACTTCCGGATCAACTTGAAGCTGCTCGACCAGCACCAGGAGCGGAGTGCTTTCGGCTCACCTATCGGTGCTAACGGATCTGCTAACAACAGCTCTGGATGATCTCGGACGTTTGCGGAGCCTCGAGCCGAATGAGCAGGGCGAAAGTGGCCCGGTGGACGGCTCTGGACAGGCCAAACCCTCCTCGTAATGCATAGGTCATCGGTTCGGGTATTAGAACTGTCCGAATGCCCTGCCCGAGCATCTCCTGAACCACGGTCAGCGCCACGTCCTCGACGGCGACCAGGCCGGGCATGAGCGCGGCACGGGCACGGGCACGGTCTCGGCCGCAGTGGCTGGCCGCGGTCGCCAGGCCGGGCCGCGCCCGGCCTGCGCCAGGTGGACGGGCACGAACCCGTCGGCACGGTCTCGGCTGCGGTGGCCGCTCATCGAGCCGGCCCGCGGGTACGATCTCGATCTTGATCGTGGTAGCAGTTTTGGTAGCAGTTCCGGGCTGTTCTGATTGGTGTCACCACCGTTATTGACGTGCGGAAACAGATGAGATGGAACTAGCTGAAACCATGGAGACTGACACTCCCGCTGCGCCGTGTCCACACCCCCCACTCTAGAAACCTCCTGGCCCGCCTCAGAAAACCTCCTGGGTTGAGCGTGTATCAGAATCAGCCCTTCGCCATCAGAGTTTCCAGTAGTTCAAACGCTTTAGGGGGTAAGAAAGCAATGAGGGGAATGACGAAATTCGGGTCTCGCGGCCTGCCGTTAACCGCAGCCGCGGGGCTGCTGGCTGGCCTGTCCTGGGTGGCCGCCAGCCCGGCCCTGGCCGCGTCCTCCGGGGGCACACACCACACGACCACCGCCCATGTAGCCGGGCACCTGCACCCGGTCGCTGGCCGCGACTACGCGACCGCTTGTTCCACGGCCAGGGCTCTGCACTTCTCCTGCCTCGCGCTGGTGCGGACCAACGTGAAGCAGCACCTGCAGCCAGCGGCCCATCCGGACACTGGACCCACCGGTGACGGGTACGGCCCGGCCAGCCTGCAAAGAGCCTACGACCTGCCGTCGGCCACCAAGGGCAGCGGCGAGACCGTGGCGGTCGTGGACGCCTACAACGACCCCAACATCGTCTCCGACCTGGCCACCTACCGGTCAGCGTGGGGGCTGCCCGCGTGCGGCTCGGGCTGCTTCTCGGTGGTGAACGAGAACGGGGCCACCAGCCCGCTGCCCCCGGACGCCGGCAGCAGCGGCTGGGACGTCGAGGAATCGCTGGACGTGGACATGGTCTCGGCGATCTGCCCGAACTGCCGCATCACCTTGGTGGAGGCGAGCAGCACCTCGGTCACCGACTTGGGAACGGGAGTCGATTCGGCGGTCGCGCTCGGTGCTGACTTCGTCTCCAACTCCTACGCCACCTTCGGCGAGTCTTCCAGCGAGACCAGCTGGGATGCGTACTACAACCACCCAGGCGTGGCCGTGACCGCTTCGGCCGGCGACGACGGCTACCTCGTGTCCTACCCGGCTGCCTCCCAGTACGTCACCTCGGTCGGCGGCACCTCGCTCAGCCCCGCGGGTAACCTGCGCGGCTGGACCGAGAGCACGTGGGGCGGCACCGGTTCGGGCTGCTCAGCGTACGAGGCCAAGCCAAGCTGGCAGACCGACACCGGCTGCTCCGACCGGACCGACAACGACGCCGCCGCGGTCGCCGACCCGAGCACCGGCGTGGCCGTGTACGACACGTACAGCGAGGGCGGCTGGCTGGAGGTCGGCGGCACCAGCGCCTCTTCGCCCATCATCGCCTCGACCTTTGCCCTGGCCGGCACCCCGGCCGCGGGCACCTACCCGTCCTCTTACATCTACAAGCACCGCGCGGACCTGTACGACGTGACCTCCGGGTCCGACGGCAGTTGCAGCCCGGCCTACCTGTGCACCGCCGGGCCCGGCTACGACGGTCCCACCGGCTGGGGCACACCGGACACCGCGGCCGCGTTCAGCCACTCCAGCGCGGCCTGGGTAACCGGGTTGAAGGCCACCGCCAAGTACACCAATCTGGCGGCCACCTGGAAAGCCAGCAGCGGCGCCACCGGCTACAAGGTCACGGTGACCACGCACAAGGGCTCGGTCACCATCGCCTCGACCGTGGTGACCGGCACGTCGTATCACCTGGGTGGCCTGCACGAGAACACCAGCTACGCCGTGCACGTGCTGTCCTTCCCCACTGGATCGGGCCAGACCCCCGCGACCGTCTACGTCACCACGAAATAACAGCCGAGCGGCGGCATCACCGCCCCCTGCGGGTGGTGATGCCGCCTTCGATCATGACCGCTGAGGCCTGGCTGAGGTAGGCAATCCGGTGGCCACCGTTCAGGACGATTAAAAGGATCATCAACCTGAACGGTGGCCAACGGCACCACCACGAACCCTCGGCTGGTCCTGGATGACGGTAATCTCGCAGAGGCACTCCCGGTTCGGGTACGCAGACGTGAGAAGGCCGCATCAGGTGAACAGGGTTCGGGTCTTGTACGAGCGGTTCCGGCAGCTGATCCACGAAGGTGCCAGGTTCGGCGTCGTCGGCGGGATCGGCTTTGTCATCACCGATGGCGGTACGAACCTTCTCCAGTCCCCGCTGCACGGCTGGCTCAAGGCCAACGTGATCGCCACCGCAGCCGCCATGATCGTCACCTACCTCGGTAGCCGGTACTGGACGTTCCGGCATCGCGAGCGAAGCGGCACGGGCCGTGAGACCATCCTGTTCTTCCTGCTCAACGGCGTGGGTCTGGCCATCCAGCTAGCTTGCATCGGGATCACCAACTACGCATTCGGGCGAACCGACAAGCTGGCCACGAACATCGCATTGCTGGTGGGCATCGGCCTGGGCACTTTGTTCAGGTTCTGGTCCTACCGCAGATGGGTGTGGATAGCCCCGGCCGCCGGCCCGGCGCTCGACCCGGCCGAGTTTGCCGCCGAGCAGCTTTCGCATACGCCGTCCGATACCTCATCGCGAATGGGACAGGCAGCCAGTACAGCCACGAAGTACAGCAACCGGCACGCGTAGAGACCAACCTGAGCAGCCGCCATCTACCGAGCGAGCCGGGGCCGGCGTTTCCGCTGGCGCACTGGATCTCCATTCCGACACCCAGTCTCCGAGGTTTTTACTGCCCGAAGGGGTAGATCTGGGAAAATTTTCCCAATCACCATATTGATGTCCAAGATGACTAAAAGTTACCATCAGGGCACGGGCGGTCATGGACGACCGTCCCAAGTGAGAGGTAACACCCCATGCAGCATCGTTTCCCCCGGGTTCTGTCCACCGCGTTAGTCGCTTGTGTGCCCGTGCTCGGCCTGATGGCGGCCTTCGGGCCCGTCGCGCACGCCAGCACCACCCATGCCTCGCAGAAGGCCGAAGCCCTCGCGATCGCCCGCAATGCGCTGAAGCACCTCGACGTGGGATGGCGCCCAACCAACCATGTGGTCACCGCGCACAGCGTGGGGATCAAGGGCACCACCAAGACGACCAGTTCCAACTGGTCGGGCTACGCCGACGTGTCCGAGACCTTCAGTTCCGTCGGCGGCACCTGGACCGAGCCGTCGACCACCTGCACCTCCACCGAGTCCCTCGCGGCCTTCTGGGTCGGGATCGACGGCTACTCCAGCAGTTCGGTGGAGCAGGACGGCACGCTCGTCGAGTGCTACGAAAGCCACGCCTACCAGTACTCCTGGTGGGAGATGTACCCCACCAACGACATCCAGGTCGTCGGTGAGAGCGTGGCGGCCGGAGACCACATCACCGGCACGGTGGTCAGGACCGGCACGAGCTACAAGCTCACCGTCACCGACTCCACCCACACGGCCAACAGCTTCTCCACCACCCAGACCTGCTCGAGCTGCGCCAACTCCAGCGCCGAGTGGATCGCGGAAGCCCCGTGCTGCAGCGGCTCGAACCCCTATCCGCTGCCGGACTTCCACACCTGGTCGCTCAGCGGCGCGACCGTGAAGACGACCAGCGGCAGCGGGGTCATCTCCACCTACCCCAACAATGAGATCACGATGACCGGCTCCTCCGGAGACACCAAGGCCGCACCCTCGGCGCTGAATAGCAGCGGCAACGGATTCTCGGTCACCTGGGAGCATGCGACCTGACCCTTGTAAAGATCATTGAAGAACTTTTCTGACTGAACGGTGGCCACCGAAACGTGACCACCTGAAAGAGGCCGTGGCCGGGCGCCACGGCCTCCTTCGTACGGCCGTCAGCCGAACAGGATCACTAACCCTTGTGGGCCTGAGCGGCGGTGTTCAGCTTGAAGGACGTGCTTGAGGCGCTCCCGGGGGTGGGAGTGGCGGTGAGGACAACACCCGTGGGGTTGAGCCCGTCGCCTGAGTTGGCGCCGTTGCCGCCCAGGTTGGTGGCGCCGACCCGGTGACCGGTGTGGGTGTTGATGACGGTCATGATGCCGCTGTCGTCGCCAGTCACCCACAACTGCGAACCGTTAGGCGTCAGGCCCAGCGCGTCGGGGACGCCAGTCACCGTGTACGTGTTCTGGACGGCCCCGGTCGCGGCGTTGACGACGCTGACCGAGTTCGAGTCGGGGTTGGCCACGTACACCGTCGAGCCGTTCGCCGACACCACGGCCTGCCACGGTTCCCGGCCGACGTTTGTGGTCCGCACGATCTGGTCCGTGGCGGTGCTGATCGTGGCCAGCTTGGCGCTGGATGTCTCGGTCACGTACACCGCGGAACCGTCGGGCGCCACCGCGACCGACTTCGGCGAGCCGAGCCCGGGGATGAGGCCGACTTGCCTCTTGTTGGCCACGTTGTAG
Organism: Streptosporangiaceae bacterium; assembly: GCA_036267135.1. GTDB lineage: Bacteria > Actinomycetota > Actinomycetes > Streptosporangiales > Streptosporangiaceae > PALSA-505. The sequence continues at coordinate 111,431 of DATAWQ010000139.1, read as the reverse complement.
ATGTAGAGCCCGTTGGACGTGGTCACGTACGCGTCTTTCCCGTCGGGCGAGAAGGCGACGTCGGTCGGATCCCCGACCAGGTTGAAGTGCCTGGCGACCTTGTCGGTCGAGGTGTTGATGACGGATATGCCCCACAGCGGTGACGTCGAGGTCTGGGGTCCGGTGTCGACGACCCAGACCTGGCTGCCGTCGGGGGTGGCCGCCAGCGCCTGGGGCATGTAACCGACCGGGACGAGGGTCTCCGGGGGGCTGTAATCGCTCGGGTCGAGCGTTGAGCTGTCGATGGCGGCCACGTTGTCGGTCGCGGCGACCGCGAACCACAGCGTGCTGCCGCTCATGGCGATGCCCGGGTCGGAGCCGGTGTAGTTGTAGTCACCGGTGTCGCCGGGCACCTGCGGGTCGTCGACGTTGTAGGTCTGGACGATCGCGCAGGTGGCGGTGTTGACGGCGCTGAAGGCCTGGTAGCCAGGGTCGGCGACGTAGGCAGCGCCCGCCGGGCCATGGCAGGACGCCGAGGTCAAGGTGGCGGAGGCGGTCGTGGCCGGGTGCCCGTGAGAGCCCGAGACGGCCCAGCTCGCGCCGCCGGCGGCGCAGGCCAGCACTGCCGCGGCAGTGAGCGAAATAACGGTCTTCTTGCGGTTCGTCACGGTGATCAAACCCTCATCGTCGAGCGGTCGGATGCGGGAGTGTTAGCCACGGGTTTGGTGCCGTGGGGCTGGATCGGGAACGTCTGGGACTTACCGGGAATCGGTGGCAACTGGAAGTTGCGGACCTGCTCCTCCGCGGCGACCAGTTTGGCCTGGGTGCCCGGCAGGCGGGGTGAGGTGTAGGGCTTGCCCCCGAGCACGCTGGCCAGGTCCCCCGCCGTGGACCGGCGCCAGGAGGTGATGTTGGGGCACATCACCCCGGTAACCGATTCGATCAGCTGGATCACTGACGTGTGGTCGAAGGTCGAGTGGCTCACGTACCCACCGACGGTCCAGGGAGACACCACGACGCACGGCACCCGGAAACCAAGGCCGATCGGGTCGGCCTCGCCGTCGACGGTGATGTACTCGCCCGGCGTACCCGCGGGAGCGGTCGGCGGGAGGACGTGGTCGAACAGGCCGTCGTTCTCGTCGTAGACCAGGACGAACACGGTCTTCTCCCACACCGACTGGTTGGCGGCGATGGCATCGATCTTGCTGGCGATGTAATCGGCGCCGGCCGCGGGCATGAAGGAGGGGTGCTCGGACTGGAAGGAGGTCGGGATGATCCACGACACCGCCGGGAGCTTGTCGTTCATGGCGTCGTGCTCGAACTGGCCGGCCTGGTAGATGCCCATCCCGTTCTTGAACAGCGGCGAGGTCGGCGCGGCGTTCTGGTACTGGTCGAAGTACTCCAGGACGTTCATCCCGTAGCTGTCCTCTTCCTGGTACACCTTCCACGACACCCCGGCTTGGGTCAGCAGCTCTGGGTACGTCGTCCAGCTGTATCCCTGCGGCGGGACGTAGTTGCCGTAAACCGGGCCGCCGTTCTTACCCGTGGGATCCACCATGCCGGTCATGAGGTACAAGCGGTTCGGCCAGGTGGGGCCCAGAATGGAGCAGTGGTAACCGTCGCAGACAGTGAACGCGTCGGCCAGCGCCCAGTGGAACGGGATGTCGTTGCGCTCGAAGTAGGCCATCGTGTACTGGCCGGCGACGCCGTCGGCCGCGAGGTGGGCGGACACGAAGCCGTCCATCTTGCCGTTGTCCCAGGAGTCGTGCTGAGGGCCCCACGAGTGGCTGTTGGACGGCAGCGCCTGCGCGCTCGTGTCGTGGGTGTCGCAGTGGAACGGCAGAAGGTACCCGTCCGGGTTGCTCGTGTCCGGCTGGTAGAAGAGCTTCTTACTGACGGTCGGGTCGGCGAATCCCCGCACCCCGGGCATGGTGCCGAAGTAGTGGTCGAACGACCGGTTCTCCTGCATCAGCACCACAACGTGCTCGATCTTGGAGGGCGACCCGGCTCGGTCCCGGAGCGATCCGGGCGAGGTCGAGGCGTCGAGCAACTTCCGCACGTTCTTCGGCAGCGCGAACGATGCCAGCACCACCCCCCCACTAGATGCCAGCAACTGCCGTCTCGTCACCTGCATGTCCATGTGCTGGAGTTCCTCCCACCCTGGCCCTGGGCGCGCGGCAGGACCACATCCGGCCCGGTCCCACGACGCGTCCCTCGTCTCGAGAAGATGCACCTCAAACAGTGGCGTATCCGAAGTTAGTCCGGGTGAATTTACGATGACAAGTCGTGTTCACGTTTATTTTTCTGGCCCCACAGGTCGGTGATGCGCACTCCGACGTCGGCCAGCATCCGGCGCAGCAGCGGCAGGGACAGGCCGATGACGTTGCCGGGGTCGCCGTCGACGCCTTCTACGAACGGTCCGCCGAGCCCGTCGATGGTGAAGGCGCCGGCCACGCGGGCCGGCTCGCCGCTGGCGATGTAGGCGGACAATTCGGCGTCGGTGGGGGTCCCGAAGCGGACCGTCGTGCTGGCGACGGCCCGAACCCGGCGGGCCCGGCCAGGCGCGATGAGGCAGTGCCCGGTCAAGAGTTTGCCCTCCCGGCCCGACAGGGTGCGCCACCTGCGCACGGCCTCGTCGGCGGTGGCGGGCTTCCCGAAGCCCATCCCGTCCATCTCCAGCAGCGAGTCACAGCCGAGCACCAGCGCGTCCGGGCGCTGGCTGGCCACCACATCGGCTTTGCGCTCGGCCAGAATGGCGACCACGGATGAGGTGTCCAGGCCGGCGTCGGTGCTCTCGTCCACGCCGCTGACCAGGACCTCAGGGTCTATCCCGGCCCGGCGCAGCAGGCCCAGCCGCCCGGCCGACCCGGAGGCCAGAACGAACGCGGGCACAGCTTGTCCAGCCATCCGCTGAGCGTAACAACGGCAGCGAGCATCAACGCATCTCGATACGCGAACAGCCGGATGCTCAGAGCTTGGCCAGCTTGGAGCACGGAGTTCTCAGGTGCTGCTTGTGAGACCTGAAATCGACAACCACACCCACGCCCTCCTCGACACCAATGATCGTGCCGAGGCCGTACTTGTCGTGGGTCACCTTGTCATTGACCGCCCATTGCTCCTCGATGGGCGCGACAGCGGTCTTTGCGAAGGGGCTGCCTGGCAGGGGGCGCCTCGGGAAGGCGCGGTAAGAGTTCATCATCTTCAGTATGCGCCTACTTAGGCTCGGTGAAGCAAGCTTGGCCTCGGTCACTTGCATGAAACGCCACGCTGCGAATCGCGCGACCCGGGCCAGGCGGGGCGTGTTGTACCGTGGATACAGCAAGTATGAGGGCGCAGCCATCAGGGCGCGCCGGTCGTGCATCGCTCGGCTCGTGAGCTGGTTCCCACGGATGTGTGGTGGCCTATGATGCGGCCACCCCAACGATGGAAGAGACTTCTTTGCCAGCTTTGCTCAATGAGCGAACGCATGCTCCCCGGCGCAGGCACAGCAAACCCAGCACCCCCGCACCCACCACCACCTTCGCCGCTCTCGGCGTTCCCGCCCCGCTGGTGGCGGCGCTGGCCAGCGCGGGAATCAGCGCGCCGTTCCCGATCCAGGCCGCCACGCTGCCCGATGCCCTGGCCGGTCTTGACATCCTCGGCCGCGCCCGCACCGGCTCGGGAAAGACGCTCGGGTTCGCCCTTCCGCTGGCCGCCAGGCTGGCAGGCGGCCACACGCTGGCCTGCCAGCCGCGCGGACTGGTGCTGGTGCCGACCCGGGAGCTGGCCAGCCAGGTCAAGGCCGTGCTCGCACCGCTAGCCAGAATCATGGGCCTGAGCACGGTGGCGATCTTCGGTGGGGTCCCGCAGAAGCCCCAGGTCGCTGCCCTGCGCAACCGTGCCGACATAGTCATCGCCTGTCCAGGGCGCCTCGCCGACCTCATCGAGCAAGGCCACTGCCGGCTCGCAGATGTCGAGATCAGCGTGCTCGACGAAGCGGACCACATGGCGGACCTCGGGTTCCTGCCGGTCGTGCGGCGACTGCTCGACGCCACCCCGGCCGACGGCCAGCGGATGCTGTTCTCCGCGACCCTCGACGGGGCCGTCGATGTTCTCGTGCGGCGCTTCCTTGACCACCCGGCGCGCCACTCCGTCGACTCGGTCGCCGCACCGGCGCCGGTCGCCCATCACTTGCTCACCGTGACACCGGCGGACCGCGTCGACGTGGTGCGCACCCTGGCGGGCGGGAACCACAGGTCGCTGGTGTTCACCCGCACCAAACGCGGCGCGGCCAAGCTCGCCAAGCAGCTCACCACCACGGGTGTGCCCGCCACCGAACTCCACGGCAACCTGTCGCAGAACGCCCGCACCCGCAATCTCGCGTCGTACACATCGGGTGAGGTCCGGGTGCTCGTGGCGACCGACATCGCGGCCCGCGGTATCCACGTGGACGACATCGGCCTGGTCATTCACGCCGACTCACCGGCCGAGCACAAGGCGTACCTGCACAGGTCGGGACGCACCGCCCGCGCGGGCGCGGGTGGCGTGGTGATCACCTTGCAGACTGCGGGGCAGGCCCAGGAGGTACGCAGCTTGATGCGGCGTGCGGGGGTTGTCCCCGTCGCCGCTACCGTCAGCCCGCGATCACCGTTGCTGCGCTCGATCGCAGGCCCGCCCGCTCCGCTGGTCACCCGGCCTGAGCGGACCGCGACCCCGGCCCGGGCGACTGCCGCCAGGCCGGGCACCGGCCGTGGCGCGGTGGCCGCATCGGCGGGCTACCGCGGCCGCCGACGCTGACGTGGGTTCACGTGCGGCGTGGGGCATTCCCGCCACGCGTGACACCGTCAGGGTTACCAGCGCGCGAGTAGACCCTGCCGGGTCATCACGCCTTCCCGGGGTCGGTCATCTGCACCTCCTGTACAGGCCTTGCTCCAGGTTTCGGATCGCCGCGATGTCCTGCTCGACCTGAGCGGGGGTGCCGAGCAGATCCAGGCGGCCGGGACTGCTGGGGGTGTCCGTGGTGAGGCTGACCGCGGCCTCGGGCGTCAGGCCTGCCGATGCCGCCCGCACCGTCGGCAGGTCACAGATCTTCTGCAGCGACGCACCGTCGAGGAAGCCGGCGTGCGGGGCGAGGAGCCACGCCTGGGCGACCGCCAGGCCACCGTTCGCGGCGGGCGGCGGCCGTCCGGCCAGCGCTTGCGGACTGGCGAGCGCGTCGACGGTGGCGGTGACCTGGTTCTGGCCGGTGACCAGTTCCACCAGGTGCACCGGGTAGCAGCCGGCCAGCCGGGCCATCACCTCGACCAGCCGGGGCCCGCGGGCGGTCAGCACGACCTCGGTGCAGGCCGGCCCGGCGGCCACCCCGGCCGCGTCCAGCACCGCCTGGGCGTAGTCGGCCACCTCGCTGGCCGCCTGGTCGCGGCCGATCGCGGCGGGTGGCACCAGCCAGGATTCGCCCCAGGCGACGTGCCCGCCGGTCACGATGACGCGTTCGCGCCACAGGCTGGTGATCACGTGCACCGGCCGGGCCGCGCCGGGCACCGTGACGGTGACGGAGTCCACGGTCCACTTCTGGCCGTCCAGGTACTCCTGCACCGCCACCACCCGGGTGATCTCGCCCAGCGCGCCGCGCTGCCCGGTGGCCGCGGCCCAGGCCGCGGCCACGTCGGCCGGGCTGTGGCAGACGGTGACCCCCACGCTGCTGGCCGACCACCGCGGCTTGACCACCACCGGCCAGCCAGCCACCCCGGCCACCGCGGTGGCCGCCGTCAGCGCCGCGCCGGGGGTGGCCGCCCGCATCGTCTTGGGGTGTGGCACCCCGGCGCGCTCGAGCGCCTGCTGCATGGTTGCCTTGTCGGTCCGGCAAGCCGAGGTCCGTGGGTCGCTGCCTGGCAGCCCGAGCCTGGCCCCCAGACGTTCGGCCCGCGGCACCGCGCTCTCGTCCCCGGCCAGGACCGCGGCCACGCCGCTCACCGTGGCGGCGAGCTGGTCCAGGCCGCCGGGGTCGGTCACCACCCGGTCCCAGTCGGCGGCGCGCAGCCGCAGATCCGTCATCCCGCAGACGGCCAGGTCGGCGGGGGTCACCGCGACCCCAGCCCAGCCTCGCGACCGCAAGGTACGGCCCAGCCACACGGCGGTGCTGTAGGGCCACAGCACAGCTACCGAACCCGGCACGGGCTTCTTTTCGATCACCTGTTCCCCCGTACACACTAGCGATCGGAATCAACCACACGGATTATCGTATAAATCGCTAGATGTGGGAACACCCGAGAACAAGTTCACCGAGGGTAGGCGCGGAACTACGGCAGAGCCAGTTAGTCGCCGCGTCAGTTCTTCCGGAGCTCGCGCCGCCGGCGCAGCCGGTCATGCGCGACCTCGAGCATCCAGCGCTCACGGCGAGGATCCGCCGCGGGACCAGACAGCAGGCCAGCAGGATCACGGCCGAGACCCCGGTCGCAGGCCACAGCCCCAGCCCGCTGCTCCAGGACACCAGGTAGACCAGCAGCACCGGCGCGGACAGGAACGCCAGCAGGACGCCCAGCGCCGCCGCGAAGGACAGTAGCCAGGGCCCTGCCATGACCATGGTCCACCGGTCGCTGCCGCGATGGGATCCCGGGTAAGGGGCCTGACCTGGCCTCAGGGCGGCCCCACGGATGGTGTCGAAGGCATAGCCCAGCATCCGGGCGGCGCGCCGCCAGCCCGGACCCCCGCTGGGATCCCGCAAGATGGCGGGCAGCTCGGCGGCCCACTCCCGGCGCCGTTCGTCCCTGACCTTGGCGGGCAGCCACCGGACGGCCCGGCCCACGAGGAACTCGCCGGCCCGCAGCAGCCGGCGCTCACCCTTCACACCGGGCTCCCCCGCACATCCGCGCCCGGCCGGGCCGGCGCCCAGCTATCCGCGCGCGGATAGCTGGGCCAGCTCCACCCGGGCTACCGCAGTCCCCTCACCGGTCAGCCGGTAATACCGCCGGGGCCGCTCCCCCGCGCCGTCGGGCACCTCCTAGTCCGAAGTGACCAGCCCGTCGTCCGCCAGCCGACTCAACAGCGGATACAGGGTGCCGCTCTTGAGCCCGGCCGCCCTCATGAGGTCATAGCCGTACCGGGGCGCCGACGGATCATCCAGAAACGCCCGCAGCACCCGTTCCAGCAGGCCGGTCATCTTCATACAACCAGTCTACATATGTAGATTGCGGGTGTCAGCCCCTGGTTACGAGGGCTAGCTGCCTGCCCCTGCCAGTTCGTCGAACATAACCTGGACGGCCTGGGCCGCTTCCGGGCTGTCGCCGCTGACCTCGACCAGGACGCGGTCGCCGTCCTGGCGGACCGACCAGGTCGCGAACGCGCAGCAGTCGCGTTCGAGGGCGGCCAGTTCGCGCAGTTCGGCGGCGACGCCGGGCCCGGTGGCGAAGCTCAGCCGCACGCCGTGTTCGGTGGGCGACCGCTCCCCCGCCGCCCGGGCGGCCACCGCCCGCCAGCGGGTAACCCGGTCAGCCAGGTCACCCGCGCCAAGCGTGCAGGCCACCGGTATGGGTTCCTTCTGACTCATGCTGTCGAGCGTAACCCGGCCGGGGCGAACGGGGTCAGGTCGGTCACCGGTGGCTCACCCAGCACTTGGGCGGCCACCGCGAGCCCGGTCCACGGGCCGGCGGTCAGCCCCTCGGGTCCGTGCCCGGCCGCCACGTACAGGCCGTCGGCGAGGCGGCCGGCCAGCGGCAGGCCGTCGCTGGTGTGCGGGCGGAACCCGACCCTGGTCTCCAGCAGGGTGGCGTCGCGCAGGCCGGGGGCCACGGCCAGGGCCGAGGCCAGCAAGCCGCTCACGCCGCCGACCGTGGCCCGGTAGTCGAACCCGGCGTCCTCCCTGGTCGCGCCGAACACGACCCGGCCGCCGGCGAAGGCGAGCAGGTACGGGTCCTGGACGGGCAGCACCACCGGCCAGCGGGCCGTGTCGGCGCCGGGCAGCAGGGCGTGCACGATCTGGCCGCGCTGCGGGGTGATGGCCAGGTCCGGGCCGAACCCGGCGCAGATCCCGGGTGTCCAGGCCCCGGCGGCCACCACCACGGCGTCCGCGCCCAGCACGTCCCCGCCGGCCCGCACGCCCGTGACCCGGCCGGACGCCGCCACCAGTTCGGCGTCGCCGGGGAGCCTGGTGGCGCCGCGGGCCACGGCGGCGGCGAGCAGGCTGTCGCGGATGGCGCGGCCGTCCACCCGGGCGCCACCGGAGATCGCCAGGCCGGCCAGGCCCGGGTCCAGCGGCGGGAACATCCCGGCGGGCTCGCCCGGGGCGAGCGCGGTCACCGTGCCGATCTGTGGCGTGCCGGGCAACCGGGCGCGCAGCCTGGCCTCGACCGGGAGCAGCATCTCGGGGCGCTCGGCCACGCACAGCGCGCCGACCTGGGCGAACCCGGTCTCGGTCTGGCCGTCGTCGGCCAGCATCGCGATCAGTTCGGGGTAGTAGCGGGCCCCTTCGTCCCAGAGCCGGTAGCCGTCGCCCTCATCGGCGATCGCCCACGGGCAGACGATGCCAGCGCCGGCGTCGGTGGCCGGCCCGGCTTGGCCGCCGCCCGTGATGATGATCACTTCTGCACCCCGGCGAACCAGGTGATATGCGACACTCGCTGCGACGATGCCGCCGCCGATCACTGCGATCCTGGAATCCATGGGCTGAGAGTTTGGCCTTTCGTGAGCCGGAGCACGGACAACGACTGCGGCGGCATGAACCGGGCAGACCAGGTCAATTGTGCGAGGGGGAGCCAGGAATGCGGAACATCTGGGCCGGACGGCGCGGCATCTGGACGCTCGGCGCGGCGCTGGCTCTCACCTGTACAGGGACCCTGGTGGCCCCGGCGGCCCAGGCCGCGTCGAATCCAGGGCCCGGCCTATGGCGTCCCGCGATACCCGGTTTCAGCAAGCTGAGTCCCCCGGCCAGCGTCCCCGGCGGCCTGGCCGGTCCGGCCGCCGGCACCTGGAAGACCGTGCCGACTCCCAACCCCGGGGGCCAGGCCAACGGCAACCTGGCGGCGGTGTCCTGCAGCAGCGCCTCGGCCTGCACCGCGGTCGGGAGTCACTTCAACAACGCCGGGACCACGGTCACGCTGGCCTACCGCTGGAACGGCAGCACGTGGGCGGTCCAGACCACCCCCAACCCCACCGGCGCCGGCGGCAGCCAGCTCACCGCCGTCGCGTGCCCCACCGCGAACGTCTGCGTCGCGGCCGGGTACGACACCGACGCCGCTGGCACCATCGTGCCGCTGGCCGAGACCTGGAACGGCACCACGTGGACCATCCAGACCCCGACCGTCCCCGGCGGGGCGAGCGCCAGCGGGTTCCTCGCGATCTCGTGCACCTCGGCGAGCACGTGCACCGCCGCTGGCGACGACACCAACGCGGCGGGGACGTCGCTGACCCTGGCCGAACGCTGGAACGGCACCACGTGGACGGTCCAGACCACGCCCAACCCCGCCGGCGCCGCGGCGTCCGGGCTGTTCGCGGTGTCCTGCGCCACATCGACCGCCTGCACGGCGACCGGCGCCTCCACCGACAGCAGCGGCAGCACGGCGACGCTGGCCGAGTCCTGGAACGGCACCAAGTGGGCCATCCACGCCACCCCCAGCCCCAGCACCGCCGGGAGCCAGCTCGAGGGCGTGTCCTGCGCCGCCCCGGCGGCGTGCACCGCGACCGGTTTCTACACCAACGCCTCCTCCGGTGAGACGATGACGCTGGCCGAACGCTGGAACGGCACCAAGTGGACGGTTCAGGCCACGCCCATGCCCAGCGCGGCGGCAGGGGCCGAACTCGGCGCGGTGTCGTGCCCCTCGGCGACCGCCTGCACCGCGGCCGGCGCCTACGCCGACAGCAGCACCAAGACCACTGTGACGCTGGCCGAACGGTGGAACGGCACCAAGTGGGCCGTCCAGGCCACTCCCAACCCCAGCCACAACCGGGCCAGCGGGCTCGGCGGCGTGTCCTGTCCCACGGCCGGCGCCTGCGCCACGACCGGGAGCTCCGAGAGCCCGCAAGGGCTGCCGCTCCCGCTAGCCGAGCAGTGGAACGGCACCAGTTGGTCGCTGCACATCCCGGCGCCGGCGACCGGGGCCAAGGACGGCGAGCTGCTCGGGTTGTCGTGCTCGGCCGCGAGCGCGTGCTCCGCGGTCGGCGACTATCACGTGAACGCGGCGAAGGACGCGACGCTGGCCGAGCGGTGGAACGGCAGCACGTGGGCCATCCAGGCCACCGCCAACCCCAGCGGGGGCGTGGTCAGCTCCCTGCAGGGCGTGTCGTGCCCGGCCGCGAGCGCGTGCACCGCGGTCGGCGACTACAGCGTCAACGGCGGCAGTTCAACGAGCACGCTGGCCGAGGCGTGGAACGGGTCGAAGTGGAGCATCCAGGCCACCCCGAACCCGGCCGGGGCCAAGCGCAGCTCGCTGTACGCGGTCTCGTGCCCAGCGGTGAGCGCGTGCACGGCCGTCGGCACCTACTCCAACAAGGCCGGAACCCAGCAGGGCTTCGCCGAGCGCTGGAACGGCAAGACCTGGCAGCTCACGACCGTGGCGAAACCGGCCGGAGCCACGGCCACCTCGCTGTCCGCGGTGTCGTGCCCGTCGGCCCAGCACTGCGTGGCCGTGGGTTACGACAACCCCAAGAACGGTGACGCGCAGCCGCTGGCGCAGACGTGGAACGGCACGGCCTGGCACGTGCAGAAGCTGACCCTGCCCGCGAAGGCCCAGGGCGGCACGCTGTCCGCCGTGGCCTGCACGGCGGCGAACGCCTGCACGGCGGGCGGGGCCGTGTTCGCCGCCCCGGGCGGACCGTTCTCCGAGCACTGGAACGGCACGACGTGGTCCTACCGAGCCGCTCCGCTGCCCCCCAACGGGGCCAGCAGCACCAGCGAAATCGGCTTCTCGTCGATCAGCTGCGTATCCGCGCAGTCCTGCGTGGCCGCCGGGAGATACTCGCCCAACAACAACCCGGCCTCGTTCGCCGAGGTATGGACCGGGAAGGCGTGGAAGGTGCAGACCATCGCGCTGCCGCCGGGCAACATGGGCAGCCTCGTGTACGGGACGTCGTGCACGCCGGCCCGGTGCACCGCGGCCGGCGCCCTCATCGCCTCGTCGGGGCAGGTGGTGACGCTGGCCCTGGCCGCTCCCGCGCCCGGGAGTTAAGGCAGCTCGGCCACCAGTTCGATCCGTTTGGGGATCTTGTACTTCGCCAGGCGGCCTTCCAGTGCCCGGCGGATGTCCGCGGTGACGGCGTCCCCGACCACGTAGGCGGTTACGGCCTGGCCCCAGACCGGGTCGGGCTCGCCGCGCACCAGTGCCTCGCGTACCCCGGCCACGGCGGCGATCGCCTCCTCTACCTCACGCGGGTACACGTGATAGGAGCCGGTGTTGATCATCCCGTCGAGCCGTGGGCCCAGGTAGAGGTACCCGTCGCCGTCCAACCGGGCCAGGTCGCCGAGACCGCACCAGCCGTCTGGGTCGGCCCAGCCGGCGACCACCATGGGGTTGCGCACGGACAGTTCACCCCAGGGCTCTTGCTGGCCAGGCACGGGCCGGGTGCGCAGACCGGTCTGGGCGATGGGCCGCCCGCAACTGCCCGCGTGCGCGGTGTCCCCGGCGGCCAGCGCCCGGTGGTCGTCCTGGCCGAGCACGGCCAGCGGCCAGCCGCCCTCGAACCGGCCGTACACCTGGACCAGCACCGGGCCGAGCACGTTGATCGCGCGGACCAGGTCGTCGGCCGGCATCGGCGCGCCGCCGTAGATGACCCGGCGCAGCGCACCCGCGCGGTCCACACCGGCCTGCGCCACCGCGTCGGCGAGCCTGGTCACCATGCCGGGCACGAAGAACGTCGCGGTGGCGCCGAGCCGCTGCGCCGCGTCGAGCACGGCGGCCGCGTCGAACCGGGGCAGGACGATCTGCGGCAAGCCCATCCACAGGAACGGGAACGTGCCGAGCATCCCGGTGCCGTGCATGATCTGCTGCACGGTGAGGAACCGCTCCCCCGGGCCGAAGCCGGGCCCGTAGCCGCCGCCCCAGTACAGCTCGATGTTCACCGCCATGCAGGCAGCCCAGTTGGCGTACGAGATCGGCACCGCGAGGAACTGGCCCCGGGCGGCCATCCGCGGGTAGAGCAGATGCGTGGTCCCCGGCGGTACTTCGGCCGGCTCTAGCGTCCCGGCGGCGCCTGTGCCCGCTACCCCCAAGGGGGCGTCGTCGTCGTGCACCAGCGCCCCGGCCGGGGCGTCGGCGGCGTGCGCGGCGTCCACCAGCACACCCGCGACCTTCGCGGCCTCGAACACGGCGGCGGCCTCGGCCGGCGGCGCGCCCGGGTCCACCGGCACCCGGGTGGCGCCGATCCACTCGGTGGCCAGGTGCGCCTCGATCGCCGCGGCCGAGTTCCACGACCACAGGCCGATGCGCTGGCCCGCCAGCCCCTGCCGGCGCAGCGCGAGCGCCAGTGCGGTCGTCCCGGCCTCGACCTGGTGGCCGGTCAGCTCGGTGCCGTCCGGCCGGATCAGCAGCGGCGCGCCGGCGGCGTCCGCGACGGCCCGGCGGGTCTCCTCCCCGGCGATCATCCCGTCTCGGCCGCGAGCCGGTCGCGCAGCGCCGAGCGCTGGACCTTGGCGCCGCCCAGCACGGTCGGCAGTTCGGCGACGAACACCACCCGGGCCGGGCGCTCGTGCTCGGCCAGCCGCTCGGTGGTGGCCAGCAGTTCGGCGGCCAGCTCGTCCGAACCGGTGAGCCCGGGCTTGAGCTGGGCGGCCACCACGACCTCCGCCGCCCCGGCCGGCCCGAGCCCGACCACGCCGCACAGCACGACGGCGTCGTGACTGAGCACCGTCTCCTCGACCAGGTGCGGGTACACGGTGCCCCGATCGGTGGTGATCCGGTCCCCGGCCCGGTCGGAGTAGTACAGGAAGCCGTCCTCGTCCAGGTAGCCGACGTCGTAGGGGCGGAACCAGTCGCCGGGGAAGAACGACTGGGCGGTGCGCTCCGGCATGCCCCAGTACTCGCCGATCGACATGGCGCTGCGCACCACGATCTCGCCGGCCTGGCCGGGGCCGAGCCTGCTGCCCTCTTCGTCCACGACGGCGACCTCGAGGAACGGGGAGCCGGACCGGCCGACGCTCTTGATCCGCTCCCGGCACTCCGCCACCTCGGCCGGCAGCAGCCTGGTCGTGATCGCACCCTGCTCGGTGGAGCCGAAGCCGTGCGCCCAGATGGGGCCGAGCACCCTGGACGTCCTGTCGAGCTGGTCGGGCGTGCCGAAGAACACCACCATCCGCCGGAGCTGGTGGCGGTAGCCGTCGCGCGCCGCGGCCGCGTCGAGGGTCGGGGTGAGCAGCGGGCCGGGCATGAACACCCCGGTCACGCCCTCGGCGGCGATGGTGTCGAGCAGCACGCCGGGGTCGAAGGCCTCGTCGTCGAGCAGCACGCTGCGGGCGCCGCGGACGTAGTAGGGGTACAGGGTCTGGAAGCCGCTGGCCCACTGGATCGGGTGGAAGTGCAGGTTGACGTCGTCCGGCCCGACCGGCGGGGTGTCAGGCCCGAACGTGTCGAAGTGGTGCAGGTTGTGGTCGATGACCGCCTGCCAGGACCGGTACGTCTTGACCCAGGCCTTGGGGTGCCCGGTGGTCCCTGAGGTGAGCTGGAGGAAGCACGTGGCGTCCTCGTCCACGCTGAGGTACGGGTCGGCCGGGTCGCCCCCGGACTCCAGGTCCGCGAACGCAGTGGCCCAGCCGGGCCCGCCCTCGCCGATCACGATGAAGTGCCGCACGGTCTTCAGCTCGTCCTTGTGCCGCTCGACGTCCTCGGCGAACCGGGCATCGAAGATCAGCGCGGTCGCGCCCACGTCGTTCAGCGACCAGGCGTGGTCATCCATCGGGAAGTGGCTGTGCAGCACCACCCGGACCAGGTTGTGTTTCTCGCAGGCGAACCAGGTCTCCACGACCTCGGCGGTGTTGTAGGCCAGCACCCCGACCCGGTCGCCCCGGCTCACGCCGAGCCCGAGCAGGGCGGACCCGATCCGGTTCGCGCGCTCGTTCAGGCCGGCGAACGTGTACTGCCGCGGCCCGTCGGTGAGCGCCACCCGCGACCCGAACCGCTGCGCCGCGTTCCGTACCAGAACACCCGCCTCAACCTGCATGAATGACCTCCGGGGTATACTGACCGGTTAGTACACCTGGCACGATAACACCAGACCGTCTGAACGCCCAGTGGCGCGGGAGGCCCGAGTGCGAACAGGTCCCTACGAAGACCGCGCCACCCGGGAAGCGGCCAGGACCAACGTCAAGATCCTGAACTCGGCGGCCCGGCTGTTCTACCGCAGGGGGATCCGGGCGGTCAGCGTGGACGAGGTGGCGGCGGGGGCGTCGGTCACCAAGGTCACCGTGTACAAGCACTTCAGGGCCAAGGACGATCTGCTGGCCGCCTGCCTGCACGCGCTGGACGAGCGGTTCTTCGCCTGGTTCGTGGGTGAGGTCGAGGCCAGCTCGGCGGATCCGGCGCAGCGACTGCTGGCCGTGTTCGACGTGCTGGACAAGTGGTTCGGGCGGCGGGATTTCCGGGGGTGCGCGTTCATCAACGCGACCGTGGAACTCGCCGACGCCTCCCATCCGGCGCACGACGCGGTGATGGCGCACAAGACCCGGTGCCGGCGCTACTTCTCCGAACTGGCCGAGGCGGCCGGGCTGCCCGGCGCGGACGCACTGTCGGACCAGTGGATGCTGTTGTCCGAGGGAGCGACCATCACCGCGCTGGTCGAGGGGGATCTGGCCGCGGCCAGAAAGGCGCGGGCGGGGGCCGAGGCCATGCTCCGGGCCTGGCGCGTCGCGGCCTGAATCTCTGGTCACGGGGCGTCTGGTCACGGCGGGACGCCTGGGGTAACTTCTCCGCTATGTCGGGATTATGGCGAGGTGGTCGGCGCGGACGACGGCTTCTGGCCGCCCTGGCCGCGTTCCTGGGCTTGATCGCAGTTCTATCGGCGTCGCCAGCACGGGCGGTTTCTCACGGCGGGTCAGGCGCGGCGGCCGGGCGGCTGTGGCATCCCAGCGCCTTCAGTCACAGCCGCTGGGCGACCCCGGCCCAGAGGCTGTCCGGCACGCCCGGGTTCGAGGACGGCCCATGGCAGCCCGAGCCGACCCCGAACCCCGGCGGGCTGGCCAACGGCACGCTGGAGGCCATCTCGTGCGGCGGCCCGCGCGCGTGCATCGCCGTCGGGTCCTACGTCAACGACGCGGGCACCACGGTGACCCTGGCGCAGCTCTGGAACGGCGCCACCTGGCAAACCCAGTCCTCGCCCAACCCGGCCGGCTCGGGCGGCAGCCAGCTCACGGGCATCTCGTGCGCCGGGCCTTACGCTTGCGCCGCGTCGGGCTTCTACCTCGACGCCGCGGGCGCCGATGTGCCGCTGGCCGAGCGGTGGAACGGGGCGACCTGGCGCATCCAGCCGGTGCCCAGCCCGGCCGCCGCCACCGCGAGCGGGTTCTTCGCGATCACCTGCCCATCGGCCCGGACGTGCACGGCGACCGGCACCTATGACACCAGCGCCGGGCAGGCGCTGACCCTGGCCGAAGCCTGGAACGGCCAGAGCTGGCAGGTCGAAACCACGCCCAACCCGGCCGGCGCGGTCGCCGCCGAACTGGGCGCGGTGTCCTGCACCTCGCCGAACGCGTGCATCGCCGCCGGCGCCCAGGCAGGCGACACGGGCGTCCCGGTGACGCTCGCCGAGGTCTGGAACGGCGCCGCCTGGCACATCCAGCGCACTGCGGGCATCCGCGGCTCCATCGGCAGCCAGTTCACCGGTGTGTCGTGCGCCGCGGCCTACGACTGCACCGCTTCCGGTGACTCCATCGACAGTAGCGGCGCCACCTCGGCCCTGGCCGAGCGCTGGAACGGCATCGGCTGGAAGGTACAGTCCACCCCAGCCCCGGCCGGGGCGAACGACAGCGAACTGGGCGCGGTGTCCTGCACCTCGCCGAACGCCTGCACCGCCGCCGGCGCGTACATCAAAGGCAACAGCATCGCGACCCTGGCCGAAGCCTGGAACGGCTCGGCCTGGGGTATCCAGTCCACCCCGAACCCGGCCGGCGCGAGGACCAGCCAGCTCAACGGCATCTCCTGCCCAGTGACTTCAGCACAGGGGCCCGGCACCAGGCCCGGCACCTGCATCTCGGCCGGCGTCCGGTCCGACAGCGCCGGGTTCAGCGTCCCGCTGGCCGAGGGCTGGAACGGCTCGGCGTGGCGCCTGGACGCCATCGCCAGCCCCACCGGGGCCAGGATCAGCCAGTTCGTGGCGGTGTCGTGCCCCGTGCTTGATTCGACAGTGGCCACCGCCTGCACGGCGGTCGGCTTCTACGACAACACCACCAAGACCAACGTGACCCTGGCCGAGACCTGGAACGGCTCGGCCTGGAGGCTTCAGGCCACACCCAACCCGGCCGGAGCCATCGGCAGCAGCCTGGACGCAGTGTCGTGTCCGTCGCCCGGCGCCTGCGTCGCAGTCGGCGACTACTTCAACCGCCCGCTCGGGGCCGCGTTCGGCCTGTCCGAAACCTGGAACGGCTCGGCCTGGAGCCTCCGGCACGTGCCCAGCCCGCCCGGCGCCCGGTTCACCACGCTGCAGGCGGTGTCGTGCACCGCAGTGGACGCCTGCACCGCGGTGGGTCTCTACCGCGACCACGCGCAGCAGCAGCAGGCCCTGGTTGAGGTGTGGAACGGCACGAAGTGGGCCATCCAGGCCGCCGCCACGCCCGGCGTGGTCAGCCAGCTGTTCGGGGTGGACTGCACCTCGGCGGCGTCCTGCACGGCGGTCGGCTGGGACAACACCGGCACGGGTGACGCCGTCCCGCTGGCCGAAGCCTGGAACGGCACGAGCTGGCACGTCCGGCCGGTGCCGCTGCCGGCCAAGGCCCAGGGCGGCGCCTTCACCTCGGTGTCGTGCACCTCTGCCTCGGCCTGCACGGCCGGCGGCAGCTATTTCGCCAGCCCCGGCGGAGCGTTCGCGGAACGGTGGAACGGGAAGACCTGGAGCTTCGAGCACGTCCCCAATCCGGGGGACGCGGGGACCAGCACGAGCGACATCGGGCTGACCGCCGTGGCCTGCGTGTCGGCCCGCTCCTGCCTCGCCGTCGGGGACTTCACGCCCAACAACCAGCCGGTGACGTTCGCCGAGGTCTGGAACGGCATCAGGTGGTCGCTGCGGCCCTTCGGCCTGCCGGTCGGGACCCTGGGCAGCACGGTGACCGGGATGTCCTGCGCGGCGCCGCACTGCGTGGCGGTGGGCAGCTACTTCGGGCAGGCCGAGTTGCCGGTGACGCTGGCCGTGGGGAGATCGGTGGGCGGGTGACGGCCGGCGTGCGGTGACGGCCGGCTTTGGGTGAGGGCGGCGCTGCGGTGGCCACCGTTCATTATGAATGTGACGTTATAGCTGGCCGGCCTGGGTCACCCGGATGACCGCGGATCCAGCCGCATCGGAGGCGGCCAGGTCGACGCGCGCGATGATGCCCCAGTCGTGATCACCGGCCGGGTCGTCGAAGATCTGGCGGACGTCCCAGTGATCCGGGTGCTGGTCGATGATCAGCAGGGCGGGGCCGCGGGCGTCCGGACTTGTGCCGATGTCGTCGTGCTCGTCGAAGTACGGGTCGAGCGCGTCCGCCCAGGCCTCGATGTCCCAGCCCCCACCCGCCTCCCCTTCCCCCTTCACTGCATCCAGTTCCGCGAGCTGGTCGTAGCGGCGCAGCGCGGCCAGTTCGACCCGGCGGAACAGCGCGTTGCGGACCAGCACGCGGAAGGCCCGCGGGTTGCCGGTCACCGGCGGGGGGTCGTCGGAGCGCCGGGTGGCTTCGGTGGTTTCGGCGCCGGGGTTGCGCAGCTTCTCCCACTCGTCGATCAGGCTGGAGTCGACCTGGCGGACCAGCTCGCCCAGCCATTCGATCAGGTCGAACAGCTCTTCGGTCTTGGCCTCTTCGGGCACGGTCTGGCGCAGCGCCTTGTAGGCGTCGGCCAGGTAGCGCAGCACGATGCCCTCGGCCCGCGCCAGCTGGTAGAAGGCGACGTACTCGGTGAAGGTCATCGCGCGCTCGAACATGTCCCTGGCCACGGACTTGGGCCTGAGCTCATAGTCGGCGACCCAGGGGTGGCCCTGCTTGTAAACCTCGTAGGCGCCTTCGAGCATGTCCTCGGCCAGGGGCCGCGGGTAGGTGATGCCCTCGAGCAACTCCATCCGCTGGTCGTACTCGATGCCCTCGGCCTTCATCTGGGCCACCGCCTCGCCGCGAGCCCGGTGGAGCTGGGCGGACAGCACCTCGCGCGGGTTGTCCAGGGTGGATTCGATCACCGAGAGCACGTTCAGTGGGTACTGCTGGTCCTCGGGGTCGAGCAGCTCGATCGCGGCCAGGGCGAACGGGGAAAGCGGCTGGTTGAGCGCGAAGTCGGACTGCAGATCCACGGTCAGCCGCCAGCCGCGGCCCAGCCCGTCCGGCTGGTCCAGGCGCTCGACCACGCCGCCGGCCAGCAGCGCGCGGTAGATCGCGAACGCCTGCCTGATGTGGCGGCGCTGCGCGGCCGGGTCCTCGTGGTTGTCGGTCAGCAGGTGCCGCATGCTCGCGAACGCGTCGCCGGGGCGGTTGATGACGTTGAGCAGCATCGCGTGGCTGACCGCGAAGCTGGACTGGAGCGGCTCGGGCTCGGACTCCACCAGGCGCTTGAAGGTGGGTTCGCCCCAGGAGACAAAGCCGTCGGACGGCTTCTTTCTGATGACCTTGCGGCGCTTCTTCGGGTCGTCACCGGCCTTGGCCAGCGCCTTCTCGTTCTCCGTCACGTGCTCGGGCGCCTGCACGACCACCGTGCCCGTGGTGTCGTAACCGGCCCGCCCGGCCCGGCCCGCGATCTGGTGGAACTCCCTGGCCTGCAGGTGGCGGGTCTTGGTGCCGTCGTACTTGGCCAGAGCGGTGAACAGCACGGTGCGGATCGGCACGTTGATGCCGACGCCGAGCGTGTCGGTGCCGCAGATCACCTTCAGCAAGCCGGCCTGGGTCAGCGTCTCCACCAACCGCCGGTAGCGGGGCAGCATGCCCGCGTGGTGCACACCGATGCCGTGCCGGACCAGCCGGGACAGCGTCTTGCCGAAGCCCGCGGCGAACCGGAAGTCGCCGATCACGTCGGCGATCGCGTCCTTCTCCGCGCGGGTGCAGACGTTGATGCTCATCAGCGCCTGAGCCTGCTCGACCGCGGCGGCCCGGGTGAAGTGGACCACGTAGATCGGGGCCTGCTTGGTCTCCAGCAGCTCTTTGAGCGTCTCGTGCAGGGGGGTCAGGACGTATTCGTAGACCAGGGGGACGGGGCGCTCGGCGGACTGGACCACGGCGGTGGGGCGGCCGGTGCGTCGCGTCAGGTCCTCTTGGAAGCGGGTGACGTCGCCGAGCGTGGCGGACATGAGCAGGAACTGGACGTGCGGCAGCTCGATCAGCGGCACCTGCCAGGCCCAGCCGCGGTGCGGGTCGGCGTAGAAGTGGAACTCGTCCATCACCACCTGGCCCACGTCGGCCTCGGCGCCGTCGCGCAGGGCGATGTTGGCCAGGATCTCCGCGGTGCAGCAGACGATCGGGGCGTCGGCATTCACGCTGACGTCGCCGGTCATCATGCCGATGCTCTCGGCGCCGAACATGTCGCACAAGGCGAAGAACTTCTCCGAGACCAGCGCCTTGATCGGGGCGGTGTAGAAGGAGCGCTCGCCCTTGGCCAGGGCCTTGAAGTGGGCGCCGGCCGCGACCAGGCTCTTGCCCGAGCCGGTGGGGCTGCTCAGGATCACGTTGGCGCCCGAGACGATCTCGATCAGCGCCTCTTCCTGGTGCGGGTACAGGCTGAGGCCCTCGGCCGCCGTCCAGTCCGCGAACGCCCCGAAGACCGAGTCAGGATCGGGAGTGTCCGGGAGCAGGTCGAAGAGGTTCTCTGTCTGTACGGTCATCGGTGTCAGCGCCCCTTCAGCGGGCCTTGCGGAGGAAGGTGCGGAGGCGGTCGAGCGGCCAGGTGTTGATGACGTCGTCCTTGGTGAGCCAGCCGCGCTGGGCCGAGCCGACTCCGTAGCGGGGCCGGCTGAGCTCGGAGGTCGCGTGCGCGTCGCTGTCGATGGCGAACTTCACTCCTGCCTCCTTGGCCCGGCGCAGATGTTCATCCGGCAGGTCGCGCCGGTGCGGCGAGCCGTTGATCTCCAGAGCCGTGCCCGTTCGCGCGCACGCCCGGAACAGTTCGTCCAGGTCGACGTCCACCGGGTCGCGGCGGCCGATGATCCTGGTCAGCGGGTGCCCGATGACGTTCACGTGCGGGTTCTCGGCGGCCCTGATGAACCTCCTGGTCATCTCCGCCCTCGGCTGCCCGAAATGGGAGTGCACCGAGGCCACGCAGATGTCGAATCCGTCCAGGAAGCTAGCGGGCCAGTCCACCGAGCCGTCCGGCCCGATGTTGAGCTCCGATCCGTGCAACAGCGTGAGCGCGGGCGGTGTTCCCAGGAGGGCGGCTTGCAGCTTGGTTTGCAGTTTGGCTTGCAGGGCGCGGACCTGTTCGCGCTGGGCCAGCATCTTCTCGTCGGTCATCCGGTGCATGATCAGGTCCGGGGCGTGGTCGGTGATGGCGTAATACTCGTAGCCGCAGTCCTGAGCGGCGCTGACCATGTCTTCGAGGCTGGACATGCCGTCGGTGAGGTTGGTGTGCGTGTGCAGGTCGCCACGCAGGTCGGCCTCGGTGACCAGGTCCGGGAGCTCATCGCGCGAGGCGGCCTCGATCTCGCCGCCGTCCTCCCGCAGGGTCGGCGGTATCCAGTTCATGCCGAGCGCGCGGTAGATGTCCTCCTCGGTCAGGGACGCGATCAGGCCGCCGGTTTCCACCTCGAACAGGCCGTACTCCGAGAGCTTGTACCCGCGTCGCACCGCGATCTCGCGCGTCCGCACGTTGTGGGCTTGCGAGCCGGTGAAATATTGCAACGCCGCACCCCAGGAGTGCTCGGGCACGACACGAAGATCAACCTGGAGACCGCGGTTGGTGCGCACCGTCGTCTTGGTAGGGCCGCTCGCGATCACCTCGGCCACGCTCGGGAGCGCCACGAACGCCGCCATCAGCGGCGCCGACGCCGCCGCGGAAACCAGTCCGGCCGGGTCCTGTGTGGCCGCGGTGTCCGTGGGCACGGCGGTGCTGGGCACGGCGGTGCTGGGCACTGTGGTACTGGGCACTGCGGCCAGGATGTCGATGTCGCCGACCGTCTCGCGCATGCGCCGCGCCGAGCCCGCGTACGTACACCGGACGCAACCCGGAACCGCCCGCAGCGCCGCCACCATATCTTCGGCGGTCTCCAGCCCGGTGCTCAGCAGCACCCGCTCGCCCGCCTGGGCCAGCAGTTCGATGCCGCGCAGGATCCGCTCTTCACTCTTCGGCCCGAAACCCTTGAGATCCCGCAGCCGCCCGTCCTTGACCGCCTCGGTCAACTCGGCCACCGAGCCGATCCCCAGCTCGGCGTGAAGCTGCAGGGCGCGGTTCGGCCCGAGCGCCGGAATCGCGATCATCTCGCGGACACCCGGCGGGATCTCCGCCCTGATCGCCTCGACCGCCGCGATGCTGCCCGTCCTGAGGTACTCGGTCACCTTGTCCGCGACCGACTTCCCCACTCCTGGGATCTGCCGAAGCTCGGCCGCGTCGAGGTCGGACACGTCCACCGGGTGGCCCCTGATGGCCCTGGCCGCCCGCTCATAGCTGCGGGACCGGAAGGCGTCGCCGCCGGTGATCGAGATTAGCTCCGCGTACTCCGCCAGCAGCGCCGCGACGCCATCGTTGGGACGTGGCATTACAGCATTGTCTCCTGTGGCGCGGCCCACTGTGGGTGGCACGCTCTCCTGTGGCGTGCGCAGGCGGCGCCACGGAAGGCTCTCAGCCCTGTCGTTCACTCGTTCGGTGCGGCGCTGATCGATGCTTTAATCGACTCTATCAGCACCAATAGACAAATTATCGAGACCAGTAGCGAAAATGTCAGAGCCATGAGCTAGCTTTGTCGATGACAGCGATCCGGACCAGCTTCCCGGGGGGTGACCAGGCATGACTAGCAACGGTGCGGAGTCCAGGCCTCCGGCGGACGCCATGGCGGCCTGGGCCGACGCCAGGGACCTCGACGGATCCAGCCTGGAACCGCCGTCCGAAGAGGGACTGGCCGGGCAGGAAGAAGATCTGACTGCTTACATTGCCGCGACGGCCGGAGACGAGGCGCCCGATGAGGATGCCGCCGTGTGGGCCGGTCTGGACAGCCCCCCGCCGCTGGATGTGGACTCCTGGCTAGAGCAGCTCGACGACGACCAGCCGGAGGAAGAGACCACCGCCCGGGCCGCCACCGTGCACCCACCGTCGGCCGTGGCCGCGGACTGGGACGACGTAGCTGACCACGACGGCTCAGGCCCGGGTGGGCCGGGGTTCGAGTCCGGGTCGGTGCTCGATCATCTGGAGCCGGGGCCGGTGCTGGCCGCCGCGCTGGGAGACACGGTGGCCGCGGGGCTGGATGGGCTCAGTGACGATGCGCTGGCCGGGGTGATACTGGCGTTCCGGCGGCTGGAGTCACGGGGAGCGGCCGGGTTGTGGGCAGCCGCAGCCGAACTGGCTCGCCGCCGCGACGCGGCACCCGATCCGCGAGTGGGTGAGCACACCGACAACGAGACCGGGATGCTGCTGGCCTGGACCCGGCCCGCGGCCCAGCGGCTACTGGCCACCGGGGCCAGCCTGGCCCGTCTGCCAGCCACCAGTGAGGCCCTGTGGGCCGGGCGGATTGATCGGCTCAAAGCCGAGCTGATCGCTTACGAGACCGGCTGCCTGGACCCGGAACTGGCCGCGGCGGTCGAACTGCTGGTCATCGACGATGCACCCCGGCTGACCACCGGCCAGCTTCGGGCCCGGCTGCGCCGGGCCGTGCTGGCCGCCGACCCAGACGCGGTGCGGCGGCGGGTGGCCGCTGCGGCCCGTGACGCCCGGGTAGAGATTTACGGCGAAGCCTCCGGCGGCACCGCCGCCCTGTGCGGACGCGACCTGCCCACCCGCGGCGCACTGGCCGCCGATCAGCGGGTCGATACCGCCGCCCGGGAACTGAAGGCGGCCGGGGTGGATGCGACGTTGTCGCAACTGCGGGCCGCCGTGTTCCTCGGCTTGCTCACCGGCACCGACCCGCGCACCTTCCTGCCCTCCAACCCGGACGATCAGGCCTCCTCAAGTCCCGGATCCGGCGCGGCCGGCACACCAGCCCGCGACACGAGCAGCAACCCCGACGCGACCACGGCTCCACGTCGCGACACAACCAGCAGTCCTGGTGCGGCGGGCGGTGCGTGGCTGGGGCCGGGACCCATGACGTTGCGGGGGTCGGTCAACCTGACCATGCCGCTGGCCTCCTGGCTCGGGCAGGGCTTCTCGCCGGGTGACATCGCCGGGTTCGGACCGGCCAGCGTGGAGACCTGCCAGGACATCGCCGACTGGATCGCCGAAAATCCTGGCTCCCGGTGGTGCGTCACGCTCACCGACAAGAAGGGCCGAGCGGCCGGACACGGCTGCGCCCGGCGGCCACCACCGGCCCGCGGTGACCCGGCCGGCCTGGCCGCCTGGCTGGCCCGGCTCAAGATCGAACCGATCGAGGCCGGGACGTGCACACATGCCCGGGAAGTGCCGGGGTACCGGATTCCCGCCCGGCTGCATCACATCGTCAAGGTCCGGCAGCGCACCTGCATCAACCCAATCTGCCGCCGACAGGCCACCAAGTGTGACGACGACCATACGGTGCCATACGACCAGGGCGGACGAACCTGTGAGTGCGACCTCGGACCAGCCTGCCGCGGCTGTCACCGCACCAAGCAGACCCCCGGCTGGCGGCTCGATCAGCCCACCCCGGGCGTGTTCGTCTGGCACCTGCCCAGCGGGAGACGCGTCACCAGCACACCAGACCCATACCCCATCTGATCACCTGCCGGAGGAGACCACGGCCTGCCGAAGACCGGTGGCCGATGCCCGCTGGGTGGCCGCCATCTGCTGTGCCTGTGCTGCCACCTCCCCCCTGCTCGATCAGGCGGGCGCGGCATCGGCCACAGCCTTCACGTCCTTCATGCGCCCGAAGAAACCCATAGTTTCTCCGTAGCCAGAATCAAAAGTGCATATCGTCTGTGCGGAGAACGTAGCGCCTTGCGCCAGCCGAATCGTGGTCCCCCGAATCGTGGTCCCCCGATTCCGGGGTCCCCCGATTCCGGGGAACCCCGGAATCGGGCTGACGCTAATAGATGGCGCTCGCAACCCGCCGCACACCCGCCCTCGCACAGTCGCCACCTCAGCACACCGCCGTCCCAGGCAACCGATCGCCACGCCACACCCGGCACCCCGGCACCCCGGCACCCCTGCCATCCGACAACACCGGCACTCAACACTGACCGGCTCACCCCGGTTTGTACCTTTTGTAAGTAAAGTGTTGATATCACCCAATAAAAGCACGTGATATCTTAACGCCACAGCGTGGCCTGATGTGCTCAGCCGGGCTCGCGTCGTGACCTCGCGACAACGATGTCGTGGACTCACGATCCCGGTCCCGACGGGCGCTAGCCACGCCCGACCGTCCTGATCGATGGGCGTGGCCAAGGACAATAGAAAGCGGTCGTGACATGCACAAAGGAACGAGGCGGAGAACCTCTTCACGGCGGAGCCTCGCCGCCGTCGCAGTCGTGGGCCTGGCCGCCGCCGGGCTGGCCGCCTGCGGCTCCTCGGGTGGTGGGTCGGGTAAAGCCTCGGGCACCCTCAAGATCATCACCTGGGTGAACCCACCGGCGATCGCCGCCTTCAAGCAGATCGATTCGGAGTTCGAGAAGGCCAACCCCGGTGATCACGTTGACCTCGGGTCAGCGGAAAATGTCAACGGCCCGTACAAGACCCTGCTGCACACGGCGGTATCGGGCTCCAGTGCGGACATCGTCACGCTGAACCAGCAGGTGCAGCCACTCCCGCCGCAGATGACCACGGCGAACCTGAGCGAATGGCAGGACTGGGCCGTGCATGGCGTGTTCGCCCCGCTCAACGGGCAGTCCTTCCTCAAGGACTACACCAGCGCGGCGAACGCCACGGAAACCTACCAGGGCAAGCAGTACGGCGTCGTGTCCGGCATGTATCAGGAGGGTATCTTCTACAACAAGGCGATCTTCGCCAGGTATCACCTGTCGCCGCCCACGACCTACAGCCAGTTCCTGACCGTGCTGAATACCCTCAAATCACACAAAGTGACGCCGATGTGGGTGGGGCTCGGCGCGGTCGGGCCGACGTACCTGCAGTTCATTTACTACTCGCTGATGCACAGTCTCTGGGGCTCGCAGCTACCTGGCGGGAACATCGCCACGGCCCTGCAGAAGGGCACGACCAAGTGGACCGATCCCGCCTTCGCCACGGCGATGAGCGAGGAAAAGACGCTCGGGCAGTACCTCGAGCCCGGGTACACCGGCGAGGCCTGGCAGGGCATGCCCGGAGCCTTCGCCGCCGGTAAGGCAGCGATGCTGCTCGATGGTTCCTGGGACCTGGCGACGGTGCAGAAGGCCAACCCGAAGCTCCACGTCGGCTACTTCCCGGTGCCCGGCAGCAACACGGCGGCCGACAACGCGAGCATCGGCACCTATGACCTGACGTTCTCCATCACGAAGGCCTCGCCCAACAAGGCCCTCGCCGAGAAGTGGCTCGCCTTCTTCTCCACGCCGAAGATCTACTCGCAGTACGTCGACCTCACCGGCATCTCCTCGAGCCAGGCGAGCGGAACCTTCAACAGTTTCGCCTCGCATGTGCTCGGCACCTATTTCGGCAAGGCGGCCCTGACGAGCACTGTCCTGCCGTTCCTGTCGGACAACGCCAGCTACTGGGACCAGCCGGCAAACTGGCCAACGCTGCAGCAGGACGTGATCAGCGGATCCAAGACGCCGCAGCAGGCCGGACAGCTGTACCAGAGCGGCTGGAAGGCGGGTGGATGACCCCAGGCCAGCGCCAGCCAGCACAGCGTCAGCCAGCACAGTGGCCCGCGGGTGATCCGAAGCGGTGGCCGACGGGTACACCGCGGTCATGAGCACCGGTGTGAATCCAACGGGTGGCGGGGCCGTTAGTCCCGCCGCCCGTGCCGGTGCGCAGCCCGGTACGACGACGGCCGAGCGCCCGGCAGGCCCGGGCACCGCCGGCGCCGCGGTCCCCGGCTGGCTGCGCAGACGGCGGCGGCCCGCCCGGTTGCTGAGCGTGCCGTCCCGGTTCGCCATGTGGGCCGGGATAGTCCTGGCTCTCGGCGCATACACCCTGTTCGGGCTGGTGCCGACCGCGGGCAACGCGCTGATATCGCTCACCGACTACCAGGACTTCCCCGGTGAGACGTTCAACTTCATCGGGCTGTCGAACTACACCGACATGTTCACCAATGAGCGGCCCGGTGTCGTGGCGGCGATCAAGGCCACAATCATCTTTGTGCTGGCCGTGACGATCCTGCAGAACACGATCGCCATGATGCTGGCGCACCGGCTGTCCGGCCCGGGCCGGACGACTGCCATTCTGCGGGTCGTGGTGTTCCTGCCGGCTGTGCTTGGTGTGGTCGTCGGCGGCCTGATCTGGATCCTCATCTTCAGCCCCAGCGGGGGTCCGGGCGCCTCGCTCTGGTCGCTGTTCGGTGCGAACTCGTCGTTCTTCGGCTCGCCCAGCCTGGCCATGCCGCTGGTGATCTTCGTGCAGATCTGGCTGAGCCTCGGTTTCGCCTCGCTGGTGTTCATCGGCGGCCTGAGGGCGATCGACCCGGCCATCTACGAGGCGGCGGCGATCGACGGGATTGGCCGCTGGCAGCGGTTCCGCCGGATCACCTGGCCGCTGATGGCGCCGTCGGTCACCGCCAACGTGCTGCTCGCGGTGGTCGGTTCCATGACGGTCTTCCAGACGATTTACGTGCTGACCGACGGCCAGAACGGCACGATGACGCTCGGGATGCTCTCCTTCAACACGGCGTTCGGCACCGGGTCGAACCTGGCCTTCGGCGCCGCGGTGAGCACATCACTGTTCCTGGTGACGCTGGTGGTGGCGGTGCCGCTGATGTGGGTATTGCGCTGGCGGGAAAGGCGGTTGCTGGGATGAGGAGCGAGGCGGCGGCGCGGCCGACGGGCACCCGGATGCGCCAGACGTTTTCCCGGGCAAGCGGCCCGCGTGGGCTGCGGCGGCGGCAGCTTGCCGCGCGGCTGGTGACCGCGCTGCTGATCATCGTGCTGTTTCTGTTGCCCGTGCTCTACGTGGTGATGATCTCGCTCGAGCCGGCCAGCCACTTCCTGAAGTCGCCGATGACCCCATCGGCATCGCCACAGTTTGGCAACTACTCCTATGCGTGGTCGCAGGCAGACCTCGCCAGGGACATGATCAACACAATTATCTACGCGGTGGTGGCGTCGGGCCTGGCCACCGTGCTGGCGCTGTTTATCGCGTTCCCGGTGGCGCGCCGGCTCGTGCGCGGCAGTTCGTTCCTGTACGCCCTGCTGGCGGTGGGCCTCTTCCTGCCGATCGCCTATATCCCGCTGTTCGTCGAGGCGCAGAAGCTGCACCTGTATAACAGCCTGCTCGGCTATACGCTGCTGCACGTCGAGCCGGGAATGCCGCTCGGCGTTGTGCTCATCACCGCATTCATCATGTCGGTGCCGCGCGAGCTCGACGAGGCGGCGTGGGTGGACGGTGTGAGCTATCTGCGCTATCTGTTCCGGGTCATCGCGCCGATGACCGCCCCGGCGCTGCTGATCACGTTCCTCTACGGCATGATCCAGGTCTGGAACGACATCATCGGCCCGGTCGTGCTGCTGGAATCGACTAGCCAGAACCTATTCCCCCTGCCGATGGGTGTGTTCAACTTCTACAGCATCAATGAGAGCGACTACGTGCACTTCGCGGCGGCGATCGTCATCGCCAGCCTGCCGCTGGTGGTGCTCTTCATCCTCACCCAGCGCAGGCTGATCGAGGCCAGGATTTCCGGCGCGATCAAGGGCTGACCCGGGTGGCTCAGTGGTGAAGCCAGGTGATGGAGAACTGGCCGCCGGACAGCGCGGATTCCCGGGACAGCGGCGTGGACGCGTGCTCCAGGGTGGTCCGGTGCGGGCTCCCGGCGGAGGCGAGCGGCGAACCGTCCACGGTCACGTTGCTGAACGTCACGGTGTTGAAGTCCGGCACCGGAGGTACTGCCCCGCCGCCGACGTCCTCGACGATGGCCTCCGCCGAGGACCGCTGCGGCGTGTGCTTGGGCCTGCGGTGGAAGGTCTTCGTCCAGCCCGCGCTGGGGTCACCCTCGGTCAGCGTCCAGGTCCCGCCCGAGTCGCTCACCGAAGCGGTCAGCGTGTCGCCGGCGTGCACGGACTCCTTGAAGTAGTCCGAGGGTCCCGGGTACATCTCCACCCACGGGTGGTAGCTGCCCTTGCCGCCGCCATAGCAGTCCAGGTCGATGCCGATCTGCTCGACCGTGTCGTTGCCCCAGCCGTCGATCCCGATCCACGGCGACGCGTCGCCCTTGCCGTGTGAGCAGGTCAGGGCGGGCACGGTCCAGCGGCCGGTGATCGCCGTGTACGGCCCGGCGCCGGTGACGGCGTACCCACCCCACGTCTGGTCGGCGTGTCTGCGCCCGCGTGGCAGTGAGTGGGTCACCGACCCCCTCGCCACCCCGCCGCTCCACATCGCGACCCCCAGGGACAGAAGACAGACCGCCCACCGAACGCACCCGTTGCGCACCAAGCCTCATCCCTCCCAGTACAGGCGAAACGTCACCTTCCGAGATTCTTGGAGTGTATGGGGAGTAATGAGCAAATGTGAGCAGTTTGACCGTTTTGGTGGCAACGAGGCTTCTGAGGTCCACGCGGGTTCATGAGCCTGGACGCGTCTTACGAGGGGCTTTTAACATCTTTCAACCTGAACGGTGGCCAACCAAAACACTGCGCGCCGCGTGAAAGCCGCACATCCCATGCACCCCGGGCCCGGGCGGGGTGGCCGACGAGCACAGGTAGATGGCCGGGTTCGGGGTGACGTAGGGCAGCCGGCGTAGCACCGGCCGGGCCAGCGCCTGCAGCCCGCCGAAGCTACCGCAGGCGATGTCGCCGCCGACGTAGTTCGGGTTGCCGGCCTCGATCGCGGCCGGGCCCGCCGCGTGCCGGGCCAGCACGAGGTCGCGGAAGCCGGGCGCGAACCGGTCGAGCTGAGCCTCGATGGACGCGGTGGCGTCACCCGGCCAGCCGTTGGGCACGTGCGCGTAGACCCACAGCACGTGCCGCCCGGCCGGGGCCCGGGACGGGTCGGCGACGCATGGCTGGGCCACGATCAGGAACGGCGGTTCCGGCGCGGCGCCGCGCTTGGCCGCCCGTAGCGCGGCCGCGATGTCGCGCAAGTGCGGTCCCACATGCACGGTGCCGGCCCGGCGGGCGGGCGCCGCCGTCCACGGCATCGGCCCGGCCAGTGCGTAGTCGAGCTTGAACACCCCGGGGCCGTACGTGTAACGCCGCAGCGCCGCGAGGTAGCGCGCCGGCAGTCGGTCCGCCGCGATCCGGGCCAGCGCGGCCGGCGAGGTGTCGAACAGCACGGCCCGCGCGTCCGGCAGGTCCGACCATGAATGCACCGGATGCCCGGTGACGATCTCACCGCCGAGCTCGGTCAGGTGGGCGGCCAGCGCGTCCGAGATGGCCTGGGATCCACCCTCCGCCACCGGCCAGCCGACCTCGTGCCCGGCCAGCGCCAGCAGCAGCCCAACCGCCGAAGTGGCCGGCGAGGTCAGCGGGGCCATGGTGTGCGCCGCGATTCCGGCGAGGAGAGCCTGGGCTCGCGGCCCGCGCAAGCGCCGGGCCAGGGCCGCCATCGGCAGCGCCGACCGCAGCGCGAACCTGGCCAGCGGGACGGGGTGGGTAGGAAAACGGGCGAGAGGTGGGCACAGCAGGTCGGCGGCCAGTTCGTCCCAGCGCCCGGCGAACGGAGCCATCAGCCGCCGGTAGGCGCGCGCGTCCTCACCGAGCCCGGCCGCGGTCAGTTCCACCGACCGGTCCAGCACGGCGGCCGAGCCGTCCGGGAACGGGTGGGCCAGCGGCAGTGGCGGATGCCGCCAGCGCAGCCCGTGCCGGTCCAGCGGCAGCCGGGTCAGCACCGGCGAGCCAGCACCGAACGGGTGCACCGCCGAGCACGGGTCGTGCCGGAAGCCGGGCAAGGTCAGCTCCCGCGTGCGCGCGCCGCCGCCCACGGTCTCCGCCGACTCGTACACCCGCACCGCGAGCCCGTGGCTGGCCAGCGTGACCGCCGCGGTCAGCCCGTTCGGCCCCGCGCCCACGATGATCGCGTCCACCTTCACGGGCTCCATCGTCTCAGCACCGGCGCGCATGGTTCCGCCCGGCGTAACGGGGTAGCGAGGCGCAATGACCGATGACATCGCCGCGGTCCTGTTCGACGTGGACGGGACGCTGGTCGACACCAACTATCTGCACGCCGTCACCTGGTGGCAGGCGTTCTGCCAAGGGGGACACGCGGATGTCCCGATGACCCGCATCCACCGCGCCATCGGCATGGGCTCGGACCGGCTGCTGGACGAGCTGCTACCCGCCGATAGGGACCGCGACGCCGATCAGGAGATGCTCACGGCTCACCTGACCCTGTACGCGACCTACTGGTCGCGGCTGCGGGCGTTCCGGGGGGCGGCGGACCTGCTGCGCGCCTGCAAGGACCGCGGCCTGCGGGTAGTGCTAGCCACATCGGCAAGCAAGCGCGAGCTAGGGGTCATGCGGAAGGCCATGGACGCCGACGCCGCCATAGACGAGGCCACCGACGCCGACGACGTGGAGGCGAGCAAGCCCGCCGCCGACCTAGTCCAAGCCGCCCTGGACCGGGCGGGAGTGTCGGCCGGTCAGGCGATATTCGTGGGTGACACCATTTGGGATGTGGAAGCCTGCAAGAAGGCCGGGGTCCGATGCATCGCCCTGCTCAGCGGCGGGATCAGCCGCGGTGAGCTGGAAGACGCCGGCGCGGTCGAGATCTACGAC
Source organism: Streptosporangiaceae bacterium (assembly GCA_036267135.1). GTDB lineage: Bacteria > Actinomycetota > Actinomycetes > Streptosporangiales > Streptosporangiaceae > PALSA-505. Next base: position 80,431 of record DATAWQ010000139.1, on the reverse strand, counting down.
GGCCCGGCCGACCTGCTCTCCGCGCTACCGCGCCTCTTGCGGGCAGACCGGGATGCCTGACTTCAGAAGGGAGACCGCCATGACAACAGAGCCGGAGGCGGAGCGTCCTTACGTGGACGCGCTGAGCATGAGCGACCGGGAGGCGCACGTGTACGAGGCGATCGCCGCCATGGAGTACAGCGCCCGTGGCCGCCCCGCGTCCAGGGCCGAGATCAAGACGGCCGCGGGCCTGGACGACGACGCGCTGGACGAGACCCTGCGTGAGCTGACCGAACGTCGGGCGCTCGTCCGCACTGGCTCCGGCGAGGACGCCGAGTACACCCCGGCCAGTCACGACTGGAGCGTCGCGCCCCCTGACAAGTAGTCTCCCGCGCTGAATTAGGCCCGGGCCAACTCGGCCGCGGCCGCCGCTATGGCCGCCGCGTCGAGACCGGCCGCAGCCAGTTGCTCGGCGGGGCTGGCCGAGCCGGGCATCTCGCGCACGGCCAGCTTGCGGACCACCGGCAGCGGACTGATGCCGTCGGCGAGGGCTTCGAGCACGGCGTCGCCGAGGCCGCCCTCGGGCCAGTGGTCCTCGACGGTCAGGATGGCACCGGTCTCCCGGGCGGCGGCGCGCAGCGTGGGCGCGTCGGCGGGCTTGATCGTGTACAGGTCGATGACCCTGGCTTTGATTCCCTCATCGGCGAGCCGCCGCGCGGCCTCCAGCGCCTCGTGCACGGTCACCCCGGCGGCCACGATCGTGACCTGATCGGACGCCGAGCTTTCCAGCACCCGGCTGCCGCCGACCGGAAAGTCCTCGTCGGCCGAGTAGATCACCGGGGTGTCGCCCCGCGTGGTGCGCAGGTAGCTGATGCCCAGGCGATCAGCCATGGCCGCGGTCAGCCTGGCCGTCTGGTTGCCGTCGCAGGGGTACAGCACCGTGCTGCCGTGCACGGCGCGCAACATGGCCAGGTCTTCCAGGCCCATCTGGGAAGGACCGTCCTGGCCGATCGCCACGCCGGCGTGCGAGCCGGCCAGGCACAGCCGGGCCCGGCTCACCGCGGCCATCCGGATGAAGTCGTAGGCCCTGGTCAAGAACGCGGCGAAGGTGGTCGCGTACGGCACCCAGCCCCGGATCTGCATGCCCACGGCCGCGGCGATCATCTGCTGTTCGGCGATGTAGCACTCGAAGAAACGCTCGGGTTGCCGCTGCTGCACACCCTGGGTCCTGGTCGAGTCGCTGACCTCCCCGTCCAGGGCCACGACGTCGGGTCTTGCGTCGGCCACGGCGGCCAGGGCCTCCCCGAACGCGGTCCTGGTGGCCACCTCGTCTCCCACGTCGTACCGCGGCAGTTCGACGACCGCGGGCTCGGCCGGTTCGGGCCGCTCCGTCCGTTCGGGCAGCGGAACGTGTACCTGGAGATTCCGGGGGCCGCCCAGCTCACGGACGGCATCGTCGGGGTCGGGCAGCGGCTTGCCGTGCTTGCCCTCCTGGTCTTCGACGGCGGCCACGCCCCGGCCCTTCTTGGTGCGGGCGATGACCGCGGACGGCCGGCCGACGGTAGCGGCCGCCTCGGCGTAGGCCGCGTCGATCTGGGTCACGTCGTGCCCGTCGATCTCGATCGTGTGCCAGCCGAACGCACGCAGCCGCCGGGCGTAGGCCTCGGTGTCCCAGCCGTGCCGGGTCGGGCCACGCTGGCCGAGCCGGTTGACGTCGATGATCGCCGTGAGGTTGTCCAGTTCCTCGAAGGCGGCGTGCTCGAAGGCCTCCCACATGGACCCTTCGGCCAGCTCGCTGTCGCCGCACAGCACCCAGGTCCGGAACGGCTGATGATCCAGGTAGCGGCCGGCCATGGCCAGCCCCACGGCGATCGGCAGGCCCTGGCCGAGCGACCCGGTGGCCACATCCACCCAGGGCAGCCGGGGGGTGGGGTGGCCCTCCAGGCGACTGCCGGCCCTCCGGTAGCTGAGCAGCTCTTCGTCACTGATCGCGCCCGCGGCCTTGAGCATGGCGTACAACAGCGGCGACGCGTGCCCCTTGGAGAAGATGAGGTGGTCATTGCGGGGGCCGCGCGGGTCGGCGAAGTCGTACCGCAGGTGGCGGGTGAGCAGCACGGCCATCAGGTCCGCCGCCGACATGGCCGACGTGGGATGGCCGGAACCCGCCGCCGAGCTGCCCCGGACCGCGTCCACCCGGAGCTGCTGGCCGAGCTCGGACAGCTCCACGGCCAGCGGCTCGTTCCGTACCAGCGATTCGGTCACGGCTCCTCCTTCGGCCTGGTTACGTTCCGCAGCCGACTGCCCCCGCGGCGCCGGCTTACACCAGTCGGCGCGGCCCAGGATGAATGAATCTCCAGCCCTGGGTAGGGGCCCCGCAAGGGAGGGACATGGCTATAGCAGTGGGAATTCTCGTCGTCGTGGTGGTTGTCGTGGGCCTGGGAGGGACGTGGGGCATAGTGATGTGGGCCAACCGGCGGCCGCACCACAAGAAGCCAAGGGCCAGCTGGAACCCGACCGGGGTGGCGGGCGGCGTCCACGTGGGCGACCGGCGCAGCCTGTCGCCGCCTCGGGACGAGGTGGTCGAGCCCGCCGACCCACAGCAGTCGGAGTACCGGACCGAGCCGGGCTACCAGAAGAGTGACGATCCGCACGGGTCGGGGCAGTCCTGACGGCCTGAACGCACAGAGGAAGGACTTCGGATGGCATCGGACAACCGGCCGGTCGTGGCGTTGCTCGGCACCGGGATCATGGGCGCGGGCATGGGCCGCAACATCGCCAAGGCAGGCCTGCCGCTGCGAGTGTGGAACCGGACCAAGGACAAGGCCGAACCGCTGGCCGGCGACGGCGTGGTCGTCGCCGGCACTCCCGCGGACGCGGTGCGGGACGCCGATGTGATCGTGACGATGCTGCCCGACGCCGAGACAGTCCAGGGCGTCATGGGCCAGGCCGAGCCGGGACTGCGGGCGGGGCAGGTCTGGGCGCAGACCAGCACGGTGGGCTTGGAGGGCGCCGAGAAGCTGGCCGAGCTGGCCATACGGCACGAGCTGATCTTTGTGGACTGCCCGGTGCTGGGCACCCGCAAGCCCGCCGAGGACGGGGCGCTCATCGTGTTCGCGGGCGGCCCGGATGCGGCCAGGTCCCAGGTCGAGCCGGTCTTCGATGCGATCGGGTCGAAGACCGTCTGGCTCGGTGAGGCCGGGACCGCGTCCCGGCTGAAACTGGTGGCCAATAGCTGGGTGCTGGCCGTCACCACCGCCACCGCGGAAGCACTGGCCCTGGCCCGCGGCCTGGACGTCGATCCCAACCTGTTCCTCGAAGCCATCTCCGGCGGCTCGCTCGACTCCGCCTACCTGCGGACCAAGGCGGCGGCGATACTCAAGGACGACTTCTCGCCCAACTTCAGCGTCTCGCTGGCCGCCAAGGACGCCCGCCTGGTGGTCGAGGCGGGCCAGGCCCACGGCCTGCGCCTCGACGTGGCGGACGGCGCGGCCAGGAAGCTGGGCCGGGCCGCCGAACTCGGTCACGCCGACGAGGACATGGCCGCGGCCTACTTCGCCTGCTTCGACAGCCACTAATCCGGGGCGCGAATGATTCGCTCCCGGGGGGTAGAGAAGGCCAGGAGGTGGTATCCATGACCGCGTCAGTAGGAGCGAGCTTCCTCATCGCCCTGGTTGTGGTCGTATGCTTGGGGCTCTTCATCGGCATCGTGATGTGGGCCAGCAAGCGCCCGTACTTCAAGCACTGGGTAAAGCCACGGCAGACCGGGACCGGAGTGATCGGCGGGATACACCAGGGTGACCCGCGCAGCGTGGCCCCGCACCGGGATGAGGTGGTGGAGCCCGTGGAGCCCGAGCCACCGGGCCGGGCGAACCGCTGACCATGGCCGCCAACAAAGACATCATCCGGGTCCTGCTCGACCGATATGGGCGGTCCTACGCCACCGAAGCCGGCATCAAACTGGCCGACAAGCCGGCCCCGCTCTACCAGTTGCTCGTGCTGGCCACCTTGCTCAGCGCCCGCATCTCGGGTGAGATCGCGATCGCCGCGGTTAGGGAGCTGTTCGGGGCGGGGTACCGCACGCCCACGGCGATGCGCGAGGCGACCTGGCAGGACCGGGTGGACGCGCTGGGCCGCGGGCACTACAAGCGCTACGACGAGCGCACCGCGACGATGCTGGGCGACGGGGCCGGCCTGCTCCAGCAGCGCTGGCACGGGGACCTGCGCGAACTGCACGAGGAGGGTGGCGACGACGCCGGGCGGCTCGCCGATCTGCTCACCGAGTTCCCCGGCATCGGCCCGGCCGGGGCGAGCATCTTCCTGCGCGAGGTGCAGGGCATCTGGACCGGCGTCGCTCCGTACCTGGACCAGAAGGTGCTCGACGGCGCGCGCCAGCTTAGCCTGCCCAAGACCAAGCTCGCCGAGCTGGCCGACGGGAACATCGTCGAGCTGGCGTCGGCCCTGGTCCGGGTTACGCTGAACAAGCGCGCGGCCGACGAAATCATCGCCGCCACGTAACCGGAACCCGGAAGCCGGAGCCTGGGCGTCAGCCGGCGCCGGGCAGGCAGACCTGGATCGCCCCGCCGACCTCTCGGGTGAGGAAGCTGGGCTGCGGCGCGGTGGCCGGTCCCCTGGCCACGGATCCGTCGCGGAGGCGGAACTGGCTGCCGTGCCACGGACAGGTCAGGCACCCGTCCGCCAGCTCTCCATCGGACAGCGGACCGGTCATGTGGCTGCACCGGCCGGCGAGCACGTGCACCCCACCATCGGTGCGCACGGCTACCACCGGCACCTCGCCGAGCATCACCCGTACGGGCTCGCCTTCGGGCAGGTCGTCGCCGCGCATCAGGTAGTGCCAGCCGGGCTCGACCAGGTGGGGCACGTCCTCGGCGTGGTTGGCGCCACCGGCCAAGTGGAACGAGATATGAGCCCCGAGCAACCCGCTCCCGCCCACCGCGGCGAGGCCCGCGAGACGCAGCCGCCGGGCGGCCCCCGGGTCGCGGCAGAGCAGCGAGGCGCCGTAAGCCCCGGCCGCGAGCGCGTTGCCCGCGGCGTGCACCACACCGACCCGCATCTGCTGCTCGTGCTGCTCCGACCAGTCGGCCGCGCCCGCCAGCGCGGCGGGCAGCGCGGCCGCGAGCCCGGTGGACACCAGCCGACGGGCCGATTTCTCCTCACCCCCGGTGAAGTCCAGGATGCTGGCCGACAGCCAGGTGCCGACCGAGACCTGGACCAGCATCGGGTGCAACGGGTGCTCGAGCCAGACACCGTTGAGCGCGTCGCGCACCCGGCCTGGCCGGATCAGCCGGGCCAGGCGCTGGCCCGCGGAGACGACGCCATCCAGCCGGGAGTCGGACTCGAGAAAAGAGATCAGCCGCATGGCGCACTCGGTTTCCCCCGTCCAGGAGGACTAAACCGGCCGATTGACGGTAGTGGAGCGCCCCATCACGCACAACCGACGACAGGAGGCGGCTGACATGGTGGCGTACACCGTGCCGGGGATGAAGGCTGACCAGGCCGAACGGGTCATGACCCTCTTGCAGGAACGGCTCAACTCACTCAACGACCTCGCCCTGACGCTCAAGCACGTGCACTGGAACGTGACCGGGCCGAACTTCATCGCCGTGCACACGATGCTGGATCCGCAGGTGGAGGCCGTGCGGGCCATGGTGGATGAGGCCGCGGAGCGGATCGCGGCGCTGGGCGGGTCGCCCTGCGGCACCCCGGGCGCGCTGGTCAAGCAGCGCGACTGGGACGACTACTCGATCGGCCGGGCCGGCACGCTGGAGCACCTTGGCGCGCTGGACGTCGTCTACGCCGGGATCATCGAGGCCCACCGCGGCGCCATCGACAGCACCGAAGAACTCGACCTGGTGACCCAGGACATGCTGATCGGCCAGGCCCATCAGCTCGAGGAGTTCCACTGGTTCGTCCGGGCGCACCTGGAGGCGCCGGACGGCACGCTCAGTACCGCGGACGCGCACACCGAGAAGTCCGCCGCCCGGCGCGCCAAGAAATAACCGGACTGGCTCAGCGAAACAACCGTGTACCCCGAGGAGGGACCACCGTGAAGGCAGTCGTATACAGGGGCCCGTTCGATGTGGCCGTGGAGAACGTGCCCGATCCCGGTATCGAGGATCCCAAGGACGTGATCGTCCGCATCACCACGGCGAACATCTGCGGTTCCGACCTGCACCCCTACGAAGGCCGGGCGCCGCTGGACAATGGCATGGTGCTCGGGCACGAGAACATGGGAGTCGTCGCCGAGACCGGGTCCGCGGTGGACCGGATCAGCGAAGGGGACCGGGTGTCGGTGCCGTTCAACATCGGCTGCGGCACCTGCCGCAACTGTGTGGCCGGCTGGACCTGCGCGTGCCTGCGGGCCAACCCGTCCGGGAAACCCACCGCGGGTTACGGGTACCCGCAGATGGGGCCGTACTGGGGCGGCCAGGCCGAGTACCTGCGGGTCCCGTGGGCCGACTTCAACCTGCTGAAGCTGCCCGCGGGCAGCGAGCACGAGAACGACTTCACCATGCTGTCGGACATCTTCCCCACCGGGTACCACGGCGCCGAACTGGCGGGCGTGGGCCCGGGCAGCACGGTGGCGATCTTCGGCGCCGGGCCGGTCGGACTGATGGCCGCGCACTCGGCGGCGCTGCGCGGCGCCGCCCAGGTCTTCGTGGTGGACAAGGAGCCCGACCGGCTGGCCCTGGCCGAGAAGTACGGTGCGACCGCGGTCAACTTCGCCGACGCCGACCCGGTGGAGACGATCACCGACGCCACCGACGGGGCGGGGGTGGACTGCGGCATCGAGGCCGTCGGCTACCAGGCCCACGACCCGGCCGGGCAGGAGCACCCGGAGATGGTGCTCGACCGGCTGGTCGAGGTGGTGCGGGCCACCGGCCGGATCGGCGTGGTCGGGGTTTACAACCCCGAGGACCCGGGCGCGGCCACCGAGGGCGCCAAGGAAGGCCGGTACGGGTTCAACTACGGCCTGGTCTTCGACAAGTGCCTGAATATGGGCCACGGCCAGTGCCCGGTCAAACGCTACAATCACCAGCTCCGCGACCTGATCATCCGGGGCAAAGCGCATCCCTCCCTGATCGTCTCCCACGAACTGCCGCTGGATCAGGCCCCGGACGCCTACGCCCGCTTTGACCGCCGTGAAGAGGGCTGGACCAAAGTCCTGCTTCACCCCTGAACCGGAAGGCTTCCAGGGCGTGACGGGCACGCCACGAGACCGGGTAAGACTGACCCCGCCGGACCTTCTCGGGTCCGGCGGGGTCAGCGTAGAAAAGTCAGTCGTCTGTGACGGCGTCCTTGAGCTTGTCACCCGCCTGCTTCAGGTTGCCCTTCGCCTCATCGACCTTGCCTTCGGCCTCGAGGTCGGGGTTGTCGGTGGCCTCGCCCACGGTTTGCTTGACCTTGCCCTTGACTTCGGTGACCTTGTGGGCCGCCTTGTCTTCGTTGCTCATGCTGAACTCCCCTTCGTAGTAATTGCTCCGAGTCCGGACGGGTGCTAGTGCGCCGGGCCGCCCCGGCTGGCCGAGTCGAAGTCCCCGGTGCCATCGGCCTGCGCCTCGCTGGAGTGCTGTGGGTAGGCCGTGCCCCCCTTGGCGGGCACCAGCTCGGGGTGACCCTCGCCGGTGGACAGCCGCTTGATCTTGACGTAGCGGGCGATATCTTTGCGCTGCCCGGCGAGGATGGCCGCGACAGCCGCCAGCGCCGTCACCATCAGCCCCTTGCGCAACATACGACCTCCCCTTTCGCTGGCTTAGCCAGGTGGTACGTGGTAACCGGTGGCCACTACCCTCGGCATCCGGCTCTAACCCGCAGACCGCAGACGGGGGCAGCACCTGCTGGCCGTAGAACTCGAAGAAGCCCTCCGCATTCCCGCCGACCTGGCCGATGTATACGTCGGCGTCCGGCTGCACGCTCATGTAGCCGTCGGCGATGCGCGCGGCGAGCTCGACGGCCTCTTCGAGCATGGCCAGCCGTTCCTCGGCGTCCGGCCACGGGCCGCCGGGCACGTGCTCGTTCAGCGCCTCCCCGGTGCCCACCCCGAGGGTGAACTTCCCGCCGGTCAAGATGGCCGAGGCGCCTGGTAAACCTCCCACGGCAGGTCACCGGTGGGCAGTTCCAGGAGCGGGCGCAGCACGCTCACGCTGGCGTAGCCGGCGGCCAGCGCGGCCGAGTCCGAGCCGGGGTCCGGAGCGTACGGCGTCTGCCCCATGCTCACCGGCAGGTAGCCGTCCACCCGGTCCAGCACGGTCTGCACCACGCCGAACGAGGCCAGGCGCGCGGATCGGATGCCACGCAATTCCCCGGGCGGAAGGTTGGGCACGTTGACGTTGAGCACGGCCCCGGCCGGGGTCTCCGCCAGCACCGGGAGCACCTGCTTGGCCACGTCCGCGGCGGTGAGCCATTCGCGCCCGGTGCCGTCCGCGCCGACCCCGAGCGAGAACGCGACCGAGGTCAGGCCGTGGTTCGCGGCCGCCATCGCGGCGCCGACCGTGCCGGAGTGCAGCACGGCGTGACCGAGGTTCAGGCCCCGGTTGATCCCGGACAGCACGTACCTGGGCACGGGGCCGAACGCGCCGCGCAGCGCGGCGAACACCATGAACGCGGGCGTGGCCGGGACGGCGAAGGCGGGCAGGCCCGCGGCGGGCGCGGGCAGCTCATGCCGCTGAACCTCGATCCGGCCGCCGGCCTGGGTGGCGTGGATGGCCGTGCCGGTCCCCGAGGCCTCCCCGGCCGGCGCCGCGACCACGACGTCGAACCCGGCCTGCGCGGCCACGGCGGCCAGGTGCCACAGCCCCTCGCTGCCGATGCCGTCGTCGTTGGTGACAAGCACCGGCGGCCGGGTCATACGGCCAGGGTAGTCGCCCGGGCCTGGTCGGCCCGCTCGCGCTGGGGCCGGACGGTGTAGCCGGGGTCGCGGGCCGAGGCCAGGCCGGCTTCGAACACGCCGAACCTGGTGAGGGCGGAGGCCGCGACCAAGGCGAGGCCAGCGGCCCGGCTGGCGACTTGGCTTACTGAACGGCTGCGCCCAGAACTGGCGACCACACTTCCGGCGAGACCGGCGACCGTCAAACCCTCGGCCGCGCGCAGCAGCCGCCCAGGCCGGCCCGCGTGATAGGGCTCGGCGATGTCCCCCAGCCGGTGCATCATCAGATGCTTGGCGGCCAGCTCGGTGGCCGCGCCCAGCGCGGCGAACCTGGCCGCCTGGCCGGTCTGGGCGGACGGGGCCGTGAGCATGCCGAGGCCGCCGGCCGCCGAGGTGGCGGACCCGGCGAACAGGTAAGGCATCTCGCGGTGGCCGTCGTGCCAGGCGGGCACGGCCGTGTCGCAGATCAGCGCGGCGGTGTAGGTGGCGATGCCGGAGCCGAGCACGGCGGCGCCGGCGGTGGCGGCGGCGCCGGCCCTGGGCAGCCGGCTGGTGACCGCGCTGGCCGCGGCGGCGCCGGACACCGGGCCGTAGGCGGCCAGCAGCCAGGACCCGACGCTCATCGGCGAGCTGGTCTTGAACACCCGCAGCATGTTCAGGAAGCGGGCCGGCCGGCCGAGGTCGTTGACCAGGGCGACGGCGGATATCGCGATGGCCGCGGTGGAGGCGACCTTGGCGTTGCGGGCGAGCTGCGGGTTGCCCGCGGCCTGCGCGAACGCGGCCAGCACGGACGATGCGCCAGCCAGGCCGCCGAAGAACAGGTAGCCGGGCACGTCCGGGGTCTTCCACACCGGGGCCTTGAGCACCGGGCGGCCGTAGTAGGAGCGGAACTCGGCGCGCGGCACCATGAGCCGCTCGCCGCGCTGGCCCTTACCCCGCCCCTTCGCGCGCTTCCCTTCGCGACGTGGCTCGGTTCCGGGCTCGGTCATGGTCGGTTCCTCTTCGCCAGCGCGCTGACCAGTCCGCCGGCCAGCATCGCGGCGGCGGCGCCGGCCACGTGCCGCCACATCCGGGGCAGGTCGCGGGTGGTGACCACGGGGTCGGGCGGCAGGCCGTACACCTCGGGCTCGTCGAGCAGCAGGAAGAACGCGCCGCCGCCGCCAATGCCGTCGCCGGGATCCTCCAGGTAGAGCCGGGCGTCGGGCACACCGCGATCGTGCAGCTCGTCCACCCGCTTTGCGGCCCGCTCGCGCAACTCGTCCACCGGGCCGAACTGGATCGACTCGGTAGGGCAGGCCTTGGCGCAGGCCGGCGTCAGGCCGTCGCCGAGCCGGTCGTAGCACAGCGTGCACTTGTGCGCGCCGCCGTCGGTCTCGCGCCGGGCGATCACGCCGAACGGGCAGGCCGGGACGCAGTAGCCGCAGCCGTTGCAAACGTCGTCCTGCACCACCACGGTGCCGAACTCGGTGCGCATCAGCGCGCCGGTCGGGCACACGTCCAGGCAGGCCGCCTCGGTGCAGTGCTTGCACACGTCTGACGACATCAGCCAGCGGGGCTGGCCCGGCCCGGCGAAGTCCTGCCCCTCGTCAGGGGGGGCCGGCCGCCGGCCGATCTGCTCGATGAAGGCGACGTGCCGCCAGGTGGAGGCGTTCAGGCTGGCGGTGTTGTCGTAGGACATGCCGGTGAGCTCGAGGCCGTCCTCGGGTACCGCGTTCCATTCCTTGCAGGCGACCTCGCAGGCCTTGCAGCCGATGCACACCGAGGTGTCTGTGAAGAACCCCATCCGGGGCGGGTGGTCCAGATACCCGGCGCTGGCCGCCGGGTCCACGCGCGCCGGGCTGGGTGCCTGGCCTCGCGTCAGCCGTTCATTATGTTCTTGGATCGTCATATCTGGGTCCCCGTTTCGGGGGTGATGCCGGCCCGCGCCTGGTACTCGCGGACGAGTTCGCGCAGGGCCGGGCCGCGGGGGCGCCGGCCCGGGCGGATGTCGCAGGCCAGCACCTTGACCTCCTGGATGTGCACGTTCGGGTCGAGCGACAGGTGGGCCAGTTCGTTGGCCGCGTCGCCGGTGGAGTAGCCGTTCGGGCCCCAGTGGTAGGGCAGGCCGATCTGGTGCAGCGTGCGGCCCTGCACGGTGAGCGGCTTCATCCGCTCGGTGACCAGCACCCTGGCCTCGATGGCGCTGCGGGCCGAGATGATCGTGGCCCAGCCGAGGTGTTCGAGGCCCCGCTCTGCGGCCAGTTCGGGCGAGATCTCGCAGAAGAACTCGGGCTGCAGCTCGGCCAGGTAGGGCAGGAACCTGGACATGCCGCCGGCCGTGTGGTGCTCGGTGAGCCGGTAGGTGGTGGCGGCGTACGGGTAGACCTGCGATCCTGGCTCGTTGCCGCTCGGCGCGAACCGGTCCTCGGGATGGGCCAGGATCTCCCTGGCCGGGTTGCGCTGCTGGCTGTAGAGCGGGTTGCGGAACGGCGACTCCTGCGGCTCGTAGTGCGCGGGCAGCGGCCCGTCCACCAGGCCGGCGGGCGCGAACAGCCAGGCCTTGCCGTCGGCCTGCATGATGAACGGGTCGATGCCGGAGATCGCCGCCACGCCGGTGGCGCCTTCGGGTGGCCGGTAGGAGGGCGGCCTGTCGGCGATGAAGTCGGGGTTGTCGTGCCCCGTCCAGCGGCCGTCTTCCTCGTCCCACCAGACGTAGGCCTTGCGCTCGCTCCACGGCTTGCCGTCGGGGTCGGCCGAGGCCCGGTTGTAGAGGATCCGCCGGTTGGCCGGCCAGGCCCAGCCCCACTCGGGCGCCACCCAGCTCTGTTCGCGGCCGGGCTTGCGCCGGTCGGCCTGATTGACGCCGTCGGCGTAGACGCCGCAGTAGATCCAGCAGCCGGACACGGTGGAGCCGTCGGACTTGAGCTGGGTGTAGGAGGACAGCGGCTTGCCGTCGGCGTCCCAGCCGTTGACCTCGGCCAGCACGGCCTCCGCGTCTGGCTCCGCGACCTCCCCCTTGGTCGGATAGTCCCAGGTCAGATCCTGGACGGGGAGATCCATCTCGTCGGAGGACAGGGCCAGCTTCGCGCGGATCTTGCGGCCCAGGTGATAGGCGAACCACAGCTCGCTGCGGGCGTCCTTGGCTGGCTCGACGGCCTGGCGGTGCCACTGCAGCATGCGCTGGGTGTTGGTGAAGCTGCCCTCCTTCTCGGTGTGCGCGGCCGCGGGCATGAAGAACACCTCGGTCTTGAGGTCCTCGGTGCGCATCTCGCCGGTCTCGATCTCCGGGCCGTTCTTCCACCAGGTGGCGGACTCGATCTGGACGAAGTCGCGGACCACCAGCCAGTCCAGGTTCGCCATCCCGAGCCGCTGCATCCGCGCGTTGGCCGAGCCGACCGCCGGGTTCTGGCCGAAGATGAAGAACCCCTTGCAGGTGCCGTCCAGCTGCGCCAGCACGGTCTCGTACGTGCTGTGACTGCCGGTCAGCCTGGGCAGGTAGTCGTAGCAGAAGTCGTTGGCCTCGGTGGCGGCGTCACCCCACCAGGCCTTGAGCAGGCTGACCATGTAGTCCCTGGTGTTGGACCAGAAACCCTTCTCGGTCTTCTCCGCCGCAACGTAGGTGTCCAGGTCGTCGTTGCTGTGCGCGTGCGGCATCGGCAGGTAGCCGGGCAGCAGGTCGAACAGGGTGGGGATGTCGGTGGAGCCCTGGATCGAGGCGTGCCCGCGCAGGGCCAGGATGCCGCCGCCGGGCCGGCCCATGTTGCCGAGCAGCGCCTGCAGAATCGACGCGGTGCGGATGTACTGGACGCCGACCGTGTGCTGGGTCCAGCCGACGCTGTACACGAAGGCGGTGGTGCGCTCGCGGCCGGAGTTCTCGGTGAGCAGGCGGGCGATCTCGGCGAAGGTGGCCTGGTCGATGCCGGCCACGTTCGCCACCATGTCCGGGGTGTAGCGGGCGAAGTGCCGCTTGAGCACCTGGAACACGCAGCGCGGATGCTCCAGGGTTGGGTCGGTGTCCGGCTCGGGGTGCGCGGCCGCGCCGCCGGAGCCGTGCGCCTCGCCGCGCCCGGCCTGGCGCAACTCGCGCAGGGTCCGGCCCGTGCCGCGCTGGCCGCTGGCCGGGGCCACTTCGTCGCCCTGGTACTCCCAGGCCTCGAAATCGTAGGTGCGGTGCTCGGGGTCGAACCCGGAGAACTTGCCGTCCAGATCCTCGGTGTCGGTGAACTCCTCGGTGAGGATCGTGGCCGCGTTGGTGTAGTTCACCACGTAGTCGCGGAAGTACTTCTCCTCGGACAGCACGTAGTTGATCAGCCCGCCCAGGAACGCGATGTCGGCCCCGGCCCGGATCGGCACGTGCAGGTCGGCCACGGCGCTGGTCCTGGTGAACCTGGGGTCGACGTGAATGATCTTCGCGCCGCGTTTCTTGGCCTCCATCACCCACTGGAAGCCGACCGGGTGGCATTCGGCCATGTTCGAGCCCTCGATCAGGATGCAGTCGGAGTTCTGCAGGTCCTGCTGGAAGGTCGTGGCGCCGCCGCGGCCAAAGCTAGTCCCCAGACCGGGAACTGTGGAGGAGTGTCAAATGCGGGCCTGGTTCTCGATCTGGATCGCGCCCAGAGCAGTGAACAGCTTTTTGATCAGGTAGTTCTCTTCGTTGTCCAGGGTCGCACCGCCGAGGCTGGCGAAGCCCAGGGTGCGCCGGACCCGCTGGCCGTCCCGCTCCCACTGCCAGCCGTCGCGCCGGGCCGCGATGACCCGGTCGGCGATCATGTCCATGGCGGTGTCGAGGTCCAGGTGCTCCCACTCGGTGCCGTAGGGCCGCCGGTAGAGCACCTGGTACTCACGGGCCGGGCCGGTGGTGAGCTGGAGGCTGGCCGAACCCTTCGGGCAGAGCCTGCCCCGGCTCACCGGCGAGTCCGGGTCGCCCTCGATCTGGGTGACCTTACCGTCCTTGACGAACACCTGCTGGCCGCAGCCCACCGCGCAGTACGGGCAGATGGACTTGACCACCTGGTCGGCGGTGGTCACCCTGGGCCGGTTGGCCGCGGTCTTGGCGCTCTTGACCGCGGCCCCGTGCCCGGTCGTGTCCGCGCCGGTGAGCTGCCGGTACACCGGCCACTCGCCCAGCCACGTGCGAACACTCATCGAGACTGCTGACCCTTCTGTCCGGCCTGCGTATCACTGATCTTAGAGCGTCAGCCCTGGGGCCGGGGTCAGCCGCCCTGGTCGCCGGTTCCGAGCGTGGGCGACTCATCGTCGATCGGGTCCTGCGGGTCCACGCCGGTGGAGTCACGGGCGGTGGACTTGCCCACTGGGCGCTGCGACTCGCCCTGGGTGCCGGTGTCGTACCGGCCCGGCTCCTTGCCGTCCTGGCTGGCCACGTCTTCCGCCCGCCGGGTGGTGCTCTGGCCGGTCCCCTCGGGGGTCAGATCGGGGCCCTGGCGGGCGGCGCCGGTCGCCTCTTCCTGAGTGGGGTTGCCTTCGAAGGCTTTCTTGTTCCCCTCGACGACGCGGTCCTTGGCCTCGCCGGTCCCCGGGGCGTCGTCGGCCCAGCCGTGGCTGTGCTCGTCGACCGTCCCCCGGTCGTTGGTGGTCTGCTGGTCGCTTTCTTCTGGCATCTGTATTACCTCCCGGCGCTCGTTACCCTGCGCGGTAGCCCGCAAACCGTGTGTTACAAAATCACGATGGACCTGGCCCATCCTGTTCGCCCGATCGCAGCACCGAGTACGTGACGGCGGTCCCAGCCGCACCGGCCAGCGCGCCACGCACGATTCCCCAGGTCATGATCGACGTGCTCCGTCCTGCTCGCTGGCGTCGGGATCGGGCTCGGTCATCCTGGCCTGCATCCGGGCCTTGACGGCGTCGGGAACGACCTTGGTCACCACCGTCTGCGCCTTGTTGCGCAGGGACCCGGCCACCACGTGGTCCTTGCCGGCCATCAGCGCCTCGAAGCCCTGCCGCGCGACCTCGGCGGGGTCGTCCTTGTCCCCCATCCGCCCCAGCGGGGTGTCCTGCATCCCGGCCCGCTCGAAGAACTCGGTGTCGGTGGGGCCAGGCATGAGCGCGGTAACGGTCACCCCGGTGTCGCGCAGTTCGTACCCGAGCGCCTCGGCGAACGACAGCAGGAACGCCTTCGAGGCCGCGTACGTCGCGTGGTAGGGGCCCGGTGCGGTGGCCGCGATCGAGGACGTGAAGAGCACGCCGCCGCTGCCCTGGGCGGTCATCGACGGCAGCACCCGCTTGGCCAGGTGAACCGCCGAGGTGACGTTGAGGTTGATCAGCCTCAGCTCGTCGGCGAGCTCGTTCTCCCTGACGAAGTCGCCGCTGACCCCGACGCCGGCGTTGATCGCCAGGGCGTCCGGCGGAACCCCGGCCCCGGCCACCGCCGCGCAGAGCACCTCGACGCCGTCGAAGGTCGCCAGGTCGGCCTGGACCGGCATGACCTGGACGGCGTGCTCGGCTCCGTACTCGCGCACAGATCCCGCAGCCGCCGTGATGTCCTGGTTCTCGGCCGCCACAATGAGGTCGAAGCCGGCCTGGGCGAACTGGGCGGCCAGTTCGTAGCCGATGCCACTGGAAGCCCCGGTGACCACGGCGAGTGGCCGGCGCGCTGTCCCTTCCATCACGGTTACCTCCGCTGCATTCGTGCCCGCCCGGTTGCCGCGCGGCGCCGCGTCGCGCTACCCGCGGCGGGCCGCTCTAACCGGAAGGGGCACGACTGGCCGGAACCGAGCATGAGGTGGCTGGAGGCGGGTAGCGGCGCGGCCATGCCTCAGTCCCGTATCGCGGTGACTCCCACCGCCAAGATCGATGACACGGCCGACCTGTCCCGGATCTACACCCCGGGCGTGGCGGATGACTGCCGCGAGGTCGCGGACGACCCATCCGCCGCGCGGCGGCTCACGGCCCGCGGCAACTGCGTCGCGGTGGTCAGCGACGGCTCTGCGGTGCTGGGCCTCGGTGACATCGGGCCGCTGGCCGCGCTGCCCGTGCTGGAAGGCAAGGCCGCGCTGTACAAGCGGTTCGCCGGGATAGACGCCTGGCCACTGTGCCTGCAGCCCCGCGAGGTCCCCGCGATGGTGGAGGCTATCCGGGCCGTCGCGCCCGGCTTCGGCGGAATCAGCCTGGAGGACGTGGCCGCGCCGCGCTGCTTCGACCTGGAGCAGCAGCTACGGGACAGTCTCGACGTGCCGGTCTTCCACGACGATCAGCACGGCACCGCCGTGGTGGTGCTGGGCGCGCTGATCAACGCGCTGCGGGTCACCGCGAAGAAGATGGACGACGTCCGCATTGTGATATCCGGCGCGGGGGCGGCCGGCACGGCCATCGTCCGGCTGCTGCAGAACGCGGGCGCGGCCAGCATCGCCGTCTACGACAGTCAGGGCCCGTTGCACCCGGACCGGGATGGCCTCGAGCGGGAGAAGAAGTGGCTGGCCGACCACACCCAGCCCGGCTCGGCGGACAGCGGCCTGAGCCAGGGCCTGGCGGACGCGGACGTCTTCATCGGGGTCAGCGCGGGCGGTCTGCTCAGCGGTCAGGACGTGGCCGCGATGGCCGCGGACGCCATCGTCTTCGCCCTGGCCAACCCGGATCCGGAGGTCGACCCTAAGGTGGCGCGCCAGCACGCGGCTGTGGTGGCGACCGGGCGCAGCGACGAGCCGAACCAGATCAACAACGTGCTGGCCTTCCCTGGCATCTTCCGTGGCCTGCTGGACGGCGGTGCCCGCGATCTCAGCCTGGCCGCCCAGCGCGCGGCCGCGCAGGCCATCGCCGACGCGGTGCCCGGCCGCGACCTCGACCCGCGGCACATCGTGCCGGACGTGTTCGACGAGGACCTCGTGCCCGCGGTCGCCCGGGCGGTGCAAGAAGCCTGAGCACGCCTCACACGTGGGGGAACCTGCGCCCGGCTACCTCCCGCTGCGCCTTCAGCTCCCCGGCGAACGTTTCCAGCGGGTTCTGCGGCCCGTCGCCGTCGTCCTTCCCCCGCTGTCCACCTCTGGCTGCATGGCCGACACTGCACCGTGTGGGACAATCGCCGCGTGGACGGACGGATCGCGTGTGTGGGGCGGCGCATGCAGCGCGCAGCCGGGCGCAAGACCGACTATTTCGCGACCTCCAACCGTACCGAAGAGTGGATCATGGACGGCCACACCGCCCTGATGAGCTTCTGGACCCGGCCGCTGCACGCCATGACCGACGCGTTCACCGCAGCCGGTTTCCGGATATCCGTCATCAGCGAGCCACCGCCCGCACCAGGTGCCCGTGAGCGGTTCCCCGAACTCCTCGCGGACGTCCCTTCAGCCTTCCTGTGCTTCCTGTTCTTCGTCTTGCAGGCCGGCTGACTGGCAGTGGATCTCTTCGCCGGTATCCCCGTCACCGATTACGCCACGGCGTTGCCTTGGTACGAGCGGCTCTTCGGTGGGCGGCCCTCGTTCTTGCCGAACAATATCGAGGCGGTATGGGAGGTGGCCGAGCATCGGTACGTCTATATCGTGCAGGACCCCGAACGGGCGGGGAACGCCCTGGTGCTTTCGTTCGTCGATGACCTCGAGGACCGGATCGCCGAGATCGCCCGGCGGGGCATCGAGCCCGACCGGCGCGAGTCGCCCACCAGCGGCGTGACCAAGGTGATCTACCGCGACGCGGATGGCAATGAGATGAGCCTCGGCGGCCGCCTGCCCTGACGCGGCAGCACGCGGCCGAGGTGGCGACCGGGCGCAGCCGAGTCAGCCAGCCACGGCAGGGCGGCTAGGCGCTGACCTGGGCCCAGTGCGGTGGCGGGACGGTAAGCAGCTGGGCACCGCCGGGCGCCATGGCCAGGGCGATGAGGGCGGCCGACATCCGCTGCGCGGGCAGGACGAAGTCGGCGCAGCCGGTGGCGATAGCGCTGGTGGGCATGCCGGGAGCGCGGGCGGTGGCGGGGTCTTGGACCAGGACTCGGCCGCCGTGCCGCTTGACCGCCCGCACACCGGCGCTGCCGTCGCGCATCCGCCCAGACAGCACGACGGCGATAACCCCACCGGACGCGGCGGTGGTGGCCGCGGTGGCCAGCAGCGCGTCGCCGTCGGTCCGCTCCGGGCCTGTCCACTCAGTGGACGGCTGCAGGCCCAACCGTCTACCAGGACTGACCGCGGCGGCCGATCCGGGCGGGATGACGGTCACGCCCAGGGTATCCAGCGACATGCCATCCCAGGCGGTGCGGACCGGCAGCGCGGTACGAGCGGCCAGCAGCCAGGCCAGGCCGTCAGGCCGCCCGGTGGGGTGGCGGTGCTGCAGCACCACCAGTGGCACAGGGAAAGTGGCCGGCAGGCCCGCTAGCAGCGTGGAGACCGGCGGCAGGCCGCCCAGCGAAGCCACAACGACGGCCAGCTCGAAGGCGGGCGGCTGCGCGGTAGGTCTGCTGGCTGACACACCCCGCAGCCTATCTGGTAGGTCAGGAAGATGACATAAGGCTGTGCCATGGATGCATGCCGGGCAGGCTGCCGGGTAGCAGCCCGGCGGCGAGGAAAGGGAGGAGCCCAATTATGGTCGCCGAGGAGGGGCTGCAAGGCAACGCCATCCTGGGCGCCCTGCCCGACGCGGAATTTGCCGCACTGGTCCCCCGGCTCGAGCTGGTTGACAGTGTGATCCGCGACCGGGTGTATGACCCCGGCCAGCCGATCACTGACCTGTACTTCCCCATTTCGTCGGTGTATTCCTTGGTGGGGGTGGCCGACGGGCGGGCGGTCGTCGAGGTGGCCACCGTCGGCCGGGAAGGCATGGTCGGGCTGCCGGTGTTCCTGGGCCAGTCCTCCAGCCCGCACGCCGCGTTCTGCCAGATTCCCGGCCCGGCGGCGCGGCTGCCTGCCGGCCAGCTGGCCGACGTGCTGACCCACGACGGCGCGCTGCACCGGCTGCTGAACCGGTTCACCCAGGCCACTATGGTGCAGATCGCGCAGAACGTGGTATGCAACAGCACCCACCCGCTGGCCCAGCGGGCGGCCCGCTGGTTGCTGACCACCCACGACCGGGTCGGCCGGGACCAATTCGCCCTCACCCACGAATTCCTCAGCCAGATGCTGGGCGCCCGGCGCCCGACCGTGTCCCAGACCGCCAGCGTGCTGCAAGCGGCTGGGCTCGTCCGCTACCAGCGTGGCCAGCTGACCATCACCGACCGCGCCGGACTGGAAAAGACCACCTGCAGCTGCTACGCCATCGTCCGGGCCGAATTCGACGCGCTGACCAAGTAGACCGTGACGAGCCAGGCGCCGCAGCGGCTGGCCGAAGTGGTGCGCACGCTGGCCCGCGGACCAGGAAGCGGCCGCCCAGGGGAAGTCCGCCATCACTGAAGTACCGCCTCCCTGAGTGCCCGGCTGGCTGGCTAGCTCCGGCGGTGCCTGGCGGCGATCGCGGCTCCGGCGGCGACCGCTCCGGCTCCGGCGGCGATCGCGGTGATGCGGGCGTAGTCGCCGGGGGTGGGCGGGGCGGGCCGCTGGGGGTGGACCGGCTCGCCGTCTAGCCCGGCGGCCAGCACTTCGGCCAGGTGGACCGGGGTGTGGCCGGTGCTGGCCTGCTCGATCTGGGTGCGGCAGCTGAAGCCGTCGGCCAGCACAAGGACGTCCAGGGGCGCTTCATGGATGGCGGGAAGCAGGGCGCGTTCGGCGCAGGCCATGGAGACGTCGTAGTGGCCGGCTTCGAAACCGAAGTTGCCGGCCAGACCGCAGCATCCGGAGTCCAGCACGTCGAGGTCGAGCCCGGCGTCGCCCAGCAGGGCCTGATCGTCGTCGTAGCCCATGATGGCGTGCTGGTGGCAGTGGGTCTGGGCGATGGCCTGCCCGCTGAGGCGGGGTGGCTGCCAGCCCTCGGTGTGGTGGCGGAGCAGTTCGGCCAGGGTGACGGTCTGCTCCCGCAGCCGCTGGACGTCGCGGTCGCCGGGCATCAGCTCGCGGGCGTCGGAGCGGAACACCGCGGTGCAGCTCGGCTCCAGCCCGACGATCTTGGCGCCGCGCCGCAGGTAGGGCGCGAGGGTGTGCACGGTGCGACGCAGCACCCGCCGGGCGGTGGCCAGCTGGCCGGTGGAGATCCAGGTCAGGCCACAGCACAGTGGCTGGCTGGACGGGGGCTGGGCCGGCACGGTGACCCGCCAGCCGGCCGCCTCCAGGACCCGCACGGCGGCGATCCCGATCGCGGGGGCGAAGTGGTTGGTGAACGTGTCCGGCCACAGCACGACCTCGCCACGCAGGCCGGCCGTCCCTGGGTCGTGCCCGGCGTGCCAGCCCTGCAGGGTCTGGGCCGCGAACAGCGGCACCCGGCGGCGGCGGTCCAGACCGCCCGCCGCGGTGAGGGCCGCGCGCAGCACCGGGGCCTGGCTAACGGCGTTGACCAGGCCGGGCGTCCGGGACGCGAGCCGGGCGAAGGCGGGCAGCCAGCCCATCGAGTAGTGCGCCCGCGGCCGGAGCCTGCCCTGGTAGTGGTGGGCCAGGAACTCGGCTTTCATGGTGGCCATGTCCACCCCGGCCGGGCAGTCCCGCTTGCAGCCCTTGCAGGCCAGGCACAGGTCGAGGGCGTCCCGGACCTCGGTGGACCGCCAGCCGGCGGTGACCGGGGAATCGGCGTGGCCCTCCAGCATCTCGAACAGCAGCCTGCTGCGGCCCCGGGTGGAGTGTTCCTCCTCCCTGGTGGCCATGTAGGAGGGGCACATCACGCCCCCGTGGTCGCGTCGGCACTTGCCCACCCCCACACACCGCATGACGGCCCGGTCGAACCGGCCGTCGTCATCGGGGTAGCGGAAGTAGGTGTCGTAGTCGCGCGGGGCCCAGGACGTCCCGAGCCGCAGGTTCTCATCGATCCGGTACGGGGCCACGACCTTGCCGGGGTTCATCCGGTTGCCCGGGTCGAAGATCGCCTTGAACTGCCCGAACGCCCGCACGATCTCCGCGCCGAACATCCTGGGCAGCAATTCGCCCCGCGACTGTCCGTCACCGTGTTCGCCGGAGAACGACCCGCCGTAGGACACCACCAGATCGGCCGCGCGCTCGATGAACCGACGGAACGCCGCGATGCCGCCGGAGGTGACCAGGTCGAAGGGGATCCGGGTGTGCACGCAGCCGTGACCGAAGTGGCCGTACAGGGCCGAGCCCGCGTACCCGAACTCGTTGTACAGTTTGCCCAGGTCACGCAGGTAGTCGCCGAGCCGTTCGGGTGGCACGGCGGAGTCTTCCCAGCCCTCCCAGGTGGCGGGCATGTCGGGTACCCGGGCGGTGGCGCCGAGCGCCACCTCGCGGACATCGGCGAGTTCGGCTTCGTGCTCGGCGTCGTCGTAGAGTTTGACGCTCGGCGGGTGCCCGGCGGCGCGCAGTTCGCCGATCAGGGCCTGCGCCTTCGCGTCGGTCTCCGCTCTGGAGTCCCCGGCGAAGATGACCATGAGCCAGCCGTGACCCTCGGGCAGCAGGTGCAGGCCCTTGGGGTTCATCCGCCGCTCCCGCTCGAAGGTGACCAGGCGGCTGTCCACGCCTTCGAGCTGCTCGGGGTCATGGGGCGCGATGACGGGCACCGCGTCGGCCGCGGCGGCGATATCGGGGTAGCCGAGCACCACCAGGGTGCGGGCCGCGGGCACCGGGACCAGGCTCAGCTCGGCGCGCAGGATCGTCACCAGCGTGCTCTCGCTGCCGACGAGGGCCTGGCCGACGTCGAAGCCGTTCTGCGGGAGCAGCGAGTCGAGGTTGTAGCCGGACACCCGGCGCGGGATGCGCGGGTAGCGCCGCTGGATCTCCTCGGCCTGCGCCTCGGCTAGTTCCCGCAGCTCCCGGTAGATGCCGGCACGCCGGCCGCCCGCGGACTGGATGGCGGCGTACTGCTCGTCGCCGGTTGGCCCGGCCCAGAACCGCTCGCCGCCGTAGGTCAGCACCTCCAGCCGGACGACGTTGTCCACGGTCTTGCCGTAGGCCTGCGCCGTCGCCCCGCAGGAATTGTTGCCGATCATGCCGCCCAGCGTGCAGTGGTCGTGGGTGGCCGGACGCGGGCCGAACATCAGCCGGTGCGGCGCCAGTTGGCGGTTGAGTTCGTCCAGCACGATGCCGGGCTCGACCACGCAGGTGCGTGTGGCCGGGTCGACCGAGACCACGCCGTGGCAGTACTTGGACCAGTCGATGACCACCGCAGCGTTGCAGGCCTGCCCGGCCAGGCTGGTGCCGCCGCCCCGGGAGACCACGGGCGCGCCGTGCTCGCGGCACACCCTGACCGTGGCCGCACCCGCCTCGACGCTGCGCGGGACGACCACGCCGATCGGCACCTGGCGGTAGTTCGAGGCATCCGTGCTGTAGGTGGCGCGGCTGCCCGGATCGAACCGGACCTCGCCGTCGACCTGCCGCCGCAGGCCGCGCTCGAGGGCGGCGGCATCGGCTTGCAAGGGATCAGGATGGCGGACGACAGGATCCGGCAAGGGAATACGGGCCATGAGTGACCTCTCCGCGGTCGGCTTGATGGCCGGGCGCTACCCGCCGCGAAAACCGTCAAACTGGGCGCGCATGGAGGGTGCGGTGGCGGGTAGCCGGGCCGGCCAGGGTTGAAAGCCGACCAATGCCCGACGAAAGTGAGACGACATGGCCCGAGCTGACCGCGGCAGGGACATCGGTGCGGACCGTGCTCCGCCCGGACAGGAAATTCCGCCGCCACACAAGGTGCCCGGCGGCCCGGATAACCCGTTAGAGCTGGGGCAGACCGGATGGCGGCACACCCTCAAGCGCAGCGGCAAGGAGTTCGTATCCGACCGCTGCACGATGACCTCGGCGGCCCTGGCCTACCACTGGTTCCTGGCCCTGTTCCCCGCCTTGATCGCCCTGCTGGGCCTGGTCACGGTGGTGCACATCGGCGCCAGCACCGTCCAGACCTGGGTCAGTGGCCTCAACAAGGCCCTGCCACCGGGGGCTTCCTCGGTGTTCGTCCAGGCGGTGGATTCGGCCACGCACTGGTCGCACGGTGCCTCGCTGACCGCGCTGATCATCGGCGTGGTGGTAGCCGTGTGGAGCGCCTCCGGCGGCATGGCCGCGCTGGAGACGGGCCTGGATGTGCTCCTGGGTGCGGCAGTCGACGCCGAAGCCGAACGGGAAGCAGCCGCCCGGGCCGGCCACCCACAGGCCCGGGCCAGCGCTCAGCGAGCCGAGCGCGGAAGATGATGATGTCACCCAAGGAGCGCGGCGAGCTAGCGCCGGAAGCCATCACGAGGATCGTGCTGCGGCCGGTGGCCAGCCCTCTCCCACTCGGGTTCCTGGCCTTCGGCACCGGCACCATCTTGCTCACCGCGCTGGAGTTGCAGTGGGTGCCGCTGGCCCAGGGCAGCGCGCTGATGGTGATGGTGCTGGCGTTCGTGGCCCCGCTGGAACTGCTGGCCGGGGTGTTCGCGTTCCTGGCCCGCGACAGCGGCGCCGCCACCGCGCTCAGCACGCTCGGGGCCACCTGGGTGGCGACCGCGCTGACCGTGCTGCGCACGCCCGCCGGCGCGACCAGCACCTCACTGGGCATCTTCCTGCTCACGCTGGCCACCATGATGCTGGTGCTGTCGGCCGGAGCGCTGCGGTCCAAGCCGCTATTCGGGGTGCTGCTGCTCGCCGGGTCGTGCCGGTTCGTGCTGACCGGCCTTTACCAGGCCGCGGTGGGCGGGACAACGCTTGAGAAGGTCTCCGGCTGGCTCGGGGTACCGCTGGTGGCGTTCTGCCTCTACGGCGCGCTGGCGTTGCTGCTTGAGGACGGCGCGCAGCGGACGATACTGCCGCTGGGGCGGCGCGGCCGGGCCCGCACGTCCATCGAAGGCGACCTCGGACACCAAATCGAGCAGGCCGAGAGCGAGCCGGGCATCCGCCGGCAGCTATGAACCCGGGCTCAGGGTTGTGCCGTGGCCAGGTGAATGCGAAAGTACGTAGCAGCAGCCCCGATCCCACCGGCCACAGAACAGCCGGCCAGAGAGGCACGGTTGAGCTGTGAGCCACAATGACCCCCTCGACCTGCGTGTGCGCAGGCGGCTAGCGGAGATCTCGGACCGGCTCAGCGAGCTGCGCATCCGCAATCACGAGATGTCCAGCCCGGGGGCCGTTCTCGTGCCAGAGCGCGAGCGGCTGGCGCGGGCCGCAGCGTGGGCCAGCCAGGCCAGGGCGCACGCGGTCGAGGCCACCCGGCTCGCCTCGGCCGCGTACCTGCACTCGGCCGAGGTGCACGATAGGCTGGCCGACCTCTACGATGAGCTTGCCCTGACCGGAGTGGGGAATGCCGCCCGCTACGAGGAGCAGGCCGAGCGGCACCGTCAGCTCGCCGAAGTGGACCGGTCCGCCGGTGCCCACCTCACCGATGGGGCCGCGGCACCCGATGTGCGGTTGGGCGCGGACTGAACGGGCAGGAGAACTTGGTGAATACCGCACAACGCCGCGACATGGTGGTGGTCGCCGCCTCGGCGGGAGGCATCGAGGCCTTGCGGGATCTGCTGTCCCGGCTGCCCGGGAATTTGCCCGCCTCGCTTCTCGTCGTGCTGCACATCCCGCCCAGCAGCGGGGGTGCCCTGGCGAACGTCCTGAACCGGTCCGGCCCGCTGTCGGCCAGTGCGGCCAAGGACGGAGAAGACATCCGTCCCGGCCATGTATATGTGGCGCCGCCCGACTGCCACCTGCTCATCGAGGACGGCCGCGTCAAGTTGTCGCACGGGCCACGCCAGAACGGCCATCGTCCGGCCGCCGACCCGTTGTTCTCCAGCGCGGCAGACGCTTGCGGGATGCGGGTGCTGGCCGTGGTGCTCAGTGGCACGCTCGACGACGGCGCGACGGGGGCCGCGGTGGTGGAACGGTGCGGCGGCCTGATCGCCGTGCAAGACCCCGCCGAGTCTGCCTACCCGGGCATGCCGAGGGCGGCCCTGGCCGCCACCCAGCATCCCAAGGTGCTATCGGTTCCGGAGATCGCCGGCCTGATCGTGCGGGAGAGCCAGGAAAGCGTGGCCAGTCCCAGGAACAACCCGGCGAACCCGGCGAACCCAACTGATCCTTCGCACCTGCCCGGCATCGTGACCGAATCGGGACCGGCCGCGTCCCGGCCGCCCGGTGAATGGAGCGGCCTGACCTGCCCCGAGTGCGGGGGACCGCTGCACTATTCGACAGCGGTGCGACCAGGCCGGTACGAGTGCCGGGTCGGTCATGGCTGGTCTCCGGCCAGCCTCCTGAACGGGCACGCCGCCGCCGTCGAGCAGGCCCTATGGGTGGCGACACTACGGCTGGACGAACGGAACCGGCTCACCCAGCACATGGCCGACGAGGCAGACAAGCGCGGTCACTTGCACTCCGCCGCCGGGTTCCGGGAAGCCGCCCGCCAGGCGGGGGACGCGCTGGTCACCATCCGCGGCCTGCTCGAGCGGGCCGGGGTCTCGCAAAATCAGGACGACGAAACCTGACCGGCGCTGACCTGGGGCCGGCTCTGACATTGAGGTTCGATGGTGGTGGATGACAACCGGCAGGATTTCGACGACCTGCTGCTCATGCTCAAGGAAACCCGCGGTTTCGATCTCACCGGGTACAAGCCGACCACGCTGATGCGCCGGGCCCGGCGGCGGATGGACGCCCTGTCGCTGCAGACGTTCGCGGAGTACCGGGACTACCTCGAGCTGGAGCCGGACGAGTTCACTCAGCTCTTCGACAGCCTGCTGATCAACGTCACCAGTTTTTTCCGCGATTCTCCCGCCTGGCACGAGCTGCGGGAAAAGATTCTGCCTGAACTGCTGGCCGCCAAGCCACCCAACCGCCCGTTGCGGCTGTGGAGCGCGGGTTGCGCCACCGGCGAGGAGGCCTACACGCTGGCCATTATCCTGGCCGAGGCGCTGGGCACGGAGGCGTTCCTGGAGCGCGTCAAGATTTACGCCACCGACCTGGACGAGGACGCCCTGCAGCAGGCCCGGGCCGGCACGTTCACCGACAAGCAGCTCGCGGACATGCCCGAGGAGTACTGCAAGACCTACTTCGAACCGAACGGCCAGCAGCATACCTTCCGCCGGGATCTGCGCCGCCAGGTCATCTTCGGCCGCAACGACCTGACCCATGACGCCCCCATCTCCCGCGTGGACCTGCTGGTGGCCAGGAACACCCTGATGTACTTCAACGCGGAGACCCAGGCGGACATCATCAGGCGCTTCCACTTCGCGCTGTCCGAGCGGGGGTTCCTGTTTCTGGGCAAGGCAGAGATGCTGCTGAACCCTAGCGACCGGTTCGAGCCGGTGGACCTGCGCAAGCGGTTGTTCCGCAAGCTGCCCAGCGCGGTGTCAGGCATTCCGCCCCGGTCGGCCTGGGCCGAGTACACCGAACCCACCCCACATGCCAGCCGGCTGGAAGGCGCGGCACTGACCGCGGGACCGGTGGCCCAGCTCGCCATCGACCTAGCCGGGACGCTGGCGGTGGCCAATCACAAGGCCGAAGTACTGTTCGGCCTGCATCCCCGCGACACCGGACGGCCCTTCCATGACCTGGAGATCTCCTACCGGCCGGTCGAATTGCGCTCGGTCATCGAGCGGGTCAGGCGGGAACAGCGCCGGGTGGAACTCAACGACATCCTCTGGCACCGGCCTGCCGCACAGGATGCCGAGGTTTTCGACGTGCACGTAGTGCCGCTGTTCGGTATGGCCGGTGACCTGACCGGGGTCGGCATCAACTTCGTCGACGTCACCAGATACCGCCGACTGCGCGACGAGCTCGAGCACTCCAACCACGAACTGGAGCGGGCGTACGAGGAGTTGCAGTCGCTGAACGAGGAACTGGAGACGACCAACGAGGAACTCCAGTCCACCAACGAGGAACTGGAGACGACCAACGAGGAACTCCAGTCCACCAACGAGGAACTGGAGACGATGAACGAGGAGCTCCAGTCCACCAACGACGAACTGCAGGAGATCAACGACGCGCTACGGCTGCGCACCGACGAGCTGGACGCGGCCAACTCCTTTCTCGGCTCCGTGCTGCGCAGCCTGGGCAGCACGGTCATCGTGATCGGCACCGACCTGAGCGTGCAGGTCTGGGGACCGGGAGCGGAGGAGATGTGGGGCATCCGCCCGGACGAGGCCGAGGGCCGCCCGCTGCTCAGCCTGGATATCGGCCTGCCCATGCAGGACATCGCCCCCCTGCTCAAGGACATGTTCCAGGCCAAGGAACGCGGCACCAAGCGGGTGGCTCTCGAGGCGGTGAACCGCCGCGGCCGGACCGTACGCTTGGAGGTCGAGTGCTGCCTGCTCCTTGACGACGACGTCGAGCAGGACGTCAAGGGCGCCATCCTGGTGGTGAACCAGGTCACGGACGACTGACAGCCGGGCCATCAGCGGAGCGAGCGCTGGGCGACCAGCTTTGCGGCCAGGTCAGCCAGCCGCACGTTGTCGGTCTGGGAGAGTCCCTGCAGGCTGGCAAAGGCGTCGGCCGGGGTGCATCGCCGCTCCGCCATGATGATCCCGATAGCCTGGTCGATGACGGTGTGAGAACGCAGGCTGGTCCGCAGCCGGTGCGCGTCGCTGAGCAACTGGTCGTGGTACTCGGCGTCCCGGAGCACCACGCCGGCCTGCGCGGTGATGATGGTCAGGGTGGCATCGTCGAAGGCACCGGGTGAGGCGGCGTAGAAACCGAAGGCCGCGCACGGACCGCCGGGCACCGGCCAGATCGCCAGCGACCGGATACCGAGGAGGGCCGCGGCGGCCGAGAAGCCGGTCCACCAGCCCGGGGCCAGCGTGTCTGGGATGCTCACCGCCTCGGCGTGGTCCAGCGCATGCCGTTCCGGGTCCTCCGCGGCCGGCCGGGGCAGACGCCGGAGCGCGGCCAGATCGGTGTGGGAGAACACCGACCGGACCACCCGGTCCTGCGCCCAGATGGATATCGAGGCGCCGCAGCACCCGGGCAGCATCCGGGCGGCCACCGTGGTCAGCTCGTGCAGCAGGTGCTCGGCCGACAGCCCGGGGGCATGCTCGGCCCGGGCCATCGCCAAGGCTACGTCGCTGGCTGTCACGTTCCCATGGTAAGCGGGTAGAGCTCACCGGCCGGAAGCCGCTTACAGTGAAGAGGTGCTTGACTGGACACCAGAGACCGGATGACTGGACCCTTATGACCACCCCACTCGACATGCGCACCTTCGGCCACCAACTGGATGCTTTCAGCAGCAGGCTGGCCGGGCTGCGCTCGTCCAGCCGCACCCCGGAGGACACCGAGGCGGAACTGCTGGCCGCCGCGCTGCTCGAACTGGAGACGGCCGAGGAAGAGCTGCGGGTCTGTCACGAGCAACTGGAGACCACCAGCGATCAGATCGCCCACCGCTCGGCCCGCCACGAGCGGGACCGCGTGCTGATGCGGCAGGTATTCCGGTACGCTCCATTCGCGCTGTTCATCCTGGACGCCACCGGCACCGTGCGGCAGGCGAATCCGCGGGCCGCGGCCCTGACCGGGACTCCGCTGGAATTTCTGGCCGGCAAGCCGATGCCCGTATTCATTGACATGGCGGCCCGGGCCGCCTTTCGCAGTCACCTGCACGCTGTGCTGCATACCGGCCGGCCCGCAGTGCTCGGCATCAAGTTCACCGGGCGCGGGCACCCGCTGGACGTCCAGTTGGCGGTGTCCCGACTGACCGGCGCGGATAGCAGTCACCCGGCGCTGCTGGCGGCGGCCTGGGCGCCCCTTCTGGCCGGGGAACCGGTACCGCCCGTCTTCCCGCGGGCGGCACAAGTGACCGCCATGGTAGACGGGGCGCTGCGGCTCGAGCTGATGAGCCAGGTGACCAAGCTGCTGCTGAGCCGCGCCGGCGATCCCGGCCTGCTCCCGGAGGTGGCTCAGTTGCTCATCGCCGAACAGGCCGACTGGGCGATCATCGACCTGGTCACGAACGGCAAGCCCAATCGGCACGCGGTCGCGGGGCCTCGCGGGCCGCTCACCACCGTACAGCCCGAGTGCCCGGTGATCCGCGACGTCGTCGCCGGGAAGGGGCCCGTCGTGCTGGATCCGGTCGAGGACGAAGAGGCGTTTGGCCGCACCCCTTCCGGCGTTCCCGTCCTGGCCGCCGCCCGGGCAGAGTCGCTGATCAGCGTGGCCCTGCCCGGCAGCGCCGGCACCGTGGCGGGCGTTCTGACGGTGATCCGGCGCGATGGCCGCCGCGGCTTCTCTCTCGCCGACGCGGGACTGTTCACCGAACTCGCGGCGCACATTTCCCTGGCCCTGAGGCGTCGGGACGGCTCCTGCTGACGGCGGACCGGCACTGCGAGATTCCTCTCGTATCCCCGTATAAGGGACTGCTCTCGTTGCCTGGCCGCGCCCGGACTGCCATGATGAAATCTGGCGGCCCCTGCGGAAGGGCGTGGCCATCCGGGTCGGCACAGCGGCTCTGCACACGTTCGCATACGCGGTAACTGCGGCTAACGCGATCAGGACACGGCCGCAGACGCACTCGGCTAGTCCAGCCGAGTCCTGATGCGCAGCCGGGGAGTGTTGGCCATTTCGGAGGAACCACTGCCAGAAAAAGCAGTGCCAGGAGAACCCCTGCTTGTGGTGGAACTAGGGTTCCATGGCGAGGCCGCCGAGGTTTCTGTGGTCGGCGACCTGGACATCACCACCGCGTCAACGCTGGACGAGATGCTCGCCCTGACGCTGGGCAAACGACCCAGTCATGTCGTGCTCGACCTGAGCCAAGCCGACTTTCTTGACTGCGCCGCCGCGCGGGCCATCGCCGGTGCGGCGCAGTCGATGCCCGCGGGCCACCGGCTCACAATCCAGAACCCGGCCCTGGCGGTACGGCGGCTGCTGCAGCTCACCGGCCTGGCGGGACTGATCGAGAGCGGCGTCCCGGCCCGTGTTCTCACCATGAGAGCGGACGCCCGTGGAGTGGTCCTGCCTGCGCGCTCCGACCTGGATCCGCCAACCCTGGATCCGCCAACTCTAGATCCGCCAGCCCTGGTGGTCACGGCAGTCTGGGAGGGGCCGGTCTGCGCGCTGACCGTCACCGGCAGTCTGGACATCACCACGGTAGACGGTTTCCGGACCCAGGCCACCGAGGCCACGGGCGACCTGGTCAGGCAGGCCGAGCGGCTCGTGCTGGACCTGGCCGAGCTGGACTTCCT
Source organism: Streptosporangiaceae bacterium (assembly GCA_036267135.1). GTDB lineage: Bacteria > Actinomycetota > Actinomycetes > Streptosporangiales > Streptosporangiaceae > PALSA-505. Next base: position 50,507 of record DATAWQ010000139.1, on the reverse strand, counting down.
CGATTGCGCCGGCGCTAGGGCGCTGGCGGCGCTCACCGGCGCCGTGCCGCCTAGCTGCCCGGTCATCGTCCGCTCCCTCAGCCCGGCCGCGGCCCGGACGCTGCGTCTGACCGGCCTGAACCTGGAACGATCCCGCCAAGAGGACACGATGTGTGACCCCAGCGAAGAACTCGCGCAGCAGGCGCAGCTAGCCCGCGCCAGGATGACCGAGGTCTTCACCAGCATCCGCGAAACGGCCACCAGGGCGGCCAGCGCCAATGATCACTTGGCCGCCACCTTCTCCCGGCTGGCCGCTCAGCGCCCTTATGACGCGAACCGGCTGTCAGCCCTGAGTGCCTCCGCCCAGGACCTCGCTTCCCAGAACCGCCGCTGGGCCAGGCACCCACTCTGAGCTGACCGCCGCGGCCGCGGCCATGATCTGGCTGGTCGAGTGTCGGCCGGTGTAGGGCAGCAGCATGACTTCGCCGCCGTACCCGCGGACCACGGCCACTTCGGCCAGCCCGGCTTGGGTGTAGTCGCTGCCCTTGACCCACAGGTCGGGACGGAGCCGTCCCAGCACCGCCGACGGCGTGGGCTCGTCGAAGACCAGGACAGCATCCACGCACTCCAGCGCGGTCAGCACCCTGGCCCGGTCGGCCGCGCCGACCAGCGGACGGCCCGGGCCCTTGAGCGCCCGCACGGAGGAGTCCGAGTTGAGGCAGACGATCAGGGCGTCGCCCAGTCGGCGGGCCTGGCGGAGCAGTTGGACGTGCCCAGCATGCAGCAGGTCGAAGCAGCCGCCGGTGGCCACGACCCGGCCGCCGTGGTCTTTGACGTGGGCGGCGACACCCCAGGCGTCTTCAGCCGGGCGCAGCCGTTCATTATGAGATCCGGTGCCCGAGGGACCGGTGCCCGAGGGAATGGTGCGGCCGGGGACAGCGGAGGCGCCGCCCAGGCCGACGAACTCACAGGCGCGGCGGACCGCTTCGGTCACCGCCTCGGTGAGCAGCCCGCCGCCGCGCAGCACCTGCGCGGCCGTGGCGGCGAAGCAGTCACCCGCCCCGCAGGTGTCGGGCAAACCCGCGGCCGGGCCTTCGGGGGGCGGGGCCAGAAACGGGACGTCGTCGCCGGTGGACAGCAGGGCGCCGTGACGCCCTAGGGTGACCGCGACGGCCGCCCCCCAGGCCCGGCCGAGCCCGGCGGCATCGTGGGCGGCCTGGCCGAGCGGATCGCGTGGCGGCGGCTGGTCGGCCTGAGCGGGCAGCGCGGCAGCCAGGCTGCGCGCTTCGGCCTGGCTGGGAGTGGCGAGCCTGATGCCCGGCACCGGCGGCTGGCCCCGGGGATGCGGGTCCCACACGACCGGGATCCCGGCGGGCAGTTCCGCCAGCCGGGCCCGCAGGCCGAGGTGGGCGGTCAGGCCACGGCCGTAGTCGGCGACCAGGATCGCGCCTGCCTGCCGCAGCACACGGTCCACCGCGGCATCCACCGGGCCAGGCGCGGCGCGGCCGTCCCCGGCGTCTAGGCGGACCAGCGGCTGGCCGGACGCGGTCACCCTGATCTTGCAGGGCGTGCCACCCCGCAGCGGGACCGGCAGCACTTCGACGTGCCGGTCCAGCAAGGCGCGCAGGCGGGCACCCTGGGGGTCATCGGCCAGCGCGGTGATCAGCACTACCCCAGGGCCGGGCTGGCCGGAGGCCAGGATGGCGGCCAGCCCGGCCCCGCCGGCCCGGTGCCGCTCGCGCTGGCAGTCCACGACCGGGACCGGGGCGTCTGGCGCCAGCCGTCCGGCGGTGCCCTCGATGTCCACGTCGAGCAGCGAGTCACCCACGACGACCAGCGGTCCGCCCTTCACCATGGCTGCCCGCCCAGCTGCCCCACCGTGGCCGCCGGCCGGGCCGACCGCACGGCGGTGTACACCGCTTCGGTCTCGGCCGCGACCTGCGCCCAGGTGTACCGCGTCCGCACCCGGGCCACCCCGGCCGCGCCGAGGCCGCGGCGGCGGGCCGGATGGTCCAGCAGGACGCGCAGGCGCTGGGCCAGGGCCTGCGGATCGCCCGGCGGTGTCAGCAGCCCGGTGACGCCGTCGGCCACGGTGTCCAGGTGGCCGCCCACCGCCGAGGCGACGATGGGGACACCGCAGGCCATGGCCTCCAGCGGCACGATGCCGAACGGCTCGTAGCTGGGCACGGACACGATCACGTCGGCCGACCTCAGCAGCGCGGGCACGTCCTCATGGGCCACCCGGCCGGTGAACGTGACCCGGCTGGCCACCCCGGTCTCGGCGGCCACCTTGCGCAGCCGCCACACTTCCGGCTCGTCGTCGAGCTGGGCCTGGGGCGGCCCCCCGGCCACCACAAGTTCCGCGTCCGGCACGCCCGCCAGGGCCGCGATCATCGTGTCCACGCCCTTGCGCGGCACCAGGCGGCCCAGGGTGACCACGCAGCCGGGCCGCCCGTCCGGCCCGGCAGGCTGTCCCGGCCCTCCGGGGTGGAAGTGAGCCACGTCCACACCGCAGGGCACCACGTAGACGCGGTCCGCCCTGGCGTCGTAGGCCGCGAGTTCAGCCACCTCGTCGGTGCAGGTGGCGATGATCGCGCTGACCCGCCGGGCGAGGGCCGCCTCCACCCCGATCCGCTCCGGCGGGCTGGTGTCGGCCAGGCCCTGGTGGCGGCGCTTGACCAGGCCCAGGGCGTGGTAGGTCAGCACCACCGGGACCCGGTGGCGCCGGGCCGCCCGGATGGCGGCCGCCCCACTCATCCAGAAGTGGGCGTGCACGAGGTCGGGCCGCTGGATGGCCCAGCGCTGCTCCAGCCATCGCGCGAAGGCCGTCATGTGCCCGGGCAGCTCGTCCTTGGGCACCGGCCGGGGCGGTCCGGCCGGCACATGCTCGACCGTCACGCCGGGCGCCAGCGGCACCTGGTCGGGGAGGTCCGCGGCGTCGCGGCGGGTGCACACCGTCACCTCGTGCCCGCGGCGGCCAAGCTCGGTGGCGAGGGCCGCCACGTGCACGTTCTGGCCGCCGGCGTCGGCACCGCCCAGGGCCGCGAGCGGGCTGGCGTGCTCGGAAATCAGCTCGATCTTCAACGGACGACTCCCCCGGTTCGGCGGCGTGCGGGCGCCCTCACTAACCAGTTCCGCGGCGGTGAAACATCGGGCCGAACCGGACTGCGAAACGTCACGTTTGACCGGCGGCTGCCGGGGGAGCAGGACGGCCCGGCCGGCCGGTGAGAGAGGCAGCGCATGCGCGTCCTGGGGATCAACTCCGTGTTCCACGATCCGGCCGCGGCGCTCGTGGTCGACGGCAAGGTGGTGGCCGCGGCGGAGGAGGAGCGGTTCAGCCGGCGCAAGCACGGCAAGCGGCCGGTGCCGTTCTCCGCCTGGGAGCAGCCGGCTGCCGCGGCCCGCTGGTGCCTGCGGCAGGGCGGCCTCGAACCCGCCGACATCGATCTCATCGGCTTCTCCTACGACCCGGCTCTGGCGCGCCCGCCCGAGGAGATGGGACTGCACGACCCCTGGGATCATCTGCGCACCGTCTACGCCACGCAGGCGCCGTCGTTCCTGGCCGAGGAACTGCCCGGCCTGGACCCGGGCCGGGCCCGGTTCGTGCCCCACCACGTGGCGCACGCCGCGTCGGCCGGGCTCGCCGTACCCGGCGAGAACTGCAGCGTGCTGGTCTGCGACGGCCGGGGGGAACGGGATTCCTGCCTGACCGGCCGCTACCAGGCGCGGCGGCTCGAGGTCCTGGGCACCCAGCCGCTGCCGCACTCGCTGGGCCTGATGTACGAGGATCTGACCCAGCACCTGGGGTTTTTGCGATCCAGCGACGAGTACAAGGTGATGGCGCTGGCCTCCTACGGCAAGCCCCGGTTCCTGGACCAGGTGCGGGAGCAGATCCGGCCGGTGCCGGGCGGCGGCTTCCGCACCGACCCGGTGGACTGGGCGGAGCTGGCCCCGGCCCGCTCCCCCGGCGAGGACCTGACCGAGGCCCACGCCGACCTGGCCGCCAGCATCCAGCGGCGGCTGGAGGAGGTGCTGCTCGCCTTGGCGGGTGAACTGCACGCCCGCACCGGCGACCGCCTGCTGGCCATGGCCGGCGGCACGGCGCTGAACTGCGTGGCCAACACCGTGCTGGCCGAGCGCGGGCCGTTCCAGCGCGTCTGGGTGCAGCCGGCCGCGGGTGACGCCGGCACCGCGCTGGGCGCCGCGCTGCACCTGGCCGCGGTGGAGAGGGATCTGGCCTGGTCGATGACTGGCGCGGATCTCGGCCGTGGCTTCACCGAGGCCGAGATCGAGGCGGCGCTGCGCACGGCCCGGCTGCGTTACGAGCGCCCGCGGGACCTGGCCGGCGAAGTGGCCGGGGTGCTGGCCCAGGACGGCATCGTCGCCTGGTTCCAGGGCCGCAGCGAGTACGGGCCGCGGGCCCTGGGCTGCCGTTCGCTGCTGGCCCATCCCGGCCACCGCGGTAACCTGGACCGGCTCAACGACGTCAAAGGCCGGGAGAAGTTCCGCCCGGTCGCGCCCATGGTGCTGGCCGACCGGGCCGCCGCGATCTTCAGCCGCGGGCCGCTGCCCAGCCCGTACATGCTCTTCGTGCACGACGTCGCGGCCGGCTGGCAGGACCGCATCCCCGCCGTCGTGCACGTGGACGGCACCGCGCGGGTGCAGACCGTGGATCCGGACACGCAGCCGCTGCTGGCCGCCCTGCTGATCTCGTTCGAGCAGCGCACCGGCCTGCCGGTGCTGGTCAACACCAGCCTCAACACCGCCGGGCGGCCGATGGTGGACGACATCAGGGACGCGCTGGAGTGCTTCGGCGCCACGCCCATCGACGCGCTGGTCATCGGCCCGTTCCTGCTGAGGCGCTCGTGATCTCGTATTCGGTGGTGATTCCGACGCTGGGCCGGCCCGCCCTGGCCGCCTGCCTGGAGGCGCTGGCCGGCGCCTGCGGGCCGCCGCCCGAGCAGGTGGTGATCGTGGACGACCGCCCCGGCGCGGCCATGGGCGACCCATTTTTGGCCATGAACGACTGCGCCTGGGACCGGCTCGCGCCGTGGCCGGTCCGCGTCGTGACGACGGGCGGAGTGGGACCGGCCGCCGCGCGCAACGCGGGCTGGCAGCAGACTGGGACGCCGTGGGTGGCCTTTCTCGACGACGACGTGCGGGTGGGCCCAGACTGGCGTGAGCGGCTCGAGGCGGATCTTTCCGGCCTGCCGGACTGGGTGGCGGGCGTGCAGGGCCGGATCGAGGTCCCCGCGCCAGCGGGACGCCGGCCCACTGACTGGGAGCGGGTCACCATGGGCCTGGCCGGGGCCAGGTGGGCCACCGCGGACATGGCCTACCGGCGGGTGGCGCTGGCCGAGTCGGGGGGCTTCGACGAGCGGTTCCCCCGGGCCTTCCGGGAAGACGCCGACCTGGCGCTGCGGCTGCTGGCCGACGGGTGGGAGCTGCGCCGCGGCCGGCGGCGCACGGTGCATCCGGTGCGGCCGGCCTCGCCCTGGATCAGCGTGCGCAGCCAGGCCGGGAACGCCGACGACGCGCTGATGGGGGTGCTGCACGGCCGCGGCTGGCCGCGGCGGGCCGGGGCCACTGTCGGCCGTCGCCCCCGGCACGCGGTGATCACCGTGGCGGCGCTGGCCGCGGCGGGGTTCGCGGCGGCGCGGCGGCCGCGGCTGGCGGCGGCCGCCGCCGCGCTGGCGCTGGCGGGCACGGCCGAGTTCGCCGCGGCCCGGATCGCGCCCGGGCCCAGGACCGCCGGCGAGGTCGCGGTCATGACCGCGACCAGCCTGGTGATACCCGAGCTGGCCTGCTGGCACTGGCTGCGCGGCCGACTGGCGGCCGGCCGGCTGGCGGCCGGGCGGGCCCGGTCCTGGCCCGCGGCCAGGGCCGTGCTATTCGACCGGGACGGGACACTGATCGCGGACGTCCCCTACAACGGCGACCCGGCCCTGGTGCGGCCGCTGCCTGGGGCCGCCGCGGCGGTCGCGGCCGCCCGTCGTCACGGGCTGCGGGTGGCGATGGTCACCAACCAGTCCGGCATCGCCCGCGGGCTGATCAGCGCGGCCGACGCGGCGGCGGTGAACGCGCGGGTGGCCGAACTGCTCGGCCCGTTCGACGTGGTGAAGGTGTGCCCGCACGGCGACGGCGACGGCTGCGCCTGCCGCAAGCCCGCCCCCGGCCTGGTCGCCGAGGCCGCCGCCGACCTCGGCGTGGCCCCTCGGCATTGCGTGATGATCGGGGACATCGGGGCCGACGTGGCGGCGGCCAGGGCCGCGGGGACCAGGGGCGTCCTGGTGCCGCAGCCGGCCACCAGGGCGGCCGAACTGGCCGGCGTCCGGGTGGCCGGTGACCTCGGCGCCGCTGTCGGCATGGCCACCGGCGACCTGCCCATGGCGCCGGTGTGGCCACCGGGGCGGGCCGGTCGCACGCGATGATCATTCCCCCGGACTTCGCGCCGGGCCGGCCGCGGCGCAGGCACGGCCTGGCCGTCCGGCTGGACAACGCGGGGGACGTGCTGCTGGCCGGGCCGGCCATCCGGGCCATCGCGGCCGGCTGTGACCGGGTGACGGTGCTGGCCGGGCCGGCCGGGGCGGAGGCGGCCCGGCTGCTGCCCGGCGTGGACGATGTGCTGGTCTGGCGGGCGCCCTGGGTGGTGCTCGACCCGCCGCCGGTGCGCCGACCCGACCTGGACGCCCTGGTGGACCGGCTGGCCGGCCGGCGGTTCACCGACGCGGTCGTGTTCACCTCCTTCCACCAGTCACCGCTGCCCACGGCGCTGGTGCTGCGACTGGCCGGCATCCCCGTGATAGCGGCCATCAGCGCGGACTACCCGGGGTCGCTGCTCGACGTGCGGCACCGGCTGGACGAGGACGTGCCGGAGGCGGAGCGGGGGCTGGCCCTGGCCCGGGCGGCCGGCTTCGCGTTGCCGGCCGGGGACGACGGCAGGCTGGCGGTGCGCGAACCGCTGCCCGAGGCCGGCCCGCTGACCGGCCCCGGCCGCTATGTGGTGCTGCATCCGGGCGCGTCCGCGCCGGCCCGGCGCTGGCCGGCCGCGCGCTGGGCCCAGGCCGCCGCCGGGCTGGCCGCCCGGGGCCGGCGGGTGGTGCTGACCGGCGGCGCCGCCGAACGCGGGCTGACCGCGACCGTCGCCGCCGCGGCCGGTGGGACCGGGCCTGCCGGTCCCCCGCTCACCGACCTGGGCGGCCGGACCAGCCTGGCCGAACTGGCCGCCGTGCTGGCCGGGGCCGACGCCGTCGTGGTGGCCAACACCGGCGTCGCGCACCTGGCCGCGGCCGTCGGCACCAGCGTCGTCTCGCTGTTCGCGCCGGTGGTGCCGGCCGCGCGCTGGGCGCCGTACCGGGTGCCGGTGGTGCTGCTCGGCGACCAGAGCGCGCCGTGCCGCGGCAGCCGGGCCGTGCGCTGCCCGGTGCCCGGCCACCCGTGCCTGGCCGGTGTCACCGCCGACCAGGTCTGCGACGCCGTCGACCGGCTCACCGCCGGGACGGCCCGGCTCCTGGAGGCGGGGATGGCGTCCGGGTATCCAGTTCGGGAGGCACGATGAGGCTGCTGATCTGGCACGTGCACGGGTCGTGGACCACCGCGTTCGTGCAGGGCCGGCACACCTACCTGCTGCCGGTTCAGCCGGACCGCGGGCCCGACGGCCGGGGCCGGGCCCGGACCTGGGACTGGCCCGCCGCCGTCGAGGTGCCCGCCGGCCGCCTGCGCGAGGAGCATATCGACGCCGTCATCCTGCAGCGCCCGCACGAGGAGCAGCTCACCACGCAACTGACCGGGCGCAGGCCGGGCCGCGACCTCCCGGCCATTTACGTCGAGCACGACACTCCCAGCGAGAACGTGCCGCTGACCCGGCACCCGCTGGCCGACCGGCCCGATCTGCGGCTGGTGCACGTCACCCACTTCAACGACCTGTTCTGGGACTGCGGCGCCACCCCGGCCACGGTGATCGAGCACGGCATCGTCGACCCGGGACCGTTGTGGACCGGGGAGAGCGCCCGGGCCGCGGTCGTGGTCAATGAGCCGCTGCGGCGCGGCCGTTACGTGGGGACCGACCTGCTGCCGTTTTTCGCCGAGGCGGCCCCGCTGGACGTCTTCGGCATGGCGGTGGCCGGCCTGCCCGGGCTGCTGGGCCTGCCGGATCTGCGCGTCTTCGAAGATCTGCCTCAGCACCGGATGCACGCCGCGCTCGCGCGGCGCCGGGTCTACCTGCACCTGTTCCGGTGGACCTCGCTGGGCCTGTCGCTCATCGAGGCCATGCAGCTCGGCATGCCCGTGGTGGTCCTGGCCAGCACCGAGGCGGCCGAGGCCGTGCCGCCCGGGGCGGGGGTGGTGTCCACTCGCCTGGACCGGCTGCGGGACGCCGTGTGCGGCCTGCTGGCCGATCCGGCCGGCGCCGCCGAGATGGGCAAACGGGCCAGGGAGGCCGCGCTGGACCGGTACGGGCTGGCCAGGTTCCTGACCGACTGGGACGAACTGCTCGCCGAGGTGGCCCGGTGATCGCCAGCGTCCCGGGCCGGCCGGGGCGCCCCGCGGTGCTGATCCTGCGCGCACTGGGCCTGGGTGACTTCCTCACCGGCGTGCCCGCCTACCGCGCGCTGCGGGCCGCGTACCCCGAGCACGAAATTGTGCTGGCCGCGCCGGCGCCGCTAGCCGCCCTGGCCGCGCTGACCGGGGCGATCGACGAAGTGCGGCCGACCGCCGAACTGCGGCCGGTGCCGTGGGCCGGGCCATCTCCGCACGTGGCCGTGGACCTGCACGGCAACGGCCCGGCCAGCCACGATCTGGTCCGGGCGCTGGGCGCGGCCATCACGATGATGTACGCCTCGGCCGCGGATCCTGGCGTGGCCGGACCGTGGTGGTCCGATGCGGAACACGAGGTGAGCCGCTGGTGCCGGCTGCTGGAGTGGTGGGGCCTGACGGCCGACCGCCAGGCGCTCGGGCTGGCCGTCCCGGCGCCGCCCGCGCCGGTACCCGACGCGGTCATCCTGCACCCGGGTGCGGCCAGCCCGAGCAGGCGCTGGCCGGCCAGCCGGTTCGCCAGCGTGGCCCGGGCCCTGGCCGCTGACGGCGACATGGTCGTGATCACCGGCACCGCCGCCGAACGGCCGCTGGCCGAGCGCATCGCGGCCGAGGCCGGCCTGGCTTCCCGGTTCGTGCTGGCCGGACGGACCGACCTGACCGGGCTGGCCGCCCTGACCGCCGCAGCCTCCCTCGTGATCAGCAACGACACTGGGATGGCCCACCTGGCCGTGGCCTACGGGATCCCGTCGGTCACGCTGTTCGGGCCGGTGTCTCCGGCTCTGTGGGGGCCGCCGGCGGGCGTCACGCGGCACCTGAGCCTGTGGCGGGGACACGGTCACCGCCCCGGCGACGCGCACGGGCGCGACGTGGACCCCCGCCTGCTGCAGATCGAAGTGCCCGACGTGCTGGGGGCCGCACACCGGCTGCGCTGCCCTACGGTGCAACTGGCATCGGTCCCGGCCGGGGCGCAGTTCAGCCCGCGGAGCGTCGCACTGTGTCCGCCCGCGCAGGCGCCTCCAATCTCCGGATTTTGCCCTCCACCGGACTAGGCAGCCTGCGCCGGGCGGCCAGCGCGCGCGGCCACCGGTGCGCCAGGCCGGCCAGCGCGCCCCGCGCGTCGGCGTCCTTGACCGCCGCCCGCGCCAGCTTGCCGGTCTCGGCCAGCGCCACCGGGATCGGGCGGCGCAGCCAGGCCGTCAGCGCGGTGTTGCGCAGCTCGGCACGCCGCCGCGCCCCCGGGTTGCGGCCCGCGGCCGAGGGCTGGTGCACGGCCACCACCTCAGGCACGTACCGGCGCCCCCAGCCCGCGGCGGCCAGGTCGTAGGCGAGCAGGCGCTCTTCCCCCACGAAGAACAGCAGCCGGCTGAACCCGCCGACGTCCAGGAAGGCGGTCCGCCGGACCACGCAGGCGCAGGCCAGGAAGCCGAGCACCTCGGGCGCTCCGCCGTCGCGCAGCGGCGAACTTGCCATGGCCGCGTTGACGGAGTCGGGCGTGCGCTGCGGGCCGACCAGCGTCCGGGCCGCGACCAGGCCCAGCCCGGGATTGGCGTCCAGTTCGGCGGCCGCCCGGGCCAGGGCGCCCGGCTCCCACCACGAGTCGTCGTCGCTGAACGCGACGTACCGGGTGCGGGCCCGGCGGACGCCAGCGTTCCGGGCGGCGGCGCCCGCGTTGGCGGGCAGCTCGAGCACCTCAACATCGGGGTGGCTGTGCCGTACCGCATTGGCGGTGCCATCGGCGGAGGCATTGTCCACCACGATCAGGGCCGGGCGCTCAGGCAGCCGGCCGAGCCTGGTGAGCGTGCCGAGCAGCTCCACCCGGCGGTTGCGGGTGGCAATCACCACGCTCACCCGGCCCACCGGCGCTCAGTCTTTCCCGCGCCCCGTGGCGGCGTCCCGCGCCTTGTCGGCGGTCGCGACCACGGGACCGGCGGCCTTCAGCACACCCTCGTTCGGCGGGGTGTGCGGATGCGGCCGGGTGGGCGCCGACTCCTTGCCCTTGGCCAGTTTCTCGCCGAGATCGGCGGCCTCCTCCGCGCTGATCCTGGTCCGGAGCACCGGCCAGGCCTGCGTCTCCTCGAACGAGATGTGCTCGCGCGCGTCGGCGGTGAACTTGGTGAGCAGGGTCTCGAAGCGCTCGTCGGTGGGCTCCAGCTTGTCCAGCTCGGCCAGCACCTGCTTGGCGTCCTGTTCCTGGCTGACGGCCTGGGCGGCCACCTTCTCCCCTTCGGCGCCCTGGTCGCGAACCGCCGGCCAGAAGTACTGCTCTTCCACGGCCTCGTGCCTGGACTCTTCCATGATCACTTGCTCGGTGAGCTTCTTGCGCTCGTCGAGCTGAGCCTCGCTGGCTCCCGACCGGACGGTCGGCCCCGCCTCGAGCTGGGCCAGCATGGCTTTGACTTGCTCGTGGTCCTGCTTAAGGACCTCGAAGACATCACTCATCACGCGCTCCTCCGGTGGGATGGTCGGCTTTGGCGCGCCCCGCTACCCGGCCGCGGCAGCACCAAACCGCAGGCCTGGCTCACCCGCCGCGAGTGGATGGCGGCGGCCCAGGACAGGTTGACCGCCGCTCACTCCTCCTCTGAAGCGCCGTCCCCAGCCGCCTGATCGTCCAGGGCGGCCTGGCGGATCTCACGGTGGGCGCGGCTGGTGGCCCGCAGCTCGTCGTCGGAGGCGTGCTCCAGCATCAGCAGCGCGTTTTCGGCCTCGGGCAGGGCCAGCAGGATCTCGTCCAGCTTGCGGTTGGTGGCGGTCTGCTGACGGGCCTGAGTGTGCTGGATGACGAAGACCATGACCACGGTCAGCGCGGCCACCAGGCTCTGGAACACGGTCTGGATACGGGGCGAGACCCCCGTGCCGGCCGCCGTCGCCAGGGTATAGACCACCCAGCACGCGTCCAGGCCGATCACCACCAGCGCGGTGACGGGGCGGGACGCCCACCGGTCAACCGCGTACAACCGCCTGCTCAGCCGCGAACGTCCTCGTTCACCCTCGGGCCGTGCTGATGTCATGCCACTTCCCCTGGTCAGCTTGGGGGCGGGACGCCATCTCACTACCCACAAGAGTGCATTTACTCCCCAGACATATGCAGCTCGTGGCCGGCGACCATGTCGGAGACCAGGGCCCGGCCGAGCGGGTCAATGGCCAGCTCCTCCACCTCGGCCACCCGGTACAGCGGCCGCTGTTTGTATATGCGGCTGACGCTCAGCAGGCCTTGCTCGGCCAGCGCCTCGACGTGCCCGACCCTCACTCGCAGCCCGGTCCGCCTGCTGAGCAGTTCGGCGCAGCGAGCCGCGCCAAGCTCGGACGGCCCGCCCTGATTCCCCGGAGGCATGACGACTCTCCCCTACCCTCGTAGGTACCATGAGCCGCCTTTCGGACCCGGGCGCGACGGCGCCCGGCCGCCCTCGCCAAGACCTATTACCCCGCGGTGGTGCGGTAAAACAGGCCCGGCGAAGCGAACCCTACTCCGGCCACGGCCGGCCATCCCGAATCGGCAGCCACCTGCATACTTTGGGCCGGGCGGGTAGTGGGCGGCATGACCCAATTCGGATACACCGCGCTGTGCGAACAGACGCCAGTACGCCAGTTGGTGGATGACCTGGTGGCGGCGGAGGAGGTTGGCTTCGACTTCTCCGTGATGTCCGACCACTACTTCCCCTGGATCGAAGACCAGGGACACTCGGGCTACGCGTGGTCGGTGCTGGGCGCGGCTGCCCAAGCCACCCAGCGGCTGCCGCTGATGACGTTCGTCACCTGCCCGGCCTTCCGTTACCACCCGGCGGTCGTGGCGCAGAAGGCAGCCACGATGGGTGTGCTGTCCGGCGGCCGGTTCACCCTGGGCTTGGGCGCCGGGGAGAACCTGAACGAGCACGTGACCGGCGGTGGCTGGCCGGCGCCGCGGGTGCGCCACGAACGGCTGGCCGAGTCGGCTCAGATCATTCGCGGCCTGTTCGGCGGGGAGTACTTCAGCTTCAGCGGCCGGCATTTCGAGGTGGAGCGGGCCAGGCTCTACGACCGGCCGGACCGGCCGGTGCCGATCGGCATCGCCGTCTCCGGCCCCGAATCGGTGAGCCTGGCCGCCGAACACGCCGACTGCATGATCGCGACGGAGCCGGAGGGTTCGCTGGTCGATGGGTTCGACCAGGCCGGTGGTTCGGGCAAGCCCAAGTACGGGCAGGTGCCGGTCTGCTATGACACCGACGAGGCCGCGGCCAGGGCCCGCGCCCTGAAGCTGTGGCGGTGGGCCATGCCGGGCTGGCATGTCATGTCCGAGCTGCCCGAGCCGCGGTCCTTCCAGGCCGCATCGGCCGCGGTCACCGAGGACGACATCGCCGAGCTCGTGCCGTGCGGTCCTGACCCCGCCGGGTGCGTGCAGGCGGTCAGGAAGTTCACCGAGGCCGGCTTCAGCCACGTGGCCTTGGTCCAGGTCGGCGGCGATCAGCAGGACAAGTTCCTGGCTTGGGCCAAGGACGAACTGCTGCCAGCCTTGCGGGAAACCTGCTGAGGCGCCGGGCTACTGGTTGAAGCGCCGGGCCGCAGCCCGGCCCAGTGAGGTCAGCCAGCTGAAGACCCGCTCGTCCAGCACGGGTCGCAACTGCTGCCCAGGAACCATCCGGCGCTCGCCGCCGGTACTGGGCAGCAGCCGGTGGGTCAGGTGCAGGAGCGAGCTGGTCAGGGCGGGTGAGAGCGCCGCGCCGCGCGCGGCGACCTGGGCCAGCGGGGTGAGGATCAGCTCGGGCTGCCCGGCTGCGGCGGCCGAGATGATCCGGCGTGCGGCGCGCTCGGCGTCCATGGACACCACGGGCAGGCTGGCGGCCAGCGAGAACCAGGTGTACTCGCTGGCCGGGCGGCCGCCGAACCGGGCGTGCTCGTGCGAGCCCGTGCGCATGAGGCCGGGCACCACGGTGGTGACCGTGATGGGGCCCGGGCCGAGTTCGGCGCGCAGCCCCTCGGAGAAGGCCAGCTCGCCGAACTTGGCCACGCTGTAGGGAAGCAACCGGGGCACGCTGACCTTGCCGCCCACCGACGCTATGGTGACGATCCGGCCGTGATCCTGCTTGCGCATCACCTCCAGCGCGGCCAAGGTCAGCCGCACCGGCGCGAGCGTCATCACCTCCACCGCGGTCTGAAAGTCCGCGGCGGTGGTTCCTTCGATCCCCGCCACGGTGATGATTCCAGCGTTGCTGACCAGCATGTCGAGCTTCCCGAACCGGTCCAGCGCCGTCTGGATCAGCAGGTCCGGCGTCGCTTCGCCGGCCACGTCGCACGCCACCGCGGCCACGTCCGCGCCCCGATCGCGCAGCCCCGCTTCGGCGCGCTCCAGTTCACCGGCGTCCCTGGCGCAGATGACCAGCTTGGCCGAGCGGCGGGCCAGTTCCCTGGCCAGCAGCAGGCCGAGGCCCCGGGAGGCCCCAGTGACCAGGGCCACCTCGCCGGCCAGGCTGTCGCGGCCGGTCATGGCCGCAGCACGACCTTGATGCAGCCCTCGGCCTTGTCCCGGAAGATCTCATAGCCGTGCGGGGCGTCCTCCAACGGCAGATGGTGGGTGGCCAGATCCAGCACACCCAGCGGATCGGCGTCGTCGGTGACGAGGGGCATGAGGTCCTCGACCCACCGCCGCACGTGCGCCTGGCCCATCCGCATCTGCACGCCGCGGTCGAAGGTCTCCATCATCGGTATGGGATCCACCTCACCCCCGTACACCCCGCTGATGGAGACCGTTCCACCGCGGCGGACGGCTTTGATGGCTGTGTTCAGCGCGTCGAGCCGGTCCACCGCCATCCGGTCGGTGATCCGCTGGGCGACCGTGTCGGGCAGCAGGCCAGTGGCCTTCTGCGCTACCTCGGCAAGCTTGGCCGCCCGCGGCTCGGAGTGGCCGTGGGCCTCCATGCCCACCGCGTCGACGACCGCGTCCGGCCCGCGCCCGTTCACCAGGTGGATCAGCGTGCTGGCCACGTCCTCCACCGCGCCGGGATCCAGCGTCTCGATTCCGTGCGCCTCGGCCGCGGCCCGCCGCTCCGGCACATGGTCCACGCCGATGACCCGGCCGATGCCCAGGCGCCTGCCGATCCTGGCCGCGAACTGCCCGACCGGGCCCAGGCCGAGCACGGCCAGCGTGCCGTCCATGGGGACGTCGGCGTAAGCGACCGCCTGGTAGGCGGTGGGCAGGATGTCGGACAGGTACAGGAACTGCTCGTCCGGAAGGTCCGCCGGAACCTTGATCGGGCCGAACTGAGCCTGCGGCACCCGCAGGTACTCGGCCTGGCCGCCCGGCACCGAGCCGTACAGGGAGGTGTAACCGAACAGCGCGGCCCCCTTGCCCTGGTCGCGCACCTGAGTGGTCTCGCACTGTGCGAACAGCTCCCGGTCACACATCCAGCAGTGACCGCAGGAGATGTTGAACGGAACCACCACACGGTCACCCGGCCGGAGATTGGAGATGTCCGCCCCCACCTCCTCCACGACACCCATGGCCTCGTGTCCCAGCACGTCCCCGGGCTTCAGGTACGGGCCGAGCACACCGTACAAGTGCAGGTCCGAACCGCAGATGGCGGTCGAGGTCACACGGATGACCACGTCGTTCGGCTCCTCGATCCGTGGATCCGGAACGTCGGTGACCGCGACGTGCTCATTGCCCTGCCAGGTCAGTGCTCTCATTGATGCTCCCTCCAGGATGCCGGGCGCACTACCCCTGGCGGCCGGGCGTAACCGGGGCATCGGCAGTTTCCGTCACCGGCGGCGGGGTAGCCAGCACGCCGAGAGGGGAACCGCGACCATGACCACGTCCGACCGCAGGGACGAGACCGAGGCCGAGCGTGACGACCGCAACCTCATGGAACTGCTTCAGGAGTTGCGCGTGGCAGGCCTCGGCGTGCAGGTGCTGTTCGGCTTCCTGCTCTCCCTGCCGTTCACCGCCAAGTTCAGCAAGCTGACCCACCCGCAGCGGGAACTGTACGTCACCGTTCTGCTGCTCTCGGCGGTGGCGACGATCCTGCTGGTCGGTCCGGTGGCCTACCACCGGCTGGTGCTCCACCTGCGCGAGAAACGCCGCCTGATCCGGATCGCCAGCGCCATGGCGCTGGCCGGGCTGGCGGCCGAGGGTCTCGCGGTGTGCGGTGCGGTGCTGCTGGTCGTGAGCTATGTAGACCGGGGGCTCTCGGTGATCATCATCCCGGCGGCCGTCTTCGGCCTCTTCGCTGGGCTGTGGTTCGGCCTGCCGCTGTTGCGCAGGGCACGCGCCGAATCGCGGGTGCCGTCCGGCGGCAGGATGCCGTCCGGCGGCAGCGGCGAGAGATGAGCGCCCGGGCACGGGGCCTGGCTGAACTCGACCCTGGCCCGTGGGTACGCCAGGGCGGTGATGCGCAGCAGGATGGCGGGCGGGTGGTGAACGATGAGCCGCACGGCAGGTTGGCGGTCGGTGATCGCGAACAGTTCGCGGGTGCAGGCCACATCGATGAAGCGCAGGCCGGCCAGGTCCAGGTGGATTTCGCCGGAACTGCCCGCCGTCAGCGTGGCGAGCGCGGCGCGCCACGTATCCCTGGCGGTAAGGTCGGCATCGCCGATGAGCGCCAGCCCGGCGCAACCGGGCAGTGCGCGGATGGTGAGCGCGCCAGGGGACAAAGGGGAGTGCGGGTAGTCGATCATAGCCAGCCCCCTTCAACCTGGGGTCATCTCTTGCCGGATGCTAGGCTTCGTGCCAGTGTAGCGTCATTGTGAGGAGGGTTTGAAGAGGCAATGGCTGGAATACGGGACGCAATCTTCTTCAACTCCTCCTTGGGGCGCCGGTGCGGGCTGGGATGCGGCCGGTGAGCGGGCCAGGTGGCCCGGCCCAGGGTGATCGCCCGGTCTACAGCATCAGCGCGGTGGCCAGGATGCTGGATGTCCCGGTGGCCACGCTGCGGACCTGGGAGGATCGGTACGGGCAGGTGCTGCCCGCCCGCAACGGCAGCGGGCACCGGCTGTTCAGCAGGTCCCAGGTGGAGCAGCTCAGGTTCGTCCGGGCGCGGATGAGTGAGGGCGCCAGCGTGGCGGATGCCTACCGGCTGCTGGCCGAGCAGGCCGACAGCGGCGCGCCGCTGAGTGCCTTCCCAGCGGGCCCCGTGCCCCGGATGCTGATCCAGCTAGCCGAATCTGACCCCTACGCGGCCGAGTTCGAGGAGTACTTCCTCAAGACCGAGGGGTTCGAGGTCGAGGTGACCTTGACCGACAGCGCCGCGCGGGAGGCGTTCGCCGCGGCCATGCCAGCGGTGGTCATCGTCGAGGTGCTCATCTCCGGTGGGACGGGGCTGGATTTGTGCCGGTTCTTCCGTGCGCAGGACGGGGTGGCGATCGTGGTGGTCTCGCCGGTAGAGGCTATGGACGCGGCGTTCGACGCGGGCGCCGACGCGTTCTTGCGCAAGCCCATCGACCCTCTGCAGCTTGTGTCGACAGTCCGGGATCTGCTGCGGTCCAGCGCCTTGCTGGGCCGGTAGGGTCGGCTGATGGTCGGCGACAGGCTGCTCAGCGGGCACCAGCCTCTCGATGAGGTCCTGGGCGGCGGCCTGCCGGGCAACGGGATCAGCATCATCATGGGACTGCCGGGCAGCGGCAAGACGATCATCGCCCAGCAGTACACCTTTCACAACGCCACCCAGGACCGGCCGGCAGTGTATTTCTCCACGCTGTCGGAACCGCTGGAGAAGATTGTCCGCTTCGGCCAGACTCTGGATTTCTTCGATGCCGCCGCGGTGGGCCGGTCGGTTTTCTACGAGGACTTGGGCCAGGTGGCCGACCGTGACGGGCTGCCCGGCGTGGGTGAGCGTGTCGCCGAGGTACTCAAGCAGCGGCGTCCCGGGCTGATCGTCATCGACAGCTTCAAGGCGCTGCGCGCCCTGGCTAGCGACGACGG
Source organism: Streptosporangiaceae bacterium (assembly GCA_036267135.1). Classification (GTDB taxonomy): domain Bacteria; phylum Actinomycetota; class Actinomycetes; order Streptosporangiales; family Streptosporangiaceae; genus PALSA-505. Next base: position 33,106 of record DATAWQ010000139.1, on the reverse strand, counting down.
CGCATTCCGCCAGTTCCTGTACCGGCTGGCCAGGCGGCTGACCGCCTTCCCCGCCGCGTCCTTGTGGGTCGGCGAATACGGGGCCGGCGAGGCGGCGGTGGCTCCGGAGTTCGCGGTGGCGGACGCGATCGTGGAGCTGGCCGCCGTCACGCTCGGTCAGCGGGAGCAACGGTTCCTGCAGGTCCGCAAGCTGCGCGGCAGCGGCTTCCTGCCCGGCCAGCACGGCTACCGGCTCATCCCACAGGGCTTGCGCCTGTTCCCCCGGCTGGCTGACCTCCCGGCCACCGGCAGCTACCCGCTCGACGGCCAGCGGGTCACCAGCGGAATCCCCGCGCTGGACCCGATGCTGGGCGGCGGGCTGTGGCCAGGCTCGGCCACGCTGGTGGCGGGACCGTCCGGCGCGGGCAAGACCCTGATGGGCCTGCACTTCATGTACGGGGGAGCCCGGCACGGCGAGCGCGGCATCATCGCCACCTTGCAGGAGAATCCCAGCCAGCTCAGCCGGTTGCTCGAGGGTCTCGGCTGGCCAGGTGGCGACCCTGCCGTCGACGTCATGTACCGATCCCCGGTAGATATCCAGGTCGACGAATGGGTACACGACCTGCTGCATGCCGCCGAACGCACCAAGGCACGCCGGGTGGTCATCGACAGCCTGCTGGACCTGCAGATGGCGTCCCTGGACGACACCCGCTTCCGCGAGTTCATCTACTCCCTGATGCAGCGGTTCTCCCGGCAGGGCATCACCCTGCTGATCACCTGCGAGACACCCGGCCTGTTCAGCGCCGAGGGCAGGCTGACAGAGTTCGCAGTCGCCCACCTGTCCGACAACACGATCATGCTCAATCACCATCGCGACCATGGGACGATGGCCCGGTCGCTGGCCATCGTCAAGACCAGGGCCAGCAGCCACGACCCGGACATGCAGCCGTTCACGATCGGTCACGGCGGCGTCAGCCTCGGCGACATCACCCAGCGCGCCGGGCCACCGGCCACCGCATCGGCTAACCGGTGACTGCACCGCACCATCGTCTCGTGAGCCTCGCGGCCGGAGTTAGTGGTTGCGCAGGGCGTTGATCAGCTCTTGCTTGGTCATCGACGAGCGGCCCTTGATACCGATCTCGCGGGCGCGCTTGACCAGGTCTTCCTTGCTCCAGTCGTCGTAAGAGCCGCTCTTACCGCCCTTGCGGCCGACCTTCTCGCGGGAGCTTCCGGCGGCGGCGTTAGCGATCCTGGCCGCCTTCTCTTTGCTCGCGCCTTCGTCCCGCAGCGCCTGGTATGTCTTCTCGTCCTTAATCTGTGCTCTGGGCATGGTTCCTCCAATACCCCCCTTGACGTGGCTAAACGCCGGAGCCGCTGAAGGCCTCCGTGATGGCGTCCGTCCTTATCTCCTCCAGCCGCTTGGACTGGTCCTGGGCCCGGTCCAGCAAGCGGTCCAGCCGCGCCGCGTCGAGCTCCGGCCGACCGTCGGCCAGGGTGCGCAGCGTCTGCCAGCCCGCGGCCTTGCCCTCCACCCCGAGCCGCATCATCTCCAGCTCGAGCAGGTCGCTGAGCGGGGACCGGGCCCGCAGCGAGCCGTTGAGCTTCAGCCGCCCCGCCTTCTCGGCCAGCCATCCGGCCCAGACCTTGTAGCCGCGGACCGGCACGCCGAGCGCGGCCATGATCTCCAGCAGGGCCTTGCGGTCCTCGCCGATCTCATCGGCCAGGCCACGCATGACGCCTCGTTTGGCGGGGTCGCGCTGGGAGGCGGCCACCCGGCGGGCCAGTTCGACTCCCGCCGTGGCCCCGGCCAGGTGGTCGTTCAGGTACACGCCGAGCAGTCCGGGACCACCGGTGTGGCCCGCCATGTCAGGCCTCCTCCTGCCGCGCCCAGAACCGGAGCTGGCGGCACTTGCCGATGAAGTCGCCGGCGGTGTCCTTGCCGTTGGCGCCGAGCTCGACGAAGCCGTCGTCCATCAGCTCGCGGACGCCGGTGGCCTCCAGCAGCGGCATGGCGTCGGCGACGTACCCGATGAACTTGGCGTGCGCGTAGGCGTCGGTGACGAAGTCCCTGGCCGCGGGGTCGCGGGCCAGGGTGGTCCCGCCTTCGGCGGAGGTCAGCAGGACCACCGCGTCGTACAGCACGGAGGGGCCGCCGTCGATCTTCTGATCGCCCTCGACCCGGTCCCCGTCGCTGGTCTCGATGCCACCCACGGTGGGGGTGACGAACTCGATGACGGTGTCCTCCTGCTCGGCCGCGGCCCGCAGCGCGCCGAGCACGGCGGCGTCGGCGCCGTCGGTGGCGAGCACCCCGATCTTGCGGCCGGCGAAGCTGTCCGGGCCGTTCCCGATGATGCTGAGGGCCGGGGAAACGGGCAGGTCGCGGTTGGGTTCACGGGCGGCCGGGAGGGGATCGGGAAACTCGGGCAGGCCCAGACCGTCGGCGATGTCGTGAGCCAGATCCTCGTCCACGTTGCGTAGCCCGGCCACCATCCGGGACCGGATGTCGGCCCGGTGGCACTTGCTCAGCTCGAACGTGAACGCGTCGCCGATGTGCCGGCGCTCGGTTTCGGTCTGGCTGAGGTAGAACTGGCGGGCCTGGCTGTAGTGGTCGGCGAAGCTCTCCGGGCGCAGCCGCCGCTTGGGGCCGCCGGTGGGTTCGGGGAAGCTGCGGAAGCCGTGAGCGGGGTCTTCGCGCGGGCCGCCCTCTTCGGCGCTCCATGAGTTGGGCTCGTAGTTGGCCCTGGTGACCGGGTTGCCGACGGCCATCTGGCCGTCCTGCTGGAAGTGCGCCATCGGGCACTTGGGCGCGTTGACCGGCAGGTAGGTGAAGTTGGGGCTGCCCAGCCGCTTGAGCTGGGTGTCGAGGTAGGAGAAGTTGCGGCCCTGCAGCAGCGGGTCGTTGCTGAAGTCGAGGCCGGGCACGATGTTCTGGGTGCAGAACGCGACCTGCTCGGTCTCGGCGAAGAAGTTGTCCACCACCCGGTCCAGCACCAGCCGGCCGACCCGCCGGATCGGCACCAGCTCCTCGGGGATGATCTTGGTGGGGTCGAGCACGTCGAAGTCGAACCGGTCGGCGAACTCGTCGTCGAACAACTGCAGGCCCAGCTCCCACTCGGGGAAGTCGCCCTGGGTGATGGCGTCCCACAGGTCGCGCCGGTGGAAGTCGGGGTCGGCGCCGTTGATCTTGACGGCCTCGTTCCACACCACCGACTGCAGCCCCTGCTTGGGCTTCCAGTGGAACTTCACGAACGTCGACTCCCCGGCCGCGTTGACCAGCCGGAAGGTGTGCACGCCGAAGCCCTCCATGAACCGGAACGAGCGGGGGATGGCCCGGTCGGACATGATCCACATCAGCATGTGGGTGGACTCGGGCATCAGCGAGGCAAAGTCCCAGAAGTTGTCGTGCGCGGTCTGCGCCTGCGGGAAGCCTTTGTCCGGCTCCTGCTTGGCCGCGTGCACCATGTCGGGAAACTTCATCGCGTCCTGGATGAAGAACACCGGGATGTTGTTGCCCACCAGGTCCCAGTTGCCCTCCTGGGTGTACAGCTTGACCGCGAAGCCGCGCACGTCCCTGGCCAGGTCGCTGGAACCCTTGTTGCCCGCCACGGTGGAGAACCGCACGAACGCGGGGGTGCGCTCGCCCTCGCGCTGGAACAGGTCGGCCTTGGTGACGTCGGCCAGCGAGCCGTAGTTCTCGAAGAAGCCGTGCGCGCCGAAGCCCCGGGCGTGCACCACCCGCTCCGGAATCCGCTCGTGGTCGAAGTGGAAGATCTTCTCCCGGAAGTGGAAGTCCTCCAGCGCGTCCGGGCCGCGCTCGCCGAGACGCAGCGTGTTCTGGTCGTCGGCGACCACCACACCCTGCTGCGTGGTCAAACTCGGGCGGCCGCCCCCCGCCACCTGGTGCGTCTCACCGCCGTGACCGCGCTCGGCCTGCTCGTCCCCGAGGCGCACCGTCTCGCGCGCGTCGTCGGTGCTGCTCGTCATCGTGAGTCCCCTCCGTGGATGAAAGAGCTCACTCCCCGGTCCCCGGGCGGCCAAACGTCCCGGCGGCCGCAGTTCGCCGGCGTTTGATCACGCCCTTGCGGGTAGCGGCATCCCATGCCAGTCAAGATCCGCCGGGTGGCCGCGCTGTGGTGCTGGGCGTACCTGGTGTGGGTGCTGCTGACCTGGACGCTCACCGTGGAGACGCAACTGTTCGGGGCGGCGATCGCGCTGGCCGTCGCGGTCGCGCTGGCGCCGCTGGGCGAGGTGGCCGGGCCGTGGCAACTGCTGCGCCCCACCCGGCTGGCGGCAGCCGTCGTGCTGCTGGGGTCGGCCGCCGGCCGGATCGTGCTGGCCAACCTGCGGCTTTCCCGGCTGATCTGGCATCCGCGGCTGCGCCACCCCGGCGGCCCGATGCGCAGCGGCATGGTCATCGTGCCCACCAGGTACCGGTCGGAGGGACAGCTCACCGCGGTGGGGCTGATCACATCGCTGATCGTGGACAACCAGATCACCGACCTGGACCGCGAGCGCCGGGAACTGCAGTACCACGCCGTGGTGGTGCCCGAGGGCAGCCCGGAGCGGGCCGCGGCCGAGATCAACGACCCGGTGGAACGCGGGCTGGCCCCGTTCGCGGACCGGGATCCAGGGTGAGCGGTGTCTATCTGGCCGTGGCGATCGCCGAGGTGGCGATCGCCGCGCTGCTGCTGATCCGGGTGGCGGCCGGGCCCACCGTGTCCGACCGGATCGTGGCCGTGAACACGATGGCCACCCAGGCCACCCTCGCGCTGGTGTTCTTCGCCGCGTTCGCGGGCCGGACCATCTACCCGGACGTGGCCATCTGGCTGGCCTCGTTCAGCTATCTCGGCGCCATCGTGTGGGCGCGTTACCTGGAGCGGGAGCTGCTGTGAAAGAGATCATCGTCATCGCGCTCGCGGTGGTCGGGCTGGCGTTCTCGCTGTCCGGGGCCGTGGGCATCGTGCGGATGCCGGACGTGTACGGCCGCATCCAGTGCTCCAGCAAGGCGATCACCCTGGGGGCGCTGCCCGCGCTGATCGCCGTGGTGGTCGGCGAGGGCCCGATCAGCGTGTACGGCAGCCGGGCGCTGATCATCGCCGGGCTGCTGCTGGTGCTCAACCCGGCCGCCTCGCACGCGGTCGCCCGCGCCGCGTACAAGGCCGGCGTGCCCATGTGGCGGGGCGCGGTCCGCGACGAGCCCGCGGCCCGGCGGGAGGGTGACCGGGGTGAGCCGGGATGACCAGCTTCTGGGCGCTGGACTACCTGATCCTGGCCGTCGTCCTGGCCTCGGCCGTGCTGGTCGTGCGGCTGCGCAACCTGAACGGCGCGGTCATGGCGCTGTCGGCCACCGGCACCATGCTCGCGCTGCTGTTCATCGTGCTGGGCGCGCCCGACGTCGCGCACGCCGAGGTGGTGGTGGGCGCGATCGCGCTGCCCGTGCTCTACCTGGCCACTATCGGGAAGACGCGGGCCGCGGTGCCCGACCAGCCCGAACTGGAGGAGGAGGCAGGCCAGCAGGACGCTGGGTCCGGGGAGGGTGGCGCCGGTGAGCCCGGCCGCTGACCCACCGCCGCACCGGCCGCGGGGGGCGCGGGCCGAAGCGGCCGAGCACGAGCCGCTGCACCGCCGGGGGATCGCCCTGCTGCTGGTGGCCGGGACCGCGGCGGCGCTGGCCACCGCGATGGTGGGCATCCCGCGCGAGCACGCGGCGCTGCCCGCGGTGGCCAGGTACGCCATGGAGGTGGCGCTGCCGAAGTGGGGGCTGACCGAACCGGTCAACGAGGTCGTCTACGGCACCCGTGGATTCGACACGTTCGGCGAAACCTTCCTGCTGCTCGCCGCCGTGGTCAGCGTGATGGTGATCACCAGGTCCAGGGAGCGCAGGCGGGGCTACTTCGGCGAGTCGCTGGCGGGCGAGCGCGAGCAGCGGCAGACCGACCCGCCCGATCGGGCCGACGCCGGCCAGCGGGCCGCGCAGGCCGCCGAGCGCGGCGAGGAGGGCGACGGCCAGGGCCGCCCGGCCACCCCGGACGCCACCCCGCTGGGCACGCCCGGGCCGGAGCGGGCCGACGCGATGTCCCTCGTCACCAGGACCGCCATCAGGATGGCGCTGCCGGTCCTGGCGATGGCCGGCTGCTATTTGGTGGCCGAGGGCTACTCCCCCGGCGGCGGGTTCCCCGGCGGGGCGGTGATCCTGGGCGTGCTGCTGCTGGCCTACGCCGGGTTCGGCCGCCGCCGGGTGGCCAGGATGGTCAGGCCCGGGCTGCTGGAGGGCATCGAGATGGGCGGCGCCGTCGCGATCATCGCCACCGAGGTGCTCGGCCTGGTGCTGAAGGGGTCGTTCAGCGCGAACTGGCTGCCGCTGGCCACGCCGCAGACGATCCTGTCCGGCGGGATCGCACAGCTCTTCTCCGCCAGTGAGCTGATCGAGGTGGGCACGGGCCTGGGTATCGCGGTATTCGCCCTGATCGGCATGCGGCACGACTGGGCCCCGGACGAGGCCGAGAGCAGCGACCGCGAGTCCGGGGGCGACGGGCGGTGATCCTGGTCAACTACCTGGCCGCGGTGGCGCTGTTCTGCATCGGCCTGTCCGCTGTGCTGACCAGGCGCAATCTGATCAAGATGGTGATGGGGCTTTCGCTGATGGAAGCCTCCACCTACCTGTTCCTGCTCTCGCTGGCCTACCGGGCCGGATCCACCGCGCCGGTGCTGCTCAACCCGCCGCCCGGCCAGACCGCCCAGGATCTGGTGCACGGCAACGTGGCCGACCCGGTGCTGCAGAACTTCTGCCTGACCGCGGTGGTGATCGGGGTCGCGGTGACCGCGGTGTTCCTCAGCGTGGTGGTGCGGATCGCGCAGCACTACCGCACGCTGGACGCGGACCAGGTGCGGGAGCTGCGCGGGTGAGCACCGCCGCGCTGGAGGCGCTGCTGCCGCTGCCGGTGGCCATCCCGCTGGGCGGCGCGGTGGCCGCGCCGCTGCTGGCCCGGCTGTCCGCCCGGCTGCCGGTGATCGTCTCGATCGCCGCGATGGCCGCCTCGGCCGGGCTGCTGCTGGCCGAGGCGCCGACCGTGTTCAGCGGCCGGGTGATCGGCCACTACATGGGGCACTGGGTTCCTGTGCACGGGACGGCGCTCGGCGTCGCGTTCGCGGCCGACCCGTTCGGGCTGCTGTTCGCCCTGGCGGTGGCCGTCGTCGGCGCCGTGCTGCTGCTGTACACGCTGTCCGAGCTGGGCGGGCTCGGCCGCCGCGAACTCGGCGGCTACGCCTGCCTGTTCCAGCTCCTGCTGGCCGCGCTGATCGGGGCCGCGCTGACCGCCGACCTGATCGACCTGTTCGTCTGGTTCGAGGTGGCCGCGCTGGCCAGCTACGGGCTGACCGGCTTCTTCCTGGAGCGGCCGATCGCCCTGGAGGCCGCGTTCAAGATCCTGGTGCTGACCAACATCGCCAGCTTCCTCATCTTCATCGGGGCCGGGCTGCTGTACGCCCAGCACGGGGCGCTGAACTTCGGCCAGTTGCACGCCGCGCTCGCCCGGCACACCACCACCCCGGACAAGGTCGCGTTCGGCCTGCTGGTGGCCGGCTTCGCGACCAAGGCCGGGCTGGTCCCGTTCCACGGCTGGCTGGCCGACGCGCATACCGCCGCGCCCGGGCCGGTGTCCGCGCTGTTCTCCGGGCTCATGGTCAACCTCGGGGTGGTGTCGATCGCCCGGCTGGCGCTGCAGGTGTACGGCCCGTCCAGCACGCCGGTGCTGGGCCTGCTGATGACGCTCGGCCTCGTCTCGGCCCTGCTCGGCGCCGTGATGGCGCTGGCCCAGGACGACCTCAAACGGCTGCTGGCCTACGACACCGTGTCCCAGGTCGGGATCATGATCGTCGGGCTGGCCACCGGTGACGCCGCCGGGGTCGCGGGGGCGGCCAACCACATGGTCAACCACGCGCTGTTCAAATCCCTGCTGTTCCTGTGCGCCGGGGCCATCGTGCACCGGACCGGCGCGACCAAGCTGTCGCAGATGGGCGGCCTGTGGCGAACCATGCCGGTGATCACGGCGGGCTTCGTGCTCGGCGTGGTGTCGATCGCGGGCCTGCCGCCGTTCAACGGTTACGTCTCGCTCAGCCTGATCCACTCCGGGCTGCAGGACCGGCACGAACTCGTCCCCTACGTGCTCATGCTGATCGCCCAGGTGATCACGATGGCCGCGCTGGGCCGGGCCGCCTGGCTGGCCTTCTTCCGCCGCCGGGACGAGGACTACGAATGGCGCGAGGAGATGCGGCCGGGGATGCTGGCGGGCCTGGCCACGCTGGGCGCGTGCTGCGTCGCGTTCGGCGTGGGCGGCCCTGAGGTGCTGCGCCACCTGGCCGCACCGGCCGCGGCCGGCCTGCTGAACCCGGCCAGGTACGCCAGCGGTGTGCTGACCACGTCCGCCCGGCTGCCCGCCCTGCACATCCCGTTCGCCTATACCTCGGCCGCCGAGCTGATCCTGGTCGCCGTCAGCGTCGTGGTGGCCGCGGGGCTGGCCTGGCTGTACCTGCGGGTGCGCGAACCGCTGCCGGTCCGCCTGCTGCGCGCGGCGCACAACGGGTCGGCCAACGACTACGCCGCCTACGCGGTGGCTGGCCTGCTGGCGGTGGTTGCGGTGCTCACGATCGCTTAACGACAGATCATTCGTAATGAACGGTGGCCAAGCCCGCGTCGCCGCCCACGAACCCGCCGTTCGCCGCACGATCGAGGGCGCGCGCGAGGCGCCAGGCGGCCGTCACTCCGCACGCCCCGAAGCCGGTTTCCAGCAGCGCGTCGGCCAGTGCGGCGTGCCGCAGCGGGCGGCTGATGACGGCGAACCCGAGCATCGAGGCGGCGTGCGTGGCGTCCACGGCCGCCCCGGCCAGCAGCACGGGCACCGCCGGGAGCCCGGCCGCCTCGGCCCAGGCGGTGGCCATCGCCTGTAGCAGGTGGCGGGCGCCGAGCACCCGGGTCATCGTCGCGGCCCTGGGCCCGGGCGGCTGGGGTGTGCCCACGTCGAGCATCCGGCGCGGGGCGGACGCCAGCAGCCAGCCGTAGCCGCTGCGCGCGGCCACCAGCAGATCCTGGGTGGCCAGGCCCGCCCTCCGGGTCACCGGCGCCGCGCCATCCTGGTGGCCACCGCCGCGGTGGCGGCCGCGGCCGTGCCGACCAGGGCCGTGCCCACCAGGACCGGCCGCTGCATCAGCCACAGCTCGGCGCTGCCGGAGTGGGCCCGGTCGTCGAAGACGCCGTGCGCCCCGTGATCGCTGCCGTTCCGCCCGTCGGCGGGCTGGTCCAGGTTGCCCGCCCCGTGGTGGGCTGGCTCGGCGTCGGTCTGCTGGGAGTCGTAGCCGGTCTTGCCCAGGTACCTGTCCAGCAGGGCGGGGACGAACTTGTTGGCCAGGATGGTGGCCGCGGTGCTGGCGCCGACCCAGTACTGCCGCCGCTCCGGGTGGTCAGCGGCGTACAGCACGCCGCGGGCCGCCACCTCCGGCTGGTAGATCGGCGGCACCGGCTGCGGGTGGCGGGGCAGCTTGGACCGGACCCAGGAGAACTGCGGCGTGTTCACGGCCGGCATCTGCACCACCGTGATCTTGACGCCGGAGCGCTCGTGCAGCAGTTCGCAGCGCAGCGAGGAGGTGAACCCATTGACGGCGTGCTTGGCCCCGCAGTAGGCCGACTGCAGCGGGATGCTCCGGGCCCCGAGCGCGGATCCGACCTGCACGATCGTGCCCACGTCGCGCGGCCGCATCCGGGCCAGCGCGACCATCGTGCCGTGCACGAAGCCCAGGTAGCTGACCTCGGTGACCCGGCGGAACTCGTCGGCCGTGATCTGGTGGAACGGCGCGAACACCGAGGCGAAGGCTACGTTGACCCAGGTGTCGATCGGGCCGAAGCGGTCCTCCGCCAGCCGGGCGGCGCTTTCCACCTGGGCGTAGCTGGCCACGTCGGCGGGCAGCGGGAGGGCCTTGCCGCCCGCTTTCTCGACGTCCTGCACCGCCCCGGCCAGGCCCTCCTCACCGCGGGCGATCAGCGCGACGTTGGCGCCGCGCTCGCCGAACAGCCGGGCGGTCGCCCGGCCGATCCCACCGCTGGCCCCCGTGATCACCACTGTTTCGGTCATGGTTAGCCGTGCCTCCAAGGTTCGTCGTGGGCAAATTACTGATCTTGCTGCCAGTCACCGGCCAGCCGCGCGGCGCTTTCGAGCATCAGCGCGTGCACGAACGCCTGCGGCAGGTTCCCGCGCAGTTGCCGCTCGGTGACGTCGTACTCCTCCGAGTACAGGCCGGGTGAACCGCAGGCGGCCCTGGTGCGCTCGAACCAGCGGGCCGCCTCGACCTGCCGCCCCTGCTGGTGCAGGGCCAGGGCCACGATGAAGCCGCAGAGCAGGAACGCGCCTTCGGCGTCACCCAGCGGCCCGTCGTCGTGCCGGAACCGGTAGGCGTAGCCGTCCTGGGTCAGCTCGTCCAGGTAGGCGCGCAGCGTCTGCCTGGTCCGCGGGTCGTCCGACGGCAGGGCGCCGCGGACCGGCGGCAGCAGCAGGGCCGCGTCGAGAGCCGGATCCTTCACCGAGCGCTGCCAGCGCCCGGAGGAGTGCACCGCGTGCTGCCCCGCGTCGGCCAGGATCACATCGGCCAGGCCGGACCACTCGGTGGCCCGCGCGTGCGAGCCCCGGGCCCGGGCGGCGGCGCGCAGGCCGGCCACGCAGGTGAGCCGGCTGTGCGTCCAGGCCTGGTTGTCGATCTCCCAGATGCCGGCGTCGTCCTCCGGCCAGCGCTGCGCGATCGCGTCGGCTGCGATCTCCACCGCCCGCCAGCCGTCGGAGTCCAGCCGGTCATGCCGGGCCGCGGCCGCGAGCACCATCAGCGACTCCCCCAGGCTGTCGAGCTGAAACTGCTTGTTCACCCAGTTGCCGACGAGGTCGAACCCGCCGGGGTAGCCGGGCAGATCGAGCCGGACCTGGTCGGGCACGGGCCCGCCGTCCACCGTGTAGGCGGGGACTAGGTTCGCCCCGTCGGCGTGCAGGCGGTCGGCCACGAACCCCGCGGCGGCGTCGAGCACCGGCCAGGCCCCGGCGGCGGCCGCGGCCTGGCCCGCGTAGCTCTGGTCCCGGATCCAGGCGTACCTGTAGTCGTAGTTGCGGCCCTGCTGGGCGCGCTCGGGCAGGCTCATCGTGGCGGCGGCGACCATGCCGCCCGACGTGCTGGTCAGGCCGCGCAGGACGACCAGGGAATACCGGGTGTCCCGTGGGGCCAGGGTGCCGGGCAGCGGCGGCGCGGCCTGTTCCCACTCGGTCCTGGTGATATGCCAGAGCCGCCCGGGGTCGGGCGGGTCATCGGCCAGCGGGCCGGTGGACAGCTCGAGCACGAGGTCGCGCGACGTGCCCGGCGGCACCGTGAGCTCGAGCACCAGCCGGGAATGCCGCCCGTGCCTGCGCACCCGGGCGCCGGCCACGTCGCCGGACCAGCGCAGCCGCAGATCCCCGGTGCGCCCGGTCCAGATACCGTCGTCGTCGCGGTGCGCCGACAGCAGGCCGTGCTGGCCGAACCCGGCGCGCGGTTCGAGCACCACCCGCACCCGGGCCGGGCCTTTGCGGGCGACCACCCGGCGCAGCACGGTCAGCCGGTCCGGGGACGCCGGGTAGGCCAGCGCCTCGTGGCACTCGGTGACGCCGGAGGCGGTGATCCACCGGCTCCGCCAGATCAGCGAGCCTTCCTCGTAGTACCCGCCCCAGACGAAGCCGTCGGCCGGCGTGATCGCGTAGACGCCTTCGCCGCCGATCAGGGTGCTGAACACCGCGTCGCTGTGCCAGCGGGGCGCGCTCATCCACACGATGTCGCCGCGCGGCCCGATCAGGGCGCCGCGCTCACCGTCGGCGATCAGCGCATAGTCCCGCAGCACGTGCAGGGGAAACTCTTCCACCGCCGCCTGCTACCCGTAGCCGCACCGCCCACACCCGGCATTCAGCCCTGGCGGTAGCGTTCCGCGTCGGCCGCGCGCAGCCGCAGGCCCAGGCCGGGCGCGGCCGGATCGGGGGTGAGCGCGCCGGCCACCGGTTCGGGCGCGCCGTCGAACAGCATCCGCTCGATCCGCTGGTGGTCGTGGAAGTACTCGACGTGCCGCAGGTTCGGCGCCGCGACGCCCACGTGCGCGTGCAGGCTGGGGCAGCAGTGCGCCGAGACCTGCAGGTTGTGCGCGGCGGCCAGCGCCGCGCCGCGCAGGAACTCGGTGATCCCGCCGCAGCGGGTGACGTCGAGTTGCAGGCAGTCCACCGCGCCGGCGTCGATCAGGGCGGCCGAGTCGGCCAGCGTCCAGGAGTACTCCCCCGCCGTCACGTCGGCTGTCACCTGCCGCCGCACCGCGGCCAGGCCCGCTAGGTCCTGCGACGACACCGGCTCCTCGAACCAGACGACACCGTAGTCGGCCATCGCCCGCCCGGCCCGGACCGCCTGCCCGGTGGTGTACCCGCCGTTGGCGTCCACGTAAAGCTCGGCGTCCGGGCCGATGACCTCGCGGGCCAGCGCCACCCTGGCCAGGTCCCGGCGCCCGGCGCGGCCCCAGGACTCGCCGATCTTGATCTTCACGCGGGGTATCCCAGCCTCGACCCAGCCCGATAGCTGGGCCCGGGTCTGCTGTTCGTCGTAGCTGGTGAAACCGCCGCTGCCGTAGACCGGGACGTGCTGGCGCGTCCGGCCGAGCAGATCGGCGACGGGCAGGCCGAGCAGCCGGGCCTTCAGGTCCCACAGCGCCACGTCCACCGCGGAGATCGCCGTGGCCGCGATGCCGGGACGGCCGACGTTGCGCACCGCCCGGGTCATCGCCTCGTTCGCGCCGGCCACGTCGAACGCGCCGCGGCCGCACACCACGCCGGCCAGCACGTCGGTCACCAGCGGGGCGGCCGCGCCGGCCGCGTAGGTCCAGCCGATCCCCTCCTCCCCGCCGGCCGCGGCCCGCACCAGCACCAGCGTGGTCTTGTCCCAGGCGAGCGTCCCGTCCGCCTCGGGCGCGTCGGTGGGAACCACGTAGACCTCGGCGGTTATCTGCTTGATCTGCGGCTGATCGGCCATGACCGCCGACTACCAGGAACGGCCGCCCGCAAACGTCCGCGGGCAGCGAACAAGGCTGGCGCCGCACCCGGCCGGGTGCGGCGCCAGCCCTAAGCGGCCAGGATCAGGAGGCCGCGGCGCAGCTCGGGGTTCCGGTTGTGCCGTCGGTCTGCTTGGAGGCAATGGTGGGCGATGGCTGGTGGGTAAGCGCTGGTGTGGTGGTCAGGTTGAGGTTGTTGGTCTCGCCGGCGAAGCCTTCGCTGACACAGGTGGGCGCGCCAGGACTGCTCGCCGTCAGGGCCGTCTTCGCCTGCAGCGTCGCGTTGGCCTTGAAGATCGCCTCACTGCCCCCGCCGTCGCCGAACACGCCCCACTCGGTCGTGTTCCAGAACGAGGCGAGGTGCACCTCGCTGTCGCTGTTGGTAACCGACGTGGCCGACCCCGAGCCAATCGACATCGACACCGCGTCGTTACCACCCGTCGCCGCGGTGCCAGAAAGCTTCACGGTGGCGAGCTGCGCGGCCTTCACGTTGGCCACCTGGACCGCGTTGCTGTTGGTGTAGCAGTCCGACGAGAACGCCATCCAGCCCGAGGGGCAGGTGGCGTCGTAGTCGATCAGCCAGTACTGCATGAAGATGCAGCTGACCGAGCACCCCTTGAAGGTGTACACGAACTGCTGCCAGGCCTGGCAGCCGGAGGGGTCGCCGCTCCCTGCGCACGCTGGGGAGCCGGAGAAGAACTGGGTGTTGAGCTGAAGCGAGACGGCGTTGGTGACATTCGGGCCGGTGCCATCCACGGGGCCCTTCATGGTGATGCCCGAGCTCACATGCGTGAACGTGCCTGTTCCCTTGGAGATCAATCCCGAGACCTGGGCCGAGTAGTCGCTGCCGTCGCCCACCGCCAGTGGCCCGGCGTGCTTCACCGAGCCGGCGGGCTGTGCCGGTGCCAGCGGGAACTTCCGTGCGGTCACGCACGGGACGGCGTGCCATTGCAAGGCGGGGTACGACGCGTGATAGCAGCCTTTGCCCGGCTGCTGGACGTGCGATATGTCCGCCTGCCACTGCGCCTTCGTTTTGGCGATCGGCTGGATAGCGGCCGAGGCCGGCCCGGCACTGAGGCCCGCCACCGCGAGCGCCGCCGCTGCGAGAATGCCAAGACTTCGCTTGATCCTGCGCAAAACTCCTCCTTCAGGGTCCCAGGCCACGCCAGGCAGGACGCCGCCCAGCGGCCACCAATCCGGCTAAACCATCTGAAGTAGCCGCCTACCTGGTTAAAACATCGCAGTGAGCGCCTGTCAAGAGGCAGGACAGCGAGCGCGCAGGTGCCAACGGGTGGCCACCACCGCAGTCCCTAGCATCGCTGCGGCCGGGTTCACCAGGTGGCCGTCCGGGTAGACGGCGGTATGGCGAGTCTCAGGAGCTACCAAGGGGCAGACGACTTCGTACCGGAGGACGCGAGTCTTGCCACGCTCGCCACGGCCGTCCAGCAATGCCGGGGGTGTGATCTCTACGAGCGCGCCACCCAGGCGGTTTTCGGGCGCGGGGCCAGGAACGCGGCGATGGTGCTGGTCGGCGAGCAGCCTGGCGACATGGAGGACAAGGCCGGTCAGCCGTTCGTCGGCCCGGCCGGCAAACTGCTCGACCGGGCTCTGGCGGACGCGGGGATCCCGCCGGAGCACACGTATACGACGAACGCGGTCAAGCACTTCCGCTGGAAACCCGAAGCGCACGGCCGCAAGCGCCGGATACACCAGCCGCCCGAGGCTGCCCAGATCAAGGCGTGCCGGCCGTGGCTCACGGCCGAACTCGACCGGCTGGAGCCCCAGGTTCTGGTGACGCTGGGTGCGACGGCCGGACGGGCCTTGTTCGGCAGTTCGTTCCGGGTAACCAAGCAGCGTGGCGAAAAGACCGGCTGGTGCTGGCCCGGGCCACCGGAGCGGGAGATCACCGTCGTGGCCACCATTCACCCGTCGGCCGTGCTGCGCGCCGACGACCAGGACGAGGCCTACGCGGGCCTGGTCGATGACCTGCGCGTAGCCGCTTCGTGTCTGTGACCGGGGCATGACACCGGAGCTTTGTGGGAGAGCCAGCGCGCTGCCCGTCGCGCCCGGCTATGCGTTTTGGCCGCACGGCGGCGGGTAGGACGCGCTGGCTGCGGCACAGCCTGGGGCGGCCAAGGAGGCGAGCATGGAGATGACGATCTACCTGACGGTGGACGGCGAGCCGAGGACGGCGACGGTGGACACGCGTGTCACCCTGCTCGACCTGCTGCGTGAGCGCCTCGGGGCGACAGCGCCGAAGAAGGGCTGCGATCACGGTCAGTGCGGCTCGTGCACGGTCCTGCTCGACGGGCGCCGGGTCACGACCTGCCTGGCTTTCGCCGTCCAGCACGACGGCGCCGAGATCACCACGGCGGCCGGGCTGGGGACGGCTGGGAAACCGCATCCGGTGCAACGGGCGTTTCTCGATCATGACGGGTTCCAGTGCGGCTATTGCACGCCAGGCCAGATCTGCTCGGCGGTCGGGATGCTGACCGAACTCGATGCGGGCTGGCCAAGTCATGCCACCCCCGATGTCGCCGCCCGGCCGGAGCGCACGGCGGACGAGATCCGCGAGCGCATGAGCGGCAACCTGTGCCGCTGCGGCGCCTACATGAACATCGTCGCCGCGATCGAGGAGGCGGCGGGATGAAGCCATTCGACTTCAAGCGCAGCACCGATGCCGCACGTGCCATCACGCTGGTGGCCGAGCGTCCGGGTGCGGCCTTCCTGGGCGGCGGCACCAACCTGGTCGACCACATGAAGCTCGGCATCGCCGCGCCTGGCCTGCTTGTGGATGTCACCAGGCTGCCGTTCGACGCCGTAGAAGAACTCGACGGCGGCAGCGTGCGCATCGGCGCGACCGTCCGCAACTCGGTGCTGTCCGCCCATCCGCTGATCCGCGAGCGCTATCCCGTCCTGTCCCAGGCCTTGGTGGCCGGCGCATCCGGCCAGTTGCGCAACCTGGCCACTACCGCGGGCAACCTGCTCCAGCGCACGCGCTGCCTCTATTTCACCGACCGGACGACACCCTGCAATAAACGCACACCGGGATCAGGCTGCTCGGCCCTGGACGGCCACTCGCGAGAGCTGGGCATTCTCGGCGTGTCCCGATCCTGCATCGCCACTCATCCTTCGGACATGGCGGTGGCGATGGCGGCGCTCGACGCCGTCGTCCGGGTGCAGGGTCCCGGCGGCACGCGGGAAATCCCGATCGGCGAGCTGTACCGCCTGCCTGGGGCCACACCCGAACGCGACACCACGCTCGCTCACGGCGAGCTCATCACCGCGGTGGACATGCCCAGGGTCAGCGGCCGCTCGGCCTACCGCAAGGTCCGCGATCGTGCCTCGTACGCGTTCGCCCTGGTGTCTGTGGCGGCCGTGCTTCGTATCGAGGACGGCACTATTGCCGACGTCTGCCTCGCGCTCGGCGGCGTCGCCCCCAAACCGTGGCGCGCGAAGCAGGCGGAGGCGCGGCTACGGGGAGGCCCAGCTACCGAGGAGGCCTTCCTGGCCGCGGCGGACGCGGAGCTGGAACGTGCCACGCCGACCACGAACAACGCGTTCAAGGTGCCACTGGCTCGCAACACGATCGTGGCAACGCTCCGCGACCTGGCCGCGGGAGCAGACCGATGACGATCACCACGCTTCGCGAGATCGGCGCCGACCACGAACGGCGCGATGGCCCGGCCAAGGTCACCGGCACCGCACCATACGCCGCCGAGCACCCGTTCGCCGACGCCGTCTACGGCCATCCCGTGCAGGCGAGCGTGGCCCGCGGGTTGATCACGTCGATCGACACCGTGGCCGCGGCGTCGGTGGCCGGCGTCCTCACCGTCTTGACCCACGAGAACGCAGAGCGCCTGGCCTCTGCTGACGACCGCGAGCTGTGGGTTCTGCAGTCGCCGGACGTGAGCTTCCGCGGCCAGTTCGTCGCGCTCGTCGTGGCGGACAGCCCGGAGGCCGCGCGCGAGGCCGCCGAACTGGTCGGGATCGGCTATGACGAATACGAGCATGACGTCGTGCTGCGTGCCGACCACCCGGAGTTCTACACGCCGGAGCAGGTCAACCCGTCGTTCCCAGCCGACACGCAGCAGGGCGACCCCGGCGCAGCCCTGACCACGGCAGCGGTCTCGGTCGATGCGACCTACACCACGCCCGCCTACCACAACAACCCCATGGAACCGCACACCACGGTCGCCCGCTGGGATCCCGCCACCGGGCATCTCACACTGCACGACTCGACGCAAAGCGTCCACCAGGTGCGGGATACGCTAGCGCCGCTGTTCGGGCTGGCGACCGGCCAGGTGAGTGTGATCGCGCCGCACGTCGGCGGCGGGTTCGGCTCCAAGGGCCCGCCGCACGCGCACGACGTACTCGCCTGCCTGGCCGCCCGCGCGGTTCCCGGCCGCGACGTCAAACTGCCATTGACCCGGCAGATGCTGTTCTCGGTGGCCGGCTACCGGACGCCGACCATCCAGCGCGTTCAGCTGGGTGCGCAGGCGGACGGCACGCTGGTGGCGATCACGCACGACGTGTGGGAGCAGACGTCGCGCATCAAGGAGTTCGCCGAGCAGACCGCGGTCTCCACCCGGATGATGTACGCCTCGCCGACCCGCCGGACCACCCACCGGCTCGTCGCGCTGGACGTGCCGGTCCCGTCCTGGATGCGCGCACCGGGCGAGAACCCGGGCATGTACGCGGGCGAATGTGCGATGGACGAGCTGGCCATCGCCGTTGGGATGGACCCGGTCGAGCTGCGGATCCGCAACGAGCCGCGGACCGACCCCGAAACCGGTCGCCCGTTCTCCTCCCGGAACCTCGTCGCCTGCCTGCGAGCCGGAGCCGACCGGTTCGGCTGGGCCAGCCGCGATCATGTTCCGTCGCCCAAGCCTGGGCCGGACGGGCTGCTGCGCGGGACCGGGGTGGCCGCATCGACCTACCCGGTCAACCGGATGCCTGGGTCCGAGGCGGTCATCGAGGTTCTGCCGGACGGCCGTTTCGCGGTGCGTATCGGCGCCGTCGACATCGGTACCGGCACGTGGACCGCCCTTGCCCAGGTCGCGGCGGACGCCCTGGCGGTATCGCTGGACCATATCGAGCTGCAGATCGGCGACACCTCGCTGCCACACGCCTCCGTGGCAGGCGGATCCTCGGGCATCACCACCTGGGGGACCGCGGTTTGGGAGGCCGCCCGTGCCCTGATCAGCACCCACGGCCACCTCCCCGCCGCCGGCGCCGGCGCGACCGGCCGGGCCGGTGCGAACGACGCCCAGCAGCGGTACGCGATGCACGCGTTCGGGGCCCAGTTCGTGGCCGTCGAGGTGGACCAGGACACCGGCGAGATCCGGGTGCCAAGGTCGCTGGGCATCTTCGCCGCCGGCCGGATCGTGAACCCGCGCACCGCGCGCTCACAGTTCCTCGGCGGCATGACCATGGGCCTGTCCACCGCGCTGTGGGAACACAGCACAATCGACCCGGTCACCGGCCACTACGTCAACCATGACCTAGCCGAGTACCACATCGCCACCTGCGCCGACATCCGCGGCCTCGAGGTCGGGTGGATCGAAGAGGACGACCCGCACGTCAACCCGATGGGCACCAAAGGCATCGGGGAGATCGGCATCGTCGGCACCGCCGCCGCCGTAGCCAACGCCGTCCACAACGCCACCGGCGTCCGCATCCGAGACCTTCCCATCACTGCCGACAAGCTGCTGGACGCCGGCCTGTGACCCTTCCGGCAGGCGGGGCTGTGCCTGCCCCGGGTCGGCACGGCCGGAAGCGATCCCGCTGAGCAGGCCAGGCACGTAGACCGCTACCACCAGCCACGCTAACTGCGGGTAACTTGCGGGCGCCCGCGGGATCAGCGGTGCGTCCTTCGGTGAGCGTTTCCAGGCTGAGTCCCTTGGGCTCGGGCAGGAGCGTGATGGTCACCAGCAAGCCCACGAGAGCCACGCCGGCGACCAGGCCGCTGGTGCGGCTGAAGCCGATGGCGGGCAGCAGCGCGGTGAGCGCGTAGGTGCCGATGAATCCGCCGATCTTCCCGGCCGCGGCGGCGATACCGTAGCAGGTCGTCCGGATCCGGACCGGGAAGATCTCGGCCGGGTAGACGAACGTGGTGGTGTTCGGGCCGAATTCGGCGAAGAAGTAGGTCGCGCCGAACAGGAGCAGGAAGGGCAGCAGCGTGGTGCTGGCGCCTGGGATGAGCCACAGGCCCAGGAAGGCCGCGGCCATGACGGCGAACCCGCCGGCCTGCATGAGTCTCCTCCCGATCCTGTCGATGGTGGCGGCGGCCAGCAGGTAACCGGGCAGGGCGGCGACGGCGAAGATGGCCAGGGTGTGGGCGGTCGTTCCGATGAGGCTGGAGTGCGGCGAAACCAGCTTGTCGATCATCGGGCTGGAAATGGTGTTTCCGTAGTAGACGAAGTCGAACAGCAGCCAGGCCAGGCTTGCTCCGGCCAGCCAGCGCAGCAGCCTGCGCTCCGCGAGCATCGCCCGGAACCCCGATGGCCCGTGGCCGGAGACGGTCTGCGACGGGGCTGTCCTGGCTTCCTGCTGAGCGAGCAGGAACCGGGGAGTTTCGCTGAGCCGGCGGCGCAGCCAGAACACGGCCAGCGCCGGGATGGCTCCGGCGGCCAGCATGATCCGCCAGGCCAGATTGTGGCCCATGTTGGTTTTGAGCAGGGCGATGGCGACCAGCGGTCCCAAGACCAGACCTGCGCCCTGCATCGAGAAGACCAGGGCGACCATCCGGCCCCGGTCACGGCGGGAGGCGCACTCGCTCATGATGGTCGCGCTGACCGGATAGTCGCCGCCAATGCCGAACCCGAGGAGCCCGCGGAACGCTATCAGCCACCAGATGCTGGGCGAGCAGGCCGAGGCAATCGCGCCGGCCGCCAGCACCAGCACCTCGAAGCCGTAGATCTTGCGGCGGCCGAGCTTGTCGGCGATCCGGCCGAAGGCGATCGCGCCGGCCGCCGAGGTCAGCAGCGCCAGCGAGGACAGCAGAGATTTCTGGTAGCTGGCGATGTGCCACTGGGCGCTGATGAGCGTGGCCACGACGCCGACGATGAACAGGTCATAGGCGTCGGTAAAGAAGCCCATGCCCGCCGTGATCAGGATCTTCCAGTGTTCCGAGCACGTCGCGGTTTCGTCCAGCTGGCCGAGTGCCTCCCGGGTGATACCCGCGTCCAGGTCTGGGTACGGCGGCCGGGTTTGCTGTCCGGGGCTCATGGGGCGCCCGCTACCCCCTTGTCGCTGCTTAATCGCTGGGCCGATGACAGCTGTGGGAGCCAGGCTGGATGCCAAGCTGGGCGAGCTCGTATGGGCAGGCCGACCGGGGGTAGCGGGCTGAGATGAGCAAGTCGCAAGAGCGCTCGACCCGCACGACCGTCCTGATCGCCGGCGCGGCCAACCTTTTCGTCGCCGCCATCAAGATTGCGGCCGGTGTGCTCACCGCGTCCAGCGCGCTGCTGGCTGAAGCCGCCCACTCGGCCGCAGACACCATGAACCAGGCGTTCTTGCTGGCCTCGATCCGTCGAGGCCGCCGCCCCGCGGATCCCAGGCACCCCTTCGGCTACGGGCAGGAGCGGTACTTCTGGTCGCTGCTCGCGGCGTTCGGCATCTTCGCGGCCGGGGCAGGGTTCTCGGTGTTCGAAGGGGTGCTGGCCATCACCCACCCCGAACACGGGCACAACGTGCTGATCGGTTACCTGGTGCTGGTCGTGGCGGGGCTGGCCGAGCTCACCTCCTTCGTGCGGGCGCTGATACAGAGCCGTCAGCAGGCCGCCAGCAGGCAGCTGAGCCTGCTGGCCCACCTGCACAGCAGCGCCGACACCACGGTGAAGGCGGCCTTGTTCGAGGACAGCGCGGCCGTGGTCGGGCTGATCCTCGCGGCCGCCGGGCTCGGGTTGCGACAGCTGACCGGCTCCGAGGTCTGGGATGGAGCGGCTTCCCTGGCCATCGGTGGGCTACTGGTGATCGTGGCGATCCGGCTCGGGCTCGACAGCCGGGACCTACTCATCGGCCGGGCCGCCGACCCGCAGGAACAGGCGGTCATCCGGGCCGAGATCGAGCAGATGCCCGGCGTAGACGGGCTGATGGAGCTGCTGACGATGCACGTGGGCCCGGACCACCTGATCGTGGCGGCCCGGGTCGCGTTCAGCGACGATATCGGCGCCGGCGTGGTCGAGGATCTGTCCGAGCGGATCGACCAGCGGCTGGCGGAACGGCTGCCGGTGACCTCGCACGTATTCATCGATCCCACGGACACCACCAGCGGAAGCCGCGGCACGCTGCTGCCCGAGGGCGACGGCCCGGGCGCAGCCGTTCATGACGAAAGCCCGCCGGTTTGCCCCGGTCACCGCCGGGTAGCGAGCGGCGCTCCGCAAGCTCACCCCGGCAAGCAGACGGGAGCGAACCCATGATCGCGCAGGAGGCCACCAGGACACCGCCGGGGCGCGCGAATCGGCGGTGCACGCGCTGATGTTTGCCGAGACCGGGGGCCAGTGCTGCTTGCCTTGTTCTGCGCCGTGAATGCCACGGTTCTGGGCACTGCCTATGCCGCCGCGGTCGGGCTGGTCCGGCCACTCCCCGGCCGGCCGTCCCGGCCACGCAAACGCTGCGCATCCCCGCACGAACCTGAGGAAGGGACCTTACGTGACCCGTCGCATACCAGAACCCGATCCTCGGTCCGAACTCGAAGACGAAGGCATTCCGGACCTGTCCGACAGCGCGCCCGAGCAGGAGCGGGCCGAGGATCCGCAGCAAGCTCCCGTGCCGGGTGATCAGCCGGTCGCGGTCAATGAGTTCGGCACCACGGCGGAAGAACAGCGGGAGGGTGAGAGCCTGGAGGACCGGCTCGGACGCGAGGAACCCGAGCCACCGGAGATGCAGAGCCCGGCCGTGCGGGCTCAATACGGGGCCGCACCACAGCAGCGCCCGGACGGGGCAGGCCGGTCCGGCCGCCTGGTCGTGCCCAGCCAGGGTTTCGGGCCGGACCGAGAAGCGGACGAAGTCGCCACCGACGTCGGTCCGGACCGGGGCGGCTACTCCGCCGAGGAAGAGGCTATGCGGGTCGAGCCCGATAGCGGGTAGTACGGCCACGTTGAGAGGTACCCCGGCACAGTAACAAGGCTGGCGCCGCACCCGTCCGGGCGCGGCGCCAGCCAGGTGTAGCCGGGATCAGGGAGCGACAGCGCAGCTCGCGGTGCCGGCGGTGCCGTCGGTCTGCTTGGAGGCCATCGTGGGCGACGGCTGGCTGCCGATCGCCGCCGTCTTGGCCAGTTTGAGGTTGTTCGTCTCGCCGGTGAAGCCTTCCAGGACGCACTTGGGCGCCTTAGCGCCGCTGGTAGCGGTCAACGCCGTCTGCGCCCGCAGCGAGTTGCTGGCGCCGAAGGTCGCGCCACTGCCGCCGCCGTCGCCGTACACGCCCCACTCGGTCGTGTTCCAGAACTTGGCGAGATGAATCTTGGTGTCCTTACCGGTGACCATGGTCGCCTGGCCGGAGCCGACCGACAACGACACCGCGTCCTTGCCGCCCGTCTTGGCGGTCCCCGAAAGCTGGACGGTGGCGAGCTGCTTGGCGGTAACGGTCTTCACCGTGTTCGCATTGCTGTTGGTGTAGCAGTCCGACGAGAACGCCATCCAGCCCGAGGGGCAGGTGGCGTCATAGTCGATCAGCCAGTACTGCATGAAGATATAGCTGGTGGATTTGGTTTGGTAGGTGTAGACGAACTGCTGCCAGGCCTGGCAGTTCGAGGGGGTGCCGGCTCCCGAGCACGCGGGGGAGCCAGAGATGAACTGGGTGTTGAGCTGGAGCGAGAAGCTGTTAGCGACCTGCGGGCCGGTGCCACCCACGGCGCCCTTCTCGGTGATATTCGAGCTCACGCTCTTGAACGTCCCGGTGGCTTTGGAGATCAATCCCGTCACCACGGCCGAGTAGTCGTGGCCGTCGCCTACTGTCTGTGGCCCGGCGTGCTTGGCCGACCTGGACGGCGCCGGCACCAGCGGTACCTTCGGTGCGGCCACGCACGCGACGGCGTGCCACGCCAGCGTGGGGAACGCAGCGCGATAGCAACCGCTCCCCGGCGCCTGGACGTGCGAGATGTCCGCCTGCCAGGCCGCCTTTGTTGTGGCGACCGGCGGGGTGGCCGCCGAGGCCGACCCAGCGCTGACGCCCGCCACCGCGAGCACCGCGGCCGCGAGAACGCCAAGACTCCGCTTGATCCTTCGCAAAACCCCTCCTCCTGTGTCCGAGGCCACGCCCAACAGGGCGTGACCAAGCCGCCACAATTCGGCTAAAGCACCCGAAGTGGCTGCCTACCTGGTTAAAACACTCGCAGTGGACACCTGTCAAGAGGCGGGGCGGCGCGACGGCAAGGCTGGCGCCGCCCCCGGATGGGCGCGGCGCCAGTCAGACATCGCCAGTCAGAGGGGGGCCGGGTTCAGCCCGCGGTAGCGCAGCTCGCGGTTCCGGTGGTGCCGTTGGTTTGCCTGGAGGCCATCGTGGGCGACGGCTCGCTGCCGAGCGCCGGCGTGCTGGCCAGGGTGAGGTTGTTGGTCTCGCCGGTGAAGCCTTCTTTGACGCAGGTGGGCGCCGTGGAGCCGCTGCTGGCGGTCAGGGCCGTCTGCGCCTCCAGCGACGTGTTGGCGCCGAACACCGCCTCGCTGCCGCCGCCGTCGCCGTACACACCCCACTCGGTCGTGTTCCAGAACGCGGCCAGGTCGATCTTGGTGTCCTTGCCGCCGACCGTGGTGGCTGTACCGGAGCCGACCGACAGCGACACGTCGTCGTTGCCACCCGACGCGGCGGTCCCGGTCAGATGCACGGAGCCGAGCTGCGCGGCGGTAACGGTGGTCACGTTGGCCGACGAACTGTTGGTGTAACAGTCCTCTGAGTACGTGAACCAGCCCGAGGGACACCTGGCGTTGTAGTTGATCAGCCAGTACTGAATGAAGATTTGGCTGGTCCTGCTGCTCCCATACGTGTACACGAACTGTCCCCAGGCCTGGCAATCGGCGGGATCGCTGCTGCCCGAGCACTCGGGGGAGCCGGAGAAGAACTGGGAGTTGAGTTGCAGCGAGAAGCTGTTCGTGACGCCCCCGCCCTTCTCGGAGATGCCCGAGCTCACGTTCGTGAACGTTCCGATGCCCTTAGTGATCAATCCCGACACCTGAGCCGAGTAGTCGGTGCCGTCACCGACGATCGCCGGCCCGCCGTGCCCGGCCGTGGCTGGCCCGCCGTGCCGGGCTGATCCTGGCAGCACCGGCGCCAGCGGGGTCTTCGGCGCGGTCACGCACTTGACGGCGTGCCATTGCAGCGTGGGGTACGCGGCGCTGTAGCACCCGGTCCCCGGCGCCCTGAGCTGCGAGATGCCCGCCTGCCAGGCCGCCATCGTCTTGGCGATCGGCGGGGTTGCCGCCGACGCCGTCCCGGCGCTGACACCCGCTACCGCGAGCGCCGCTGCTGCGAGAACGCCGAGACTCTGCTTGATCCTTCGCAAAACTCCTCCAGTGTCCGAAGCCTCGCCAGACAGGAGACCGCCCAGCGGCCCCCTGTCTGGCTAAACATCTGAAGTACCTGTTAATCCGGTTAAAACATCACACGGAGCACATGTCAAGACACAATGAGCAACGAACCCTGGCGCGCCGCCATGTTTGGCCACCGTCCTGGCGGACAGTGAGCGTCGACGCCGCCGCGGGACGGTGGGACGGGCACGCAAGACCTGGGAGGTCAGGAGCTGTGGGGCAGATCGTTTCCGAGGCATTGATCGAGCGGCTGGCCGAATGGGGCGTGGACACCGTCTTCGGCATTCCGGGCGACGGCATCAACGGAATCATGGAGGGGCTGCGGCGCCACCAGGACAAGGTCAAATTCGTGCTCGTCCACCACGAGGAGGCCGCGGCCTTCATGGCCACCGGCTACGCGAAGGCCACCGGCAAGATCGGGGTGTGCCTGGCCACCTCGGGGCCGGGCGGCATCCACCTGCTGAACGGGCTGTACGACGCCAAGCTGGACCACATGCCGGTGCTGGCCATCACCGGCATGCAGGAGACCTCGGTGCTCGGCACCGGCTACCAGCAGGAGGTCGCGCTGGACAAGCTGTACGCCGACGTGGCCGAGTACGACCAGATGATCTACAACCCGGCGCAACTGCCCGGTGTGATCGACACCGCCATCCGCACCGCCTACGCGCGGCGCGGGGTGGCCCACCTCACCTTCCCCAACGACATCCAGGTGGCCGACGCGGACGCCGACCCCTGGGCGCACGTGGCGCCGGCCAGCCCGCCGCGGACCTCGCCGATCATGCTCAAGGCGCCAGGCCGCCCGCGCGAGGAAGATCTGCAGCGGCTTGCCGATCTGATCAACGACGGGAAGAAGATCGCCATTCTGGCCGGCGCGGGCGCGCTGCACGCCAGGGAGGAACTGCTGACGCTGGCCGAGACACTCGGCGCGCCGATCGTCAAGACGCTGTCCGGCAAAGCCACCGTGCCCGACGACTCCCCGTACACCACCGGCGGGATCGGGCTGCTCGGCACCAAACCGTCCGAGGACCTGATGGACGAGATCGACACGCTGCTCCTGGTCGGCACCAACTTCCCCTACACCAAGCATCTGCCCGAGCCGGGCCAGGTGCGGGTGGGGCAAATCGAGGCCGACCCGGCCAGGGCCGGGGCCAGGATCGCCACCGAGGTGCCCGTGGTCGGCGACGCCAAGGAAGGCCTGGCGGCCCTGCTCCCGCTGCTCAAGCACCGCGGGGACGGCAAGTTCCTGAAGAAGTACCAGAAAGAGATGGCGGACTGGCGCAAGAAGATGTCGGTGCAGGCCGACCCGGGCCGCAACCCCATCGCGCCGCAGTACGTGGTGTCCGTGCTGGACGAACTGGCCGCCGACGATGCGGTGCTGACCTGCGACAGCGGCTCGATCGCCACCTGGGCGGCGCGGCAGTGGACGATCCGCGGCGGCCGGGAGTTCTTCCTGTCCGGCAACCTGGCCACGATGGCGCCCGGCATGCCGTACGCGATCGGCATCCAGCACGCCTTTCCCGGGCGGCAGGTCATCGGCTACGTCGGCGACGGCGGATTCTCCATGCTGATGGCCGAGTTCATCACCGCCATCCAGCACAAGCTGCCGGTGAAGATCGTCATCAACAACAACAACTCGCTGGGCCAGATCCTGTGGGAGCAGATGGTGCTCGGCTATCCCGAGTACGGGGTGCGCTACCCGGAGCCGTTCGTGAACTACGCGGCGCTGGCCGAGGCCAACGGCGCCCTGGGCGTCAAGGTGGAGCGGGCCGAGGACGTCCGCGGCGCGGTGCGGCGGGTGCTGGCCCACGCCGGGCCCGCCCTGCTCGACGTCAACGTGAACGCCGAGGAGCCGCCGCTGCCCGGCAAGATCGAGTACGCGCAGGCCAAGAAGTTCACCGAGGCGTTCCTGCGGGGCCAGCCGCACAAGGTCACCATCGCCACGACCCTGT
The DNA here is from genome assembly GCA_036267135.1 of Streptosporangiaceae bacterium. GTDB lineage: Bacteria > Actinomycetota > Actinomycetes > Streptosporangiales > Streptosporangiaceae > PALSA-505. The sequence continues at coordinate 6,565 of DATAWQ010000139.1, read as the reverse complement.
TCAAGGACAAGATCAACGAGCTGAAGGGGTAGGCGAGACCTTCCCATGCGAGCCACGCGCCCGGCGGCCCGGCACCACGGCATCGACCGGATCGTGCACAACATCGAGACCGGCCACTTCGAGCGCGGCCTGTCGGCCCTGACCGCCGCGGGTGCGCTGGTGACCGCGGCCGAGATCTTCTTCGAGCACGACAGCGCCAGTTTCGGCAACAAGATGATGTGGCTGCCGGTGGCCCTCGGCCCGGTGGGGGCGGTCGCGGGAGTGGCGGGCTTCTTCAGCCGCCGGATGGCCAAGACCGCGCTGCCCGTCGCGTCCGCGGCCATCGTGCTGAACGGGCTGCAGGGCACCTACCTGCACGCCCGGGGCATCGCCCAGAAACCGGGCGGCTGGTCCAACCCCCGCTACAACATGGAGATGGGGCCGCCGCTGCTCGCCCCGCTGCTGGTGACGGTGGTGGGCGGCATGGGACTGCTGGCCGCGGTCCTGCGCCGCGAGCAGTGAACGGCGGGCAGGACCGTAGCGGTAGCCCGGGCGGCTGGGACGGCAGATTCCCCGGCTTTGACGTGACCGCGCGGTCCAGGCACTGGGATCCGGTCACCGCGGGCGTGGTGCTGGACCGGCTGCGCATCCCGCAGGAACTGAGTTTCTTCACCCAGGACGAGGAAGCGACCGCGACGGCGCTGTGCGACCAGTTGCTGGGCCAGGCCGGTGAGACCCCGGGCCGCATACCGGTCGTGGGGCTGATCGACGCCAGGCTGGCCCGGGGCGAGACGGACGGCTGGCGGTACGCGGACATGCCCGAGGACGTCCAGGCCTGGAAAGACACGCTGCGCTACCTGGATGAAGACGCCGAGGCCAAGTTCGGCGCGAGCTTCGCCCGCTGCGACCCCGATAGCCAGCGCACGCTCATCCAGGCCGTCCAGAATAGTGCTGGCTTGGATGGCGGAAGCCATGACTGGCACGACCTGAACGCGACCCGCGTGTGGAGCCTGTGGACCCGCTACGCCTGCACGGCCTTCTACTCCCACCCGACGGTCTGGGACGAGATCGGCTTCTCCGGCCCGGCGTACCCGCGTGGCTACAAGAACCTGGGCGTGGACTCCCGCGAGCCGTTCGAGGTGGCCGATCATCACCCGGGCGACGATCCCGTCCGCGAAAGGTTCTGATGGCCACCGTTCATTCCCGTAATGCCTCAGCCTGGCTGCTGCCCAACGATGGCACCAGGACCAACCACCGGCTGCGTGAGGACATGCGCCGGTTCGACGACACCGACGAGGTCGACCTGGCTGTGGTCGGCTGCGGGGCGGGCGGCAGCACGCTGCTGCAGCGGCTGGCCCGGCGCGGCTGGCGGGTGGTCGGCCTGGACGCCGGCCCGTTCTGGGATCCGGACGCCGACTGGGTGAGCGACGAGGCGGGCTCGCACCACCTGTACTGGACCGAGCCGCGGGTGATCGACGGCACCGACCCGGTGCCGCTGGGCTCGAACAACTCCGGCCGCGGCGTGGGCGGGTCGATGGTGCATTACGCCGGCTACACGCCGCGGTTTCACCCCAGCGACTTCTCTACCTGCACCGACGACGGGGTGGGCGCGGACTGGCCGATCTTGTACGAGGACCTCAGGCCTTACTACCACGACCTGGAGGCCGAGCTTCCGGTGGCGGGCGAGCACTGGCCGTGGGGTGATCCGCACCGGTACCCGCACAGCCCGCACCCGGTCGGCGGCAACGGGGAGATTTTCCTGCGCGGCGCCGCCGTGGCCGGGATCACCGCCAAGGTCGGCCCGGTCGCGATATCCAACGGGCGGTTCGGCAACCGGCCGCATTGCATCTACCGGGGCTTCTGCCTGCAGGGATGCAAGGTCAACGCCAAGGCGTCGCCGCTGATCACGCACATACCCGACGCGCTCGCGCACGGCGCCGAGATCCGGGCCAACGCGATGGTGACCAGGATCGAGACCGACGAGCGGACCGGCCTGGCCACCGGGGTGCACTACGTCCGCGACGGGGTGCGGCGCTTCCAGCGGGCCCGCGCGGTGGCGGTGGCCGGCTACTCGATCGAGACGCCGCGGCTGCTCCTGCTGTCGGCGTCCAAGCGCTTCCCCGACGGCCTGTGCAACGAATTCGACCAGGTCGGGCGCTACCTGATGGTGCAGGGGGCGCCGCAGACAGCGGGCCGGTTCGACGCCGAGGTGCGGATGTACAAGGCGCCGCCGCCCGAGGTCAGCAGCGAGCAGTTCTACGAGACCGACCCGGCCAAGCCGTATAAGCGCGGGTTCTCCATTCAGACCGTGTCCCCGCTGCCGATCACCTGGGCCGAGCACGTGGCCGCGCAGGGCCACTGGGGGCCGGCGCTGCGCGAGTACATGAGCGACTACGTGCACTGGTCCTGCCTGGGCGCGCTGTGTGAGTTCCTGGCCTTGCCGGACAACCGGGTCACCCTGGCCGACGAGCAGGACCGGCACGGGCTGCCGGTGGCCAGGTTCTCCTACTCCCAGTGCGACAACGACCAGCAACTGGTCCAGGCCGCCCAGCAGGTGATGGAGGAGATCCTGCACGCGGCCGGCGCCGACGAGGTGATCACCATCAAGCGGTACGCCCACCTGGTCGGCGGGGCCAGGATGGCCGCCAGCGAACGGGACGGCGTGGTGGACCGTGACTGCCGCAGCTTCGCGGTGCCCAACCTGTACATCACCGACGGCAGCGTGCTGCCCACCCAGGGCAGCGCCAACCCGGCCCTGACCATCATGGCGGTGGCGGCCCGCGCCGCCGATCGCCTGATCAGCGGCTGAGCTTGGTCATGATGGGTCCACCGGGGTTTCCCGCACCACCTCGGTGGCGGCCTTGTCCCGGCGCAGGCACCCCGCCGCTCACGCCCCCTCCGCGTCCTTCGGCGGGTCATCGCCGACGATCAGGCCGCCGCCGTGCCGCCAGGTCAGGTAGCGCCAGGACAGGTTGAGCAGCGCCGAGACCCGGTTCCTGTTGCCGAGCAGCGTGACGATGTGCAGTCCCAGCCAGGCGAACCAGGCCAGCGTGCCGCCGAACTTGATCCCGTGGCCCAGCTGGACCACGGCGCTGCGGCGCCCGATCGTGGCCATGATGCCCTTGTCGTGGTAGTGGAAGGTGGTCGTCGCCTCCCCCGCCACCAGGCGCCTGACCTGCTGGGCCGCGTGCCGGCCGGCCTGGATGGCCGGCTGGGCCAGCTCGGGCACCGGGTCGTCTTCGACGAGCGCGACGTCACCGATCGCGAAGACCCGCTCCTCCCCCTTCACCCGCAGGTCCGGGCCGGTCAGGATGCGCCCGTTTTTGCCCTGCGGCAGGCCCCAGTGCGCGGCGGCGGGCGGCGCGGCCACCCCGGCCGCCCACACGGTGATGTCGCTGTGCAGCGACTGGCCGTCGGAGACGATCACCGAGTCGGGCGTGACCTCGCGAATCTGGGTCTTCAGCCGGACGTCCACGCCGCGCTTGACGAGCTGCCGGTAGGCGTAGTCGCGCAGCGAGGCGCTGAACGGCGGGATCAGGTACGGGCCGAGCTCGACCAGCCGGATCGTCAGCCGGGCCGGGTCGATCTCCGGGTAGGCGGCGGACAGCGCGATGTTGCGCAGTTCGGCCAGCGTGCCGGCCACCTCGACGCCGGTCGCGCCGCCGCCGACCACCGTGATCACTACCTCGTCCTGGGTCCGGCCGTCCGCCGTCTCGGCGCTCAGCCGTTCCAGCCCGGCCATCAGATGGTCCCGCAGCTTGATGGCGTCGCGGCGGGTGTACAGGGCCAGGCTGTTCCTCTCCGCGCCGTCGATGCCGAAGTAGGCCGCGGACACGCCGGTGGCGATGATCAGGTAGTCATAGCCGAGCTGACCGCCGTCGGCCAGCCGCACCTGCCTGGCCGTGGTGTCGACGGCGGCCAGTTCGCCCCGGCGGAACCGCACACCGTAGCGGTGGGTGAAGCCGCGGGTGGGATACGCGACGTCGCCCGGGTTCAGGCCGGCGGTGGCCACCTGGTAGAGCAGCGGCTGGAAGGTGCTGTAGATGTTCTGGTCGACCAGCGTGACGCGCAGCCCGCCCTTGGCCAGGGTCTTGAGCGAGGACACGCCCGCGAAGCCTGCCCCCACCACGACCACGCTGGGCGCGTCCTGGCCCCGTGCATCCTGGGGTTGTGCGTTCTCTCGTGTGCCCACCATCAGACCTCCCGCGATCGGTGCGCGTACACGAGATCAGGATCGCGTATCCACCTCGCCGTCGGGCTTACCGGGTACCGCGTTGGCCACGTAGCGGGCCTTCGGCCCCTGTTCGCCCTCGTCGGCCGCGGCGATCTGGGTCCCCGGCGCGTCGGGCGTGTCGCCCTGCGGGGACGGGCCGCCCATCATGTCCCGCACCGCGTCGCCGGGCACGGTGGGCCCGTCGGGCCCGGTGGCCGGGTGGGCCGTGGCCAGCTGGCCGCTGTCGGCGTCGTGACTGGCGGGCGTCGGCTCGTGCTTGGACTGGTTCACCGACGCCTCGTGGCCGGTTTCCTGGTCGTCCGGCTGCTCGCTCATGGGCCTCCTCGCTTGTGATCAGGCGCTCTGGCGGGTCGTCGCGCGGCGTTGGCGCAACTGGCGGCGGCGCATGGTGCGCCGCTCGTCCTCGCTGGTTCCGCCCCACACGCCGTAGTCCTGGCCGGACTCAAGGGCGAAGTCTAGGCACTCGCCCCGGACGGGGCAGCGCAGGCAGACCGCCTTGGCCCTGGCCACCTGGCCGGCGCTGCGGCCGACCGATGAGACAGGGAAGAACAGCTCGGAATCGCTGAGCCGGCACGCGCCTTGGGTGGCCCAGCCGTTGGGGTCCGCATAGCGGATCGTCGCGGGCATTCTCACCTCGGAGTATCGCTGGATGTTCAGCTCCCGGCCGGAGCTTGGTCCACCCTCGCTGCCCATAACGGGCGGAAGTACACGCCAGTTCAAGGTCAAATCCTGGCAAACGCAGACCCCAGCTCCACATGCGGCTGGGCCCGCCATGGATGAAACGGCAACACCCGGGTAGTGCCCCCGCGGGGAGGCAGTCAGGACATGATTCTCACCAGCCGGCGGCAGCAGCGCGTGCTGACCGCGATGCATAGCTCATTGCGCAGGTCAGACCCGCGCCTGGTGGCTAAGTTCATGATTTTCACGCGGCTCACCAAGGACGAGGCCATCCCTCCGGTCGAACGCGTCAAACGCAAACGGCTGGGCTGGCTCAGATTGACCGTCCGCGGCCTCGTCCGCCGCTGGTTCCGCTGGCGGCTACGCGGCCTGCTGCTAATCCCGGCCGCCGCGGCAGCGCTGCTGGCCGTGGTGATCCTGATCGGTCAGGACCACGCGCAGGGAAGCTGCACGCCTATCCGTGCGGGCACGGCCAGCGCAGCGGCCCACCAGACCTCGTCGCCGCCCAAGGGGCAGCCGATCGGCGCCGACTGCCCGCCCGGCCAGGTCTTTGTCGCCGCCAGAGGCCGCTGAGTCCCCAGGTCAGGTGCTGGTCCGCGACCGCCGGCGAAATTCACATGTTTAATCCCGTAGGGGCGGGCACCACTCCCGGGCAGCAAGGCATTTCTTGCTCTGGGAGATGAGATGACAACCGTTACGCCGCTTAGCCCGTCGCCGAACCAGCCACTGGACAGCCTCGACGACCTCGAACTGCTGACCGTCATGCAGGCCATGCCACGGCAGAGCGATCGCCGCGAGCAGGCCTGCGACATCCTAGTGAGCAGGTACTCCAAGCTGGTCAGGTCCTGCGTCCGGCGGTACATGGACAGTCCCGAGCCGGTCGAGGACCTGATGCAGGTCGGGTACGTCGGCCTGATCAAGGCGATCAATAATTTCAACCCGGTGGTGGGCACGAGCCTGTCGGCCTACGCGCAGCCGTGCATCACCGGCGAGATCAAGCGGCACTTCCGCGACAAGCGCTGGCAGGTGCACGTCCGGCGGGCTGCCCAGGAACTGTTGCTGGAGATGCGGGCGGCCACGGAGGTGCTCACCCACCGGCTCGGCCGCGAGCCCACCGAACCCGAGCTGGCCAGCCACCTCGGGGTGACCGAGAGCGAACTGCTCGAAGCCCGCCGGGCCGACGTGGTGTTCCACGTCTACTCGCTCGACGCGCCGCTGTCGGAGCGTGAGGACAGCAACGAGCTCGCCGACGTGCTGGGCGTGGAAGACGAGCAGGTGCAGCACACCGTGGACATGGAAGCCGTGACGGCGCACTGGGGTGAGCTGCCGACCAGGGAACAGCGCATCCTGCTGCTCCGCTTCTACGGCAACCTGACCCAGGCCGAGATCGGCGAACGGCTCGGCATCTCGCAGATGCACGTGTCGCGGCTGCTGGCCCGCACCCTCGCCCAGCTGCGCGAGGGACTGCTCGCCGAGGACTGACCTCAGATCCCGCCCAGCCGCGCCCGACTCTCCGGGAGCGAGACCGCGATCAGCGTGACCACCGCGGCGGCGATCACCGGGATCATCAGGCCCGGAAGCGTGTGCAGCTGCCCGATCCCGATCACCAGCGAGAAGAACTGCACCATGTACGTCGGGGTCTGCGCCCACCGGCGTACCCGCCACAGCCCGACC
>DATAWQ010000138.1:0-27543 GCA_036267135.1 Streptosporangiaceae bacterium | reverse complement strand
GCGGAGGGTTGTGGGTGGGGGGTGTCCGGACGGTGGGTTGTGGGTGGGGGGTGTCCGGACGGTGGGTTGTGGGTGGGGGGTGTCCGGACGGTGGGTTGTGGGTGGGGGGTGTCCGGGCACGGGTGTGGGGCGGGATGTGACCGGGCTAGCTCGTCATTCCCCACCCCCCTGCCGGGGAAGCGGTGGTTCCGCCAGCCAGGGCGCGGCGGTCTCCAGCCGCCAGCAGGCGGCGGCCCGCCCGGTGGCGACTGGTGCCAGCGCCGGATTCTCCTGACGGCAGCGATCGTCGGCCAGTGGGCACCTGGGGCTGAACGGGCAGCCCGCCGCGGCAGGCCCGGAGCCCAGCGGGCCGCGCCCGTCCTGCGGCCCCACCGCTCCCGGCCCCACCGCTCCCGGCGGCCCGGCAGCCTCCGGCGGGCCGGCCGCACCTGGCGGGCTGGACCGGCGCAGTATGCTGCCCAGGTTGTCGGGGTCGGGGGCCGAGGCGATGAGCAGCTGGGTGTAGGGGTGCGCCGGGCGCTGGGTCAGCTCCTCGGCCGGCCCGCGTTCGACGATCTGCCCCGCGTACATCACCAGCACCTCGTCGGCGAAGTACCGCGCGGAGGCTATGTCGTGGGTGATGTACAGCAGCGCTAGCTGGAAACGCCGCCGCAGGTCGTCGAGCAGGCCCAGCATCTCCAGCCTGATCGAGACGTCGAGCATGGACACCGGCTCGTCGGCCAGCAGCACGCTCGGCTCGGCGGCGAGCGCCCGGGCGAAGCTGACCCGCTGCCGCTGACCGCCGGACAGCTCGTGCGGGTACTTGCCGGCAAAGTGCCCGGCCGGCACCAGGCGCACCTGGTCCAGCAGCGTGGTCACCTTGTGGCCCACCTCGTCCCTGGAGTGCTTGCCCTGGTGCAGCCGCACCGGCCGCTGCAGGTGATAGCGCACGGTGTGCGCCGGGTTGAGCGAGGCGAACGGGTCCTGGAAGACGAGCTGGACCTCGGTCTTGTGCTGCCGGAACGCGCGCCGGCTGGACAGGCTGACCGGCTGGCCGTGCAGCTTGATCGAGCCGGAGGTGAGCGCCTCCTGGCCGGCCAGCAGCCTGGCCACCGTGGACTTGCCCGAACCGCTCTCGCCGACCAGGGCCACGACCGTGCCGCGGTACAGGCTGAGGGACACGTCGCGGACCGCGCGCAGGGTCTGGCGGCGGCCGAGCGAGAAGTCCCTGCTGATCGAGACGGCCTCCATGGCGGGGATCCGCTGCGCCGCCGATGTCACGTCGCCGTTGGGTGAGGCCGCGCCCGTGGTCATGGCGTCGGCTCCTGGCGGCCGCCCTCGCCACCGCCCACCGCGGCCGCGGGGCGCGCTGGCGTCGGCGTGTCCGGGTGCACGAATGGGCACGCCGTCACGTGCCCCCAGTCACTGGACGAACTCGTTGAGCTGCCTGACGTGACGGGTGCGAGGGTCATGGACACCTCCTGGCAGGCGTCGGTGCCGTGGGCGCAGCGCGGGAGGAACGGGCAGCCTGGTGGCGGGTTGTGCAGGTCCGGCGGGGTGCCGGGGATCCCGGCCAGTTCACGCCGGCCGCCGCGCAGCGAGGGGAAGGAGTTGATCAGGCCCTTGGTGTAGGGGTGCGAGGGCCGGTGATGGATGTCGTGGGCGGTGCCGATCTCCAGGAGCTGCCCGGCGTACATCACCGCGATCCGGTCGGCCAGCTCGAGCAGCAGCGACAGGTCGTGGGTGATGAACAGGATCGAGAAGCCCAGCCGTTCCTTCAGCTCCACGATCTGGGCCAGGATGTCGCGCTGCACGACCACGTCCAGTGCCGTGGTCGGCTCATCCATGATGACGATCTCCGGATCGGTGGCCAGGGCCATGGCGATGGAGATTCGCTGGCGCATGCCGCCGGACAGCTCGTGTGGGTAGCTGCGCAGCCGCGAGCGCGGGATGCCGACCAGGTCGAGTAGCCCGGCGGTCCGCTCCTGCGCTTCGTCCCTGGGCAGCCGCAGGTGCGCGTGGATCGCGTCGAGGATCTGGTCGCGGACGTTGAGCACGGGATTGAGCGCGTTCATCGCGCTCTGGAAGACGATGGCGATCTCCCGCCAGCGCAGCCGCTTGAGCTCGTCCCGGCCCAGCCGCAGGATCTCGACCGGCTGGCTCACCCGGCGCCCCTGGTAGCGGACACTGCCGCCGGTGATCAGGGCGGGGGGACGCAGCAGGCGGCAGGCGCCGTAGGCCAGGGTGGACTTGCCCGAGCCGCTCTCCCCGACCAGCCCGACGACCTCGCCGGCGTGCAGCGTCAGGTTCATCCGGTCCACCGCGCGCACGTCACCGGACGGCGTGCGGTACACCACACGGAAGTCCTCGATCTCCAGCACCGGAGCACCCGGCGGGCGGCCGCCAGCCGGGCCACCCGAAGGCAGGCCGCCGGTGGCCGGGGTGCTGCCGCTCATGACCCACCTCCGCCGTTGTCGTCCAGCAGCGAGCTGCGGGAAAAGGAGTGCGCGAAGCGGGCCAGCGCGCCGCGCCGCGGCGGCTCCGGCGCCAGCAGCTCAGTGTCCATCAGCACCGGAGTCGGGTCGGTGGGCCGCAGCTTTCGCCCGGCGATCCGGCTGGCGTTGCTGGCGTCGCGCAGCCGGGGGTTGCCGAGCTCGTCGATCCCGGTGTTCAGCAGCACCAGCGCGGTGCCTATGAGAGCCACGGCCAGTCCGGGCGGCACGAACCACCACCAGGCGCCGAGCTGCAGCGCCTGCTGGCTCTGCGCCCAGTACAGGATCGTGCCCAGGCTCCAGCTATTCAGGTCGGCCAGGCCGATGAAGGCCAGCGCGACCGAGGCGCCGATCGCGTAGAGCACCGTGTTCACGAAGCTCGCCGCGATCAGGCTCACCTCGTTCGGCACGATCTCGAAGGCCAGGATCCGCCAGGTCGGCTCGCCGGTCTCCCGCGCGGCGGCGATGAAGTCGCGGTTGCGGATGGCCAGCGTCTGCGCCCTGATCACCCGGGCGCCCCAGGGCCAGCCCAGCACGCTCAGCACGATGATGGTGGCCGTCTGGCCCTTCTGTGGCAGGTAGCCGAGCAGGATGATGAGCAGCGGCACCGCCGGGATCACCAGGAACACGTTGGACACCAGCGAAAGCACCTCGTCCCAGACGCCGCCAAGGAACGCCGCCGACACCCCGACGATCACCGCTAGCGCGGTGGCCACGGCGCCCACCACGAACGCCAGCTCCAGGGTGAGCCGGATCCCGACCAGGAGCTGGGACAGCACGTCCTGACCGGTCTGGGTGGTGCCGAGCAGGTAGGCGGCGTCCGGTGCGTGCATGGACAGGGCGGGCGCCGGGTTCTGGAAGGACGGGTCGTACGGGGTGACCAGCGGGCCGATGATGGCGGCGAGCACGAACACGCCGAGCAGCACGGCGCCTACCTTGGCCTTGAACGGCAGCCGCCGCCACCGGCCCAGCGACTGCCGTTCGGTGGGCGGCGTGGCAGCATCGGTGCTGACCGGCAGCGCGACGGTCATCGGGTCGCCGTCCTGGCCCGGGCCCGCGGATCGATGACCAGGATGACCAGGTCCACGATCAGGTTGGCGAGCAGCACCGCGAAGGTGATGACGAGGAAGATCGCCTGCATCAGCGGGTAGTCGTTCGAGGTGACCGCGTTCAGCAGCAGCAGCCCGATGCCCGGGTAGGAGAAGACGATCTCCATGATGATGGCCCCGGACACGACGAAACCCAGCGCCAGGCCGAAGCCCTGCAACTGGGGCAGCAGCGCGTTGCGGGCCGCGTAGGTGAACACCACCCGGCGGCTGGACAGGCCCTTGGCCTGCGCGGCGAGCACGTAGTCCTCACCGATCGTGGTGATCATGACGTTGCGCATCTGCAGCATCCAGCCCGCCACCGACGTGATCACGATCGTGAAGGCCGGCAGGATCGAGTGGTCGATGGCGCTGCCGATGAACGCACCGTTCCAGCCGGGCGTCAGGCCGCCGGTGTACCCCTGTCCCAGCGGGAACACGCTGGTCTTGACCGCCAGCAACTCCAGCAGGATCAGGGCCAGGAAGAAGTAGGGGATGGCCTGCAGGAACATCAGCCCGGGCAGCACTCGGTCCAGCCAGCCGCCGTGCCGCCAGCCCGCCAGGATGCCCAGCGCCGTGCCGACCACGAAAGCGATCACGGTCGCGGTGCCCACCAGGGTGAGCGTCCACGGGATCGTCTGGCTGAGCAGGGTGGAGACCTTGGCCGGGTACTCGATCAGGTCCACGCCGAAGTTGAAGTGGAACACATCGTCCAGGTACGACCAGTACTGGTGCCAGATCGAGCCGGGATGGCCGACGCCCAGCATCGCCTCCAGCGACTGGTACGCCGACGGCTGCAGGTCGGGGAACTTGGCCATGACGGACTGCACGGCGTTGCCGGGCATGGCCCGCGGGATGAAGAAGTTCACGGTGAGCGCGGCCCAGGCCGCGACCACGTAGAAGATCAGCCTGCGCACGATGAAGGCCATGGCCGCCTAACCTTCCGCCGCCGGCCGCTGGCCGGCCGCCAGCACCGCCGGATTCCTGGCCGGGACGGCGGCCTGCTTCACCACTGGTGCCTGCACCACGGGCTGCTTCACCACGGGCTGCTTCACCACGGGCCGCCTGCTTTCGGGGCCGGGTGGGCAGCCACAGCTCGACCGCAGCACGAGTTCGGTCGGCAGCGACTCCACCCGTGGCCGCAGCGCCGGGCTGGCGATGCGGTCCAGCAGCCGGCCGCAGGCCCGGTCGCCGAGCAGGCGCATCGGCTGGTGCACGGTGGTGAGCGACGGCTCGTACAGGCTGCCGGGATAGATGTCGTCGAAGCCGGTGACGGCCACCTGCGCGGGGACGCGCACGCCGGCCCGGGCGAACGCCTGCAGCACCCCGATGGCCATCTGGTCGTTCGCGCAGACGACTGCGTCCGGTAGCTGCTCACCGTGCGTGACCAGGATCGAGTCGCCGGCCTCCTCGCCACTGAGCACGCTGAAGTTGCCGCGGTAGGAGCCGATCAGCGCGCTGCCTGGGTGAGCCTTCACCACCTGCTCCAGGGCCAGCCGCCGCTCCCTGGCGTCGGGAACGTAGGGCGGCCCGTCCACATGGAACAGCCGCTGCCTGCCGTGGTCTTCGATGAGGTGGGTGACCAGGGCGGTCCCGCCCTGCATGTTGTCGGCCTTGACCACGTCGATCTGGCCGGGGTTCCCGGCGATGATCACCATGGGAACCCGCTCCATCAGCCGGTCCAGCAGCGGCTGGGGGAGTGTGCCCTCGCCGATGAGCAGTCCGTCCACCTTGCCAGTGAGCGAGAGCATCCGGGAGTAGTCCCGCTCGTCCTTGGCCCGCAGCGAGGTGATCAGCAGCGACCAGCGGTGGTCGTCCTGGATGCGCCCCTCGACGCCGCGCAGAATCTCGTCCCAGTAGAGCAGGCTCATGTTCTCTATGTCGTTCTGCTTCTCCTCGCGCACGACATAGATCAGGCCGATCACGTCCTTGCGCCGGCGCGACAGGCTCTGCGCGGCACTGTCGGGGATGTAGCCGAGCTGCTCGATGACCTCCTGAACCCTGGCGCGGGTCGACTCCCGCACGCGGTCCTGGCCGTGGACCACCCGGGAGACCGTGGCGGTCGAAACGCCGGCTATCCGCGCGACGTCATAGAGGGTTACCATGCTTCCCGCTCCGTCACCATCTAGGACCGGTGGGTGACTATAACCGCTTACATTACGATCTAAGCGGTTACATTCCTTAATCTAAGCGCTTACACTAAAGCTCGTCCCCACCGCCGTCAAGGCTCTGCCCGCCACGGCATCGAAGGTCTGAACATCGGTCAAGGAGGGTTCATGACGACAGTGGAGTCCGGCCCCGTGCTAGCCAGCACTGGTGGCGCGCTGTCCTTCCCGCACGGCTTCAGCTGGGGGGCGTCGACGGCCTCCTACCAGGTCGAGGGCGCAGCCACCGAGGACGGCCGGGGCCGGTCGATCTGGGACACGTTCAGCCACCAGCCGGGCAACGTGCGCGGCGGCGACACCGGCGACATCGCCTGCGACAACTACCACCGCTACCCCGACGACATCGAGCTGATGGCCTCGCTCGGCCTGAACGCCTACAGGTTCTCGATCTCCTGGCCGCGAGTCCAGCCCGGCGGCCGCGGCAAGCCCAACCAGAAGGGGCTCGACTACTACCGGGCCATGCTCGACAAGCTGGCCGAGCACGGCATCGCCGCCACCGCCACGCTCTACCACTGGGACCTGCCGCAGGAACTGCAGGACGAGGGCGGCTGGGCGGTCCGCGACATTGCCGAGCGGTTCGCCGAGTACGCCTCGATCATGGCCGGCGCCATCGGCGACCGGGTCGCCCGCTGGATCACACTCAACGAACCGCAGGTGGCCGCCAACCACGGCTACCGCACCGGTGTGCACGCTCCCGGCCTCTGCGACGACGCGGCCGCCGCCGCGGCCACCCATCACCTGCTGCTCAGCCACGGCCTGGCCCTGCGCGTCCTGCGTGACCAGCTGCCCGCGGGCACCGAGGTCGGCATCACCCTCGATTCCCACCCGGTCCAGGTGCTCGGCGACACCCAGGCCAACCTGGAGCAGGCCAGGCTGATCGTGGACGCCAACCTGAACGGCCTGTTCCTCGAGCCGCTGCTCGACGGCCGCTACCCCGAGCACGCCGAGGCCAGGCTGCTGCCCCCGGCGGACCTAATCGCCGACGGCGACCTGGAGACCATCAGCCAGCCGATCGACTTCCTCGGTGTCAACTACTACGGCTCGGTTTACCTGCGGGCCGGCGACCAGGCCGACCCCAGGGCGCACGAGAAGCGCTCCCGGATGGCGCTGCCGTCCGGCGTGGTCGAATACCTCCCGCCCGACCTCGACCGGACCCCAATGGGCTGGCTGGTCGACGCCGAGGGCCTCTACGAGCACCTGCTGCGGCTCGCCAAGCAGGCCCCGGACCTGGCCCTGTACATCACCGAGAACGGCTGCGCCGCCGAGGACTACGTGACGCCCGAAGGGGCCGTCGTCGACTCGGCCCGGATCCGCTACCTGCACGAGCACCTGCACGCGGTGGCCCGCGCCAGCCGCGACGGCGCCAACATGGCCGGCTACTTCGTCTGGTCCCTGCTGGACAACTTCGAATGGGGCTGGGGTTACCAGAAGCGCTTCGGCATCGTCTTCGTGGACTTCGGCACCCAGCGCCGCATCCCCAAGCAGAGCGCCGGGTTCTACTCCGGCATCGTCCGCGCCAACTCCGTACCCCCGCTCCCCGCCACCTGGCCGCGCTGGTCCGGCCACCTCCAGTGACGTGCCGCAGCTGATCACGGCCGGGCAGGTGCTGACCGGCCCGGCCGGGGTGCGGATACCGGCCGGCGCGGTGCTGGTGGACGGGGCTACGCCGGCCGTCTCGCTCCCGGCTACGCCGCCGACCTGATCGTGGTGGAGGGCGACCCGCTGGCAGGCCTCGGCGCGCTCCACCGCCTGGCTCTCGTGCTGGCGGCCGGGGCGGCCCAGGCCGCCGTCCCCCCCGCTCACTGAAGAAGAGCCGCCGGCCGCCCCGGTGATACATCCATTTGCTCAGGCAGGCCGTCGGCCTTGGTTGGCTAGCACCGGTTGGCTAGCACCGGCTGGCTACTGTTGCCCGGCCGGGGCGGGGAAGCTCTCGAAACAGTTCGGCGAGCGGGCGGCGGCCGGGTCGAGCGCGTTCAGCACGAGCCTGATTGTGGTGTTGTCGTAGCTGAGGTCGGCGTGATCGACCGGGTCGAACGGGCAGGACGACTGGACGTACTCGTTGACCACGCCCGGCTCCTTGATGAACGACGAGCCGACCGGGGTCACCACGAACTCGTCCAGGGTCTCGATGACCGTGTAGCTGACGCCCGGCTGCGCGATCGGGCCGTGGTCCAGCGCGTCGATCACGGCCGAGCCGGGCTCCTGGTCCGCGCACGCCGGGCAGGCGGTGGCCACGAGCTGGCCGGCCCCGGGGAAGAACCCGGCGAGGTTGGTGAGCCCGTCGAGCGTGGTGCCGTGCGTGGTGGGGGACAGCGCCACGATGGCGTGAATGCCGGGGGCGTAGCCGAGCACCTTGGCCACGTACTCGGCGAGCATGCCGCCCTGGGAGTGGCCGACCAGGTCGACCTGCTCGCCGCCGTAGTTGGCGCGGACCTGGGTGATGAGGCTGCCGACCTGCTGGGCGGAGGCGGGCACCGGCCCGGTCGACTGGATGAACGCCCCCGGCGTGCCGCCGTAGTTCAGCGAGAAGACGCAGTAACCGTCGTTGACCAGGATCGGCGCCAGCGCCCCGTAGTCGTCCTCCATGTTGGCGAACGTGCCGGGGATGAGGATCACCGGCCGCGGGTGCGCGGTGGTGAGCTGGCAGCCGTAGTTGTTGACCCCGGGCGGCGGCGCCGCGGGGTCGGGCAGCGCGGCGGCGATGCCCGCGACGATGTTGGGCTGGATGGTTGCGGCGGCCTGGGCGGGCGCCGCGGTGGCGACCGGCACGGCCAGCAGCGCGGCGCCGGCCAGCGCGATGGTTATCCGGCGAGACAGCGTGGTCCTGAATCCCAGTGGCATGGGCAATCTCCTTCGGGGCGGCCGGTGAATGGGTACAGCGGAGCGGACGGTGGACGCGGCTGCGGGTGGTCGGTGACAAGCAGCAGCGGAACGTGTGACGCAGGCCATATTTACGACCCTGTCAACTGAATTTACGACTGTGTCAATTAGGCGTCAACCCCTGGGTAGGATCGTCGTCATGAGCGCCGATCCGCAGACCGTGGACGTAATGGAGCCCGGCGTCCGCCGCCGGCTGTCCCGGGCAGACCGGCGCGCGCAAATCCTCCGGGTCGCGGAGCAGGTCTTCACCGAGCGCGGCTACCAGGGCACCTCGCTGGAGGACATCGCGGCGAGCGCCGGGGTGACCCGCCCGCTGATCTACAACTACTTCGCCGACAAGGACGAGCTCTACCTGGAGTGCCTGCACGACGCCAGGGCCGAACTGGACGCCGCCCTGGTGACCGCCGCCAGCGCCCACACCCAGCCCAGGCAGATGCTGCGGGCCGGGATGACCGCCTACTTCACGTTCGTCCAGGATCGGGGCAAGCGCTGGGAGATGCTCTTCGGCGGCGGCATCGCCGTGGCCGGCACCGTGGCCGCCCGGGCCGAGCAACTCCAGTTCGAGACCGTCGAGAAGATCGCCGCGCTGATCCGCACCGTGGTCCCGGCCCTGCCCGACGTGACCGCGACCGCCTACGCCCACACGATCTCGGGGGCCGCCCAGCAACTGGCCAAGTGGTGGCGCCACCACCCGCAGGTTCCCCTCGACGATCTGGTCCAATACCAGCTCGACGTCACCTGGACCGGCCTGGAGCAGATAGCGGCGAGTACCGGCACGTCAGAGCCGGGCTAACGGCGAACCGGGCGGGCCTGATGTCCGCCTGCCGCTAACTTGACCGACATCATGGCGTCGAGCGAGCGAAATACGCCCGGAATTGCAGTAACCTCAACGTCCAGCCATGGACCAATCTCAAAGCCCAGAGTCTGCGGCCGTGCTGCCGCCGCTGTCCATCGTGATGCCGGTGCGCAACGAGGAACGGCATCTCGACGAGGCGGTACGCCACGTGCTCGCGCAGGCCTACCCCGCGCCGGTCGAAGTCGTGCTCGCCGTCGGCCCGTCCAGTGACCGCACCCAGGCGATCGCCGAGCGGCTGGCCGCGAGCGACGCCCGCATCGCAGTGGTGTACAACCCGTGCGGCGACATCCCGGCCGCGCTCAACCTGGCCATCAAGGCGTCCAGGTACACGGTCATCGCCCGGGTGGACGGGCACGCACTGCTGCCCGACGGATACCTGCAGACCGCGGTGCGGACGCTGCAGGAAACCGGGGCGGACGGGGTCGGCGGGGTGATGGCGGCCGAAGGCGTCACCCCCTTCGAGCGCGCCGTGGCCTGGGCGATGACGTCCAAGTTCGGCGTCGGCTCCGCGTCGAACCACACCGGCGGCGAAGCGGGGCCCGCGCCCACCGTCTACCTGGGGGTCTACCGGCGGGCCGCGCTGGAGAAGGTCGGCGGCTACGACGAGGCGTACCTGCGGGCCGAGGAATGGGAGATGAACTACCGGATCCGCCAGGCCGGCGGCGTGCTGTGGTTCCAGCCCGGGCTCGAGGTCACCTACCGGCCCCGGGGCAGCGTCCGGTCGCTGGCCGCCCAGTACTTCCACTACGGGCGGTGGCGTCGCGTGGTGGCCCGTGAGCACGCCGGGACCATCAACCTGCGCTACCTGGCCCCTCCGGCGGCGGCCGCCGGGGTCGCGGCCGGCACCGTGGCAGGCCTCGTCGGCCTGATCGGCGGCGTGGCCGGTCCGGTGCCCGCGCTGGCCTGGCTGACCGTCGGCTTCGTGCTTCCGGCCGGCTACCTGGTCGCGGTGGCGGGCGTGACCGCGATGGCGTCCCGCACGCTGCCGCCGGCCACCACCGTCCGGCTGCCCGCCGTGCTGGCCACCATGCACATGTTCTGGGGAGCAGGCTTCCTCACCAGCCCGCGCCGACTGATGCCGACCCGGCGTCGCAGCATGTCGCGCGAGCCGGGAGACTACCGGGTATGACCTTCGACTTGGGTTCCCTCCTGGCCGAGCGAGCCGGCCAGGGCTACGAGCTGCAGGACCAGTACCTCAAGCCGCACCTGTCCCGCATGCTGCACGTGATCGGCTTCGACAAGGTCTACGAAAAGGGCGAGGGCGGCTACCTCTGGGACGCCGAAGGGAACCGGTACGCCGACTTCCTGACCGGCTTCGGCGTCTTCGGCATGGGCCGCAACCACCCGGTGATCCGCCAGGCGCTGCACGACATGCTCGACGCCGAACTGGCCGACCTGGTGCAGTTCGACTGCGCGCTGCTGCCCGGCCTGCTGGCCGAGCGGCTGCTGGCCAAGGCGCCCGGCCTGGACCGCGCCTACTTCAGCAACGGCGGCACCGAGGCGGTGGAGACCGCGCTGAAGTTCGCCAGGTACGCCACGGGCAAGCGCCGGGTCCTGTACTGCGACCACGGCTTCCACGGCCTGACCCTCGGCTCGCTGTCGGTCAACGGCTCGCCCGAGTTCCGCCGTGGGTTCGACCCGCTGCTGCCCGACGGCCGCATCGTGCTGGGCGACCTCGACGCGCTGGCCCGCGAGCTGCGCCAGGGCGACGTGGCCGCGCTGCTGGTCGAGCCGATCCAGGGCAAGGGCGTGCACATCTCACCGCCTGGCTTCCTGGCCGCCGCCACGAACCTGCTGCACGAGCACGGCGCGGTGCTGATCTGCGACGAGATCCAGTCCGGGCTCGGCCGCACCGGGCGGTTCTTCGCCTACCAGCACGAGGACGTGCAGCCGGACATCGTCACCGTGGCCAAGGCCCTGTCCGGTGGGTTCATCCCGATCGGCGCCACGCTGGCCAAGGACTGGATCTTCCAGAAGGTCTACTCCTCCATGGACCGGACGTTCGTGCACGACTCGACGTTCGGCCACAACGCGGCCGCCATGACCGCCGGGCTGGCCGCGCTGTCGGTCATCGACGACGAGCACCTGGTCGAGAACGCCGAGCACATGGGCGAGACGCTGATGGGCGCGCTGGGCGAGATGGTGGACACGTACGAGCTGCTCGGCGAGGTCAGGGGCCGCGGGCTGATGATCGGCCTGGAGTTCTGCAAGCCCAAGTCGCTGAAGCTGCGCACCGGCTGGAACATGCTCCAGACGGCCAGGCACGGCCTGTTCGCGCAGATGATCGTGGTCTTCATGTTCCAGCGGCACCGGATCCTCACCCAGGTCGCCGCGGACCACGACGAGGTGATCAAGCTGCTGCCCACGCTGACCATCGGCGACCCCGAGGTCAAGCTGTTCTGCGACGCGTTCACCGACGTGATGGACGACGCGAGCCGGGGCAGCGGCCTGATGTGGGACTTCGGCCGCACCCTGATCAAGCAGGCCATCAAGCGCTGACCTGGCGCCAGCGGGCTCGGCCCCGGCCGGAACGGCCAGGAACCGCCCAGCCCGGAACGCCTCAGCGAAGCTGGGCTCGCAGGATGGCCTCGGCGATGTCGAGGTCCAGCGGGCTGGTGACCGGGAAGCCCTGCCCGCTGCCCGGCACCAGCCGGACGGGCACGCCGGGCAGGTAGCGGAGCACCACGCCGCAGTCGTCGGTGGGCTGGTAACCCGGGTCGGCCAGGGCTAGTTCGTAACCGCGGCGGATTACGGGCAGGCGGAAACCCTGCGGGTACTCGCGACGTCGCAACCGGCTTCGGTCGGGCCGTTCACTAATGATGTCGTTTTCGACCGTCACCATCGTGTCGGAGGCAGGGACGGCGGCGCAGACCGCGTCGGCCGAGCCCAGCGCGGCGGCGCAGGCCGCGATGACCCGCGGGCCGATCAGCGGCCTGGCCGCGTCGTGGATCAGCAGATGGCACTGCGCCTCGCCGAGCGCTTCGACGGCCCGGGCGACGGACGCGGCGCGGGAACCGGCTGTCCCGGCGATCAGGGTGACCCGGCCCGCGGGCAGGCCGCGCACCAGCCCGGGCGGCGCCACCAGCACGATCTCGTCCACCTCGGG
Organism: Streptosporangiaceae bacterium; assembly: GCA_036267135.1. GTDB lineage: Bacteria > Actinomycetota > Actinomycetes > Streptosporangiales > Streptosporangiaceae > PALSA-505. The sequence continues at coordinate 14,980 of DATAWQ010000138.1, read as the reverse complement.
GGCGGCCGCGAACGCGTCGATCGAGTGCTCGACGATGGGCTTCCCGGCCAGCGGCGCGAGCAGGCTGGGCGCGCCCGGCGGGCCGTCGGCGGCGACGACCATCGCTACCGTGCGCACGGCGTCCGCCCGGTGCTGGCCAGGAACTTCTCCGCGATCACCAGATCGTGCGGATAGGTGATCTTGATGTTGTGCTCGTCACCGGGGACGCAGCGCGCCGGGAGGCCGGTGTGGCGGGTCATGCAGGCCGCCGTGTCGGTGCCGTAGAAGCCGTCGGCGGCGGCCCGCTCGTAGGCCTCGAGCAGTGGGCCGGCCGGGAAGCCCTGCGGCGTCTGCATCGCCATCATCGTGCCCAGGTCGGCCTCGGCCACGGCGCCGTCCTCGCTGGCCAGGACCAGGCCGTGACGCGGCACCCCGGGCACCGCGCCGCCGGGCCCGGCGGCCGCGGTGAGCACCGCCGACACGAGTTCGCCGCTGACCAGCGGCCGCGCCGCGTCATGCATGAGCACCACGTCGATCTCCCCGGCGGTGATCCGCGGCGACAGGTGACGCAGCGCCATCAGTTCCGAATCCTGCCGCTGCACGCCGCCGTGGATGATCTCCACCGCGGGCCCGGCGGGGCGACCGGGGGCCGCAGGGAGGGCGCCGTCAGGGCGACCGGCGGCCAGCACGGTGTCGGCCAGCACGGTGTCGGCCAGCACGGTGTCGGCTAGCACGGTGTCGGCTAGCACGCTGTCACTCAGCGCGGTGTCGGCCAGCGGCCGGTCCTGGGGGCGGATGACCACCAGCAGGGCGGCGATCCCGGGCGTGGCGGCGAACGTCCGCACCGACCAGGCCAGCACGCTCCGGCCGCCCAGCGGCAGGTAGACCTTGTTCCGCTCGCCGCCCACCCTGACCCCGGCCCCGCTGGCCAGGATCACGGCCGCGGCGGCCGGGCTGGTTCTGTTCTCACCCGCACGCACGGGCGCATGGTAGCCGTAGTGCGGGCCGGCGGTGAACTCGCGGGCGGTGAACCCGAGGGCGGAGCCCGCCGGGAGGACTCGCGGGCGGGCAGGTTCGCCAACCTCCCCAGCCTTATGACCTGCCGCCGGTACGCTGAGTCGCAGCATTTGACCGGAGAGCGAGGCGCTGGGATCGCCGGGGCGACGGCTCTCCGGCAGGAGGCCCCCATGACCGTGGCGCTACTGCTGGCCGCGGCTCCCGACCGGCTGTCCGCGATGGCCCATCCTTACTGGCATCCGGGCGATCGACTAGCTGGCGGCGCGCCGTGGCTGGACTACATGGGCGACCGGCTCATGTCCGCGGGCGTGCGCCAGGTCGACGTGGCCATGTGCGCCGACGCGGCGGACGGCCTGCGGGCCGTGGCCGCGGCCGTGCGCGACATCGGGGAGCCGGTGCTGGTGTGCACGTCCACCAGGGCGCTGGCCGCGCAAGGCCCCGACCTGGCCGCGCTGCTCGGCCGGACCAGCACGGCGGCCCTGGCGGCCGACGGGGCCCTGCTGGTGGCCAGGGCGGACCTCACGGCCGTGGCCGACGCGGCCGAAGACCTCGCCGCGCGCATCGCCGCGGGTGACGAGCGCCTCCTTAGCGGGACCCACACCGTACGCCGGCACCGCCTGTCGGTCCGCCGCCTGACCCGCCGGACCCGGGTGAACGGGGATCTGGACAGCGCCGTGGAGCAGTTGATCGAGTGCATTCCCGGTCACGGCGTGCGGGTGATCTCACTAGTCGGCAGCGACTCGGGCGGTTCCGACTGGAGCGGTCCCGGCCCGGGCGGTCTCGGCTCGGGCGGCCCCGCCGGTGGGGCCGGGGTGGCGGCTCAGGCGGTCGGTCGGGCGCGCCGCCGACCGGGATCGCGCCCGCGACCCGTGGCGGCCGAACCGGGCCTGGTGGCCGGTCTGGCCGTGGCGCCGGTCGCGGGCAGGCTCGCCCGGTGGGCCGCGACCCTGCGGATGGCGCCCGACGCGCTGCCCATCGCCGCGTTCGCCCTCTCGCTGTGCGCGGCGGCGTGGTACGCGGACGGCAGCAGGACCTCCCTGATCACCGGGTCGGTGCTGCTGGGCCTGGCGCTGCCGCTGCGGCAGGCCCGGGGCCGGCGCCCCGGCCGGAACACCGATGCGGTCGCGTTCAGCGACTGGCTGGGGGTGATGACCGGGGCGGTCGCGGACTACGCGGTGTATGCCGGCCTGGCGGTCGGCTGGCTGGCCGAACGGCCGCACCAGGCCTGGACGTTCGCCATCGCTGCGATGATCTTGCTGGCCGTGCGGCAGATGACCGACGCCTGCTATGCGGCCGTCGCTCCGCCCAGGCCGCAGCCCGCGGGCGCGGGGCACCGGCTGCTGCGGCTGGCCGGGCAGAGCATCGCCCAGCCCGCCGGGGAGCGGACGATCCTGATCGCCGTGGCCACCCCGGTCTGGGGCCCGCGGGTCACGCTGCTCGTGCTCATCGGCTGGAGCGCGGTCGCGCTCGGCTACGTGCTGGCCGAACGCGCGGTGACCGGCGGCGCGCCCGACCCGGAGACCCCGGCTCAATCAGCGGCCTACACGGCCGGGGCCCAGGCGGTCACCGCGTCCCGCGACGACGGGCCGCTGGCCACCAGGATGGGCCACGCCGTGCAGGGCCAGCTCCCGCCGCTGCTGCCCACCATCGCCGGGGTCATCGTCACGGTCATGCTGGCCTCGGTCGGCCTGCACAACCTGCCGGGGCCGCTGATTCTCGCCCCGGCCGCCGCGATGCTGCTCGCCGCGCTCGGGGCCGGGAACGCGCACCTCGGCCCGTTCGACTGGCTGGTCCCGCCGCTGCTTCAGGCCGGGGAGTACGTGTACCTGGCTGCCGTCGGGGTCGGCACCGGCGTCCCGCCGCCCGCCACGTTCGCCCTGATCGCCGCCGTCGCCCTGCACCACATGGATCTGCTGCACCGGGAGCGCCGCCGGATACCGCCCTCACCCGAGGTGATCAGGGCCGGACTCGGCTGGGAAGGCCGGCTGCTGGTCGTCGGGATCGCCGGGATCGGCATATTCAGCATCGAGCCGTTCGTATACATCGCCCTGGCCGGTTATCTCTGGGTGCTGTTCGGCTGGGATAGCCTGTCGAGCTGGCTCACGATCGCCGGTGGAGGCTCTCGATGATCGGCATGGTGCTCGCGGCGGGCGCGGGACGGCGGCTGGCGCCGGACACTGACGCCCTGCCCAAAACTCTGCTCGCGGTGGACGGCCAGGACACCATCCTGGACATCGCGCTGCGCAACCTGGCCGCGGTCGGCCTGCGCGAGATCGTGGTCGTGGTCGGGCACGCGGCGGAGGCGATCGAGGCCAGGGCGCCCGGCCTGCAGCGCCGGTACGGGGTGACGCTGACCCTGCTGCCCAACGACCGGGCCCTGGAGTGGAACAACGCCTACTCGCTCTGGCTGGCCAGCGACTACTTCGGCCGGGGCGTGCTGCTGGTCAACGGTGACACGGTGCACCCGGTGAGCGTGGAGAAGACGCTGCTGGCCGCCGCGAACGAGGCGGCGCCTGACGGTCCGGGCGTGATCATCGCGGTGGACGACGTCAAGCCGCTCGCCGACGAGGAGATGAAGGTCGTGCTGGACGCGCGCGGCCTGCTGGCCCGGATCACCAAGCGGATGGACCCGGCCAGCGCCTACGGTGAGTACATTGGGGCCACGCTGATCCGGCCGGAGGCCGCGGCCCCGCTGGCCGGCGCGCTCGAGGCGACCTGGCGGCGCGACCCCGGGCTGTACTACGAGGACGGCTACCAGGAGCTCGTCGACCGCGGCGGCGCGGTCGCGATCGCACCGATCGGCGCGGTGGAGTGGGTCGAGGTGGACAATCACGACGACCTGCGCCGCGCCCGGGTCATCGCCGGCCGCTGCTAGCGCCCAGCACCGGCTAGCCGGGCCTAGACCAAGCAAGCACAGACCAGCAAGCACAGACCAGCAGGCCCGCGCCGCCAGGAAGGACATCGATGCCGCTGCTCGCCAGGATGCTCGCCGCCCCGCTGTTCATCGATGTCAGGCCGGGGGCGGTCGCCAGCCTGGGCCAGCTGCTCACCGACTGGCGGATCAGCCGGGAGAGCCGGGTGGCCATCGCGGTCGGCCCCGGTCAGGGCGACAGCATCTGCGGTGAGCTGGAGATCGAGGGCGCCGAGATCTTCCGGGTGCCCGACGGCTCGCAGGCCGCGGCCGTCGCGCTCGGCCAGCGGCTGCGGGCCGGCAGCTTCGAGGCGGTGGCGGGCATCGGCGGCGGCCGGACCATCGACGTCACCAAGTTCGCCGCGCACATGGCCGGCATCCCGATGGTGGCCGTGGCCACCAGCCTGGCCCACGACGGCATCTGCTCGCCGGTCAGCTCGCTGGAACACGAATCGGGCAAGGGCTCTTACGGCGTGGTGATGCCCGCCGGGGTCATCGTGGACCTGGACCGGGTGCGCACCGCCCCCGACGCCCTGTCCACGGCCGGGGTCGGCGACGTGGTGAGCAAGCTGTCCGCGGTGGCCGACTGGGAGCTGTCCGCGGCCGACACCGGCGAGCAGGTGGACGGGCTGGCCGCGGCCATGGCCCGCACGGCCGCGCAGGCGGTGCTGCACCAGCCCGGCCCGGCCAGGTCCGACGAATTCCTCACCGTGCTGGCCGAGGCGCTGATCCTGTGCGGGATGTCGATGGCGGTGGCCGGGTCCAGCCGCCCGGCCAGCGGCGGCGACCACGAGATCATGCACGCCATCGACAAGCTGTACCCCGGGACGGCCAGCCACGGCGAACTCGCCGGCGTGGGCGCGCTATTCTGCGCACACCTGCGCGGCGACGCGCGCCAGGCCGAGCTGGTCTCGGACTGCCTGGCCCGGCACGGGCTGCCCCGGCTCCCCGGTGAGCTGGGACTCTCGAACGCGGAATTCACCAAAGCGGTGATGCACGCCCCGGCCACGCGACCTGGCCGGTACACGATCCTTGAGCGCCTCGGCCTGCCCGAGAGCGCCATGAGCGAGCGGGTGGAGGAGTATGTCAGGGCCGTCACTGGCTGAGCTGCGAGCTTTGGGCCAGCCACCCGCCGTGCTGGCACGGCTGAACGACGAGCACTGGGCGGGCCGGCTCTACATGCGCCGGCTCTCCCCGTACCCCAACTGGCTGTTCGCCAGGCTCGGCCTGAGCCCCAACATGGTGACCGCGGTGATGATCGTGGCGGGCCTGGGCGGCGGCCTGGCCACCGCGTTCGGCGGGCTCGGCACCGCGGTCATCGCGGCCGTCGCCATCCAGCTGCACCTGCTGCTCGACTGCTCCGACGGCGAGCTGGCCCGGTGGAGCGGCAAGACCTCGGCCGGCGGCATCTTCCTGGACCGGGTCGGCCACTACCTCACCGACGGCGCGCTGCTGACCGGGCTCGGCATCCGCGCCCAGGGGCACCTCACGCTGTCTGGCGGGTGGGTGAGCGCCGGCCTGGGCGCCGCGCTGCTGGCCCTGATCGTGAAGGCCGAGACAGACAGCGTGGTGGTCGCGCGATCTTCTTTCGGACTGAACGGTGGCCATGGCGACGAGGCGCTCGCGCCACGGTCCTCCGGGCTGGCGCTAGCCAGGCGGCTCGCGTCGGCGTTGCGGGTGCACCGGATCATCCAGGCGACCGAGTTGTCCATGCTGATCCTGGCCGCGGCCATCGCCGACACGGTCCGGGGCGGATTGCTGGCCACCCACGTGCTGCTGGTCGGCTGCCTGGTGGTGGCCGGGCTCATGGTGCTGGCGCACCTGGCGGCGATCATGGCGTCCGGGCGGCTGCGATGACCAAGCCTGCGATAACCCAGCCTGCGATAACCCAGCCTTCGGTAACACTGTCCTGCGTGATCCTCACCATGGGGAACCGGCCCGCCGAGCTGGACCGGGCCGTCGCCAGCGCGCTGGCCCAGCACGACCCCGCGGTCGAACTGGTGGTGGTCGGCAACGGCGCCGACCTGCCGCCGCTGCCCGGCGGCGTGAAGATCGTCAGGCTGGCCGAGAACGCCGGGGTGGCCGGGGGACGCAACGCCGGCGTCGACGCCTGCACCGGGGACGTGGTGCTGTTCCTCGACGACGACGGCTGGTATCCGTCGGCCGGGCTGAGCGGCCACGTGGCCGGGCGGTTCGCCGCCGACCCGAAGCTGGCCGTGCTGAGCTTCCGGGTGGTGGACCCCGACGGCGGTCCCGGCGTGCGCTGGCACGTGCCCAGGCTGCGGGCCGGCGACCCGGAGCGGTCCTCGGTGGTGACCACGTTCGCCGGCGGGGCGTGCGCGATCCGCCGGGACGCCTACCTGGCCGCGGGCGGGCTGCCGTCGGCCTTCTTCTACGCGCACGAGGAGACCGACCTGGCCTGGCGGCTGATCGACCGGGGCTACCTGATCGAGTACGACGCCCAGGCCCAGATGTGCCACCCGGCGGTGCCGAACGCCCGCCATACCGGGTTCGAGCGCCGCAACGGCCGCAACCGCGTGCTGCTGGCCCGGCGGAACCTGCCCTGGCCGCTGGCCGCCGCCTATCTGCTGGACTGGGCCGTGCTGACCGTGCTGCGGGAACGTTCGGCGACCGTGCTGCGCGCCTGGCTGGCCGGATTCGCCGAGGGCTGGCGGATGGATCCAGGTCAGCGCCGGCCGATCTCGCTGCGCACGGTGTGGCGGATGACGCGGGCGGGCAGGCCCCCGGTTATATAGGGGTTACCACCCACGAGCCGGCCGGGTCACGCTGGCTAGGATCAAGGACGTGGAGGGGTCCTCATGTCCATGGTCAGGATGAGGCCCGGGCTTTCGGGGAACAGCGCACCAGGCCTGGGGCTGGCGTGGCAGTCGCTGACGACGATCCGGCGGCGCTGGGTGGTGGCGACGTTCGCTGGCTGCTCCCTGTACGCGGGTGGTGTCGCCCTGTTCAGCTCCGACGACATCCACCGGCTGTGGGGGACGGTCGCCGCGATCGGGTACCTGCTCGCGGCAGTTGCCGCGAGCGTCCGGCGGCCGCGCGGGCTCGACCTGGCCCTGGTGGTGAGTCTGTGCGGGGCGCTGCTGGTCCCGCTGGGCTGGCTGGCCGCGACCGGCCGGCAGCAGCCCGAGGTCAGCGTGATCATCCGGTCCGCGCAGTTGCTCATCCATCACGGCACCCCGTACCAGAGCACCGTCGCGCTGGCGGCCGCCGGCCACCCCTACGAGTACGACCCGTACCTGCCGGTGATGACCTTGTTCGGGCTGCCGCGCGCGCTGGCCGCCGGGGTGGTCACCGATCCGCGGATCTGGTTCGGCGTCGCCTTCGTGCTCGCCTTCGGCCTGGCCCTCGCCGCGGCCGGGGCCAGGGACTGGGTCCGGTGGGCGGTGTTCGTCACCGCCAGCCCGGTGATCGCCTTCGAGCTGGCCGTCGGCGGCACCGACATACCGGTGCTGGCGCTGATGTGCCTGGGCCTGGCCTTGCTGTGGAGCGGGCCGGCCGGCGCGGCGGTGCGGCGGCGCTCACATCCCGGGCTGGCCGGGCTGGTGCTGGGCGTGGACGCGTCCATGAAGGCCACCGCCTGGCCGGTGCTGATCATCGCGTTCGCGCTGCTCGCGGTCAGAGACGGCCGGCGAGCCACCACGACGTTCACGGTGGCCGTGCTGGCCATGTGCGCGGCCCTGGCCGGCCCGGTGGCCGCGGTGTGGCCGGGCGCGCTCACGGTGAACACGATCTTGTTCCCGCTGGGCTTGACCAAGAGCGCGTCGCCGGCGGCCAGCCCGCTGCCCGGCCATCTGCTGGCGGCCACCGGGCACGTCGGCCACTTCATCGCGGTCGGCCTGCTCGTGCTGGCCGGCCTGGCCATCGCGGCGTCGCTGGTGGTGCGGCCGCCCCGGGACGTGCCCGCCGCCACCTGGCGGCTCATCATCGGCCTGACGCTGATGTTCACGCTGGCCCCGGCCACCAGGTTCGGCTACTTCCTGTACCCGCTGGGCCTGCTGGCCTGGCTGCTCATCGCCACCGCGGGCCGCCATCAGGCCTCACCGGCCGCCCCCGAACCGGTCTAGGTGCCGTCGGCCGGGTTGTCCGGGCCGGTAAAGGCGCCCTTGTCCGAGCAGATGTTCGCGCCGCCGTTGATGCCGCCGTAGGTCTGGTTCAGGTTGCCGGTCTTCGACGAGGACGAGGAAGACGGCGACGAGGACGAGGACGGCGAGGTGGACGAGGACGGCGAGGTGGACTTGGAGATGGTGGAGGCCGCGTTGAAGCTCGACCCGAGTATCAGGTAGACGGTGCCGGGCGAGAGGTTGGCGTCCTGCTGCACGTGGATCCCCGAGCCGAGATGCGCCTTGAGCGTGTTCACCTGGGCCAGGTCGGACGACGAGGCGTACTCGATGACGTTGCTGGTGTAGTTGAAGCTCGGGGCGTTGTTGGACTTGACGACCTGGAAACCGAGGCCGGTCAGCTCGGTGGCCGCCTGCTGCGCCACCCCCTGCAGGCCGCTGCCGTTCTCCACGTCCACCTGCACGTCGCCGGGGCTGGTGGTGGCCGTGCTGGACGGTGTGGGGGTGGGCGTGCCGGAAGCCTTGGGTATCGAGGTGTCGTGCGCGATCGCGTGGAAGAGCTGGTTGGCCTGGGGCTGCTGCCAGAGCACCCGGTTTTGATCGGTCGGGTCCTGGCCGTTCGGCGCGGTGACGAACTGGACCGACGCCTCCGACATCGAGCGCAGGTCCTCGACCAGCGACACCATCGCGCTGATCGAAAGCCCCTGGTCCACCGTCAGCGCCTTGGCAGTGTCCCGCAGTGTGCCGAACATCTTGCCGTAGTCGTTGAGCAACTGGCCCGACTTGACCTCCTGGATGAGGCCGGCCATCAGGTACTGCTGCCGCTGGATCCGCTGGATATCGGAGCCCATGCCGACGTAGCGCTCCCGCCAGAACGCGAGCGCCTGTGTCCCTTGGATGTGGTGCATCCCGGCGGTCAGGTTGATCCCGGACCGCGGGTCCTTGATCGGCTCGGGCAGGCAGACGTTCACCCCGCCGATGTCGTTGATCACCTTCTCGAACCCGGTGAAGGTCAGCCCCACGTAGTGGTTGATGCGGATTCCGGTCTGGTTCTCGACCGTCTTCCACAGGCACTGCGGGCCGCCGTAGGCGAACGTGGCGTTCAGCATCTCGGTCGCGCCGGGTTCGGCCGGCTGGCCCGGGTCACCGAGGCCGTCGGCGGCGCAGGCCAGCACCGGCACCTCGGTGTCACGGGGCAGGCTGAGCACGACCGCGCCCTGGTGGTTCGGCCGGATGTGCAGCACGATCATCGTGTCCGAACGCTGACCCTGGACGTTGGCGCCGAACTTCTCGTTGCTGCCGCCCCGGCTGTCCGAGCCGACGACGAGGATGTTCTCCGATGAGTCGTACGCGGGCGGCTGGTGGGTGCCGATGCTGGCGGTGCTGAACGTCTCGATGCTGTGCACCGTGTTGAGGTAAGCCGCGTAGGCGGCCAGCGAAGAACCAGTGACCAGGATGGTGACGAAGACGGCGAGCCCAGCGAAGATCCGGGCTTTCCTGCTGAGCTTGCGCCGGGTGGCACCGGGGGCACGTCGCCCGCGCCGCTTCCTCCCGGCGTTGTCGTCGGGATCGTTATAACGGGTCATAACTCTCCAGGCGCCCTCACTGCATAGCCACCGGCGTTACCGGCTCCGCCCCACTCAGTGCCCCACTCGGTGGCGCTGTGAACGTTATCGTATGCGGTCTATGTCGGATGAGCGTACTTTGCGCATAAGTTACCAAAACCCCAGCAGGCGCTAGGGCTTCGATCTAGATGATCTCTACCCCCCACCGGTACGACGATCACATCTAACTTCTGGTTCCCCTTAAGGTGGGGTACGTGCGTCCTGGACTTCGCCGACGGCGTCAGCCTGCCGGTCCTGACCAGCCATCGGACCGGTCAGGTCAGCCGGGCGACGTCACGCTGCCGGCAGACCCCGCCCAGAACGGGGACGAAACCGCCGAATTCGCGGCCGCCGACCCAGGCGCACCAACGGCAGACGGCGGCCCGCCCGGCCCCAACGGCTCGCCCCCGCCCTACGACCCGCCCCCGCCCTACGACCCGGCCCCGCCCACGGACCCGTTCACCGCGGTCTCCGGCGTGGCGCTCCCTGACGTCGCGGACTCCGCGTTCTCAGACTCTGGACCTGCGAACTCTGGCTTTTCGGGATCGGGCGCCACGGACGGCATGGTCGCGGAAACCCTCGGTGCCGACGCAGGTGCCACCTCGTCCGAGGCGGAGCCTACTGAGACCGGCGACGATCCGGTGAGCGCGGACGCCGAGGTGGCCACCGTTCAGGATCCCTCGGGGTTTCCAGAGACCGCGGACGCCGCCGGACAGGCCGTCACCGAAGACAGCCTCACCGAGGATTCCGAGAATCCCGAGGACCAGCCGAATCCAAGTCCAAACCCGAGCCCAAAACCGAAACAAATGCACCGCTCCTGGCCGTGGCCATGGGCGGCCAGCCTGGGCCGGCACGCCCAGGCGGCCGCGGCGCGGGCGACGTCGTCGGGCCAGACGTTCTCCCGGCTGACCCTGCTGCCCACCATGCTGGTCATGGCCTGGCTGCTGCCCGCGATCCCGCTGCTGCTCGCCGGGAGCTTCGAACTGGCCCCGATGCTGGTCATCTCGATCCCGCTGGCGCTCGTCCTGGTCGTGGTGTGCCTGCGCCGGGTGCCCGGCCAATGGCCGATGAGCGCCCAGGCGAAGCCCGGCCAGGGCAGCCCGGCGCCGCTGTGGTCGCTGCTGGCCACCGTCGCGGTGGCGGCCGGCTTCGTCGCCTGGCAGTTCGTGATGCGGTCACAGCAGCTGATCGTGTCCCGCGACCCCGGCGTCTACCTGCAGTTCGGCTACTGGATCGCGCAGCACGGCGCGGTCACGATCCCGGTGTCCCATGCCTCGTTCGGCGGCGCCCATCCCGGCCTCGGCTTCGGCAGCGTCGGCTTCGTGCAGCACGGCGCCCACCTGACCCCGCAGTTCCTGGCCGGGCTGCCCAGCCTGCTCGCGGCCGGGTTCTGGGCCGGTGGGACCGGCGGCGCGGTGATCGTGCCGTGCGTGCTGGGTGGTTTCGCCGTGCTCACCTTCGCCGGGCTGGTCGGCAGGCTGGCCGGGCCGCGCTGGGCCCCGGCGGGTGCGCTGGTGCTGGCCCTGGCGCTGCCCGAGCAGTACGCCAGCCGGTCCGCGTTCGCCGAGCCGCTGGTCCAGATCCTGCTGTTCGGCGCGTTGTGCCTGCTGATCGACTCGCTGTGTGTGCCTACGCTGCCCCGGATCCGGCCGTCCGCGGCGCGGCAGTGGTGGGGACTGCCCAGTCCGCCCAGCCAGGCGGCCCTGCTGGGCGTGCTCGGCGGTCTGGCCCTCGGCCTCACCGCCGTGGCCTCGGTCGCGGGGCTGAGCTTCGCGCTGCCCGCTGTCCCCGTGCTCGGGGTCATGTTCGTCGGCCGCCGCAAGCAGTGGATCCCGATCAGCCTGGGTCTGCTGGCCGGTGTCGCGTACGGGCTGGCCACCGGGTACGTGCTGGCGCGCGACTACCTGGATTCGCTCGCGTCGTGGACGGGCCCGTTCGGGATCATCGCCGGGGCGCTCGTGGTGATCACCTTGGACGCCGCTCTGGTGTGGCGCTACGCCAGGCTGGGCGGGCTGTCCAAGCGGCTGCTCGCCCACTGGCCGCTGCGCTGGCTGCCCGAGGCGGTAGCGGCGCTGACCGTGCTGATCGTGGCCGCCTTCGCGGTCAGGCCCTACGTGCAGACCGTGCGCGGCGGCCTGAACTCCTCGACCATCGCCTACGTCGGCTACCTGCAGCGGGTCGCCGGGCTGCCGCTCGACCCGCGGCGCACCTACGCGGAGGACACGCTCTACTGGGTGATCTGGTACATCGGGTTGCCGGCTCTCTTGCTCGGCGTGTTCGGTTTGGCGCTGCTGGCCCGGCGCATGTTCCGCGCGCTGATCACGTGGCGCGACCCGACCGGAGCCGTCCGCCTGTGGGCCCTGCCGCTGCTGATCATCGGCTGGGCGTCGGTCACCGTGCTGTGGCGGCCCGGTACCGTGCCCGACCAGCCGTGGGCCAGCCGCCGGCTGGTGCCGGTCGTGCTGCCCGGCCTGATCCTGGCCGCCGTCTGGGCCGCCGCCTGGCTGAACGGCCGGGCCAGCGTCCGGGGTGCCGGCAAGGCGCTTTCGTCGGCGGTGGCGGTGCTCTGCGTCGGCGCGCTGCTGCTGCCCACCACGCTGACCACGTTCGGCATCGGCGTGGCCACCACCGGGCAGCCCAGCCACATCAGGAAGCGGGGCGGCGTGGCCCTGCAGCAGACCGGCCTGGGGCAGACGAAGGCCGTGGACCGGCTGTGCGCCGCGATCGGCCCCGGCGCCTCGGTGGTCATCGTGGATCCGCGCATCGCCAACGAGTTCACGCAGGTCATCCGCGGCATGTGCAACGTGCCTGTGGCCCGGATGAACCGGCCCACGCTAGCCGGGGTGCAGCCCGTGCTGACCGGGATAACCTCGGCCCACCGGCGCCCCGTGCTGCTCGGCGCGACCTCGGCCCAGCTCGGCATCTACGGCACGCCCGCCCGCCAGATACTCGACCTGAACACCACCAAGGACGCGGCCGTGCTCACCCATCCGCCCACCTCGACCTGGCTGGTCAGATACACGATCTGGATGTCGCAAGCCAGCTAGCCACCAGCCCAGGGACTCCGTCAGCATGAGGCCGTGAAGAAGACCGGGCCGTGGGTGGCTCTGCTTATCGTGTGGGTGTTCTGGGGCAGCACCTACATCGCGATCCGGGTGGCCGTCGAATCGATCCCGCCGCTGATGATGGCCGGGTCCAGGTACCTGATCGCCGGTCTGCTGCTGTTCCCCTTCGCCGTGCGCGCCGGTTCGCCGGAGCAGCGCCGTCAGGACCGTCCCAGGACCGCGCAGTGGCTGGGCGCCGCCGTGGTGGGCGGCCTGATGCTCGCCTGCGGCAACGGCGGCGTCTCGTCCGCCGAGCGCACCGTGCCGGCCGGACTCGCCTCGCTGCTCGTGGCCACCGTGCCGCTCTGGCTGGCCGTGCTCGACTTCGGGCTGAACAAGGTGCGGATCCGTCTGCCTGCTGTCGCGGGTCTGCTCGTCGGCCTGGCCGGCGTCGGCTTCCTGGCCCGGCCGACCGGCGGCTCGGGCCCCGGGATCGCCGTCATCCTGGGCGCCAGCCTGGCCTGGGCTCTCGGCACGATCTTGTCCCGCAAGGTCCCGGGCCCGGCGCGGCCGCTGGTGGCCGCGGCCATGCAGATGCTGACCGGGGGCGTGCTGCTGCTGGCCGCGGGTGCGGTGTCCGGCGAGCTGTCCGGCTTCAGCCTGAGCCAGGTCTCGGGCCGATCCGCGCTCTCCGTCCTCTGGCTGGTCGGCCCGGGCTCGATCCTGGCCCTGTCCGCCTACGTGATCGCGGTGCGCGAGCTGCCCACCCCGATCGTCGGAACCTACGCCTACGTCAACCCGGTCATCGCGGTCGCCCTGGCCGCGACCCTGTTGAGCGAGCGGATCACCACCGCCATGCTGATCGGCGGCGGCCTGATCATCATCGGCGTGGCCCTGGTCGTCTGCTTCCGGCCCGGCAGCCGGGAGCACGGGAGCGAGCCCGCCGGTGAATAAGCTGCGGGTGTGCGGTTCCGTGACTTCAAGCTCGAGCGCTACTTCGGTCGGTGGGAGTTCAGCGCCAAGATCCTGCTGGGCAGCAGCGACCCGGAGTCCATGCGCCTGCCCGAACTCCTCGCCCTGGCCGACGACGACGGCCGCAGGCGGTGGGAGAACCTGTGGCTCGGCTACACCGAATCGGAGGGCCTGCCCCAGCTCCGGGAGGCGATAGCCGCCCAGTTCAGCTCCTGCGGGCCGGACAGCGTCCTCGTGTTCAGCGCGCCCGAGGAGGCGGTCTTCCACGTCGCCGCCGCGATCCTGGAGCCGGGCGACCACATGGTCGGCATCACCCCCGCCTACCAGTCGTCCTATGAGATCCCGCGCACCATCGGCGCCGACGTCACCCTGGTGCCGCTCCGCGAGGACCGCGGCTGGACCCTGGACCTGGACGAACTCGCGGCCGCCTTGACCGGCCGGACCAAGCTCATCTACGTCAACTTCCCGCACAACCCGACCGGCGCGATCATGAACGCGGCCGACCAGCGCCGCCTGATCGACCTGGCCGACTCGTGCGGCGCCTACCTGTTCAGCGACGAGGTGTACCGCGGCCTGGAGTTCGACCCCGCCGACCGCCTGCCACCCGCCGCGGACCTGTACCCGCGCGCGATCAGCCTGGGCGGCCTGTCCAAGGCCTACGCCCTGCCCGGCGTCCGTCTCGGCTGGATCGCCTGCCGCGACGCCGACCTGTACCGCCGCCTGGTCGCGGCCAAGGACTTCACCACGATCTGCGCCGCCGCTCCCAGCGAAATACTGGCCCTGATCGCCGTCCGCGCCGCCGACCACCTCATCGCGCGGTCACTGGACCGGATCAGCCGGAATCTGGCGCTGGTTGACCGCTTCTTGGCCCGGCGCTCCGATGTGGTCCGCTGGGTGCGGCCACGGGGGACGAGCGTGGGGTTTCCCGAACTGCTTCTTGACCGGTCTGTGGATGAGTTCTGCTCCCGGCTGGTGAGGGATACTGGGGTTCTGCTGGTGCCGGGGAGCAAGTTCGAGGTTGAGACGAACCACTTCAGGATCGGTCTCGGGCGGGCCAGCCTGGGCGCTGGCCTGGGGACTTTGGGGCGTTTCCTCGACGGCGCGGGGGCCGGGACGCGGTAGCGGGTTGGCGCCGATTTGCTGATAGCGCCGGGTGCCCTTAAAGTGGAGGAACACGACGCGGGGTGGAGCAGTTCGGTAGCTCGCTGGGCTCATAACCCAGAGGTCGTAGGTTCAAATCCTACCCCCGCTACCAAGAAGTTGCAGGTCAGGAGCCAGTTCCCGAAGGTAGGGAGCTGGCTTCTTGGTCGTTTGACCGCGAGATGACCGCAAGGACCAGGCCTCACAGGGCGATACCGAGCTAGAAAAATCGTC
>DATAWQ010000137.1:0-21759 GCA_036267135.1 Streptosporangiaceae bacterium | reverse complement strand
CGTGGGCCCGTACGACCGGGGGATGGGGCCGCTGGGGTCCGCGCCGGCGGTGGCGGTGACCGGCAGCGGCACCGCGTACGTGTTCTGGAAGGGCGGCTCACCCAACTACGACCTGTGGGAAGCGCAGGGGCCGGCCACCGGCTCCCTCAGCGGGCCGTTCGACCGGGGCATGGGGCCGCTGAACTCCGCGCCCGCCGCCGGGGTCGGGTCCAATGGCTACACCTACATCTACTGGGAGGGCAACGCGCCGCAGGACGACCTGTGGGAGGCCTACTGGAACGGGTCGTCGTTCACCGGCCCGGTCGACCGGGGTGACGGGCCTCTCGATTCCCAGCCCACAGTGGCCATCTACAGCTAGAAACAGGCCAGCCAGCGGCCAGCAGTCGCTCGGCTAGGGGCGAGTCCCGTGGATTTTGTCGATCCGCATCGCTGATCATCTGCGGGACACGCCCTCGGTCGGCCCGGGGCTCCGCGACCCGGCCGGGCCTGGCCGGGCGGCCAGCAGGCACGCGAGCCGATGCCACTCGTCGGCGGTCAGATCGGCGGCCCGCCGCTCCGGCGCGATCCCGGCCCGCAGCAGCACCCGCCTGCTCACGTTCACCGGCCGGTGGCCGCCGCCCCGGAACGCGTCGCGCAGCAATCCCCGCAGCATGCGCTGGTCACCGCGCGATCCCGCGATGGGCCGGGGCCGGATCGAGATCTGGGCCGCGTCGCAGTTCGGCGCGGGGGCGAAGCTGGTGGCCGGGATCGGCCGGGCCAGGCGGATCCGGTAGCGGGCCGTCCACCAGGCCGTCTCCGCGTCGCGCGGCCGGGGGCTGGCGAGCCAGCGGGCGGCCCCGCCCCCGACGATCAGCTCCGCGCCCGCCAGCGGCACACCGGGATCGCCGAGCAGCCGGCGCAGCAGTTCGGTGGTGACGCCGAACGGGATGCTGGCCACGACCAGGAACTCGCCGCGCGGCAGTGGGACCCGCAGCACGTCGGCGGCGACCACCCGCACTCGCGGTTCACCCGCGAACCTGCGGTCGAGCTTACGCACCAGGCGGGGATCCCGCTCCACCGCGATCACCCGGGGCCCGGCCGTGGCCAGCGCCGCGGTGATGGCGCCGTAGCCGGCGCCCAGGTCGAGAACGAGATCACCGTTGCCGGCGCCCGACGCGCCGACCAGCCGGGTGATCAGCGTGCGGTTACGAAGGAAGTGCGCTCCGGCCGGGTTCGGCGCCGCGCGCGGCGGCCCGCGCACGGAAGACCATGACCATGGACAAGGCCAATCCCCTCGGTTCGGCAGCGGCGTCCGTAGCCCCGGATCGGTACACCAGGACCGGACGGCTACACGCTAGGCGGCACCTCGGGGAACGTCCACAGGTTTTAAACTTGACCTCACCCCTGCTTCAGGTACGACGATGACCGTCGTGACCGATACCACCAGGCCAGTCCAGGCCGGACGCGACCCGGAGCGTGACCCGGGCGGCCGCCTGCGGGGCTGGACGTACTGGCCGGTGATCAGCCACCCGGTGATCCGCCGCCTGCTGCCTGGGTACGCGCTGTCCGCCCTGGGTGACGGCATGAGCGTGGTGGCCATCGCCTGGCTTGCGCTGCGGCTGGCGCCCAGGGCCGACCAGGGCCTGTGGGTGGGCGCGGCGGTCGCCGCCTACTCGGTGCCCGGCGTCCTGGGTGCCGCGCTGCTCGGCCGGTGGCTGCGCCACCGCGCCGGGGTCGGCCTGGCCGGCGCGGACGCCACTCTGCGCGCCGTCGCGCTCGGCGCGATCCCGGTGCTCAACGCCGTCCACCTGCTCGGCCCGGCCACCTACGTGAGCTTGCTCGGGGTGTCGTCCCTGCTGCACGCCTGGGGCAGCGCGGGGCAGTACACGCTGGTCGCCGAGGTACTCCCGGCCCAGCACAGGATCGCGGGCAACGCACTGCTCGCGGGCCTGGCCGAGATGACCCTCACGATCGGCCCGGCGCTGGCCGGCCTGCTGACCGCTGTCGTCGGCCCGGCCACGGTGATCGGCGCCGACGCCGCCACCTGGGCGGTGCTGGCGGTCAGCTACGCCTTCGCCGCTCCGCGGACCCCCCGGCCGCCAGCCGCCGGCCCAGAAGAAGGCGGCCGCGCCGGCGTCTCTGGCCTGCGCATGATCGGCGCCAGCCGCACCCTGCTCGGCCTGGTCGTGCTCAGCTTCATGTTCTTCCTGCTCTACGGCCCGGTCGAGGTCGCCCTCCCGGTACACGTGGCTACCGATCTGCACGGGTCGGCGGCGCTGCTCGGCTGGTTCTGGGGCACCTACGGCGTGGGCGCGGTTGTCGGCTCGCTGATCGCGCCCTACCTGCGGAACTGGCCGCTGTGGCCGACGATGATCGGCATCGTGGCCGGCTGGGGCCTGGCGCTGCTGCCGATGGGGCTCGGCGCCCCCACCGGAGTGTCGCTGGTCGGGTTCGCCATTGGCGGGGTGATCTTCGCGCCGTACAACTCGATTGCGATGGCGGTGTTCCAGGACCGCGCGCCCGCTGGTGCGATGGCCAGCCTGCTGGCCGCCAGGGCCGGGCTGATGATCGTGGCGGCGCCGCTGGGCACGGCCCTGGGCGGCCCACTGGTCACGGCGTTCGGCGCGAGCGGCGCCCTGCTCGTCTCCGCGCTTACCACGATCGCGCTCGCCGTGCTGGCCGCCGCCGCCCAAGTGTCCCGCCGAAGAACACCGGCTCGTCCTGGTTAGAGGACGTCGTGGCCGGGGTGCGGCTCGTCGGGCAGCGGCGTGGGGTCGGCCGGGATCGAACCGAGCCGGCCCCCCTGGTAGTCCTCGAAGGCCTGGACCAGCTCTTCCCTGGTGTTCATCACGAACGGGCCGTACGCGGCGACCGGCTCCCTGATCGGTTGCCCGCCCAGCAGCAGGATGTCCAGGCCGGACGACGGCCCGTCCCGGCGCGCGTCGGCGGTCACGCTGATCGCCTCGCCCGGCCCGAACACGGCGAGCTGGCCGGTCCGCAGCGGCCGGTGATCCGCGCCGACCGAACCCGAGCCGGCCAGTGCATAGCCGAGCGCGCTGAAGTCCTGCCGCCATGGCAGCCTGACCTGTGCGCCGGGGGAGAGGGTGGCGTGCAGCAGCGTGATCGGGGTGTGTGTGGCCCCTGGGCCCTCGTGCCCGGCCAGGTCCCCGGCGATCAGCCGCAGCAGCGCGCCACCATCCGGCGAGCTGAGCAGCTTCACCTGGTTGGCCCTGATGTCCTGGTACCGGGGATTGGTCATCTTGAGTCTGGCGGGCAGGTTGACCCAGAGCTGGAAGCCGTGGAACAGGCCGCCCTTCACCACGACCTCCTCCGGCGGCGCCTCGATGTGCAGGATCCCGCCGCCCGCGGTCATCCACTGGGTGTCGCCGTCGCTGATCAGACCGCCGCCGCCGTTGGAGTCCTGGTGCCGGAACACGCCGTCGATCATGTAGGTCACGGTCTCGAAGCCACGGTGCGGATGCCACGGCGTGCCTTTGGGCTCGCCCGGCGCGTAGTCCACCTCGCCCATCTGGTCCATATGGATAAACGGATCGAGATGAGCGAGATCCACCCCCGCGAAGGCCCGCCGGACCGGGAAGCCCTCGCCCTCGTACCCGGACGGGGCGGTGGTCACGGACAGGACCGGACGGTCCACCGCGGTGACGCGATCGGGCCGGCTGACCCGCGGCAGGACAAGAACGTTATCGACGGTGACCGCTGGCATGGTTGCTCCCTCACCTGGGTGGTGGCCGGCTCCACCTGCCGGGCCAGCCCACTGTCTCACGTGAACATTAGTTGATGTAGCAATATTCCTCGTGTCAATTATCTCACTCAGGCCCAGCACTGCCGGATCCGGCGCCGTCTGACGCCGCGACGACCGAATCGATCAGCATGAACAGATCGGCCAGGTCCGCCTCGAACTCCGCGTCGAAGTCCGGGTGCCGTTCCAGCCAGGGCAGCAGGGTGCGATGGGCCGGCAGCTCGGCCATCGACGGCCACCCCGCCGCGACCCTGCGCGCCTGCGCCGTCCTGCTCGCCATCGCCGTCGGCGCCGGCGCGCTGGCCTGCTGGCGCATCAACCGCGGCTGGACCGGCTCCCGTCTCCTCTAACCCACCCGACCGCGATCGTGAAGCCTTCCGGTCACACCAGCAACCAAACTCCTCCCCGCCAAGCCCCGCCACCGGTGCGGTGCCCCACCGGAACTCCATCACTGGGAAGGATCCTGGTTGTTCCCACGACCAAATTCCTTCCCAGTGATGAGCTTCCAGCCCCAGTACCGGCTGTGGAAGTTCACGGGAACGGTTTGGTTGTGGCAACGTAGACTCAAGAGGGGTTGCGTTGCCGCAACGTATGCGTGAGAACCGGGCGAAGGCGGGCACGTCCGGAGTGGGGGCGGCGCGCCGGGGTGGCACGGTCCGGGGCGAACGGGCGACCGAGTCTTAGGGGAAGGATTTGGTCGTGCCCACGCCAGCGACCAGGATCCATCGCGTTGAGACCGGTCACCCGTGCGCCCACCAGAACTCCATTACGGGGGAGGATTCTGGTCGTTCCAGCAACCAAAGCCCTTCCCGCTAACGGCGACCGCGTCGTGCCACCTAGCCAGGAACCACTCCCACCCTCAGTGCTGCGTCTTGTTCTTTCGCCTCACGTGTGACAACGTTGTCATAACGGGTGCAGTGTGGCGGTGGCGCGAAAGCCAGGCTCGTGGGTGGCCGGGGGCCGGACCGGGCCCAGGCGGCCTGGGGCCGGACCGGGCCAGGCGGCCTGGGGCCTGGGTCCAGGCGGCCGGGAGCAGGCGGGCCGGGACTAGGTCGGGTTGGCGGGGCATCTAGCAAACGTGGTGGGGAAGTGTGGCGGTGGTGCGAAGGCCGGCTAGTGGAGTGGTCCGGGGCCAGGCGGCCCGGTCCAGGCCGGACAGGGCCAGAGTGCACCGGTGGGGCATCTAGCAAACATGGTGAGGTTTTGATGAATATCTATTCAGTTTGATAGTCATTTCGGATATTCATGCACAGTTTGCTCGGGCAATCGTGTGTCGTGTTCACGACAGATCGCCTATACGACAGAAATGGGTGTTGAAGCGCTTACATGTAGCCGCATAATCTCGGAGAGCGAGGCTGGCGCTTCCCCGCGGCGCCCAGCTCCGGGCCGTCATCGTTCGCTCCGTGACCGGAAGGCTCCGGTCGCGGAGCAGTCTGCCCAGGGGAAGGTCATGTCCTTAGCTCGGTCGCCGTGGGACGCAGGAGCAAGGCGGTGCCGGCCGCCGATTGCCGTCCCTCGCCGCCGCTTCCCTGATAACCCCGCAGGACACGGAAAGCACCGAAGACCTGGCGCCCCCGGAGAAGCCGGGAAGCGGGTCATGCCCATGACCTGATACAGCTCTGCCGGCAGCTTGGGCTGGACGATCTCGGAGTCAGGGGAGCAGATTGTGACCGGGCCTGCAATCATCACGGACAATGTGATCGGTATCTCCGACCATGCGGCGGGCCGGCTGCTGTCGGTCACCGCGCCCGCCTTTGTCGGGCGGGAGAAGGAGGCGGCCGCCCTCGAGGAGGCGCTGACCGGGCCACCCACGGTGGTCCTGGTCGAGGGCGAGGCCGGGATCGGCAAGTCGCGGCTGCTGCACGAGGTGCTCGCGCGCCCGTCGCTGCGCCGCCGCATCAGCATGGTCTCCACGTGTCCACCGCTCCGGCAGCCCTGCACGCTGGGCCCGGTGGTGGACGCGCTGCGTCAGGTCAGCGGCGGCGTGCGCGGGCTCGGGCTGACCGGCCTGGCCGGGACGCTCCGGCCGCTGTTCCCCGAGTGGTCCGCCGATCTGCCGCCCGCGCCTGAGCGGCTGGACGACGCGACGGCCGCCCGCCACCGGTTGTTCAGCGCGCTGAGCGAATTGCTCGCGGGCCTCGGGGTGGCGGTGCTGATCGTCGAGGACGTGCACTGCGCCGACGAGGCCACCCTGGAGTTCCTGCTCTTCCTGCGGACCCAGCGGGCCCATCCCAGCATCGTGGTGACCTACCGGCCCGAGGACGTGCCCGACGACTCGCTGCTGCTGCGGCTGTCGTCCCGGTTGTCGTCCCGGCTGCCCTCATCGTCGGCCTCCTCCCTGGACAGCGGCGACGCCGGGCTGCGGCTCAGCCTGCCGCCGCTCGCGGTCAACGAGACGGCCAGCCTGGTGTCCTCGATGCTGCACGACAGCAGCATCTCCCCGACGTTCGCGGTGTTCCTGCACGAACGGACCGACGGCGTGCCGCTGGCCGTGGAGGAACTGGTCCGGCTCATGCACGACCGGTCCGACATCTCCAGCCGCGCGGGTGAGTGGGTGCGGCGCAGCCTGCACGAGATTGCGGTGCCCGACACCATCCGCGACGGAGTGCTCGAACGCTGCCGCCGGCTCACCAGGGACGCGTGCGCCGTGCTGAACGCGGTGTCCGTGCTGGCCGACCGCGCCGATGAGGAGATGCTGCGCGCCGTCGCCGGGCTCCCGGCCGGGCGGGCCGCGGCCGCGCTGGCCGAGGTGCTGCGGTGCGGTCTGCTGACCGAGGACGAGCGGAGCGTGGTGTCCTTCCGGCACGGCCTGGCCGCCCAGGCGGTCTACGAGGCGATGAGCCCACCCGAGCGCAGGCGGTTGCACCTGCGGGCCGGCCACGCGCTCGAGGACCGTCCGTGCCCGCCGATCGCCCAGCTCACCCGCCACTTCCGCGAGGCCGGCGAGTCGGCCAAGTGGTGCTGCTACGCCGAGCAGGCCGCCGACCTCGCGCTGGCCACCGGCGACCAGACCACCGCCAGCGCGTTGCTGCACGACCTGCTGACCAATGCGGAGCTGCCGGTCGGCCCGGTGGTCCGGCTGATCAAGAAGGTGCCGTTCGCGTCGTTCACCGGCCACGAACCGGTCAGGGATCTGGCCCACACGCTGCGGGCCGTGCTCGACGAGGGCGTCGCCGACCTGGCCGACGAGGCGGACGCGAGGATGCTGCTCGCCCGCGTCCTGCTCGTGCTGGCGGACCGCGAGGCGGCCAGGGCCGAACTGGAGCGGGCCATCCCGCACCTGCGCCACGACACGGTCGAGGCGGCCCGGGCCGCCATCCTGCTCGGCTGGCCGCAGGATATGACCTGGCCGGCCTCGCTGCACCGTCAGTGGCTGGACCGCGCGGCCGACCTGTCCGCGTCGATGCCACCGGACGACCGGCTCAACCTGACCGTGGAACGGGCCAGCGCCATGCTCATGCTGGGCGACGAAGCGGGCTGGACAGTGGCGGCCGGCATTCCCGAGGACGTGGCCCGCCCGGGGGAGCAGCAGCATGTGGTCAAGGCCCATCTGAACATCGGCAGCATCGCCACGGCCTGGGGCCGGGATCCGGAGGGACGGCGCCGCCTGACCAAGGCGGTCGAGCTGATCGAGGCGCACGAATACTGGCTCTACCGTGACATGGTCACGGCGGCGCTGGTGCACCTGGACTGGCTGGCCGGCGCCTGGGACGGGCTGGCCGAACGGGCCGCCAGACTGGCCGACAGCCCCGAGGTGCACCCGCTGGCCCGGCTGGAGGCGGTGCTGGTCCGCGGGTTGCTGTACGCGGCCACCGGCGAGGAGGGCCGGGCCGTGCGGGACCTGCGCCGGGTGCTCGGCGAGGCCAAGCAGCGGGCCGCCGTGGACACGGTCATGGAGCCGGCCGCGGCGCTGGCCCGGCTGTGGCTGGCCGGCGGCCGCGTCGAGGACGCGCTGCGGGTCACCGAACAGGCGGTCACGATCCTGGCCAGGAAGCAGATCTGGGTGTGGGCCACGGACATCGCGCCCGCCCGGGTGGATGCGCTGGTCACCGCCGGCCGGGTCGATGAGGCCGAGGAGCTGACCGCGGCGTTCGCCCGCGGCCTGCACGGACGGGACGCCCCCGCGCCCAAGGCGGCGCTGTTGTTCTGCCAGGCCCTGGTGGCCGGGGGCCGTGTCGACCACGCCCGCGCGGCCGGCCTGTTCGCCCGCGCCGCGAAGGCCTGGCGGGACGTGCCCCGGCCCTACCAGGAGCTGCTCGCCCGCGAACGACAGGCCGCCAGCCTGCTGGCCGCCGGGCCGCAAGCCGCCGCGCCGCGAGCCTCGGGCCAGCAGCCCCTGACGATCCTGACCGACGTCCTGAACGGGCTGTCCGGCCTCGGCGCCCGCGGCGACGCCCTGCGGGTCATCCGGGTGCTCAACGAGCACGGGGTGTCGGCCAAGCGGCCGTGGCTCGGCGGGCGGCGCAGCTACGGGGGAGAGCTGTCGCCGCGTGAGATAGACGTCGTACGTCTGGTCCTCGGCGGGCGCACCAACCGGCAGATCGCCGAGGCGCTGTTCCTGTCCCCGAAGACCGTGGCCTGCCACGTCTACTCGGCCATGCGCAAGTTCAACGTGGCCAACCGCGCGGCCCTGGCGGCGCGCGCCCTGGAGACCGGGCTCTCCTATACAAACCTGGCCCAGTCCAAATTAGGTAATTTGCCCGATGGTTTGCTGACCGGGCCCTGATCGAGGCTTGGTACGTCGTTTGCCTAGCGAGTTCGGCGTGCCCGCCATTCTGGCGCCCCGCCGTGCCCGCGCCCTGCGGGTAACCCCCCGGTGCCCGCGAGAAAGAGGTGCACACAAGTGATCCGACGACCCCGAACAGCACAGCCTGATCCGGTTCGTCAGTTTCCCCCATCTATCAACGTGAACCGAGGTGCGCAAGGGTGATACAACCATTCAAGCGCGCGGCCAGGCATATGCCGGCCGTCGCGGCGATGCTCGCAGCGGGTGGGATGGTCCTGACCCTCACCGCCCCAGCGCAGGCCGCCACTACCCACACGGCGGCATCCCATGCGGTCGTCAGCCACCAGACCAGCAAGACCGCTCACCCGCACGGCCGTGTCACGCGGTCCGAAGCGGCCAAGGCGGCGGCCAAGGCCAAGTCGGGCGGCATGGTCAAGGCGCAGACCAGTGGCGCCTCCGACGCGCGCGCGGTATGCGCGGCGGTGAAGATCGGCTACTCCACCTGCATGTCTCTGGTGCGGACCAACACCAAGCACTATCTCGGTGTCCACCCCTCCGACACGCCGGCCGGGTACGGGCCTTCGGATCTGCAGAGCGCCTACAACGAGCCGTCGAGCAGCGCCGGCAACGGCCAGACGGTGACCATCGTGGACGCCTACAACGACCCGACCGCCGACGCCGACCTGCAGGTCTACCGGGCGCAGTACAGCCTGCCCGCCTGTTCCGTCGCGAACGGCTGCTTCCAGATCCTGAACCAGGACGGGCAGACCAGCCCGCTGCCGCCGGACGCCGGCAGCAACGGCTGGGACGTCGAGGAGTCGCTCGACGTGGACATGGTCAGCGCGATCTGCCCGAACTGCCACATCAACCTCGTCGAGGCCAACAGCAACTCCGACAGCGACCTGTACACGGCCGAGGACGCCGCTGTGGGCACCGGGGCCAGTTTCGTGTCCAACAGCTGGGCCGGCTGTGAGGACCCCAGTGAGACCGACAGCGACACCTACTTCAACCACCCGGGTGTGGCGATCACCGTAGCCGGTGGCGACTACGGCTACGACAACGAGGAACTGGGCTGCGACACTCCCAGCTACCCGGCCGCCTCCCAGTACGTGACCTCAATCGGCGGCACCTCGCTGACCCAGGACTCGAGCTCGCCGCGCGGCTGGTCCGAGACCGCCTGGGACGGCACCGGCTCCGGCTGCTCCTCCTACGAGCCGAAGCCCACCTGGCAGACCGACACCGGCTGCTCCAACCGGACCACCGATGACGTGTCCGCGGTGGCCGACCCCAACACCGGTGTCGCCCTGTACGACAGCTACAGCGTCGGCGGCTGGTACGAGGTCGGTGGCACCAGCGTGGCCACACCGATCATCGCCGCCACTTACGCGCTGGCGGGGACCCCGGTGGCCGGCACCTACCCGGCTTCCTACCCCTACTCCCACACCTCGTCGCTCAACGACGTCACCTCCGGCTCCGACGGCTCCTGCACACCTGCCTACCTGTGCACCGCCGGCACCGGTTACGACGGCCCGACCGGCCTGGGCACCCCCATCGGGGTGACCGCGTTCCAAGGCGCACCTTCGGGCGTGCTGTCTGGCGACGTGACCAGCAAGAAGGGCGCAGCGCTAGCGGGCGCGACCGTGTCCGCGGGCAGCGGCTACACGGCCACGACCAACTCCTCCGGTGACTACAGCATGACCGTCCCCGACGGCACCTACACGGTGTCCGCCGAGGCGTTCGGCTACAAGGCAGGGTCCGCGTCCGGCGTGACGATCAGCTCGGGCCAGACCACGACGCAGAACTTCACACTGACGAAGGTGCCCAGCCACACCGTGTCCGGCGTCGTCACCGACGGATCGGGCCACGGCTATCCGCTCTACGCCTCGATCAGCGTCAGTGGCTACCCGGGCGGGGCGGTGTACACCGACCCCTACACCGGCGCGTACAGCCTCAGCCTGCCCGACAACAACACCTACTCGGTGAAGGTCACCCCGCAGTACCCGGGGTACAACACCGCGGCCGGGTCGGTGAAGGTGGTCACCGCCAACAAGTCGAAGAACTTCAAGGTCACCGTCGACGCCACAACCTGCTCCGCGGCCGGCTATTCCTACAAGTACAGCGGCAGCACGCAGTCGTTCACCGGATGGTCGAACGACACCACCCAGGACGGGTGGACCGACGTGGACAACGAGGGCAACGGCCAGGACTGGAACTTCAGCAACCCTGGTGACTACCTCGACCCACCGCCCGGCGGCGACTCCAGCTTCGCCACCGTGGACTCCCTCTACTACGGATACGGGTACAACCAGGACACCTCCCTGGTCTCGCCGGTCGAGAACATGTCCAAGGACAAGTCGCCGGTGATCAACTTTGACACCTACTACGACGGTTACTACAGCCAGACCGCCGACGTGGACCTGAGCCTCGACGGCGGCAGCACCTGGAACACCGTGTGGTCACAGACCGAGAACACCGTCTCCGGTCCGGTCAGCATCCCGATCCCGCAGGCCGCGGGCAAGTCCGACGTCGAAGTGCGGTTCCACTACGTGCAGAACGAGGACTTCGGGTTCTACTGGGAGCTGGACAACGTGTTCATCGGCAACCAGGCGTGCACGCCCCTCCCGGGTGGCCTGGTGGCCGGCGTCGTGACCGACAACAACACTGGCAACCCGGTCAATGGCGCCTCGGTTACCAGCAACGCCAACTCCAGCCAGTCCGGGGTGTCCTCGGCCACGCCGAACGACCCGAACCTGTCTGACGGTTTCTACTGGCTGTTCGCCTCCCCGGGCAGCACCCAGTTCACCGCCAGCGACGGTAACTACACGTCGTCCACGCAGTCCGTGAACGTCGAGTCGAACGCCGTCGATCACCAGGACTGGACGCTGAAGGCCGGCGACCTCTCGGTCAGCCCCGGCAGCCTGTCGGTGACCCAGACCCTGGGCGCGGCCAAGACCGACAAGGTCAAGTTCACCGACACCGGCACCGAGCCGGTGCAGGTCCAGCTCAACGACCAGAGCAGCGGGTTCACCCCGATGGGCGTCAAGGCCGGCTCCAAGGCCGCGCTCAAGGGTGCTCCGCTGGAGAAGATCAAGGGTCACTACAGCCCGGCAGCGATGGTGCTGCAGAAGGGCAAGGCCAGGTCCAGCACCAAGCTGCGTGAAGCGTCGGCAGCGCCGACCGACACGCCGTGGACCGCCATCGCCAACTACCCAGAGTCGATCATGGACAACGCCGCGGGTTACGACCCGAGCACCGGCAACGTCTACTCGGCCGGCGGGTACAACGGCGAGGCGAACGTGGCCGACGCCTTCGTCTTCTCGGGCTCGTCGCAGCAGTGGAGCGCGATCGCCCCGCTGCCGCAGGCGCTGGAGTCGCCGACCGGGGCGTTCCTGAACGGGACGTTCTACTCGATCGGTGGCTGGGACAGCTCGGGCAACCCGAGCGCCGATGTGTACGCGTACGACCCGTCGAGCAACTCGTGGTCGCAGGTCGCCAGCCTGCCGGTCGCGGTAGCCGCCGCCACCACGGCGACGCTGAACGGGACGCTGTACGTCATCGGCGGCTGCACCACCGGCGACTGCTCGCCGGGCTCGCAGGCGATGTACGCCTACAGCCCGTCCAGCAATAGCTGGACCCAGGAAGCCAACTACCCGGTGACGGTCGCGTTCGGTGCGTGCGCGGGCGTCGACAGCGAGATCGCGTGTGCGGGCGGCAACGACCCGACCACCAACGCCTCGCTCAGCTCCACCTACACGTGGAGCCCGTCCACCAACACCTGGTCGGCAGGCGCCACCATGCCGTTCGACGACTGGGCCATGGTGTACAGCGGGTCCGGCAACATGCTCCAGATCGCCGCGGGCGTGACGGACAACAGCCTGGAAGTCACCAACCAGGCGGCCGAATACGACCCGTCCAGCAATAGCTGGACCACGCTGCCCAACGCCAACAACGCCGAGTACCGCGGCGGCGGCAGCTGTGGCATGTACCAGATCGGCGGCTCGACCGGCGGCTTCTCGCCGACGCCGAACGCCGAAGTGCTGCCCGGATACAACCAGTGCGGAAGCGAGAACATCCCCTGGCTGTCCACCAGCAGCAGCAAGTTCACCCTGAACCCGGGTCAGTCCATGACCGTGGGCGTGACGATGGATTCCTCCGCCGTCAGCCAGCCCGGCACGTACACGGCCCAGCTCGGGGTGGAGACCAACTCTCCCTACCAGTTCTCGCCGATCAGCATCACCATGCAGGTGAACCCGCCTAGCACGTGGAGCAAGGTGGTGGGAACGGTGACCGACGCCAGCTCCGGCAATCCACTCGCCGGGGCGACGATCCAGATCTGCACGCAGTACAACACCAAGACCGGTACCTGCGGCTCGGTGCAGTACACCCTGACGACCGACAGCTCGGGTAACTACCAGCTGTGGCTCAACCGGGGCTACAACCCGTTGCAGATCATCGCCGCACTGGCTAACTACCAGCCAGCCACGAAGATCGCGAAGCTCATCTCTGGTGTGCCCACCACGGTGAACTTCGCCCTCAACAAGGCCGGCTAACCGCGGAGCCGGCCCACCTCACAGTGGGCCGGCTCACAGGCCGGGCGCCCACCCAGGACCGGGGCGCCCGGCCTTTCCTTGCCGCCCTCGGCCCCAGAGCCGCAGCGATCCGTTGCGGTGGCCACCGTTCATTGTCAGGCAGCCAAACCGCTGACGACGGGCCGTTACGCGCTCGGGCCGGCCGCACCCAGCGCGAAAGCCATCAGCGAATCGGCGGTGTAATCGTCGGCGGGCTCGACACTCGGCCAGCTCCTGACGTTGTCCTTGTAGCCGGCCACGCTGTTGTTGAAGGGCTTGAAGTTGCCGGCCGAGCACGCCTTCATCCCCGCCACCGCGCCCAGGCCCTTGAAGTTGCCCAGGCTGCCCGCCCCGACCACGAACGAACTGCCCCACGCGTTGCCGCCGAGCGCGAAGTCGAGCTGCTGCTGCGCGAACGCGCGGTAGGCGTCCGAGCCGCCGTATTCCTGGTAGATCGCGTTGGTGGTGTACAGGCCGAACGCGTGCGGCGACGCGTCGGCCGGGCCGAGCTGGGTGCCGAGCCCGAACGGATCTCCCTGTCACCGCCGGCCTTGTGCCCCTGCTTGATGTAAGCCCTGGCCCAGGTCGCGGCCGTGCCCAGGTCCCGGTGCAGGGTGGCCGCCGCGCCGGGCACGGCCTCGTCGGCCAGCGCGATCTCGGCCGCGCCCCAGAGCATGTCGCTCTTCCACTCGCTGCCCGGGTAGCAGTCGTGCGGGAACGTCGTGACGATGGAGCTGACGTGCTTGGTCTGGGCCAGGCCGTAGACCTCGCGCGCCTCGGCTAGCAGTCGCTTGGCCGCGCCCGGGTCGGTGCGGGCGTCGAGCTGGGCGCCGAGCGCGAAGTCGGCCGCGAACCGCCCGGCCAGGTCCGGGCTCATCGGCTGGCCCGGTGGGGCGGCCTCGAACACCGGCCGGTATTCGACGTAGTAGTCCGGATCACCGGGCTTGGCCCCCATCTGATCTTCCTTCTGCGGCAGGAACCAGTAGTCGTAGCCGCCTTGGATGGTGTCGCTCGCGTTGCCGTTGCCGATGCCGACCTGGACGTACATCACCTTGCGCACCGGGTTGAACAGTTACCAAACTCGGGTGTTGGTGACTACCCCAACGAGGTCGGCGGGCCGGCTACGTGCACGCGCCGCCGTCGAGTGTGCAACTGGCCGGGGCCGCGGAGTTACCGTCGGCCACGATCGTGATCGTTTGCGCCACTCCGGGTTCGAGCGAGCCCATCCCGGGTTCCGGCGCCAGCACCACGACGTCGCCGCGCTGCGACCAGTCCGCGCCGAACACGCCCGTCACCACGTCGCCCGGCAGCGTGATCGTGAGCTTCCAGCTGCCGACCGGCTCGGCGCTGTGGTCGACCACGGTGAAGTTCCCCATGAAGCCACCAGGCCAGCCGTTCTGCTCCTGGTAGGCGGCGGTGACCGGCGGCGGGGCGGGTGGCGGTGGCGTGGCCGTCGCGGTCGGGCTGGGTGTGCCCGCTGGGCTGGACGGGCGCGGCGTGGCCGGGGCGCTGGTCCGGACCTGGTGCGGCTTGGCCTGCTTGACCTGGGCCTTCGGCGTGCTCTTGGGCCGGGCGGACCTGGCCGGCGTGCCGTCGGGGCTGGCGCTGCTCAGCGGCGCGGCCGCGGCCGGGCTGGCCCCGCAGCCCAGGCTCTGGCAGCCGACCTCGGTGGCGGCCGCCTGCGCACCGCCGCCTAGGTGCTCGAGCGCCGCGTTCACCCCGAAGTAACTCGCGGGCAGCACCAGCACCGCCGCCACCACCGGGGTCAGCCACCGGACGCGCCCCCGTCCGTCACACCCCCGTCGGTCACGCCTCACGGGCGCGGCAGACGGGTCGCGGGCCGGACGGTCACACATTCACGCGGGGTAGTCACATGCGGCATATTAGTCACAAATGCCACCCTCGGCTCCCGCCTCACCAAATGTGACCGTCACCAATCGGCTGACCTTTGCCGGTAATTAACGGGCTCGATAAACCGCTGCCCATGATCAACCCTTTCCGGGTGACCGAAACCGCCCTCCGCGGACCACCGGGCCGACTTGGCCGAGCGTCTTAGGCCGCCGCGTAGCAACGCGCCGCAGTCGCTTCGCTTACCTCCGTGACCGGTGGACTTGACTATTTCTTGACCGTACGTGGTACTGACTTGACCTTCCTGCATTCATCCAGGTACGGTCGCCCTGTTCGCACCATTACGGGACCAGGGGGGCGCTTGCCGCTGGCCCGCTGAGCGGAAACCGGGGCGCCCAGCGGGCTAGCGGCAATCAACAGCACCCCACGCCCCCCTCCGCCCGCGAGTTAAACCCCGGTGACCTCGGTCCCCGGATATCAGCCCGACCCCGGTACCGGTCCCGGACACCACCCCGCCACCGCCCCAGCCGCAGCTCAGCAACCCCAACCTGGGTACCGGCCCAACCCAGACTCCCGAGCTCGGTACCGGCCCACCCCGGCCCGGCCCGGCCCAGCCCAGCCACACCGGCTCGCCGACGGGCCGACCCGGAACTCGTACCTGACCCCGGCGGCGCGGCGCACCACGCGCTCGACCCCGCGTGCCCGCGCCGCGCCGCCGGTCATCCCCGTGCCGGTCATCCCCCACCGCCACCGGATCAGCCTTTCGCAACGACCCGGTCCACAGAGAAGGTCACTAGAAAACGATTGTCGATCACGAATTTGCCTCTTAACACGCACTGGGGCCAAAAACGGTCGGTTCGTCCCACTTTCAACCCCTACGGCGCATGTTAAGCAAACGATCAAGAACGCTGTGGGGTCGTCGGGCTGGGCCCGGCTGCAAGTTCCTTCTCGGGAAATCGATTGTCGATCACGGGAAGCCCACTTATCCCGCACTGTGACCAAAATCCGGCCCGGTTTGTCCGATATGCACCCCATCGGCACGGGATAAGTGGAAACGATCAAGGGCGCCGAGCCGGGACCGCCTTGCGCAATCGATTGCGGCAAGGTGGGCCGTGCGGCAAGGTGGGGCCGTGGGGCCGTGGGGGTGGTGGGGCCGTGGGGGTGGTGGGGGCCGCCGGGGTGGTAGGCCCTGCGGGGTGGTGGGGCCGGTGGGTTAGGGGTGGTGCCGGTGGGCTCGTGGGGGTAATGAGGCCCGGGGGGAGTGGTGGGCTGGTGGGTTAGGGGTGGGAGAGGTGGTAGACGTGGAGAGCGTTGCCGCCTAGGGCTAGGGCGGCGGTTTCGGGGTCGGGGCAGACGGCGGCGACGGCTCTGGCGTTGCGGGCGATGCCGGGGACGCCGGGCCAGTCAGTGCCGAAGATGAAGCGGCGGGCCAGCCGGGCGAAGTTGTGCCTGGCGTAGTACTCGGGCAGCCGCTTGGGTGGCAGGCCGGACAGCTCGATCCAGACGTTCTCGAAGGAGAGCGCGAGGAAGGCGGCGGCGTCGTACCACCAGCCGCGCCCGCCGTGCGCGAGCACGATGTTCAGCGACGGGAAGTCCCGCAGCACCTCGTCGAGCAGGATCGGGTCGGCGTAGGCGTTCATGGAGCCGGGGAAGTTGCTGGTCCCGCAGTGGATGATCACCGGGATCCCGCGCGACCGGCACACCTCGTAGGCGGGGTAGAGCGCGCGGTCGTTGGCGGGGAAGCCGGCGTGCACGGGGTGCAGCTTCAGCGCGACGGCGCCCAGGCCGAGCTGGCGTTCGAGCTCGTCGGCCACCGGGAAGTGCAGGTGCGGGTTGAGGTTGGCCACCAGCCGCACCCGGCGCGGGTCGTGCTTGGCCAGCGGCAGCAGGTCCTCGATCGGCTGCAGGCCGGCCACCTTGGGACTGTACTCGCTGAACACGAGCGCGTAGTCCACGCCCTCGGCGTCCAGTCCTTCGCTGAACCGTTCGGGGATGATGACGCCTTCGTGGTCGTAGACCCGCTCGATGGCGGCGGCGTCGCCGAACTGGTCGGCCCACCGGTGCCAGGCGGGACTGACCGTCGACAGCTTGCCGACGTGCATATGAGCGTCAACGAGTACATGGCCATCGAGCACGGTGAACCTCCCGGGCCCCATTATGTGCCAGCCGGAAGAACTGCAACGTTGCGAGGCAACCTTTGGCGTGCCCAAGCGTTTCTGATATGTGAAGGGCGATGTCGTGCAGTTGCGTGGGATGCCTCACACCTCGTGGGCCAGACCGGCCGGGCTGGGCGCGTGGACGGCGAACGGCAAGACCCTGGCCTTCCGGGCGTTGCTGCCCAGCGCCAGGTCAGGGGCGGCGGACAACGAGCCCACCTTGGTGGGCCTGATCGATACCGCCGCGCCTAACACCGATCCGGCTTCCAGTACGTTTCTGGCGCTTCCCCCCCTGGTCAATACCTCGGGCGGCGTCCGGCAGCTCTTCATGACACCGGATGGCAGCGAGCTGATCGCATCCATTGCGAGCAGGGAAGGAACGACCTGGACCGGCGGACTGGCCGTGTATTCGGCCCGTACGGGCGTCCTGCGGTACCTGTCGGGCCGGTGGGAATCGCCGGGGGTGGCCAGCAACCCCGCAGAGCTCGTGGTCTGGTCCAACCTCACCGGCAGCCGGCTCATAGTGACGCGGCCCGTGGGCCAGGGTTTCGGGCTGGGTCTGCTGGCCGGCGACTTGTTCACGAGCCACGGCCGGCCGCTGCCCAGCACCGCAACCGCCTACGGGCAGCTCAGCTCCGCCCTCTGCGGCAGTGACGGCGGGCACGGCAGTGACGGCGGGCACGGCAGTCTCGCCACGGTCGGCTGCCAGCCTGTGGCCTGGTAGGTGTGGGTGGGCTGCTAGCCCAGGCACCGCCAGGCGTGGTCTGCTTAGCCTGAAGGGCAGGCGACCGAGGAGGCAACGTGCCGGCACCCGCTTTCCGCGTCCACGTCGACGCGGAGAAGTGCCAGGGCCACAACCGCTGCTACGCCATCGCACCCGATCTGTTCGACCTGGACGACCTGGGCATGTCCAGCGCGGCCGGCGACGGCGCGGTGCCCCAGGACCGGCTCACCCAGGCCCGCCTGGCGGTGACCAACTGCCCCGAATACGCCATCTCGCTGACCGAACCAGCCGGCCCAGCCGAACAACCCGAACGAGCCGAACCCGTCGAAGCCACGGAGGTGCAGCCGTGACCAGCCATCCACCGGTGCAGGACTGGGCCACCGACTTCGACCATACCGACCCTGGCTGGGTCGCCGACCCGTACCCGATCTGGGACGAGCTGCGTCGAGGCTGCCCGGTGGCGCACAGCGACCGCTACGGCGGGACCTGGCTGCCGCTCACTCACGAACTGGTGTCGGAGGTGGCCTACGACAGCGAGCATTTCACCTCCAGGTCCGTGGTGGTCAGCGAGCGCCCGCCCGGGGACGACGCACCGCCCGCCCCCATCGGCGTGGCCCCGCCGATCACGTCGGATCCGCCGTTCCACAAGGTCGTGCGGCAGATGCTGCTGCCGGCGTTCACCCCCAAGCCGATCGCGGCGATCGAGCCGTTCACCCGGCAGGTGTGCCGCGATCTGCTGGCTGCCACCGAGGGACTGGCCGCCACCGGGGGAAGGGCCAGCTTCGACGCCGCCACCGAGTACGCCCAGCACATCCCGGTCCGGGTCATCGTCAAGTTTCTCGGGTTCCCGGTCGAGGACGCCGGTATCTTCCGCCGCTTCATCCGCCACGTGCTCGAGGACGTGGACCTGCCCCCGCAGCAGCGGGGGGCGATGTTCACCGACATCGACGCCTACATCGACACGCAGATCGAGGACCACGTCGCGCACCCCAGGGACGACCTCACCTCGTTCCTGCTGCAGGCCGAGATCGACGGGGCCAAGCTGAGCCGCGACCACGTCCGCGGCACCCTGCTGCTGATGATGATCGCCGGTATCGACACGACCTGGTCCGCGATCGGCGCCTCGCTCTGGCACCTGGCCCGCCACCCGGCAGACCGTGCGCGCCTGGCGGCCCACGAGCCCGGGCTGATGGACACCGCGGTCGAAGAACTGCTGCGCGCCTACGCCCCGGTGACCATGGCCCGCATCGTGACCAAGGACTTCGACTTCCACGGGCACCCGCTGAAGGAAGGCAACTGGGTGCTGCTCCCGTTCCCCGCCGCCAACCGGGACCCGGCCGTATTCGACGACCCGGCCGTGGTCCGGCTGGACCGGGTCAGCAACCGGCACGCCGCCTTCGGCCTGGGTCGGCACCGTTGCCTGGGCTCCAACCTGGCCCGGATGGAGCTGCGGGTCGCGCTGCAGGAGTGGCTGGCCCGCTACCCCGACTTCGAGCTGGCCGACCCCGCCGCCGTGACCTGGTCAGTCGGCCAGGTCCGCGGCCCACGCACCCTGCCTGTCACGGTCGGGCCCGTGACAGGCACCGTCGGCTGAACCTCCGGCCAGGGCCTCAGGGTTTGCGCGCGACCCCGGCGTAGGCCCGGATGTGCTGGTCCGGCTTGGGCCGCGTCCGCCACTCCGGCAGCACCACGATGCCAGGATCGACCAGTTCGAGCCCCTTGAAGTACCCGGCGAACTCGTCCTTGGTCCGCCTGGTCTGCCGCACCGGGCCGAGCCGCTGGTTGTACCGCCGCGCCGCCTCGGCCACGATCTCGGCGTCGATGTCGGCCGCGGTGTCCGACACCACCAGGTAGCTGCCCGGCGGCACCGCCTCCAGCAGCCGGGTCACGATCCCCCACGGGTCGTCGGAGTCCGGAATGTACTGCAAGATCATGAGCAGCATCACCGCGACCGGCCGGCCGAAGTCCAGCGTCCGCGCCGCGCCCTCCAGCACCGTGGTGGTATCGCGGAGGTCGGCGTCCACGTAGGCGGTGTCGCCTTCCGGCGTGCTGGTCAGCAGGGCCCGGGCGTGCGCCAGCACGATCGGGTCGTTGTCCACGTACACGACCCTGGAGTCCGGAGCGATCTGCTGCGCCACCTCGTGGGTGTTATCCACCGTCGGCAGCCCGGTGCCGATGTCCAGGAACTGCCGGATCCCGGCCTCTTCGGCCAGGTACCGCACCGCCCGGCCGAGGAACGCGCGGTTCGCCCGCACGCCCGGCAGCACCTCGGGGTTGGCGGCGATCATCTGCTCCGCCGCGTCCCGGTCCGCGGCGAAGTTGTCCTTGCCGCCGAGCCAGAAGTCGTAGACCCGGGCCGGGTGCGCGACGGTGATGTCCAGATTGAACGCACGCCCTGCTGGATCCGCTGGCCGGAACGAATCGTTGGCCATGTCGATGCCTTCCCGCACACGTTTTCCCGGGGTGGGACGATTCGGTGAACGTCCGCCCGCCAAGCCTAGCGCCGCCAAGCCTAACGCCCGCGAAGCTTAACGGCCGTCGCCCTGATCGATAGGTCACCAGCCGAGTTCGTGCAGGCGGTGGTCGCTGATGCCGAAGTGGTGCCCGACCTCGTGCACGACGGTGCGGCGCACCTGATCGCTGACCTCGTCCTCGGTGTCGCAGATCGCGCAGATGGCCCGGCGGTAGATGGTGATGCGATCCGGCAGGACGCCGGCGTAGTAGGTGGTGCGGCTGGTCAGCGGCACCCCTTGGTAGAGCCCAAGCAGGTTGCGCGGCCCAGGGCCGTGCTCGACCGTCACGGCCACGTTGCGCATCAACTCGCCCAGTTCGGCCGGCAGCCCGTCCAGCGCGGTGGCGACCATCTCTTCGAAGCGCTCCGGGTCGACATCGATCACCCCTCCATTCTGGTGGAGACTCTGGTGGAGTTCTCACCGAACAGCGCCCACCCGGCCCGAACATGAGGTCGTGGAGCTGACCCGGTCAGCCCCGCCAAGAGCGGCGGCGGACCGGGTCGGCCAGTGCCGCGGTCAGCTCGCCGAGCGCGTCCAGCCGGTGCGCGCTGACCACCGCGTCGCAGTACGGCCAGGCCGCGGCCATCCCGCCGGCCAGCGGCCGGTACCCGGGCTGGTGCACCCGCGGGTTCACCCAGACGATGCGGAACGCCACCCGCGCCAGCCGCTCCATCTCCCGCCGCACGACCGCCGGATCGCCGGTGTCCCAGCCGTCCGACACCACGACGACCACCGCGCCCCTGGCCAGCCCGCGGCGGCCGTAGGTGTCGTTGAACTCCCGCAGCGAGGCGCCGATCCTCGTGCCGCCCAGCCAGTCGGGCGCGGCCTGCCCGGCCCGCCGCAGCGCCAGCTCGGGCCTGGGCTCGGCCAGCTCCCTGGTCAGCCTGGTCAGCCTCGTCGCGAAGCTGAACACCTCGGCCCGCGCCCCACCCGCCGCGCAGTACAAAAGCTGCAGCATGGCCCGCGCGTACGGCTCCATGGACCCCGAGATATCGCACAGGACCACGAGCTTCCTCGGCCGGCTCTGTGGTCTCGTTTTTACAATAATGAACGGCTGCGCCCCCGACCGCCGAGCCCCCCGCAACGTCGCCCGCAGGTCCACCCGCCGCCCCCGCGCCCCCCGTCGCTGCCGCCTCGACCGCCGGGCCGGCACCGCCAGCGTCAGCCGCCGCATCGCCCCGCTCAGCAGCGCCAGCTCCCCCTCGCTCAGCTCCCCAAAGTCCGTCCCCCCCAACCTCTCCACCCCACTCCCCACACCCCCGGTACTCCCCGCCCCGCTCTGATCCCCATCCCCATCAACCCCCTCACCCACCCCATCCACCCCACCAGCCTCATCGCCCCCACCGACCTCCCACGGCTCTCGTGCCTGCACTACCCGCGGCCGTGGCCTCTCCCTCGCCGCCCGTGCCACCCGTGCCAACGTCTCCTCTCCCCGCCCCCCACTCAACTCCAGCCCAACCCCTCCACCCTCGGCACCGTCCACCC
>DATAWQ010000136.1:0-23831 GCA_036267135.1 Streptosporangiaceae bacterium | reverse complement strand
TCCCGCGCTGTGCCGAATTCGTGTCCTAGTTTGTGCTGGTTTGAGGAACCAGGGTGCGGGAAAAGTGGGCTCTTCAGGGGGGGTGAGGACGGTCGCGGCACTCTGGGGAGGGCCGACCGACCCTTCCGGAGGGTCAGCCCTGGCGGATCCAGGCGAGATTGGGCTCAGGCAGCGGCTGTGGTTCGAGGTGCTGACAGTCGCACCAGGTGCCGCCAGGACACTTCTCATGGTCACGCGTCCGGCAGGAAACGCAGATCATGGCCACATTCTGCTACGCGTTCGGGCGGATGGGGGTGCTTGGGGTGGATTCTGTTACGCCTGGCGGGTGGGCGCGAGTGCTTGGGAAGATCGGCCGGGGTGGGGAGGCAGGGTCTGTTACTCGCGCGGGTGGGCGGGTAGGGGCGGAATAAGAGAGGCGAGGAACGAGCCGAACGGATTTGTCCACGTGGTCGCCAATGTGCCCGAGGCGGGCACGGCTCCTTTCGCCGACCGGCGCGCGGCCGGGCGGCTGCTCGCCGAGCGGCTGTGGCGGGAACTGCCCCTGGACGACCCGGTCGTGCTGGCGCTGCCCCGGGGCGGTGTGCCGGTCGCGAGGGAGGTGGCCGACCTGCTGTCGGCACCTCTCGACGTGCTGGTGACCAGGAAGATCGGATATCCGTTCCAGCCGGAACTCGGGGTGGGAGCGATCGTGGAGGGCGCCGAGCCCCTCTACGATGACGTGCTGCTCGGCCGCCTCCGGCTGACCCGTCTCGATCTCGGCCGGGTGCTCGGCCGGGAGCGCGCCGAACTAGCCAGGCGGGTCGCGGTGTACCGCGGTGGCAGGCCACCGCCGCCCGTGGCCGGACGCGAGGTGATCCTGGTCGATGACGGCCTCGCCACCGGTGTGACCGCCACGGCCGCGTTGCGGGCATTGCGCGCGCGGTCGGCGCGGCGGACTGTGCTGGCCGTGCCCGTGGCCGCGCCGGCGTCGGCCGCCGCCGTGCAATATGAGGCCGACGACGTGGTGACACTCATCACACCGCACTCATTTCGTGCAGTGGGGGAGTGGTACGGGTCGTTCGGCCAGCTCACCGATGCCGATGTGCTGGCGCTGCTGGACGGCACCGGCTAACCACGGGGCTGGCTAACCACGGGGCTGGCTAACCACGGGGCTGGCTAACCACGAAGCTAACTCACCAGCGGGGCTAGCTGACCGCGGGCGGCCAGGTCAGGCCGCGTTGGCCCGGCGCATCCGGCGACGGCGCTCGGAGGAACGCTCGTCCTCGTTCAGGCCACCCCAGGTCCCGTACTTCTCCGGCCGCCCGACCGCGTAGTTCAGGCACTCGGTGCGCACCGGGCAGGCGGCGCAGACCGCCTTGGCCTTCTGCTCGCGAAGCTCCCGCTCGGGCTGTCGTTCACCATCCGGCCCAAAGAAGAGGAGGAGGTCCTCACCGCGGCATGCGGCAGCATCCTGCCACCCCCAATTGGGCCGGGGGAGCACAGCTGCGTGCCGACGTGCCTCAGACATGTTGGAATCACCTCAACCAGTCAATGGGTCTTTCGAGCTTTCGGAGCGCTCGGCTCGTGGTCACACGAATCCTCGCGTTTGCGGCTTTAGGCCCCGTCACAAATGTGCAACGCGCCGTACCGCTGTGGTGTTCCCGCATACACGGGCCTGGATCCTGCAGGCCGGTACCATGGCCAACGGCCAGAACGGCGAGATAACGCGGGAATCGCCATCCGGCGCGTGGCACGATCCGTGTCCGTGCCGGTGCTCCGGCGGCTAATCATGCCATCCGTGATGGCCAGCGCGCAGCCAGGGTCAAAAATTTCCTTCCCGCGTGTCGGAAAGTAGCCGGGCGACCCGGCCACAGACGGGCCGTTGTCCGGCGATCAGCTAGACAAGCTCCGTGGTTCAGGGTCACCATGGGCAGCATGTCTGCGTCAGACGCAGCCCCGCTGCCCCGTGCCGGCGAAGTCTTCTTCGACGTGCGTGGAGGTTCGCGTACCATGCGGGTGAGCTGGTATGCGGACACGGGGATAGCGGTATTCAGCATCTGGCAGGGTGGCACCTGCACCGGGACCTTCCGGCTTCCGATCCCCGAGTTGCCCCGGATGGTCGACGCGCTGTCGCATGGTCCCACCGGCGGCGTCGGCCCGTTCCCAGACGGCGCGCTGGGCGAGCAGCAAGCCTTCGGCGGACCTCAGGCCGGATTCCCGGCGGCACCGGCCTCGCCCACCACGGTGCAGGCGGCTGGGCCGCCGACCGCGGCCATGGCCCCGGTCGGCGGGTACGTGGATGCTCCGGAGCAGGATTACGCGGATCCAGCCCAGCCACCCAGTCACCTGGACCGCCGACCCGGCGGTTACGCGGACGCAGGGCCTGGCGGCTACGGGGAGGTTCCGGCGGCCGGCTACGGCGAAGCCCAGCGGGCCGGCTACGGCCCCGAGCCGCGGGGCGCTCACCAAGACCTGCCGCAGGGGTACGGCGATGCGCCGCGCGGGTATGCGGACGCACCGCCGGGATACGGCGATGCGCCACACGGGTACGAGGACACATCCGCCGGCTATCAGGATGGGCTGTACGGCTACACCAGCGCGCCTCCAGAGGGATACCAGGATGCCGCGTCCGCGGGTGACTACGGAGCGGCTGGCGCCGGCTATCCCGATCCGTTGCCCCGGCCCGACCAGCCGGCGCGGACCCCGTTCTCCGGCGGCCAGGGCGTACCGCGCACGCCGACCGGGCCGCTGCCGGTCGGCCGTTGGCACGAGGACGAATACGCGGGCGGGTATCCAGACGCGGGCCCGCCAGGCGGCGGCTACGGCGGAGCTGAGCGGGGCTACCAGCCCGAGCAGGGCTACCAGCCCGAACCTGGCCACCAGAGTTACCAGCCGGAACCGGGCAACCAGGCGAGTCAGAGTTACCAGCCGGAACCGGGCAACCAGGCTGGCCAGGGCTACCAGCCGGAACCGGGCTACCAGGCTGGCCAGGGCTACCAGCCGGAGCCGGGCTATCAGCCCGACCAGGACTATCAGGCCGACCAGGACTATCAGGCCGACCAGGTAGGGGATGACATCGCCGACGACCCGCTGGGCGGCGACTACGGCGGCGAGGCGGAGCTGGGGTACCTGCCCGGCCCGCCGACCGAGACGTTCCGCCCGGTGGCGGTCGGCAGCCCCAGCCGGCAGGCCGGCCAGCCCGGTGTGCACCAAGCGGGTGCTCATCCGTCTGACGCCTATCAGCCGGCCGGGTATGAGCCGGGACCGGCCGGTCCCGGCGAGAACAGCGAGTATTCCCCGTACACACGGCCCGATGATTCACCGCCCGAATCGCTCGCGTACCACCCGGGCCACGCAGGGATCGCCGACCGGGAATACCGTCCCTCCCGCGGCCGTTCCTGACTGCCAGCCGGCGCGGTTGAGTGTCCCGAGCCACACCTGTTGCCTTCGCGGAATACCGTTCGGCTGGAGCCGCGTAGCGCCCATCGCCGCGGCGGCGACCACTGCACTGACCTCTTAAGCGGTAGTCATTCCGGCCCCTTCTGGCCGGCCCATTCCCGGGCCCATGTCGATGCGGTCGCGTCGCGCCGGATCGCGCGCATTCGCGGGCCGTGTGCTCTGGGCCGGGTCAGCCGATTGCGGCAGCACGGTTATCCTGAGCGCGGGGGGGAAATATTTGCCGCAAGAGAAGGGGGGCCGCAAGTGGCACAGAAAGTTTCTGTCACATACGCGTGCGACTACGACGATAAAGAGATTCCCGACGGGGAGCAGCGGAGCATTACGTTTGGCCTGGACGGCCAGGAGTACGAGATTGACCTATGCGCCAAGCACAGCGAGAAGTTCAGGGACATCGTGGGAAAGTTCGCTGAGCACGCACGGCGCGGGACGGTCAGGGGGGCCAAGCGCAGGCGACGGACCGCGGCTAACCGCCAGCGCAGTGCCGAGATCCGGGCCTGGGCTAAGAAAAGCGGCATAGAGGTCAGTGATCGCGGGCGTATCCCGGCTCACGTGCTGGCCGGCTTCGAAAGCGACACCCGGAGCTAAGGGTTCGCACGGGCAGGGCGCGGAGGCTTTCCGGGTGGGGTGCCGGAAAGCCTCCGCGTTTCATGCGGGTCCCTGGCGGTCCGGGCCGTGGGACGGCACCGGGCCCACCGCGGCGGCGAGCACTTGAGAATTGGGTAGCGCGAGCACCCCGTCGCCGGTGTCGAGCCGCACGTACGTGAGGCCTATCTCGGTGACCGTGCCCTCCATTACCCCGCCCATCGCGCCGGACCTGACCCTTATCCGCTCACCGACGTTGAACGGCCGCGACGCTAGCAGCACGATGCCCGCGAAAAGGTTCGCCATGCTCTGCTGGCCGGCGATGCCGAGCAGCACGGCGGTGAGCGCGCCGCCGACGATGAGCTGGCCGACCCTGATCCGCAGCAGTCCCAGGGTGACGAGGAAGATGACCACACTGCCGATCAGCAGGATCGAGTAGCGGACCACCGCGGCGTGCGACGAGCCGACCCGTGGCTCGAGCGTCTTCCTGATCAGCCCGGAGAACCCGATCAGCGAGGCGGCGGCGAAGACGCAGAAGCCACCGGCGCAGACCCCAGCGATGACCTTGACCGTGGTGTCCCCGGACACGGTGAAACTCGACAGGTGCTGCATCTCGGAGATCACGGCGGCGGCGATGGCCAGTGCGAGGGCGATAAGTGAGCGCCAGGGGCGGGCCTTGGCCCGCACCTGGGCTAGCTGGCCGGCCAGATGCTCGGCGTCCAGCTTCCGCTTCTCCTGAAGGTCCATCCCTGTGAGCCTAGACGTGGCCGGTCCCGGGAACCCGCAAGGTTCCCGGGACCGGCCGTCGTGCGGGTGCTAGTGGCTACTTGATGAACGGTGAGCCGACCGGGATGACGGCCCGGCCGCGCAGGCCGTTCATCACGCCCGCCGCCGAGGTGTACCAGGCCACCAGTGCGGTGAGCACGCCGACGTACCCACCGAACTTGATCGTGCCTGAGTTGCCCGCGAAATTACCGAGGAACAGGATGATCTCGGTGATTTCGAGGGTGAGGAACACTCCGAATACCGCGCCGTTCACCGCGGTGCTGCACAGCAGCATGTAGGTGTTGAAGATGGCGAAGGCCAACAGGATCCAGCCGAGGTCATGACCGGCCACTGAGGGCGAGGTGATGGTGGGTGCGACGAGCTTGGCCCAAAGGCCCAGGCCGATCCAGAACCCGCCATAGGTAGAGAAGGCGGTGGCGCCGAACACGTTCCTGTTCTTGAATTCCCACATACCGGCCAGCAACTGGCATAGCCCGCCGTAGGCGAAGGCGTATCCGAGCCAGGCATCGCCTGACGCTTTCGTCATCCAGCCGGCGTTCGCCGCGGATAGCAGGAACGTAGTGAGGGCGAATGCGGCCAGCCCCAAAGGTGCGGGATCGGCGGCCGGGGAGGCGGGAGCGGCAGTTGCCGCTGTGGTGCGATCGTCATTGACGCTCAATGTGTTTCCTCCCGAGAGGGGCGCGCGCGCCGCCCGGAACCTAGGCCGCGGTAGAAGGCGGGCGCGTGGTAGTGATGGATGTCGCGATGGGGCCGACCGACATGCGTTTCCCGGCCGAACGGCACCATCGCGGGACAAACCACGCACCGGGGTCTTGAGACCGGTACGTAACGGATCATCCGGACCTGCCTTTACATTCACAGGTGGCTCAGGAGAACCAGGTGGAAGATCTGCTCTGAGCGTAACTCTAAAGATCGTCTTTGGGGGAGACCCGCGCCGCAGAGATTATCGGAGGTTCAGGCAGGTTTCCGGGTGAGCCGGGCGGACGGACTGGCTCAGAGGTCGGACCTGTCACCGGATCCAGAGGATGCGGCGGGGTTCTCCGGAGGCGTGGGCGGTCTGCTGCGGGCCAGCAGCCTCCCGAGTCCCGCCCGAGTCGCGAGCACGTACAGCCGATCCTCAGGGGCCAGCCGGTAGTCACCGGGCGGGGACCAGTCCACAGGCATCCCCTTGCGCTGCAGGGCGATCACCCGGGCCTCGCCCGCTTTGTGCACCTTCTGGACCTGGTTTCCGGCCAGTTCGGCGCCGGGGCTGAGATCGACCTCGGCGACCAGCAGCACGTGCCGCCCGACCGGGATCGTCCGCAGCACCTGATGCTCC
The DNA here is from genome assembly GCA_036267135.1 of Streptosporangiaceae bacterium. Lineage (GTDB taxonomy): Bacteria > Actinomycetota > Actinomycetes > Streptosporangiales > Streptosporangiaceae > PALSA-505. The sequence continues at coordinate 17,707 of DATAWQ010000136.1, read as the reverse complement.
AGCATCGCCACGGCGAAGGCGGGCGCGGCCAGGTAAGGGACACTGCGCGACACGATGTTGCCGATCGCCTTCTCCACCCGCTCGGCCAGGTCGTCGTCGAACAGGCGCAGCACAATGCGCAGGTCTTCCCGCAGGGCCCTGGCGTGCAGCGCGGTCTCCAGGTTGACACTGTCGCTGCTGGTGACCGACACCAGCGCCTGGCAGGTGCCGATCTCGGCTGCGCGCAGGGTTTCCTCCCGCCGCGCGTCGCCGGTGATCAGCCGCAGGCCGAGGCGCCGGGCCAGTCCCGCACCAGGGGGATTCTCGTGGCCATCCACGCACACCACGTCGACGCCGAGGTCGTGCAGTTGGCCGGCGATCCGGGTGCCGACGTTGCCGAGGCCGACGACCACGACGTGGTCGCTCAGCGGCTCGGGTTTGGCCCGCAGCGAGCCGGTGAGCCGCGCCCCGATCACGGCGGCGGTGACCACCGGCAGGAACGCCATGCCGTCGAAGGTGAGCAGGAACTGGGCGGCCTTCTCCGATGATCCGAGGGCGGGATTGCTGACGGCCGCGCCAGCGGCGTCAAGGAAGGTGAGGTAGAGCGCATTGGTGACGGTGTAGTGCGCCGCCGTGGCCAGCAGGATGAAGCCACACACCAGGACCGCGAACAGCACGGCGAACGCGGCGCCGAACTTGTGCCAGACCAGCCGGCGCAGGTGCCCGGCCACGATCCGCAACGGGTTCGGTGACCGGGTCAGCGGATCCATCGACCTGCCCGTCGCGACCGCGAGCACCAGGTCGGCGGTGGCCGGGTCGGCCGGCAGCAGCCGCGGCGCGCGACGGCCGGCGGTCTCGGCCAGGCCGCACACGACGGCGCCGGTGGCGACGTCGCTGCTCCTGGTCACGAACAGGGTGCGCCCGGCCAGCCTGATGTGGCTGGGGGCGGGTTCACCCAGGGCAGCGGCGGCGAACGACGGCGCTGACATGGCCGACCCGGACAGCACCGCGCAGTCACCGAAGAACGAGCGCACCCGCTCGCCCAGGCTGGTGTTGAAGATAGCCACGACCAGCCTGAGCTCTGGCTTCAGTTCCGCCGCGCGCAGCGCCGCGTGGAAGTTGCCCAGATCGTCCTGGCGCAGCAATGCGAGGGCGCGGGCCGACTGCACGTGGGCATCGCGGAACGCCTCGCTGGTCAACTCCTCGCGTTCGATCACCCTGACGCCAGGCAGCCGCGCGATACGTGGCCCGTAATTGCGCTGCCTGGACGGCAGGATCACCGTCACGAACTCGCCGTACCTGGTGGTGAGCTCCTCGATGGTCCTGGCTGCCAGCGCGTCGTCACCACAGACGACGAGGTGGTCACGGTGGGGGGTCCTGCGCAGTGAGACCGTGGGCACGGCGTGACATCTTAGCCTGCTCTTCCGGCGGCCCAGGTACCATGGTAGCTAGGGCCAGTCAGCGATCGGAGGCCTGACGGTGGTCAGCGACGGTGGCATGCGGGCGTCGGACTCCGACCGGGAGAAGGTCGTGGAGCTCCTCGGGGCTGCCTACACCGAGGGCCGGCTCGGCTTGGACGAGTTCGATGACCGGACTACCGCTGCCTACGCCGCCAAGACCTGGGATGAGCTCCGCCAGCTCACCAGTGACCTGCCGGCCGGTGCGAGCCTGGACGGCCCGTCGGCCACCGCCTCGCCGGACGGCCCGCAGCTGTCCCTGCCGCCCGCCGGACCGCGCGCTCCCGGCCGGGAGATCATGTTCGTTCCGTTCCTGCCGGTGGCCATCGTGCTGCTGATCCTGGCCGTGTCGGCCCATGCGGCTCTGCTCTTCGTGCCCATGCTCATCGTCCTGTTCGCGTTGCGCGCGGCGCGGCGCAGCCACGGCGGCAGCCGTGGTCCCGGCGGCGGCCCGGGCGGCAGCTTTCCGCCGGGACCTGGCGGCCACGTCCCGCCCCGCACCGGTGGCGACCCGCTCTGAGCCGCCCCAGGCCGGCCCGGCCTGGATGGCGCGGCCCGGCGTCGGCTATACGCCGGATCTAGTAGCGTCGTAGCTTGCACCCGCTGGCCCGGTCCGGCGGGATCCACCTACCCGTATCCGAAAGCGAGGTGCCTGGTGTCCGAGCCAACCGGCGAGGCGGTCGGCGCCAGCGGCACCCGGCAGGCCGGGCCGGCGGACACGGCACCGGCGGCAGCCGGCTCACCCGGTGACAGCGGTGCGGACCAGGCCAGCCAGAACGGGACTCATCGGGACGGGCCCAGCCCGTCACAGGCCAGCCCATCCCAAGCCAGTACCGCGCGGCCGGGTCTGCGGGAGCGGGCCGCCGGCCTGGCCCGGCGACACTGGCTGTTCGCGCTCGTGCTGGCCGGGGCCGTCGCGCTGCGCGCGGTGGTCATGCTCGGCTTTCCGCCCATCATCTGGTTCCACGACTCGTACTCCTATTTGCAGACCGCGGTCAGCCATCATTCGAGTTCGGTGCGGCCCGCCGGATATCCGTTGTTCTTGCTGGTGCTGAAGCCGCTGCACAGCTTCGTGGTGGTGGCCCTGGCCCAGCACCTGATGGGCCTGGGCGTTGGCGTGGCCATCTACGCGCTGCTCCGCAAGCGCGGGCTGCCCGCCTGGGCCGCCACGCTGGTCGCGCTGCCCGTGCTCTACGACGCCTATCAGGTTCAGCTCGAGCAAATGGTCATGTCCGACGTCCTGTTCATGCTGGTGCTCACGCTCGCACTGGTCATCTTGTGCTGGCGGGACAAGATCGGGCCGGTCGCGGCGGCGGTCGCCGGCCTGCTCATCGGGTACGCCACCGTGATCCGCTCGGTGGGGCTGCCGCTGATCGTGCTGGCTGCGGTGTGCCTCCTGGTCAGGCGCCCGGGCTGGCGCCCGCTGGTCGCCCTGGTGGTGGCCGCGCTCATCCCGATCGGCATTTACGAGGCCGGGTACAAGTCACAGCACGGGCAGTACGCGATGACCCAGTCGAGCGGGATTTTCCTCTACGGCCGGGTGCAGACGTTCGCCACTTGCCCGGCGATCAAGCCGCCGCCGTCGCTGCGGGTGCTGTGTGACCCGCGGCCCCCGGCCGAGCGGCCGATCGCGACCGAGTACATCTGGGCCAACAACCCGCTGGACAAGCTGGCGCCCCACTACGGGTTCTTCACGCCTCAGATCAACAGCCTGGCCCAGCAGTACGCCGAACGGGCCATCCTGGCGCAGCCGTTCAGTTATCTCAGGGTTGTCGCCCGGGACACGCTGCGGTCGTTCTTCTGGACCAGGACGCTGGCCTACGACCCGAAGACGGACGTGTCCTACCTGTTCGCCCACCCGTCCTACATCGGGTCGTACCGGCCCTGGCACGACCTGCATCTCTACCAGCCCGGGCTGGGGCAGACCCGGTCCGTCGAGCCGTTCTCCGGCTTCCTGATCGGCTACCAGCGCTACGTCTATCTGCGTGGCACCCTGCTCGGCCTGATCCTGCTGCTCGGGCTGGTCGGCGTGGTGGCCAGGTGGCGCCGCTGGGGCGGCGCGGCATTGCTGCCCTGGCTGGTGACCGTGATGCTGCTCGTCGGCCCGGTGGCGACGTCCGGGTTCAGCTACCGGTACGAGCTGGCCGTGGTGCCGTTCGCCTGCCTGGCCGGCGGGCTGGCGGCGGCTCAGCTCCGCGGGTCGGGGCGGGCCAGGCCAGCGCTAGGTTGGCCTGCCAAGGTCAGCGGGAAGCTGCGCCGCGGCCGCCCGGTCGAGCAGGAATAGCGTCCGCTGCCTGCCTCTGGCTCCGGCCGCCGGCACCTGAACAGGACCTGAGCCGGACAGCGCGAGCCGCACCGCGCCTGCCTTCTCCCGGCCGGCCGCGATCACCCACACCTCCCGCGCGGCGCCGATAGCGGGCAGGGTCAGGGACAGTCTGGTCGGCGGCGGCTTGGGTGACCCGCGGACCGCCACCACGGTCCGCTCGTCGTAGAGCGCGGGCATGCCGGGAAACAGCGAGGCCACGTGCCCTTCCGGGCCGATGCCGAGCAGCAGGACGTCGAACGAGGGCACCTCGCCGTGATCCTCCGGGCGGGTCGCGTCGCGCAGCCAGCTGGCGTACCTGGCCGCGGCCGCCTCCGGGTCGTCGCCGTCAGGGCCATCAGGGCCCGGCATCGGATGCACCCGGGCCGGGTTCACGTCTACCTTGCTGAGCAGGGCCTCCCTGGCTCCGGTCTCATTGCGGTCCGGGTCGCCGGTGGGCACGAACCGCTCGTCGCCCCACCACACGTCCAGGTGCCGCCAGTCCACGGCGTCGGCCGCCGGGGCCGCGGACAGTTCGGCCAGCACCGCCGTGCCGATGCCGCCTCCGGTCAGCACCACGGACGCGCTGCCGCGGGCGGCGGCGGCGTCGATCAGGCCTGTGACCAGCCGGGCCGCCACCGCTTCAGCCAGCAGTGGTGCGTCCCTGTGGACGATGACCTCGGGCGGGGCAGTCACGCGGCCACGTCCTCACCGACGGGGTGGGCGGCGAACCTGGCCAGGGCCTCCGCGTACACCTCGTCCGGGTCGAGCCTGCGCAGTTCCTCCGACAGCAATTCCGCCGTGTCCCTGCGCTGCAGCGCCACCCGGCGCTCGGTGTGACCTGGCTTGGTCAGCGTGGCGGTGCGCCCGTCAGGCCGTGACAGCGTGATGTCGCCGTCCGTGGTGGTGAAGCAGACCTCGGTGATGCCTGGACCGGACGAGGTATCCCGCCGCACCGGGACGCCGAGCCTGCCCGACAGCCAGGTGGTGACCAGGTCCGCGCTCGGGTTGTGCTCCTCCGCGCTCACGACGCCGCCGCTGAGGGTGCCGTAAGGCTGGTCCAGGGTGGCCGCCAGCAGCGACCGCCAGGAGGTCGCCCTGGTCCAGCTCAGGTCGGTGTCACCCGGCCGGTAGCCGGCCGCGAGCGTGGTGAGCATGCGCCGCGGGTGATCGCTGGCCGCGGCGTCGGTGACCCGGCGCTGGGCCAGCGCGCCGAGCGGGTCGGCGGACGGAACCGCGGGCGCCGGGCCGGGCCACCAGGTGACCACCGGGGTGTCGGGCAGCACCAGCGGGAAGACCACGGAGTCGGCGTGCTCACCGAGCGGGCCGTGCATGCGCAGCAGCACGGTCTCGCCCGGGCCGGTCTCACCCAGCCGGATCTCGGCGTCGAGCCTGGACCGCCCGGCCGGGTTGCGGGTGATCACACCGAGCACCCGGCAGGGATGCTCGCGAGCCGCCTCGTTGGCCGCACGGACCGCATCGTACTGAGTGGACTCGTCGGTGACGATGACCAGCGTGAGCACCATGCCGAGCGCGGGACCGCCAAGCTTGTGCCGTGACTGCATAAGGGCGTCGTGGATGGCGCCGGTGTTCGTTTCGGTCAGGTCGATCATCATCGCGTCCTCACTCCCTTCACAGTGCTCCCTTCACAGTGCTAACCAGCAGAGTGCTAACCAGCAGGGTGCTAACCAGCAGGGTGCTAACCAGCAGGGTGCTAGCCATTAGAGGCGCCGCCAGGCCCGGCCGGAGGCGGCCATCATCGCGTCCGCGGAGGCCGGGCCCGAGGTGCCGGCCGGGTATGGCTCCGGCTTGGTGTGCTCGGCCCAGAACTGCTCGATCGGATCCAGGATCCGCCAGGACAGCTCGACCTCCTCCTGGCGCGGGAACAGCGGCGGATCCCCGATCAGCACGTCGAGCAGCAGCCGCTCGTACGCCTCGGGGCTCGACTCGGTGAACGACTCGCCGTAGGCGAAGTCCATGTTCACGTCGCGGACCTCCATCGCCGAGCCCGGCACCTTGGAGCCGAACCGCACGGTCACGCCCTCGTCCGGCTGAACCCGGATCACCAGCGCGTTCTGCCCGAGTTCCTCGGTGTCGGTGGCGGTGAACGGCAGGTGCGGCGCGCGCTGGAAGATCAGCGCGATCTCCGTCATCCGCCGGGGCAGCCGCTTGCCGGTGCGCAGGTAGAACGGGACGCCGGCCCAGCGCCTGGTGTCCACGCCGAGCTTGATGGCGGCGTAGGTCTCGGTGCGGGAGGCGGGATCGATGCCGTCCTCCTCCAGGAAGCCGGGCACCTGGATGCCACCCTGCCACCCCGCGGCGTACTGCCCGCGCGCCGTGCCGGCGGCCAGGTCGTCGGGGAGCCGCACGGCCGAGAGCGCCTTCTCCTTCTCCGCACGCAGCGAGTCGGCGTCGAACGACAGCGGCTCCTCCATCGCGGTGAGCGCCAGCAGTTGCAGCAGGTGATTCTGGATGACGTCGCGGGCCGCGCCGATGCCGTCGTAGTAGCCGGCCCGCCCGCCGATCCCGATGTCCTCGGCCATGCTGATCTGCACGTGGTCCACGTAGCTGCGGTTCCAGATCGGCTCGAACAGCGTGTTGGCGAAGCGCAGGGCCAGGATGTTCTGCACCGTCTCCTTGCCCAGGTAGTGATCGATACGGAACACGGCGTGCGGCGGGAACACCGCGTCCAGTATCGCGTTCAGCTCCTTGGCGCTGGCCAGGTCGTGCCCGAACGGCTTCTCGATCACCACCCGCCGCCACGGCTGGCGTCCTGAGTCCATGAGGGGGGAAGGGGAGACGGGGGCGTCGGCCAGGCCGGACCGCTTGAGCTGCCTGACCACATCGGGGAAGGTCTTCGGCGGGATGGACAGGTAGAAGGCATAGTTGCCGCCGGTACCGCGCTCGGCGTCCAGCCGGGTCACGCAGCGGGCAAGCTCGTCGAACGCCTCGTCGTCACCGAAATCGCCGGACACGAACCGTATCCCCTCGCTGACCTGCTCCCAGACATTGTCACGGAAGGGGGTGCGGGCGTGTTCCTTGACCGCATTGTAGGTGACCTGGGCGAAGTCCTCGTTCTCCCAGTTGCGGCGGGCGAAACCGACCAGGGAGAAGCCGGGCGGCAGCAGGCCACGGTTGGCCAGGTCGTAGATGGCCGGCAGCAGCTTCTTGCGGGCCAGGTCGCCGGTGACGCCGAACATGACGAGCACGCAGGGACCGGCCACCCGCGGAATACGCCGGTCGCGCGGGTCGCGTAGCGGGTTGGCGTCCCCAAGTCCTGCGGCCAGGCTGACGGGTGTGATCATTCCACTCCTTCCGTGCGGGCGGCGGCGAGCAACTGGGCGATCCCGGCCTGGCGGTCACGCAGGTGCAGCCGGATCGCCGGCCTGCCCCGCCGCCGCAGCGCGGCGAGGTCGCCCAGGGCCTGGGCAAGCTGAAGCTTGCCGAGCGAGTACGGCTCGCCCGGCACCCCGACATCCTCCGTTACCTCGCCGGTGACCTGCAGGAAGACGCCTGTCGGCGGTCCTGCCCTGTGGTACTGCCCGGCCCCGTATGCCATCCTCGGCCCCCAGCCGAACGTGACCGGGTGCGTAGTGCGGGCCGCCAGGGCGGGCCGCAGCCGCCACGCGTCCGCGTCGCCCGTCCGGTCCAGGTAGGCCATGACCGCCAGGTAGCCCGATTCTGGCAGCGACCAGAGCATCGCGTCGAGCAGGCCGGCCAGGTCGGCGGCTTCTCCAACGAAGCCGACGTCGCCGTGGACCTCGACGGCGCCGTCGGTGAACACGGGCGCGCCGCCGGGCAGCGGCCCGTCACCCGCCGCGGCGAGCAGTTCGGCGGCGCCCTGCGCCTGGGCGGCGGCAGGCTGGCCGAACGGGCTGACGCCGAGCAGTCTGCTCGCCACCGCGGCCGCGTATTCCCAGACCAGAAACTGGCCGCCGAGCGGTCCGCGGATCACCGTGTCCACCGGGCTCGCGGGCTCGCCGAAGGCGATCAGGTGCACGTTGGGCCCGGGGGAGAAGCCCGGCGCGTCCTCGCCCTCCACCACGACCGGAAGGATGCCGCGGCCATCCTTCCCCGTCGACTCGGCGATGAGCTGCTCGGCCCAGCCGGTGAAGCCGGCCAGCCCGGAGCCGCAGTCGGCCAGCACGGCCTTGTCGTGGCCGGCCAGGGCGTAGCCGCCCAGCGCGGCGCCCAGGGCCAGCCCGGGGTTGTCCGGGGTGCGGGCCAGCGCGGCGGCGGCGGCGTCGGCTTCGTCGAGCACCCTGGCTACGTCCGCGCCCGCCAGCGCGGCCGGGACCAGGCCGAACGCGGTCAGCGCGGTGTACCCGCCGGCCGCACGCGGGTCGGCGAGCACCACGTGCTGGCCGGCCTCGCGGGCCGACCGCTCCAGCGGTGACCCGGGGTCGGTGACCACGACGAAGCGGCGGGCGATCTGCGCGGGGGAGAGCCCGAGGCTGGCGAAGGCGTGCTCGTAGATGCGCCGGTTGCTGTCGGTCTCGAGGCTCGGCCGGTTCTTGCCCGGCACCACTACGAGCGTGCTCTCCAGCCGGTCCCTGACGGTCCTGGCGACCTCGTGCGGGTCGGTGGTGTCCAGCACCCGCAGCGGCACCCCGGCACTCGCACCGATCGCCTCGGGGGCCAGCGAGGCGCCACCCGCCCCGGCCAGCACCACGTTGTCCAGACCGTCCTCGCTGGCCCTGGCGGCCAGCACCGCGAGCGTGCCGAGCAGGGCGCGGGAGGACTGCGCCGCGCTCAGCCAACCCAGCCTGGCGGCCGCCTCGCCGGCGGCGCCAGGGCCCCACAGCCCCGGATCCCTGGCGAGCAGCGCACCGGGCACACCGTCGGTGATGAGCGCGACGGCCGACTGCTGCTCCGCCTCCATGACGGCGACGCCGCGGGTGTTCACCGCGACGCCACCGCCTGATGTCATGCGGCCGGCGTAGGCGGACGGCTCGGCCGTCCCCAGCAGGCCATCGGGCGGTGGCTCGCCGCCGCCCGGCAGGTTCACTGCGCTGACACCCCCGCCCCACCCACCTCTCCTTCCCCCTTCACGCGGCGCCCATCTCCTTCTGCAGCGTGTCGAGCAGTTCCTTCCAGGAAACCTCGAACTTGGCCACGCCTTCGGATTCGAGCACGGCCACGACGTCGTCGTAGCCGATGCCGAGCCGCTCCAGCTCCGCGAACACCTGGCGGGCCTCGTCGTAGCCGCCCGCCGCGGTATTGCCGTGCAACTTCCCGTGCGCGGCCGTGGCGTGCATCGTGGCCTCTGGCATCGTGTTCACCGTGTCCGGCGCCACCAGATCGACCACGTACATGGTGTCGTCGAACTCGGGATCCTTGGTGCTGGTGGAAGCCCACAGCGGGCGCTGGGGCTTGGCCCCCTTGGCCGCCAGCGCCGCCCAGCGGTCGGTGCTGAAGTGCTTCTCGTAGAGCTCGTAGGCCAGCCTGGCGTTGGCGACGGCGGCCTTGCCGCGCAGCGCGTGCGCCTCGGGTGTGCCCAGCTTGTCCAGCCGGTTGTCCACCTCGGTGTCCACCCGGCTGACGAAGAACGAGGCCACCGACGCGATCGCGCTCAGGTCGTGACCGGCGGCGGCCGCCTGCTCGAGCCCGGCCATGAAGGCGTCCATCACCTGCGCGTAGCGCTCCAGCGAGAAGATCAGGGTGACGTTGACGCTGATCCCCTCGGCCAGCGCGGCGGTGATCGCCGGTACCCCCTCGACGGTCGCCGGGATCTTGATGAACAGGTTGGGCCGGTCCACCAGCCACCACAGGGCCCTGGCTTCGGCGATGGTCTTGGTGGTGTCCTTGGCCAGCCGCGGGTCGACCTCCAGTGACACCTTCCCGTCGAGCCCGTTCGAGGCCTCGTAGGCGGGGCGGAGCACGTCGGCGGCCCAGCGGATGTCGAACGACGTGATGGCCCTGACCGCCTCATCCAGCGACACACCCCTGACGGCCAGGTCGGCGATCTGGGTGTTGTAGGCGTCGCCGCTGCTCAGCGCGTGCGCGAAGATCGTGGGATTGGAGGTCACGCCCACCACGTGCATGTCGCGGATCAGCGTCTCCAGGTTACCGGTGCGCAGCCGGTCGCGGCTGATGTCGTCCAGCCAAATTGAGACGCCGGCCTCGGAGAGCGCCTGCAGGGTGTCGTCGGGGTTAGAGGTCATGGTCGGGTCATCCTTCCGAGCTGTTGGTGCGTGCCATGCTGGAGCGCGCCGCCTGCGCCACCCGCTCCTCGGTGAATCCGAATTCTTGGTACAGGACCTGGTAGGAGGCTGACGCGCCGAAGTGCTCCAAGCTGACACATTCCCCAGCGTCGCCAGTGAACTCATGCCAGCCCTGCGCTATGCCGGCCTCCACCGACACCCGGGCCCGCACCGCAGGCGGCAGCACCCGCCGCCGGTACTCGTCGTCCTGCTCGCGGAACCACTCCACACAGGGCATGGAGACCACGCGGGTGGCGGTCCCCCCGGCTTGCAGCCGGTCCCTGGCGGCCAGCGCGATCTGCACTTCGCTACCGGTGGCGATAATGATCACCTCTGGGCTGCCGCCCTGCGCCTCGGCCAGGATGTAGCCGCCGCGGACTGTGCCCTCGGCGCTGGCCAGCTCGCCCGACCGGTCAAGGACGGGGAGGTTCTGCCTGGTCAGGGCGAGCCCCGCGGGCTTATTACGCTCGATGATGGTGCGCCAGGCCACCGAGGTCTCGTTGGCATCGCCCGGCCGGACCATCTCGAAGCCCGGGATCGCCCGCAGCGCCCACAGATGCTCAACCGGCTGATGGGTGGGACCGTCCTCACCCAGCCCGATCGAGTCGTGCGTCCACACGAACGTCACGCCGGTGCCCATCAGCGCCGCCAGCCGGACGGCGGGCCGCATGTAGTCGCTGAACACCAGGAACGTGCCGCCGTAGGGGCGGGTGCCGCCGTGCAGCGCGATGCCGTTGCAGATCGCGCCCATGGTGTGCTCCCTGATGCCGAAGTGCAGCGTCCGGCCATAAAGGTTGCCGGGGAACATCTTGGTCTCGTGCTCGACCGGGATGAACGACGGCTCGCCCGCCATCGTGGTGAGGTTGCTCTCGGCCAGGTCCGCGGATCCGCCCCACAGCTCCGGCAGCACCGGTGCCAGCGCGTTCAGCACCGCACCCGAGGCCTTCCTGGTGGCCATGCCCTTCTGGTCGGCCGGGAAGGTGGGCAGCGCGTCGGCCCAGCCTCCGGGCTGGCGGCCGGCCGCCAGCCGGTCGAACAGCTCCTGACGCTCCGGGTTCGCCTTCGCCCAGGCGGCGAACGTGTCGTCCCACGCGGCGTGGGCCTGCTTGCCTCGCTCGGCGACCAGGCGGGCGTGGCCAACGGCCTCGTCTTCGGCCGGGAAGTTCACCGCCGGATCGAAGTGCAGGATTTTCTTGGTGGCGGCCACCTCGTCCACGCCGAGCGCGGAACCGTGGGCCGCGCCGGTGTTCTGCTTGTTCGGGGCAGGCCAGCCGATGATGGTGCGCAGTGCGATGAAGGAAGGCCGGTCGGTGCGCTCGCGGGCGGTCACCAGCGCCCGGTACAGGGCCTCGGGATCCTCGACGTAGCCGTCCGGGGTGCGCCAGCTCAGCCGCTGGGTGTGCCAGCCGTAGGCCTCGTACCTGGCCGCCACGTCCTCGGACTTGGCGATGTTGGTGTCGTCCTCGATGGAGATGTGGTTGTCGTCGTAGAGCACCACGAGGTTGCCGAGTTGCTGATGGGCGGCGAGCGAGGACGCCTCGTGGCTGATGCCCTCCTCGATGTCACCGTCGGAGACGAACACGTACACGTGGTGGTCGAACGGGCTCGTGCCCTGCGGTGTGTCCGGGTCGAACAGGCCGTGCTCGCGCCGGGCGGCCATGGCCATGCCCACGGCGGTGGCCAGGCCCTGCCCGAGCGGGCCCGTGGTGGTCTCCACACCCGCCGTGAGGCCGTGTTCGGGGTGGCCCGGGGTGAGGCTGCCCCAGGTCCGGTACTTCTCCAGGTCAGCCAGCGTGAGCCCGTAGCCGGACAGGTAGAGCTGGATGTACAGGGTCAGGCTGGAATGCCCGCAGGACAGCACGAACCGGTCCCGGCCGGTCCAGTGCGGGTCGGCCGGGTCGTGCCGCAGGATCCGCTGGAACAGCACGTAGGCCGCCGGGGCCAGGCTCATCGCGGTGCCCGGGTGCCCGGAGCCCGCCTTCTGCGTCGCGTCCATGGCCAGGACCCTGATCAGATCCACCGTCCTGCGGTCGGTGTCGGTCCACTCGAACGTGTCCCGCGGCTGGCTGGTCACCGTGCGATCACCTGTCTCTTTTCTAGTACTCCGGTCCAGAAAGTTGGCTCCTGGCCGGCCTCTGTTCCGGCGTCCTACCCGAGCCTATCGCCGGGCCGCCCGCGCTCGTCTCTGGCCGGGTTACTGGCGGGCGAACAGCCGGTTGCGTGCGGACGTGGGCGGGCTACCCGCTCCGGTCCCCGCTACCCGTGGACGGCTGAGCGAACCAGTCCTACTACACTGTGTCGGAGGTTTGGCGCCGGGGGCCGGCCCGGGCGCCGCAGCCACCCACCCCGAGGAAGCCGATGAGCCGTCTGCGCGCCTATGTCGCCCTGACCAAGCCGCGCATCATCGAGCTTCTGCTGATCACCACGCTGCCAACGATGTTCCTGGCCGCGCGGGGGCTGCCTTCGCTGTGGCTGGTGGTGGCGACGATCGTCGGCGGGACCATATCGTCGGGCGGCGCCAACACGCTCAACTGCTACATCGACCGCGACATCGACGCCAAGATGCGCCGGACCCGGCGCCGCCCGCTGGTCCGGGCCGAGGTCGGCGCGGGCGAGGTTTTGATCTTCGGGCTGGTTCTCGTCGTCGTCTCCACCCTGTGGCTCGGCTTTCTGGTGAACTGGCTGTCGGCCGGGCTGGCGCTGTTCGCCGTGGCGTTCTACATCTTTGGCTACACCCTGGTGCTAAAGCGGCGCACGACGCAGAACGTGGTGTGGGGCGGCATCGCCGGCTGCATGCCCGTGCTCATCGGCTGGACCGCGGTCACCGGGCGCCTGGCCGTAGCGCCGTTCGCGCTGTTCGGCGTCGTGTTCTTCTGGACGCCGCCGCACACCTGGGCACTGGCCATGCGGTTCAGGGAGGACTACGAGGCCGCGGGCGTGCCGATGCTGCCGGTGGTGGCCGCCGAGCGCGTGGTGGCCAACCGGATTCTCTGGTACGCCTGGATCACCATCGGCTGCTCGCTGCTGGTGTGGCCGCCCGGGCGGCCCGGGCGGCTGGTCTACCTCGGGGTGGCCGTCGTGCTCGGCGCGCTGTTCCTGCGGGAGGCCTACCGCCTGCACGGCCGGGTCAGATCCGGCGAGACCGGGGTGGCGCTGCGGCCGATGCGCCTGTTCCACTGGTCCAACGCCTACCTGGCGCTGCTCTTCCTGGCCGTGGCCGTCAGCCCGCTGCTGCGCTGACTGGCACCGCCCTGGGCTGCTGCGCCTGGGCGCGGGCCCGCAGCGCGAGGAACAGCCGTACCACGGTGATCCAGATGAGGGCCGCGCCGATCTCGTGCACCCAGACCACTCCGGCGGGCAGCCCACTGAAGTACTGCCCGTAGCCGATGGCCCCCTGCACGCCGATCAGGCTGAGCAGCAGCCAGCCCAGCCGCACCGCGTCACGGGGCGCGTCGGCAAACCGCAGCCCCACCACCATGGCCACGGTGAGCCCGCCGAGCAGCCAGCCGATGTCGGCGTGGAACTGGGTGACGCCCTCCAGCGGCAGCCGGTACCTGGGCACCGAGGCGGCGCCGGCCAGCGGCCCTGTGCCGGTCACCACCGTGCCGGCCGCGAGCATCAGGCCGGTGACGGCCAGCAGTGCGGCCGACAGCCAGCGCAGCTCAGGCCGGATGCGCATCCCGGCTGGCAGCGGGCGTCCCGCGAACCTGGCGTGCAGGGCCACGGCCGCGGCCAGTATGGCCATCGTGGCCAGGAAGTGAACCGAGACGGCGACCGGGTTGAGGTCGGTCAGCACCACGATGCCGCCCAGTACGGCCTGCGCGGCGACGCCGGCCGGCTGCACCGCGGCCAGCCAGAGCAGCCCCCGCCGTTCGGCGGGCCAGTGGCCGCTCGCCTGCCGGCGGCTCACCCAGCCTTCCGGCCTGAACCGCCAGGCCGCCACCATCACGACCACGGACACGATCTCGACCAGCGCCACGAACAGCCGGTTGCCGAACTCGACCCACGCGTGCACCAGCGTGCCGTGCGCCGAGTTCGCCGCCACCAGGCTGCTGTGGGTGCACTGCGGCCAGGTGCTGCAGCCAAGACCGGAGGAGCTGAGCCTGACCGCCGCGCCCGTCACCACGCTGGCCGCCACCGCTATCACCCCGGCCAGCGCGATCCGGCGCATGTCGGCCATTGTTGGCGACCACACCCCGGCCACCATCCGGTCCGCCGCCCGCCGCAGCGCAGGCCGCCCCGTCACGGCTTGGGGTCTGGCATCGAGTTCACCGGGCACGCCCTTCATCGTAGGAGCGCCCCCGCCCCGCCGCATCCAGCAGGGCCCGGCTCACTCGACCCGGCTCACTCGGCATGGCTCACTCGGCATGGGCTCACTCCCAGCGGAACGTCCGCGCGGCCAGCGCGATCGCGGCCACCGCCCAGATGGCCAGCACGGCCAGGTCGGCCGCTGGCACCCCACCGCCGTGCTGCAGCACGTGATGCAGCCCGTCCGACAGCGCGCCCGATGGCAGCAGCTTGAGCGGCCCGCGCGCCCCGGCCGGGAACTTGGTCAACGGGAACAGGACCCCGCCCACGCCGAGCAGCACCAGGTAGACCAGGTTGGCGGCGGCCAGGGTGGCCTCGGCCCGCAGTGTGCCTGCCATCAGCAGGGCGAGTCCGCTGAACGCCGCCGTGCCGACCGCCGCCAGCAGCACCGCCATGGCCACGCCCACCACCGTGGTGTCCGGCCGCCAGCCGAGCGCGAAGCCCACCGCGACGATGATCACCGCCTGCAGCAGCTCCACCCCGATGACCGTGACGGTCTTGGCGGCGATCAGCCCGACCCGGGACAGCGGCGTGGCGCCCAGCCGCTTCAGCACGCCGTAGCGGCGCTCGAAGCCGGTCGCGATGGCCTGGCTGGTGAACGCCGTGGACATGATGGCCAGCGCCACGATCCCCGGCACCAGGAAGTCGATACGGTACTGCCGGGTGTTCGCGCCGATGCTCACGAACGATCCCAGGCTGAAGGCGGTGAGCAGCAGCACCGGGATGATCAGGACCAGCAGCAACTGCTCGCCGTTGCGCAGCAACGTCTTGCCTTCGAGCCTGGCCTGGGCGGCGATCATGCGCGGCAGCGGGGCCCGGCCAGGCGCCGGGGTCAGCGACAGCGGCTCGGCGGCGGGCGCCTGGGCCTGCGGCGCGGTCATGAGCGCAGCTCCCGGCCGGTCAGCTCGAGGAACACGTCCTCAAGGGTGCGGCTCTCCACCCGCAGGTCCTTGGCCAGCACGCCGTGATCGGCGCACCAGGCGGTGACCGCGGCGAGCAGTTGCGGATCCACCCGGCCCTGCACTTCGATCACGTAGTAGCCCTCGGGCGACTCCTTGGCGGCGGTGCCGCCGGGCAGGGCCGACAGCAGGCTGTCGGTGCTCAGCCCCGGCTGCGCCCGGAACCTGAGCTGGCCGTCGGTTCCGGTCAGCTCGGCCGGCGTGCCCTCCGCGACCAGCACGCCGTGGTCCATGATGGCCACCGCGTCGGCCAGCCGCTCGGCCTCCTCCATGAAGTGCGTGGTCAAGATCACGCTGACTCCGGCGGCGCGCAGTTCCGCGACCAGGTCCCAGGTGGCGTGCCTGGCCTGCGGGTCCAGGCCGGCCGTCGGCTCGTCCAGGAAGACGAGCTCGGGCCGGCCCACGATGGCCGCGGCGAGCGAAAGCCGCTGCTGCTGGCCGCCCGACAGCCGCCGGCACGGCACCCGGGTGCAGTCCGCCAGGCCGAGCCGACCGAGCAGCGCTGCCGAATCCAGCGGGCTGGTGTAGAAGCTCGCCATCAGGCGCAGGTAGTCCCCGGCCCGCACGGCCGGCGGAAGGCCACCGGACTGGAGCATGATGCCCACCCGGGGGGCGAGCGCGAGCGCGTCCCGCCGTGGGTCAAGGCCGAGCACGCGCACCGTGCCCTGATCGGCGCGCCGGTAGCCTTCGCAGATCTCGATCGTGCTCGTCTTCCCCGCGCCGTTCGGTCCGAGCAGCGCGGTGACCTTGGCGTGCTCGGCGGTCAGCGTCAGCCCGTTGACCGCCGTGGCGCTGCGGTAGCGTTTGACCAGGCCGGTGATCGTTACGGCCGGGGGGCTGTTCACGAAAGCCGAGTCTATGGGCGGCGTTTCCCGCCCCGACCGGTCGGCCCCCGCAAGGAGCCCGCGGCGGCCCCCCGGGGTCAGGCTTGCTGCAGGCACCCCGTGGCCGCGATGAAGGCGCCGAACAAGCTCGGATCGTCCCCGGCCTCCGGGTGCCACTGGACGCCCACCGTGAACGCGGGCTCGGCCCCGTCCGGCCCGGGACCGGCCAGCTCGGCCGCCTCGATGACGCCGTCGGTGGCCCACGCGGTGGCGACCAGGCCCCGGCCCAGCTGGTCGATGGCCTGGTGGTGATGGGTCGGCACGGAGAACTCCACGGAACCGGCGTCGCCCGCCGTCCCTGGGGTGCCCAGGGCCTCGGCGAGCCTGCTGCCCAGCGCCACCGTGACCTGGTGCGGGCCGTAGCCGCCGGACACGGGGGAGTGACCTTCGTGGCCGACCAGGTCCGGCAGATGCTGGTGCAGCGTGCCGCCGAGCGCCACGTTCAGCACCTGCAGCCCGCGGCAGATGCCCAGCAGCGGCAGCCCCTGCTCCAGCGCGGCCTCGGCGAGAGCTAGCTCGGCGGTGTCCCGCTCCGGGCGGACGCCGCCGTTGCGTGGATGAGCCTGCGCGCCGAACCTGGACGCCTCGATGTCGCCGCCGCCGGCCAGGATCAGCCCGTCCAGCCGGCGTACCGCGTGCTGTACGCCGGGCGACGAGGGCAGCAGCACGGGGATGCCACCGGCCCGGGTGACGCTGTCGGCGTAGCGGCGGGGCAGCAGGACACACTGGGTGTGCCACGATCCCCAGCCGGCCTCTTCGGCGTACGAGCTGATCCCGATGACGGGACGTCCGTCCCACCCGTCCCTTGCGGCATCCCGCATCATCACGATTCCCACGAACACCGAGGTTACCCGGGTGATCTTTCCCGCGGGGCCGGATAAATGACGACCGGGGCCGCGTTGCTCCCGCCCGGGCTGATGCTTACCTGGCCCGGCCGGCCAGCATCAGCCAGCCGGTCAGGCTGAGCAGGATGACCCCGGCCGCCTCCACGATCAGCACGGTGTAGGCCAGCCCGGAGGAGAACGTGAGGTGAAAGCCGAAGATACCGACGTTCCTGGCCAGCAGGAAGCCGACGATGGTCCCGGCCATCAGCACGGCGGCCCCGGCCACCACCAGGAATCTGCGGGTCGCCAGCAGTGTCACCGCAGCCAGCAGGCAGGCCACGACCTGAACCAGGAACAGCACGTCCAGCGTCTTCACGTGCCGGTAGGCAATGTCCCACAGATGCAGGTGGATGAGGCCGGATGCGACGAGCAGCCCGGCGTCGCACACGTACAGCAGCCACATCAGCGCCACACGGGTGCCCGGCTGGGTCCGACGGGTGGTCGAAGCGGTGGTCATGGCAGTTCCCTCCTGACCGGCTGGAAAGGCTCGGCGAGCTGGCGCAGCATGGTGCGGCCCAGGTGCGCACGGCGGCCGGCCTGCTCGATCGGTACCGGCCGCCCCGCCAGACCGGTTGTCACGACCGCCGGGCCCGCGTCGCGGCCTGGGAACACCGCCCGCCGGGACAGCACGTCCCAGAACGTGAAGACGGTGCCGAGGTTGATGTCCAGCCGGCCCGTGGCCGAATGGTGGATGCGGTGGTAGGCGGGGCTGATCAGGACCCGCCCGGCCC
>DATAWQ010000135.1:0-29258 GCA_036267135.1 Streptosporangiaceae bacterium | reverse complement strand
CACTCCGGCCAATGGAGGTCGGCGCTGGTGGCCGGGCCGCCATCGCCCAAGTCCCTCCTGCCGCCGCCGGCCGCGGTGTAGATGTCGCCGGCGGTCATCGCCTGGCCGTAGAAGGTGCCGCTGCTGGCCGCCACCACCCGCACCCGGTTGTTGCGGGTGTCGGCGATCACCAGGTTGCCCGCGCCGTCCACCGCCACGCCCTGCGGGAGGCTGAGCTTGGTGCTGGTGGCCGGGCCGCCATCGCCGGAAAACCCGCGCTTGCCGTTGCCGGCGACGGAGTAGATATTGCCGGCGGTCATCGCCTTCCCGTAGAAGGTGCCAGTGCTGGCCGCCACCACCTGGACCCGGTCGTCGTCGGCGATGAGCAGGTTGCCAGACCCGTCCATAGCGACTTCGCACGCGTCGCCGAGGGCGGTCCTGACCGCCCGGCCACCACCGCTGGATAGCCCGGGCACGCCGGTGCCCGCGAGCGTGGTCAGCCAGTCGCTGCCCGGGCCCATCTTCCGCACCGTCGCGCCCGCGCCGAATACACGTGGCCGCCGCCGGACGTCACCCCACACGGCTGCATGGCCACCCGGGTGGCCATGCCCGGGCCGCCGACCCCGCCCGCCACGGTCGAGATCACCCCCGCCGCCCCCGGCTGGCGCCCACCGGCCACCCCCGGATGCGCCGCCGCGGCCGCCTGGCCCGCCCCGGCCAGCACCGCCGCCCCCACCGCCAGCGCAGGCCCACCCCGCCCTAACATGTTGACCCCGCGATCCGCCACGTCCGCATCGAAACCTCCCGTGCCCCGCCCAGCAGCCGACCACTGCCAGTAAACGATAAATACCCTCACCACTACGACGCCCCCACACGGCCAGCGGATGACACACCCCGGCAAAAACGTCTAGACGGACGCACGCCCGCCCGCTAGGCGGCGCACTGCCTCCCCCGCCGCTTCGCGGGCAGACCCTGATGGCCGCCCACAACGGCTCTATCCGGTGGTCTTCGCGGCCAGTTCGTTGACAGCCTAAGAAGGGTGGCCAGGACCGGCCGCGTTGCCCGCTCGATACCTTTTCGGCAGCTCGCGGGCCAGGTCCCGGCCAGGTCCGGGCGGCACCGCCTCTCCCCTAACGCCAACCCCTGGCCGCACCGGCCTCCTGAAATTGCGGGCCCGTGAATCTTGTGACGTACACCAGCGACACCGCGACGTTTTGTGATAACTAGTGAAATATAGGGGAGGGGAAAATGAAATACTTTCACAACTTGAAACCAGTTGGTAAAATTCTCATTGCCGCTTGCGCGGCCTCCGCGTCGATCGCGCTGTTTTCCGGTTCTAGCTTCGCTTCGGCAACTGGCGCCGCGCCGCTGCTCTACGATTACGAATTCACGGGCACCACGGGAACGGTGGTTAATTCTGCACCGAGCGGTCCGGCCGTGCCCCTGACACTGGATGGCACTTGGTCGCCGGTGGCAACGGGTGTCAAATTCAGCGGCGATACGAGCGGTAATGAATCCGTGGCTTACGGCAAGCCGACCACTGGATACACCCTCAGTGAGCCCAAAACCGCGGCGGTAGCTGTCGGCGCGCGCATCCAGTATCAGCGCCCGGCCAGCGGCAAATGCTTCGCGACCACACCGAACCTGAGCCAGATCGGCCTGTTCAACGCCAAGCCGACCCCGACCCAGGCCAAGCTCCAGCTATCGAGCTGCGCGACCAATTCCACCCAGGTAGTGGTGTTGTGCCGGTTCGCGGGCACCCTAACCACCGCCGCCGCCCAGGATCCCCCCCTGGCCAGCTCGCTGCCGCTGGTCAGCGGTCACGTGTACAACATCAGTTGCATAAAGTCACCCGACCAAGCCGGCATGACGACCATCACGCTCAACGTGACGCCGGTCAAGACCGGGGTGACGACCACCGACACGTTCACCGTGAGTGCCCTGGGAGCGATGAAGAGCAAGCAGTTCATCAGCGTGGGCAACACGTGGCCTCTGCCACCGCCCGCTAACAACACGAATCAATTCAACGGCACCATGACCAGGACGGTTTATTGCGCCGGAACGACCACCGCGGTCTCCGACTGCTTGACGACGAGCCTGCCGTGAAATGACCGTTTGCGCCGCTGGCTCTGGGATATCTACCCGCCGGTGAAAGCTGCCTGGCCGGCCGGTGAACCAACACCGGGAACCCGGCCGCCAGGCACCAGCGGCATGTCGCGCAGGCGGACCCCGCAGGCGCGGAAGATCGCGTTGGCGATGGCGGGGGCGACCGCGATCAGCGGCGCCTCGCCCCCGCCCACCGGCGGCTCGCCGGGCTGGTCGAGCAGGATGACCTTCACGTCGGCGGGCACATCGGCGAGGCGCGGCACCCGGTAGCCGGTCATCGACCCGTTCAGGATCCGCCCGGCGGCGAAGTCGATCCGCTCGAACAAAGCCGGGCCGAGACCCATCACGACCGCGCCCTCGACCTGGTTGACCAGGCCGTCCGGGTGTACCACGGCGCCGCAGTCGACGGCGGCGACCAGCCGGAGCAGCCGGAGCGTGCCGTCCGCGCCAATCCGGACCCTGGCCGCCGTGGCGACCCGGCCGTCCTTCTCGAATCCGAGCGCGATCCCGGTCCCGGTCCACCCGGTCCCGTCCCCGCTCGCTGCCCTGGTCCCGTCCTCGGTCCCGGCGTCGCCGGGCCAGCCGATCTCGGCCGCGGCCGCTTCGAGCACGGCCGCCAGCCTGGCGTCGTCGAGGTGCCGCAGCCGGAAGGCGACCGGGTCGGCGCCGGCCGCCGCCGCGAGCTCGTCCATGTGTGACTCGCGGGCGAAGTTGTTCGCGGTCGCGGCCAGCGCCCGGTACGAGCCGCGGGCCAGCGGGCCCGAGGCCGGCTGGTAGGCGTGCCGCTGATGCTCGATCAGGTAGGGGGTGCCGAGCCCGGCCGCGCCGGCGTGGATGTCGGTGAACGACCAGGCGGTGATCTGCCCGGTCTTGGTCGCGCTGCTGGCCACGTCGATCACGGCGGCGGGCCGCAGGTAGCCGGCGGTGAACTCGTCGGCCCGGCTCCACGCCACCTTCACCGGCCGGCCCGCGGCCCGGGCCAGCCGGGCCGCCTCGACCGCCACGGTGGCCCCGTGCTTGCCGCCGAACCCGCCGCCGAAGTCAGGCACGATCACGTGCACGTCCGCCTCGCTGACGCCGAGTTCGGCGGCCAGTTCCCGGCGCGCGCGGAACGGCGTCGACGTCGCCGCCCACACGGTCAGCTCGGCGCCGTCCCACCGGGCCAGCGCGGCCCTCGGCTCCAGCGGCACGTGGGCGACGTAGGCGGCGCGGTACCGCGCCGCCAGCCGGATGTCCCCGCTGGCCAGGGCGGTGTCCGGGTCGCCGGTCTGGGTTCGCACCGGCGCCCGCCAGCGCGCGCCGTCCTCAGGATGGTCGCGGAAGTAGGCGTCAAGACCGTCCGGGCCGGGGCCGGATGGTTCCGCCCAGTCGGCGTCGATCGCGGCCAGCGCCGCCCGGGCCGTGGGCTGAGTCTCAGCCAGCACCCCGATGAGGGGGGCGGGTGCGGCGCCGTCCCGCACCACGGTGACACCAGGCATGGCCTCGGCGGCCGTGGTGTCCACCCGGCGCAGCGTGGCCCGGTGCGCGGGTGGGCGCAGCACGCATCCGTGCAGCATCCCGTCGGCGCGCAGATCCGAAGGGAACACCTCCGCGCCGGTGACGACATCTGCGCCCAGGGCCGCGCGGGCGGGCCGGCCGGCGGTGTGCCAGGCGGCGGCCGGGGTGACCGGGCCGTCCGCGGGCACGACCTCGACCCGGCGCTGACCGGCCACCAGCTCGCCGTAGCTCGCGCTCGGCGCCCCATCGGGCCCGGCGATCAGGCCGTTGGCGGCGGTGAGGTCCCCCGGAGGCAGGCCGAACCTGGCCGCGGCCGTCTCCTTCAGCAGGCGGAACGCGGCCGCCGCCGCGGCCCGCAGCGGCGGGGCCGCGTGCGGCATGGACCGGCTGCCGAACGTGCCCGCGTCGAACGGCGAGATGTCGGTGTCGGCCATCGTCACCCGCACCCACCCGGGCGGCAGCGCGAGTTCCTCGCTGACCAGCAGGGCCAGCGCGGTGCGAGTGCCCTGCCCGGCCTCGACCTTGCCGGTGAACGCGGTCACCGTGTCGTCCGCCCCGATGTGCACCCACGCGTCGTCCGGAGCCCAGTCCGGGTCGTCCTCCCGTCCGGCGGCCACGGTCATCAGCCCCTCCGGCATCGCGGCGGCGAACGACCCTGGTTCCCGGCCGGCCAGATCCCAAGGCCGATCGGGTGCCGTCTCGGGCCTGCGCACATCCGCGCCGCCCGGCGGTGGTACCGGTTCGAGCAGCTCCGGGTGCTCCATCAGCTCCGCGGCCCGGTGCACGGCCCGCCGGATCCGCGGGTAGGCGCAGCAGCGGCAGACGTGCCCGGCCAGTTCGTCGTCGATCCGCTCGTCGCTGGGATGGCTCACCCGGGCCAGCAGGGCCGCGGCGCCGATCAGCCAGCCGGGCGTGCAGTAGCCACACTGCATCGCGCCGGTCTCCAGCCAGGCCTGCTGCACCGGGTGCGCGATGCCGTCCTCGGCCAGCCCCTCGACCGTGGTGATCCGCTGACCAGCGGCCTCGGCCGCCGGGATCTGGCAGGCCTGCACCGCCCGGCGCCCGATCAGCACGGTGCAGGCGCCGCACGCTCCCTCGCCGCACCCGGCCTTGGGCCCGGTGACCCCCAGCCCGTCCCGCAGCAGTTCGAGCAGGCTTTGCCCGTCCGCTCCCTCAACCTCACGCTCAGCCCCATTGACGGTCAGCGAAAACGGCACAGACAAGACTCCCGGCCCATTAGTTCGGAAAGAAGGGGTTGTGCTACATGTAGCAGCACCAAGTCTCCCAATAAATTGACCCGAGTTGGGTTGAGCCTCGCTGGGATGGCTGTCCGGGGATGGCCGGGACGTACGGCTGGGACCCAGTGGTCATCCAGGTGGGATTCCGGTGGACTGGCAGCAGCCATGCACTGGTAGATCTCCTCGGTAAGCGCCTTGGCGCCCAAGGCTGGGCCAGGGGGGCTGCGCCGCAGGGTGACGGTGGGGACGCTGTCTGGATCAGTCCGCATGGACATGTCCCGGCGGAGTGGTTCGATCTCGACTCACTCATTCCTCCCAAGAGTCAGCAGTGGCTGGCCTTCGTTTACGCGAAGCCACAAGGCCAAATGGCCGGAGGCTGCTGACAACCAGCCGGAGACGCGGCCCGCCGGATAGCGGCGCCGGGGGTCAGGACCGCTGGTCGAGCAGTTCGGCGAGGTGGCGGGCGGGGGCGTTGGCCAGGTCGGTGAGCTGGGTGCGGCAGGAGAAGCCGTCGGCCAGCACGATGGTGCCGGGGGTGGCGGCGGCGACGGCGGGCAGCAGGTTGGCCTCGGCGACCGCGACGGAGACGTCGTAGTGGCCGCGTTCCACGCCGAAGTTGCCCGCCAGGCCGCAGCAGCCGTCGACGGCGGTCACCTCCGCGCCGGCCCGCGAGAGCAGTTCGGCGTCGGCGTCCCAGGTCATGACCGCGCGATGGTGGCAGTGCGGCTGAGCGACGATCTTGGTGCCGTCCAGGTCGGGCGGCGTCCAGCCGTCGGTGGCCAGCAGCAGTTCGCTCAGCGTCCGCACCGAGCCGGCCAGCGCCTCGGCGGTCGCGGCGTCCAGCAGGTCGGCCGCGTCGGAGCGGAACACCGCGGTGCAGGAGGGTTCGAGGCCGACGATGGGCACACCGGCGTCCAGGGCCGGGCGCAGCCGGGCCGCGGTGCGGCGCAGGACGCGGCGGGCGGTGCCGAGCTGACCGGTGCTGATCCAGGTCAGGCCGCAGCAGACCGGGCGGTCGGCGATCTGGACGGTGTAGCCGGCCGCCTCGAGCACCCGCACCGCCGCCTGGCCCAGGGCCAGGCCGAAGTGATCGGTGAACGTGTCGGTGAGCAGCAGGACCGGACGGCCGTCGCGGCGCCCGTAGGCGCGGTGCTTGAACCAGGACCGGAACGTCTCGGGGCCGAACCTGGGCAGCGAACGGCGGCGGTCCACCCCGGCGGCCAGCTTGGCCACCGGGGCCAGGCCGGGCAGGGCCAGCGCCCGGTTGACCGTGGTGGGCGCGGCCGAGGCCAGCCGGGCCAGCCGGGGCAGCTGGCCCAGGCTGTAGTGCGAGCGGGGACGCAGCCTGTGCCGGTAGGCCTGGTACAGCGCCTCGGACTTGTAGGCGGCCATGTCCACGCCGGCCGGGCATTCGGCGGCGCAGGCCTTGCAGGAAAGGCACAGGTCGAGCGCCTCGCGGACCTCGGGTGCGCGCCAGCCGCCGGTGACCAGTGTGCCGTTGACCATCTCTTGCAGGATTCGGGCGCGGCCCCGGGTGGAGTCCTTCTCGTCCCTGGTGGCCTGGTAGGAGGGGCACATGACCCGGCCGGAATCCGCGGTGGCCAGGCAGCGGCCCACGCCGGAGCAGCGATGCACGGCGGCGGAGAAGTCGCCGGCGTCGCGGGGGTGGGCCAGGCCGAGGCCAACGCGGACCGGCGCCGCGGCGGTGGCCCGCACGTTGTCGTCCACGAAGTCCGGATCGACCAGCACGCCGGGGTTGAGCAGGGCGTCCGGGTCGAAGGCACGCTTGACCCGGCGGAACAGCTCGATGGCCTGCGGGCTGTACATCAGCGGCAGCAGTTCGCTGCGGGCCCGGCCGTCGCCGTGCTCGCCGGACAGCGATCCGCCGTACCTGGCCACCAGCCTGGCCGCGTCCAGCAGGAACACCCGCATCACCGCCTGGCCGTCGGGACGGCCAAGCGGGAAGTCGAGCCGCAGGTGCACGCAGCCCTCGCCGAAGTGACCGTAGGGCGCGCCGGTCAGGCCGCGTTCGGCCATGAGCGCGTCGAGGTCGCGCAGGTAAGGCCCGAGCGAAGCGACCGGCACGGCCGAGTCCTCCCAGCCGGGGTAGGCCGGCGCGCCGGCCTGGTTGCGGCCGGCCAGCCCCGCCCCGTCCTCGCGGATCCGCCAGAGCGCGGCCGCCTGGGCGGCGTCGGTGACCACCATGCCGCCGGCCGCGTCCACGGTCGCGACCAATTCCTTGGCCGCGCTGGCGGCCTCCTCGGCGGTGTCGCCGGTGACCTCGACGAGCAGCCACGCCGACCCGTCCGGCAGATCGGGGACCCGGCCCGCGCCGCGACGCGATCGCACCACGTCCACCAGGCGTGAGTCCATGCCCTCACAGGCGGCGGGCTCCCACAGCAGGATCTCCTGGGTGGCGCTGGCCGCGGCGGGCATGTCGGGGTAGCCGAGCACGGCCAGGGCCCGGTGCGCGGGCGGGCTGACCAGGCGGACGGTGGCCGAGGTCAGCACGGCCAGCGTGCCCTCGCTGCCGACCAGCGCCCGGCGCACGTCGAACCCGTGCTCGGGCAGCAGGTGTTCCAGGGCGTAGCCGGAGGCCTGGCGGCCGAACCGGCCGAACTCGGTGCGGATCGTGGCCAGGCCGTCGCCGATGACCGCCCGCAGCGCGGCCAGTTCGCCACCGGGTCCGGACGCCCTGGGTCCGGACACCCCGGATCCCGACTCCCCGGATCCGGCGGCGGGGGCGCCCAGCGAGAGCCTGCCGCCGGATGCGGTCAGCACGTCGAGCGCCAGCACGTTGTCCACGGTGCGGCCGGTGCGCAGCGACCTGGCCCCGCAGGCGTTGTTGCCGATCATGCCGCCGATCGTGCACCGGTCGTGGGTGGACGGATCGGGCCCGAAGCGCAGGCCGTGCGGCGCGGCGGCGCGCTGCAACTGGGCCTGCACCACACCGGGTGACACGGTCGCGGTGCGGGCTTCGGGGTTGATGCTGATCGCCCGGCCCATGTGCCGGGCGAAGTCGAGCACGATCCCGGTGCCGACCGCGTTCCCGGCGATCGATGTGCCGGCGCCGCGGCAGGTGAGCGGGACCCTGAGGGCGCGGCTCACGGAGAGTGCGGCCTCTACCTCGGCGGCGTCGCGCGGCCACGCGACCACCGCGGGCACCACCCGGTACAGCGACGCGTCGGACGAATAGAGCGCACGCCGCAGCGTGTCGGCCCCCAGGTCGGTGACCCCCGCCCGGCGCAACGCCTCGGCTATCTCGGCAGCAGGAGGCGTCTTACGCACTGCGTCTGCTGCCCACGGTGGGCCGACCTTCACGGAACGGCCGGCCGGGGAGTGCTGACTGGCCGCGTCGACAGCGTGCGCGCCGTGTCGAGCGAAGGGGATGGTCAGGAACCGTTATGGATACCAAGGGCCTGCAGGAAGCGGTCGGGGCCGATGGCAGCAAGCCTCAGCCGGATCGGGGGGGATGATCCGTGGCTAATGCTAAACCCGCGGGCTGACGCCCCGCAGGCTGGCCCAGACCGCCTTGCGTGACGGGTTGAGCATGCCCCAGCCCCATTCGGCGGCCAGGGCCTGCACGACCTGCAGGCCGCGGCCCTCCTCCGCGTCGGGATCCGGGCCGGCCACGGCCGGAGCGCCGGTCCCCGGGTCGGTGACCACACAGAACAGCGGGCCGGCCGGCCAGAGCAAGATCACCTCGATGGGACCGGGCGGTGGCACCGAGCCGTTCAGGGCCGCCGCCGGGTCAGCCGGCTGACCGTCCGGGGTGAGGCGCAGGCCGTGCCGCAGTGCGTTGGTGACCAGTTCGGACACGATCACCGCGGCGTCGTCGACCAGGCCGCGCAGCGCCCAGGCGTGCAGCGTCTGCTGGGTGAAGTCACGGGCCAGCCCGGGGGATGTCATTTCCGGGCCGAGCGCGCGAATGGCGAACCTGCCCTCGACTATCGCTCCGGCCTGGACGGCCGAGGCCAATTCTTCGGGCAGGCTCGGAGCCAGTTGCTGGTCGCCGAGCGTATCGAGCGCCGGGGCTGCGGGGTGCGCTGTCTTAGCCATTCCGTTTGGGGTCCCAGTTGTCACAGGAAGACCGGTGGGCTACAGGTACATCTTGCCTCAATGCACACTTCCGATGCAACTGTCACATGCACGTGCATATGGCCTGTTACGCTGCAATTGCACGCGGCCGTGGCACGGATGGAGGCACGTCGGCGACCGTCCCGTGCCGGTCCTGGCCATGTCTGTGAGGTGAACACAGTCCGGAGGTGAACATGAACGTTGAGAACGGTGTGCCGGCCGACCAGCTGATGGGGGTTCGGTGGCGCAAGAGCGTCGTCAGCAACCCGAACGGAAGCTGCGTCGAGGTGGCCGGCCTGCCCGGCGGGGAGATCGCGGTGCGTAATTCGCGCGATCCTTCCGGCCCGGCGCTGGTATACACCCAGGCCGAGATCGCCGCATTCCTGCAGGGTGCGAAGAACGGCGAATTCGACAACCTCATCGCGTTACGCTACCCAGCGTTAATGCACTCCGGCCCGGCCCTCCGGGGCCGGGTTCGGCTTGGGACAGGGCAGACGTCCTGGTGCTATCGTGGTGTCCCGTCCACACCGGGCCGAGTGGATTGATGTGGTTGTTCATGTTCACCCGGCCGCGTGGGGACAGTTTGGTACTGGCTGGGAGTAGAACTGACTGCTGAGCCCATCCT
Source organism: Streptosporangiaceae bacterium (assembly GCA_036267135.1). Taxonomy (GTDB): domain Bacteria; phylum Actinomycetota; class Actinomycetes; order Streptosporangiales; family Streptosporangiaceae; genus PALSA-505. The sequence continues at coordinate 19,736 of DATAWQ010000135.1, read as the reverse complement.
GCAGGGACCCCGGATGACCTCCGTTTCACCGAACGGCGAGTTCCCCGGTGGACCGACTGTGCTCCGCCTGCTGCTCGGGAACCAGTTGCGGATGCACCGCGAGGCCAGCGGCATCTCCACCGAAGCGGCCGGATACGAGATCCGCGCGTCGCGCTCCAAGATCAGCCGGATGGAGAACGGCCGGGTGAGTTTCAAGGAGCGGGACGTCTGCGACCTGCTCACCCTGTACGGCGTGACCGACGAGTCGGTGCTGGGCGGCCTGTTGTCGCTGGCCAGGCAGGCCAACGCGCAGGGCTGGTGGACCAGGTTCGGTGACGTGCTGCCCGACTGGTTCGATGCCTACCTCGGCCTGGAGGAGGGCGCGGCCCTCATCCGCATCTATGAGCTTCAGTTCGTGCACGGCCTGTTCCAGACCGAGGACTACGCCAGGAGCGTGACCGGGATCGGCCGTCAGGACGGCGACCGGGACGAGATCGAGCGGCGGGTCAGCGTGCGGATGCAGCGGCAGAGGCTGCTGAGCAGGCCCGAGCCGCCGCGCCTGTGGGCGGTCATGGACGAGGCGGCGCTGCGGCGGCCGGTCGGCGGGCGCGCGGTAATGCGAGGCCAGATCGAGCACCTGCTGGAGGTCGCCGAACTGCCGCATGTCACCCTGCAGATCATGCCGTTCAGCCGGGGCAGTCACGCCGCGGCCGGCGGCTCGTTCACCATCCTGCGGTTCGGTGAACCCGATCTGCCCGACGTGGTGTACATCGAGCAGCTCACCAGCGCCTTGTACCTGGAGAAGCGCGAGGATCTCGACTACTACCTCGAGGTCATGGACCGGGTGTGCAGCGAGTCGGCGACCCCCACGGCCAGTCTCATGACCCTGGCCGACATCCGCAAAACGATGTAGGTCGTGTCTGGCGGATCGTGGCGGCTGAGCCCACCGGTCAGGCGGGTCGTGATCCGGTTCGCCGAGATCGTCTGCCCGCCGGACGGACGTGACCGGGTCCAGGACGTGCTGGCTGAGTTCGAGCTGCTGGTGGGCGCGCTGCCGGCCGGGTCCCGGCGAGGCCTGGCGGCCGCGTTCCTGGCCCTCGACCGGGGCGCGCGGCTGTATCCGCGGTCCCGGGGACGGCGGTTCTCCGGGCTCGGCGACGCGGCGGCCGACGCCTACCTGACGGCGCTGCTGGCCCGGCCCGGCCCGGCCGGGAACGCGGCCCGCAAGCTCAGCAGCCTGGTCGCCATGTGCTACTACGAGCTGGCCGACGTGAAGGCGGAGCTCGGCTACCGGCCCGGCCCTTACATCGCCGCCGTGGCGAGGCGGCGGCTGGAGTCCTACGGGGCGGAGATCCGGGCGGGCGAGGCCCGGGTGCTCGCCCCCGATCCGCCGCGGGCGGCCGGCCCCGGGACACCGTGAGCGGGCCGCTCGCGGGCCTGGTCCAGCAGGGCGATGTCACCGGGGACGTGGCGGTCGAGTGCGACGCGGTGGTCGTCGGCTCCGGCGCAGGCGGCGCCACCATGGCCGCCGAACTGGCCGACGCGGGCGTGGACGTGGTCATGGTCGAGGAGGGCGGGTATCACCCGACCGAGTCGTTCACCAGCGAGAACCTGCGGGCGCTGCGCACCTTGTACCGGGACGGCGGGGCCGGGATGGCGCTGGGCCTGCCGCCGGTGGTGTTCGCCGAGGGCCGTTGCGTGGGCGGTTCCACGGTGGTCAACGGCGGGATGTCGTGGCGGACCCCGCCGGACGTGCTGCGCCGGTGGGCGGCCGACGAGGGCGTGCTGGCGGTGGGCGAGGCGGACATGGAGGCGTACTTCGCCACGGTGGAGTCCCGGATTTCGGTGCGGCCCCAGGACCCGGAGACGGTGGGGCGTGACTCGCGGCTGCTGGCGGCCGGCGCCGAGGCCAACGGCTGGCGGGTCGTGGGCAACCTGCGGGACCAGTTGCACTGCGCGGGCACCAACAACTGCATCAACGGCTGCCCCACCGGGGCCAAGCGCTCCATGCTGCTCACCCACGTGCCGCGGGCCTTGTCGCGCGGGGCCCGGCTCTTCGCCGACTGCCGGGTGGAGCGGGTTACCCGCTCCGGCGGCCGGGCGACGGGCGTGACCGGCCGCTTCGTGCGGCCCGGTGGCCGGTCCGGGCCCCGGCTGAGCGTGCGCGCCCGGGTGGTGATCGCGGCCGCGGGCGCGGTGCAGACCCCGCTGCTGTTGCTGCGGTCCGGGATCAAGTCGGCGTCCGGGCAGCTCGGGCGCAACCTGGCCCTGCACCCGAACGCCACCGTGATCGCGTTGTTCGACGAGGACGTGACCGGGTGGCAGGGCGTGCACCAAGCCTTCCAGGTCAGGCAGTTCGCCGCCGAGGGGCTGCTGCTGACCGCGCAGAACATGCCGCCGCCGCTGCTCGCGGCGCTCATGCCCGCGCACGGCCGCCACCTGGGCGAGCTGATGGCGCAGTACAACCGGGTGGTCACCGCCGGACCGCTGGTCACCGACAGCGGGGAAGGCCGGATCCGCAGCCGTCTGGGCCAGGTCTTCTACCAGCTCACCGACCAGGCCGCCGCGCGGGTGGTGCGGGGCGTGGAGCTGACCGCCCGCGCGCTGTTCACCGCCGGGGCCCGCCGCGTCCTGCTCCCGTTCGCGGGCGCGCCCGAGGTGGGTTCGGACGACGAACTGCGGCGGGTGCTGAGCCGCCCGGTGCCCAAGCGGGTCATGGATCTGTACTCGGTGCACATCATGGGCACCGCCCGGATGAGCGAGGACCCGCGGCGCGGCGTGACCGGCAGCTTCGGCGCCTTCCACGGCGTGCCAGGGCTGATCGTGGCCGACGCCAGCCTGTTCCCCGGCCCGGTCGGCATCAACCCGATGGAGACGGTCATCGCCCTGGCCCTGCGCAACGCGGACCACCTGATCGAGCACCGCGCGGCGCACGGACTGTGACGCAGGTGGGTCAGCCGTTATCGTAACTTTATTACTTTCCCTGTAGTGGCACACAGATCGGCAGCGGAGGTCAGGGTGCGCATTCACGGACGGGCGACGGCGCTCACCACGGCAGTGCTCGCCACGGCCATGCTCACGATGGCCGTCGCCGCGTGCGGTTCGTCGGGGTCCTCAGGGGCCTCGGGTAAGGCGATCACGATCACCTACTGGTCATCCAGCACCCAGGCCGAGATCAACTACCTGGACTCGCACTTCAATGCTGCGCATTCCAAGGTCAAGGTCTCGGGCCAGTACATCGCCAGCGCGGACGACACCACGGCCAAGGAGGTGTCGGCGATCAAGACCGGCACCGAGCCGAACGTGGTGATCGGGCAGGATCCGTCGGCGCTGCCGCTGCTGGCCGAGAGCGGCAAGGTGGTGAACCTGAGCCAGCCGCTGGCCGCCGAGACCGCCGCCCTGTACCCGGGCATCAAGCCGGCCCTGTTCTACAAGGGCCAGGAGCTGGGCATGGCACTCGGCGGCGTCGGTGACTACGCGCTGTTCTACAACAAGAAGGACTTCGCCAAGGCGGGCATCGCGGGGCCGCCCACCACCTGGGCACAGCTGGAATCCGACGCCAGCAAGCTGTCCGACCCGGCCAAGCACCACTACGGCATCTACATCCCCTGGGGCGACTCGGAGTGGATCTCGTATGAGTGGGAGGGGCTGCTGTGGTCCAACGGCGGGCAGTTCCTCAACCCGGGCGGCACCAAGGTCGCCTTCGACAGCCCGGCCGGCGTGCAGGCGCTCACCACCTGGGTCAACCTGGTGCGCAAGGATCACGCGGCACCCACCACGAGCTTCGCCCAGGGCGGCAGCTACGACGGCGCCCCGGCCTTCGCCAGCGACGCGGTGTCCATGATCATCGACGGCCAGTACGCGCTGTCGGAATTCAACACGGCCAAGCTGAGCTACGGGGTGGCACTGGTGCCGGCGGGCACCTCGGGGCAGTCGGGCACCAACATCGGCATCGGCGTGGCCTCCGTGTTCGACCACGGCACGGCCGCGAACAACGCGGCCATCACGTTCGTCCAGTGGCTGGCCCAGCCCGCCCAGGGCGCCTATCTGACCGCGGTGAGCAGCGGCCTGCCGAGCGCCCCGGCCCAGCTCAGCCAAGCCGCGGTCCAGCACGAGGCCGCCAGCCAGCCGACCTACCAGGTGTTCGCCCAGCAGCTCAAGACCGGGCACACCAGGCCCACCGTGCCGGCCTACACCACGGTCTCACTCGACCTGGCCACCGAGATCAACGACGCGCTGAACGGCAGCGTGACCCCCGCCCAGGCGCTGGCCAAGGCCGCCTCCGAAGGCAACCAGGCCATCGCCAGCGGGACCGGCTCCTAGAGAGCGCAGCGGCGGTATGAGGCGGGGCGGCTCGGTGCGTCCTGGCGGCTGGGTGCGCCCGCGTAGCTCGATCGCGCCGGCCGGAGGCCGGGGAGGAATGGCCGGTCCCGCGGGAAGCCGGGGGCGCCGGTGGGGCACGGCGTACGCGTTCATCCTGCCGGTGCTGGCGCTCACCGTGATCTTCTCGGTGGTGCCGCTGGTCATGGTGTTCCAGCGCAGCCTCTACCGGGGCAACATCTTCGGCACCAACCTGAGCTTCGCCGGGCTGGCCAACTACCGCGCGGTGTTCAGCACCGGCGGCGGCCACGCGCTGGTCGTCACGGCCGTGTTCACGGCCGGGTTCGTCGCGGTGTGCATGCTGATCGGGTTCGCCATCGCCCTGCTGCTCGACGTCAGGCTGCCCGGGCTGAAGCAGGTGCGGGCGTTCTTCATCATCCCGATGGTGGTGCCGGCGGTGGCCACCGCGTTCATCTGGTTCACGCTGTTCCAGCCGGACAGCGGCCTGTTCAACCGGGTGCTGTCAGCGGCCGGGCTGCCGCAGGCCACGCTGTCCACGCCGAGCACCGCGCTGGTGGCGGTGATCGGCTTCGGCGCGTGGCAGTTCTTCGGCGAGGTGGTGCTGCTCTACCTAGCCGCCCTGAAGTCCCTGCCGCAGGAGGTGCTGGAGGCGGCCAGCGTGGACGGGGCCGGCGCCTGGCAGCGGCTGCGCTACATCCGCTGGCCGCTGCTGCGGCACCAGACCACGCTGATCGCGATCATCACCACGCTCACCGGGCTGCAGACCTTCACCCAGATCTACGTGCTCACCAACGGTGGGCCGCAGGGAGCCACCCAGACCGCGCTGTACTACGTGTACCAGGAGGCTTTCGGGCTCGGCGGCGGCGGATCGGCCGGGCTGGCCGACGCGATGGCCGTGATCTTGTTCATCATCTCGCTGCTGGTCACCATCGCCCAGCTCGTCCTGGTCGGCCGGGCCACCCGGACCGCGAGCGCGTGAGCGACGGGAAGCGGCGGCGATGGGGATGAGAGCGAGCGGCCGGGTCGCCGTGTACACCCTGGTCACGCTGTCGGTGCTGGTCGTGCTTTTCCCGCTGCTGTGGATGCTGTCCGCGGCGCTGAAGACCAACGCGCAGATCATCGATCCGCAGGCGCCGCTGATCCCGACCGACCCGCAGTGGGGGAACATCGTCACCGCCTGGACCACGGCGCCGTTCGGGCGGTTCTTCCTCAACTCGGCAATCTTCAGCGTGGTCACCACGGCCGGCCAGATCGCCACCGGCATGCTGGCCGGCTACGCGTTCGCCATGTACGACTTCCCGGGCAAGCGGGTGCTGTTCTACGTGGTGCTGAGCGGGCTCATGATCCCGTTCACCGTGGTGCTCGTGCCCGTGGTCCAGTTGCTGGCCGATGTCGGGTGGGTGAACACCTATCAGGGGCTGATCGTGCCCAACCTGGCGTCCGCGCTGGGCTGCTTCCTGTACCGGCAGTTCTTCCTCGGCGTGCCGCTCGAACTCGGTGAGGCGGCGCGGATCGACGGCGCGTCGGAGTGGCGTATCTTCCTGCGCGTCTACCGCCCGCTGGCCCAGCCCATGACCGCCGCGTTCATGATCATCGCGTTCCTGCAGAACTGGAACAACTTCCTGTTCCCGCTGGTGGTGACCAGCAGCGAGAACCTGATGATGGTGTCGCAGGGGCTGACGATCTTCGGGGGCCAGATCAGCAAGGTGTCCTACAACCTGCTCATGGCCGGCTCGCTCATCGCCGTCGTCCCGGTGCTCGCGGTGGCCATGGTGGCGCAGCGCCGGGTGGTCGAGGGCCTCACCCTGGGGGCGGTTCGCTGACGTCCCTGCCCTGGCCGTCCTGGTCCTGGCCGCCTCGGTCCTGGCCGCCTCGGTCCTGGCCGTCGCGCCAGCGGAGCTTGAGCAGGGCGGCGCTGACCGGCAGGCCGCCTTCGAGCAGCACCGGCTCGCCGCCGGCCACCAGGTCGAGCATCTCGAAGAACCGCCCGAGCGCCTCGGCGCCGAGCTGCTCTAGCAGCCTCGCCTCGATGGTCCCGGCGGCCGCCCGCATGGCCTGCAGGTACCGCACGGCCTGCGAGGTCAGCGTGAGGATCTTCTCCCGGCCGTCGGCGGCCGAGGGCGTGACTTCGAGGTAGCCGCGCTCACGCAGCCCGGCCACGATCTTGCTGGCCCCCTGCCTGGTGATGCCGAGCCCGCGGCCGATGCCGGAGATCGTGGTCTCGCCGGGGGCGGCGCACATCACCAGCACCCGCCCGTCGGGAAAGCGGCGGCGGTCGAATCCGGCCGTGGCCAGCTCGTCGTTCAGCTGACGCCGGTAGCCGGCCTGCGCCCGGCGCAACGCCAGGCCAAGCGCGTCCTGCCCGGGGCGCGGCTGGAACGGTACCGGTTCCCCGGTCATGAGCTGCGATAACGGTCGCGATTCCGGGCCACACCAGGATTGGAAACCATGGTTGACATCTTAGCCCGAGGCGGTACAGTGTCAATACTGTCAACCTAGATGACAGTCTAGTCAGGTTGACAATTTCTGACAGGAGGCAGCGGTGCGGGTGAGACGGAGCAAGGCAGTCCGCCGGGTGAGCGCCGGAGCCCTGGCGTTGACGCTGACGCTGTTGGTGCTGACGCTGGCGGCGTGCGGCTCGTCGGGCTCGGGGCAGGCGCCAGGAGCGGCCACCCCGTCGGCGAACTCGGCCGGGGCCTACCTGAACTGCCTGCTGCAGCACCGCGGCGGCGGCCCGGGCAGCGCACGGACGGCCTGCGCGCCGGTGCGCCCCGCCGACCTCGCCGCCGTGCTCCTGACGTTCGAGAACTGCCTGAAGGCACACGGCGTGAGCGTGCCGCCGCCGCCCGCCCAAGGCCGCCGCGCCGCCCTTCTGCAGTTCGTCGGCGGCCTGCAGGACGGCAGCCCGTCCCAGCGTTCGGCGCTGGCGGCCTGCAAGCCGTCGCGATTCCCCGGCTAACCCCCGATCGCCCGCGAAAGGCAGCCCGATGTTCTTCATTTACCTCCGGCGCGAACTGCGCCGCCGCATGCGCCAGGCGGTGTTCATCGCGCTCGGCCTCGCGCTCGGAATCGGCCTGGTGATCACGGTCAGCGCCGCCTCCGACGGCGTCAAGAACTCACAGGCCACCGTGCTGCACTCGCTGTACGGGGTGGGCACCGACATCACCGTCACCCAGCCACCGGCCCAGGGCTCCAATCCGGCCACCTCGTTCGGGTTCCGGCAGGAGATCCACTCGGTGCGGTCCGGCCAGATCGCGGCCGGCACCTCGATCGACATCAACCACCTGGCCAACAGCGCGTACGGCACCCTCGGCGCCGGCTCCGTGGCCCGGGTGGCCCGGCAGCACGAGGTCACCGGCGCGTCCGGCGGGCTCACGCTCACCGACGTGACCGTCACCGGGACGGTGCCGTCGCTCAGCGCGGGGCGCGGCAGCATCAGCTCCAGCTTCACCACCAACTCGTTCACGGTGGACGGGGTGGACCTGGCCGACACCGCGCTCGGCCCGCTCAGCGCCGCGAAACTGACCTCGGGCGCGAACCTCACCGCCGCCGACGCGACGTCCGGCGACGCGGTGGTCGATTCGGGCTATGCGGCGCAGAACAACCTGAAGGTCAACTCCGCGGTCAATGTGGGCGGCACCCGGTTCAAGGTCATCGGCATCGTCAGCGTGCCGCAGGGCGGCAATCCCCCTGACATCTATATTCCGCTGGCCAAAGCGCAGAGCATCGGCCAGACCGGGACGGCCGGCCTGACCCGCGAGGTGAACACCATCTACGTGTCGGCCGCCAGCGCCGCCGACATCCCCGCGCTACAGCGGCAGCTTGCCACCGTGCTGCCACACGCGACCGTCACCGACCAGAGCGACCTGGCCAGCCAGGTCACCGGGTCCCTGTCCAGCGCGTCCAGCCTGGCCAGCAACCTGGGCACGTGGCTGTCGGCGGCCGTGCTGATCGCCGCGTTCGGCCTGGCCGTGGTGCTCACCATGGCCGCGGTCGCCCGGCGGGTACGGGAGTTCGGCACGCTCAAGGCGCTCGGCTGGCGGAGCAGGCGGATCATCGGCCAGGTCATGGGCGAGTCGATCGTGACCGGCCTGATCGGCGGGGCGCTCGGCGTCGGGCTCGGTTACGCGGGCGTGACGCTCATCGACAGGCTGGCTCCGCCCCTGTCGGCCACCGTCGGGTCACCCGGCTCCGGAGCCACCCCAGGGACGCTCAGCCCCGGGGCCGGTAGCGCCCTGCGGGCGCTGACCAGCACGTCACACACCGTCTCGGTGAGCCTGAGCGCACCGGTCACGCTGGGCGTGATCCTGCTCGCCGTGCTGCTCGCCATCGGCGGCGGCCTGGTGGCCGGCTCGTTCGGCGGCTGGCGGGCGGCCCGGCTGCGCCCCGCCGCCGCGCTGGCCCGGGTCGAGTAGGGAAAGGCCCGGGTCGAGTAAGGAGAGGAAAGCCATGTACGAGCTGCACGACGTCATGAAGAACTATCCGAAGGGCCGCGGCACGGTCACCGCGCTGCAGGGTGTGAGCCTGGTGATCCCCGACGGCGAGTGGCTGGCCATCCAGGGCCCCACCGGCCACGGGAAGTCCACACTGCTGCACATCATCGGCGGCCTGGACCGGCCGACCTCGGGAACCGTCAAGCTCGGCGGCCAGGACCTGGCCCGCCTGCCGGAGTCCAAGGTCACCGGGGTCAGGGCGCGCACGATCGGGTTCGTGTTCCAGACGTTCAACCTGATCCCCACGCTGACCGCCGCCGAGAACGTGCAGACCGCGCTGGTCCCGCTCGGCGCCGGCGCGGCCGGCCGCCGGGCGCGGGCGGAGCAGGCGCTGGCCTCGGTCGGGCTCGGCGACCGGCTGAACCACTTGCCCTCGGAGCTGTCCGGCGGCCAGCAGCAGCGGGTCGCGATCGCCCGCGCGCTGGTGAAGGCGCCCAGGGTGCTGCTCGCCGACGAGCCGACCGGCAACCTGGACGAGACCACCAGGGACGAGATCACCGGCCTGCTGGGGAAGCTCTGGCGCGAGCACGAGCTGACCATGGTGTGTGTCACCCACGACAGCGCGGTCGCGGCCCGGGCCCAGCGGATCGTCACCCTGCGGGACGGCCTGCTGGCCACCACCGGCCGCGGCCCGTCACCGGCCGGTGCGTTATCCATCCGGTCCCAGCGCAAGGGCCTGCTCGCGTGAGCACCACCAGGTGGTCCGGCCGCCGACCTTGCCCCGGCGCATCTCGGCCCCGCAGCGCCTCGTCGGCGATCAGGCGGCGGGCGGTCTCGACCTCGGGAAGCTCCGGCACCTATCCGTTTTACTCACCCGGCGAGGCTGCCATCGCACGGATTCGCCAACTGGCCCAGGCGCGGCCAAGCCCAGGCAATTCTTATGCGCCTTCGGACCCGCCCATCCGCGCCGGTATAAATGGTTTCCACGAACGAAATCCGGACCTCACGGACCGGGCACCGGCCCTGGGTCCAGGCCATTGCTCCCGGCCGGTTCCGGCTTGAGAATATATGGGTAATGACTGACCGATGCTGACCGGGTGAGGTCAGCTGGCAACGGCGGCGTCACCAGGCGTGTTGGCGCGCCGGAGGCCGAAGGGAGGCGGCATGGAGCAGTTGCTGGCTCTTGCCCTTCTCCTGGTCGCCTTTGCCACGCTGTTTTTCGTCAACGTCTTCAACCGCCGGTTCCGCGTGTACGACCAGCGGTTCGGCCGGACCGAGCACGACGTCAACGAGCTGCGCGCCGGGCAGCGGGATAGCACCCGCCAGTTGGCGGAAGCCGAAGACCGGGCGGCCGGTAAAAGCGTCCAGGAAGTGAAAAAAGCCGGCGATGACCTGGCCACGCGGTATCGCGGTGATTGGCAGAGCCTGACGGCCAAGCACCAGGAGCTCAAGGACGAATCCGCCGCAGTCACCAGCCGCGTGGACAAGCTCAGCCAGTCGGTCGAGACGATGCTGCGCGAGCACGGGGCCAGGCTCGATGCACTCGACCGGCAGACCGCCGCCCTGGGGGCCCGCGACGACACCTCGGCGCAGGCCGCCGACCTCAAGGCGGAGATCGACCGGCAGTCCGCCGCCGTGCGTGAGCTGCGCGGCGAGGTCACCCAGGCCAGCGAGCATACGGCGGAAGCGCTGACCGGGCTGCGGGAGCAACTGCTCGCGCTGGCCGGGGAGGTGCGGTTGCTCGACGCCGACCGCCAGGATCTGCGCTCCCAGCTCCGCAAGTGGCTCGGCCACAGTGCCCACCTGGCCAACGCGGATCCGGCCACCGGCATCATGCCGGGCTTCGTCGCCACCGGCGAACGGGTGGCCGCCGAACTGCTGCCAGGCTTGTACGAAGCCGTGCTGGGGGCGATCGGAGTCGAGCCGGTGTTCTGTGAGCACGCCGAAGCGGGCGACGTGTTCTACTACCTGGCCTGGCGGCACCCCAACGGCCAGTCGCCCCGACGGCGCCTGGAAGATCTGCTGGCCGCGTCCCCGGACGACGGCGCGTCGGCCGCCGGCCTCACCGAATTCCGCAGCCTGCTGCTGGCGCTGCGAGCGGGCGGCCCTGGCACGGCGCGGCTGGGCCCGCTGGTGGTCGGCCAGACCGGGACCGGCGCGTTCCTGGGCGCCGTGATGACGGCCGACGAGGCCGCGGAACTGGACGATGGCGACCTCGGTGCAGCGCCGGCCCGCTGGGCGGCGCGGCTGGCCGAACTGGACGAGGACCGGGTGGTGAACCTGGCCGGCTGGGCCACCGCCCAGCTGTCATGACCGACGAACTGTCATGAAAGAACTGTCATGACCGGAAGCTCATCCGGTCGCTGCCACAGTCCTCGATGACGAACGTGGCCGCCACCTCCTGGCGGGACGGGTTCACGTCCACCCAGGCTCCGCCGCTGGTTCCGGCGTCGACCAGGGCCACGGCTTCGAGGGCCCGGGCGGCCTGCATGGCGACCGCCGCGGTGCGCGGGGTGCCGTCGTAGGTGGCGTGGAAGATCGCGGATCTCGCGAAGGCCGCCAGGCGTCCCGCGTCCAGGCCGCGCGGACCCGCCACGACGGGCCGGACCGGTCCCCTGACGACCAGGCCGACCCCCGGCCTGGCCCCGTCCTGGCCACCGGCGAACCAGGCCGCGGCGCGGGCGGCCACCGCTGTCCCGCACGGAGCGAGCGCGCCGTCCGCACCCTGATCCGTTTCCTGGATGTCCACCAGGTAGATGAGTGGGCGGCCAGGACCGTGCTCTTTACCCGCGGGCTCCTGGCCCGTGTCCAGGCACTCGCAGCGCGGCGCGTCGCTCCCCGTCAGCGCGGCGCCCGGCCCGGCCCCGGCCCGGCCAAACCGGTCACCCCGCGCGGAAAGCGGCCCGGTGACCGGGGGCCGGTCCGCTTCCCCGGATGGCCAGACGTCCGCGAGCGCGTGCGCGGCCGCCACCATCGGGCCGGTCAGCCCGACGGCCATCCGGGCGCTGCCCAGCCGGCTGGCCATGACGATCAGTCCCTGGAGCACACCCAGCGCGACGGCCTGCCCGCCCGGGACGGCCCGCCCGCCCGCGGCCGCCGCGCCGCCAGCCCGCTCGGCGTGGCCTCGCTCGATGACGCCGCGCAACTCGATGAGCTCGGGCAGTCGCTGGCTGTCGCTGTCCAGGTTCGCCCGCCGTGCGTCACAGATGTCACGGAACCGGCCAGCCGCACCGTCCAGTTCCCCGGCGGGCAACGAGCAGGCGGCGGCCCTGAGGACCTGGTCGTACTCGCCGGCCAGCCGCGCGCAGTTGGCCCGCAGGCCGTCCAGGATCGGGGCGAGCGCCGCCTCCAGCTCTCCTTTGTCCAGGTAGGCGCAGGACGCGACGGCACATTCCTGGCGGCGGCTCAGCCGGTCCAGCCTGGCGCGATAATCCGTCCCGAGTTGCTCGGCGGCCAGCCGCGCATTAGCCTGCTTTTGCTCTAGCTCCCCGTCGGCCGTGGACGGCTCGGCCCTCGGCGGCGGTAGCTGTGGCACCGGCGAAAGCCTGGCGGCGTCTTCCCGCGAGACGTCCATGCCCCAACTGTCCGCCACCACGGCGAAAAGGGCAAAGCGGACCGTTCACCGGCCGCCGGCGGCCACCCCCTAGCCGCGAACGCGTGAACCCCAGGGAGCCGGCGCTCAACCCCGTAATCTTGTGCCGCTACTACCTCCGCAGAAGTAGTATTTTTTCATAGCTAAACGCCTCTAATACTCAAGGCATCCACAATCGGTACGAAAGCCGCCTACGACAGAGTGAACGCAGGAGGCACCCCAGAGAAGGCCTGGGCCCATGAGATCAACCGTCAGCACCGAGTACGTCACCCCAGAGATGACCACGCTTCTGGCCATCGCCCGGCAGGAACTCGACCGCCACCTCAGCGATCACGGCACCTGTTCCTGCTGCCACAAGCACTGGCCCTGTCCCACCGCCTGTCTGGCCGCGAGCACGCTGGACGGGCTGTAAACGAAGCCTGGTTATCCGGCGCACGCCGGGCCCGGGCTCAGCCGAGCAGCCACTTCCTGTGCTGCCAGGCCAGTTCGAGCACGGCGGCCCCGGCGGGCTGGGTCGGCTCGCGGCCGGTGAACCGGCCCACCACGTCGGCGGTGAACGGCACCCCCGTCATCACCCGCCCCTCGGCGTTGGCCGTGACCAGCCCGGCGAACAGGGTATCGAACACGTCGCTGGCGAACACCGCCACACACAGGACGTCCACCGCGAGCGTCAGCGGATCGGCCCCCATGCCCAGGCACCAGACCCGCAACTTCCCGGCCGAGCGGGCAGCCGACAGTTCCCCGAAGAACGGCCAGCGGTCGTAGTCGACCGGTCCGCCGTAGTCCTCGGCCGTGCCGAGGAATTCCTCGCTGAACTCCCGCGCCATCCCCCGCCACAGGTCCAGGTCGCGCGCCCGCGCCGCCGGATCTTCGCCGGCCGGCTGGAACACCCCCACGGGCATGACCTGGTACAGCCCGCCCGCGTGGGTCACCGCCGCCGGGTCGCGCCAGTGCAGCACGAAGGTGGGGTCGCCCGCGGGCGGCACGCGCAGGGTGAGCGTGGTGACCGCGCTCAGGGTGCTTCGCCCCGGTAGATCGCCGGGGTCGCCGACGAGGGTCCGCAGGCGCAGCCGTTCATTACCCAAAATGGCTCCGTTGCCGGCCTGCCAGGCCGCCGCCAGCTCGTGAGCCATCGCCTCGCCGCTGTTGACCCAGTCGAAGTAGCGGCCGTGGGTCACCCGCAGCCACGGCGGCCCCCCGGCCAGAGATCCGGCCAGCAGCCGGTAGATGGGCCGGTTCTCCAGCAGCGCGGGCCGCTCGACCCCCGCCAGCGCCTCGGCGTAGCTGGCGTACTGGCGGCCGTCCGGCCGCAGCGGGCGCAGGTGCCCGGACGCGGGCCCGGTCACGTCCGCGCCGGGCGGTGCCGTGTTCTCCCAGGTCAGGCCCACCTCGTCGAGGTCGAGGGGGGTGGGAGGCAGCCACTGCGGCGGGGCCAGCAGCGGCGTGGACCCCACCTTGGGCACCGACGGGTACACCTGCGCGGCGGCCCGGACGGCCAGATCGTGGCGGTTGGCGTTGAGCAGCCTGCGGATGTCCCGCCACTGCTCGGCAGAATCCGTCGCGTTGGGCACCAGGCCAGGCTAGACGCCCAGGTGACCGTGGCGGCTAGGCCCCTGGGCCCCCGGCGCCCTCCGAAAAGTGTCAGACCCCGTGGCTAGCGTGTCTGTATGGCCGGGACCAGGCACGATCCCCGGCGGCCGCCGGCACGCACTGCGGCCTTGCGAATAGACAGAGCCGAAGAGACAGGGCCCGCATAGATAGGGCCCGAATAGACAGGGCCGAGTGGGTAGACAAGGGTCTGCCTAGCCGATTTCGCGCTCACACACGATGGGGTGATACCTGTGCCGTCCAGGACGGCGACGGGGCACGGCCACGCGGGGATCACGGCGAACGGGACGGCAGGTCAGGCTCGTTCGCCGATGGTCGCCCTGGCCGCGGTCTGCCTCGGGTTTTTCGTCATCCAGCTCGACGTGACCATCGTGAACGTGGCGCTGCCCACTATCCAGCGGGACATCGGCGGCAGCGTCGCCGACCTGCAGTGGGTGGTGGACGCCTACACGCTGGCGCTGGCCGCGGTCATGCTCACCGCAGGCTCGGCCGCCGACCGGCTGGGCGCCCGGCGGGTGTTCCTGATCGGGCTGATCGCGTTCGCGGTCGGCTCGGCGGCCTGCGCCGCGGCCCCCGACCTGGCCGCGCTGGTCGCCGCGCGCACGGTGCAGGGTCTGGGCGCGTCGGCGCTGCTGCCCTGCTCGCTGTCGCTGATCGTGCACCAGTTTCCCGACCGGCAGGCGCGGGCCCGCGCGCTCGGCGTCTGGGGCGGGATGGGCTCGCTCGGCGTCGCGCTCGGCCCGGTGGCGGGCGGCGCGCTGATCGCGCTGGCCAACTGGCGGGCGATCTTCCTGGTCAACGTGCCGTTCTGCGTGCTGACCGGCTGGCTGCTGATCAGGTACGTGGCCGAGTCGGAGCCGGATCGGTCCCGGCGCGCCGATCTGCCCGGGCTGCTGCTCGGCGTCGTGGCGCTGTCCGGCCTCACCGCCTGTTTTATCGAGGCTGGCCGGGAAGGCTGGCTGGCCCCGCTGCCCGGCGCGCTCGGCGGGGCCGGTCTGCTGGCTGGGATTGCGTTCGTCGTCAATGAACGGCTGCGCACCAGCCCGATGCTCCCGCTCGGACTGTTCCGGTCCCGGGCGTTCAGTGCGGCCACCGGGGTCGGCGTGCTGTTCAACCTGAGCCTGTACGGCGCCTTGATCTGCGTCTCGCTGTACCTGCAGCAGGCCAGGCACGAGTCCGCGCTCAGCACCGGCCTGCTGATCCTGCCGATGAGCCTGGCCGTCGGGGTCGGCTCCACGGCCAGCGGCTGGGTGACGGCCCGGATCGGGGCGCGCTGGCCGATGGTCGCCGGGCTTTCTTTGGCGGCGGCGGGCGCGGTGGTGCTCAGCTTCGTGGGCACCACGACGTCGCTGGGTCTGCTGGTGGCCGGCACAGTCGTTCTCGGCCTGATCTCGCTGGCCATGCCGGCCATGACCGCCGTGGTGGTGGGCTCGGCCGGGCGTGAGCACTCGGGCGTGGCCAGCGGCGTGCTGAACACGGCCAGGCAGGCGGGCGGGGCGCTCGGGGTCGCGCTGCTCGGTGCGCTGCTGGCCGGGTCGGCCGGGGGCGCCGGCCACGGGCTGGCCCTGCACACCCCGATGCTCGTGTCGGCGGCCGGGCTGGCGCTGGCCGTCGTGCTGGCCTGGATCGCCACGGCCAGGCGTCGCTGACCCCTGCGGCCAGTCCCCCGCCGCTGTGGCCAGTCCCCCGCCGCGCAGTGGAGGTGACCGGCGCCTGGCGTGCACCCGGAACGGCGTGGACGCCCCGGTGAAGCGTCAGGCGTGCACCCGGAACGGCGTGGACGTCCCGGTGAACGAGTGCGGTGGCTTGGTGCCGACGGCGGCGTCGCCGTAGTACCGGATCCGGTACTGCCCGGGCGCGGTGTCGCCGGGGATGGTCCAGGTGACCGTGACCGCGGACGTGCCACTGTCCCGGCGTTCCCAGCGGAACGTGGTGCACCAGTCGCCGTCGTCGGCCACCGCCACCCAGTACTGATCGCCACTGGCCTGGCCGGTGTCCCGCTCCACGTACAGGTAGGTGCCGCCGCGGTGCAGGTTGTGGGCGGGGTGCGCGCCCGCGAACGTGACCGCCGCGGTGCCGCCCACCCGGTAGGCCGCGGCGGGCGGCACCAGCTCCTGGCCGAAGGTGTGGCGGCCGCCGGGCGCGTCGCGGGCCGGCCGCGGCGCCGCGCGCGGGGTGGGCAGCCGGGGCGGGACCGGGCCGCGCGGCGCGGCCGCGCCGTCCCGCATGGCGGTGGCCAGGGTCCGGGCGGCCTGCTCCAGGGCCGGGAGTTCCCAGCGGCCGAACAGCGTGCTGCCCCCCTCGTAGCGCTGCTCCCGGTACTCCTCGGGGGTGGTGATGTAGTGGATGTAGGCGTTGCTGTAACCGGCCACGAGCACGTCGCGCAGCTCGGCGCCGGTGACGGCGGCCACGGCCCGGCGCAGCCGCAGCCCCGCCACGATCGTCGCCTCGCCGGGCACACCCAGCAGATACAGCGGGCCGATCCGGATGAGCTGCACCGGCACCCGTTCGGCCACCAGCGGGGCGAGCCGGTTGACCAGCCCGCCGGGGACGACGAGGCCTTTGGGGGCCTGCCCGTCGCGCAGCCGGGGCGACATCCGGTAGACCAGGCCGGCCAGCCCGTCCCACAGCGGGTTGCGGCCCTGCCGGAAGCCGCCGAACCCCGGCCCCTCGTCGGTGCCCGCGAACGCCGCCGCGCCCGCGAACGGCTTGGTCGTGCGGTGCTGCCGGCCTCCGCAGAGCACGCTGACGTCGGACATATCGAGATGGGTCAGCCGGTAATCGAGCCCGCCCGCCAGCGCCGGCGCCCGCTCGGTGCTCAGCGCGGCGGCGGCCTCGTACTGGCGCAGGCCGATGATGCGGGTGTTCTCGAACTCGTCCTCGGTGGGGCCGCTGCCCGGCCGGTGATTGAGGTTCGGTGACATGTCCCCGGCGTTGGTCTGCGCGAACGCCCCGACGAAGCCGGTCGCGGCCGGGTCGGCCAGGTAGTCCACGCCGTGGACGAGCCGCTCCCAGTGGTAGGCCGCGTAGCCCTTGTTGTCCGAGCTGATCAGCCGGTTGGTGTTGGTCAGGCTGGTGCCGTGCGTGGCGAACCAGTTGATCGCCCCGGTCAGGCGGCCGTCGCGCTCGAACCGCAGCAGGCTGGTCTGGGGATCGATCTGGCCGGGGAAGGCGGCCCGGTCCGGTTCGGGGTTGCGGGCGAACGCGGTGGGCGACCGGTTGCTGCTCGCGTCGTGCAGTTCCCCGTGGGTCAGGTAAAGGTCGGCGGGCGCCAAATCCTCGTGCGCCCTGACGGCCGATTCGGTGATGCCGTCCACGATCGCGCCGAACGTGCGCGGGCGGAAGCCATGCGTGGTCGTGTTGTACAGCCGGTGGTGCGCGTACCCGCCCGGCCCGCTGTGCGTGTGGGTGACGGTGAGCAGCACGTTCTCGTCGCCGTAGAGCGTTCCGAACCGCTCGGCCAGCCGGTCGAGCACGGCCCGGCGGACCCCCTCGAACATGAGCGGCAGCTCGGCCACCGCGATCAGGACTCGCTTCCCGCCGCCCGGCCCGGTCGTCCGGCGCTCCCCCACCACCACCTGGTCCGCGTTCTCGGCGACGATGAACGAGCGGCAGCGCAGCCTCAGATGAAGGCCGGCCGTCACCTGGCTGGACTTGCCGTAGCCGAGCATGCCGCAGTCGGCGGCCTCACCGGTGACGTCGGCGATGCCACGGCCGACGAGATAGCTGGTACTCACGCGGGACCCCCGGTTACCTTGAGCAATCGCTGGTTGCGACGAACAGCACGGCTGACCCGGCGGCGGTGACCACGCCGTCGCTGGCGGGCAGGAAGCAGGACTCGCCCCGCCTGAGCGCCACCGCACCGCCCGTCTGGTTGCGCAGGTCCACGGAGCCCTCCACGCACAAGGCGATGCGCGGTCCGTCGTGCGGCAGCGCCACGGTGCCGGCCCGCACAGAGTCAGCCCGTTCAGGGTCGGCGGTCACGTTCATCCGGTAGAGCCGGAACTCGGGCGCCGGAGTGTCATAGACCACCGTGGCCGGCCCCACCGGCCTCGGCTTGATCACCGGCACCGCCACCGACGGGTCGACCAGCCGCAGCAACTCGGGCACGTCGACGTGTTTGGGTGTCAGCCCCGCCCGCAACACGTTGTCGGAGTTGGCCAGCATCTCGACGCCGACTCCCTTGATGTAGGCGTGCAGGCCGCCGGCCGGCATGTAGAGGGCTTCCCCCGGCTCGAGCACCGAGTAGTTGAGCAGCAGCGCGGCCACCACGCCCGGGTCGCCCGGGTGATCGGCCGCAATGCGCAGTATGGCGTCACAGGTGGCCGCGTACCGGCCGCCGCCCGCGGTCAGCCTGGCGCAGGCGGTTAGCACGCTCTGCTGCAGGTCCTCCTGCTGGGCCGACGACCAGCTCAGTACCGTCGCCAGCGCGCCGAGCCGCCCGGAATCACCGCCCCCGGCCAGTTCGTCGGCCACCGGCCGCAGCGGCTCGGCGTCGAGTTCAGCCAGCAGGGTGAGCAGGTCCTGGGTGGCCCGGAATCCGGCGAGTGCCTCGAACCGGGTGACCGCGCACAGCAGCTCAGGCTTGGGCCAGTCGTCCACGTAATTGCGGGCTCGGCCGTGCAGCGGGATGCCGCGCTCGTTCTCCGCCAGGTAACCGGCCTCGGCCTGGGCCCGGTCGGGGTGGACCTGGATCGACAGGGCTTTCTCCGGCGCCAGAATCTTCAGCAGGAATGACAGCCTGGGCCCGAACCTGGCGGCGCACGCCGGGCCGAGCGCGGCCGCGGGGTCGGCCGTGATCACCTGGTCCAGTGTGGTCCGGCGGCCGTCGCGGATGAGCCCGGATGGGGAGGACGGGTGGGCCCCCATCCAGAGCTCCGCCTCTGGCCCCGGCGCCGGCGCCGGCCTGCCCTGGAATTCCGCTATCGCGGACCGCGAGCCCCACGCATAGGGCTGCACCACGGGTTCGAGGACGTCCATCTGGGCATGGTAGGGGACGCGGCGCCCCGGCTGGCTGTGCCGCCGCCGGCGTCGCGTCCCCGGTCAGAAGGGCTGTGCTAGCAGGATTGGGTCACGCGGCGGCGATACCCTCGCCACCGGCCGCGTTGGCCACGGTGACGCTGCCGATCTGGGTGAGCGAGCCGCCCTTCACGGAGAACTCGTCCACGATCCCGTTGCCGCCGGTCTGCACGTACAGGTAACGGCCGTGCGGTGAGACGGCCGCGTCGACGGTGCCCGGGTCGGTGCTGGTCTGGCCGAGCACGGTGAGCTGGCCGGCGTGCCCGTCGGCGAAGCTGGTGACGTTGGCGCTCCCGGCGTTCTCCGCGAACAGGTGCGACCCGTCCGAGACCACCCAGCAGGTCGCCATCTGCCCGGTGCCCACCTGGTCGAGCTGGGTGAGCTTGCCGTTCGCGTGCAGGTCGAAGCTGGCCAGCGCGTTGGTGCCCGCCTCGGCGATCACGAGCTGACCGGCCGGGTCGAAGGAGATGGCGAACGGAACCGCGCCGGGCTCGGAGTTCACCACGGGGTTGTGGCTCAGTTCGCCAGCGAAGCCGACACCGAACACGTCAATGTCGTTGCCGTTGGCCTTGGTCGTCACGATGAGCTGCGACCCGTCGGGTGAGAACGCGACCTGGCCCGGTGTGTTGACGAACTGCGGGGTCGCGGTCGGGTCGAGGTGCAGCGGCCGGTTCGATCCGGGGATGGGGACCAGCCGGCCGAAGAACGAAAAGTAACCCTGAACCGAGCCGCCGTTCAGGGCGTTCAGCACGTAGACGAGGTGG
>DATAWQ010000134.1:0-51488 GCA_036267135.1 Streptosporangiaceae bacterium | reverse complement strand
CGAGGGCATGATGCGCGACGGCCGGGCGCTGCAGTCGGGCACGTCGCACTACATGGGCGAGAACTTCGCCCGCGCCTTCGGCATCCGGTACGCCGGCGAAGACGGTGAGGAGCGGTACTGCCACACCGTGTCGTGGGGCATGAGCACCCGGATGCTCGGTGGCGTCATCATGACGCACGGCGACGACAAGGGGCTCGTGCTGCCGCCGCTGCTCGCGCCCTACCAGGTGGTGATCGTGCCGATCGGCCGCGGTGACCAGGCCGAGCAGGTGCTTCCGCCCGCTCGCGAGCTGGCCGAGCGGCTGCGCCGGGCCGGCATCCGGGTGCACGTGGACGAGCGGCAGCAGCTGTCCCCCGGGTTCAAGTTCAACGACTGGGAGATGCGCGGCGTGCCGATCCGGCTCGAGCTCGGTCCGCGCGACCTGGCCGATGGCTCCGCGCTGATGTCACTGCGAATCGGCGAAGGCAAGACCTCGGTGTCGCTCGACTCGGCCCCGGCCCGGCTCGAATTCGAGCTCGCCGCCTTCCAGAACCTGCTGATGGCGCGGGCCACCGAGTTCAGGGACAGCCACACGCTCACGGTCAACTCCTGGGAGAAGTTCACCGAGGCGGTCAAGACCGGCTGGGCGCTGGCGCTGCACTGCGGGCAGCCGGAGTGCGAGGACGACATCAAGGCCGAGACGTCCGCGACGCCACGCTGCATCCCGAACGACGGCCCCCCCGAGGAGGGCCGGTGCGTGCGGTGCGATCAGCCGTCGGCCTACGGCACCCGCCTCATCTTCGGTCGCTCTTACTAGCCCAGCCGCTGTGGCCCCGACCCCGCCGTCCCGAGGTCGTCGCACGGGTTGGCCAGCTCACACCGGTCGATGGACAGGCAGCCACAGCCGATGCAGTCCGCAAAGGCGTCCCGCAACTGCCCGAGCCGGTGGATGCGCTCGTCCAGCTCGGCCTGCCAGCGGCTGGACAGTCTGGCCCAGTCCTCCCGGTTCGGGGTGCGGCCGCCGGGCAGCTCGTCCAGCGCGGCGCGGATGTCGGCCAGTGGTATGCCCACCCGCTGCGCGATCCGGATCAGCGCCACCCGGCGCAGCACGTCGCGGCGGTACCGCCGCTGGTTGCCCGCGGTCCGCCGACTGCTGATCAGGAGCTTGCGCTCGTAGAAATGCAGCGCCGACACGTTCACCCCGCTCCGGGCGGCGACCTCCCCCACGGTCAGCTCCGCATGATCCCAACGAGGCCGTTCCATGACTCCCAACCATAGTTGAGGTTTACGGGTAGGGAAGGTGGGTGGGGTGGTTGAGGTTTACGGGTAGGGAAGGTGGGTGGGGTGGTTGAGGTATGCGTGTGGGAAAGGTGAGTGGCGGGGTAGTAGTGGTGGTCGAGGTTCAGAAAATGACGACCGACCGGAGCACCTCGCCGCGCGACATCTTCGCGAACGCCTCTTCCACTCCGTCCACGGCGATCGTCTCGCTCACGAACCGGTCCAGCGGCAGCCGCCCCTGCAGATGCAGGTCCACCAGCATGGGGAAGTCCCGGCTGGGCAGGCAGTCGCCGTACCAGGACGACTTGAGCGCGCCGCCCCGGCCGAAGTAGTCCAGCAACGGCAGGTCGAGCCGCATGTCCGGGGTCGGCACGCCGACCAAGACCACCGTGCCGGCCAGGTCGCGCGCGTAGAACGCCTGCTTGTAGGTCTCCGGCCTGCCGATCGCCTCGATCACGACGTCCGCGCCGTCGCCGCCGGTCAGCTCCCTGATACCGGCCACCGGGTCGGTCGTCTTGGCGTTGATCACGTGCGTCGCGCCGAAGCCGCGGGCCCACTCCAGCTTGCGGTCGTCCACGTCCACGCCGATGATCGTCTTGGCCCCGGCCAGGTTGGCGCCGAGCAGCGCGCCACCGCCCACGCCGCCACAGCCGATCACCGCGACCGAATCACCGCGGGTCACGCCCCCGGTGTTGATCGCCGCGCCGATCCCGGCCATGACGCCGCAGCCGAGCAGCCCGGCCACCTCGGGGCGGATGGCGGGGTTGACCTTGGTGCACTGCCCGGCCGCCACCAGTGTGTGGCCGACGAAAGCGCCGATGCCGAGGGCGGGCGACAGCAGAGTGCCGTCCTCCAGGGTCATCTTCTGGTGGGCGTTGTGGGTGGCGAAGCAGTACTGCGGCTTGCCCCGGGCGCACGCCCGGCACTGGCCGCACACGGCCCGCCAGTTCAGGATCACGAAGTCACCCGGCGCGACCTCGGTCACGTCGCTGCCGACCGACTCCACCACGCCCGCCGCCTCGTGCCCGAGCAGGTAGGGGAACTCGTCGCCGATCCCGCCCTCCCGGTAGTGCAGGTCGGTGTGGCACACCCCGCAGGCCTGCACCCGGACGCGCGCCTCCCCAGGGCCGGGGTCGGGGACTAGCACCGTGGCCATCTGCACCGGCGCGCCCTTACCCGTCGCCACCACACCCCGCGCCTTGATTATCATCCGGTGCTCTCCTTCTTGGCTGCCGCCCGCTTGGCCTTCTTTGCTACCGCCCGCTGCGGGTGTTGGAGAATTGCTAGCTGGCCGACTGCCCGTCGCCCTGCTGGGGCAGCGCGGGCGGGGGCGGCGGCGTGCTGGCGCCAGAACCCAGGCTGGACCTGACCGAGTCCAGGATCGTCAGGCCCTGGCCGACCAGCCCGGCCGCGATCTCGCCGAGTCCGTCGGCGCCGTTCAGCACGCTGACGTTGGCCCCGGCCAGGCCGGCCGCCGCCTCCTTGACGATCTGCGGCAACTGGTCGATCAGGGTCCGGTCGAGTGCGACCCGGTTGTGCGACGCGGCGGCCTCGGCCAGGATCGTCATCCGCTCCGCCTCGGCGCGGGCCAGGGTGCGCACCTTCTCCGCTTCGGCCTCGGCCGGCCGGACGATCTCGGCCACCAGCTGCTGCTGGCGAAGCTCGCCATTGCGCTGCGCGAGCTCGGTCTGCGCGGCTAGCACGTCCCGCTGCGCCTGCGCCTGCGCCAGCGGCCCGGCCTGGGCGGCCTCGGACTGGGCCTTGTCGATCTGGGCCTTGTACTCGGCTTGCACGACGGCCGTTTGCCGCGCGTACTCCGCCTGCTTGCGCGCCGACGCCTGCTGAGCCTCGGCCGCGGCCTGGTCGGCCTGCGCCTGAGCGATCTTCGCCTGCCGCTGGATGGCGGAGACGTGCGGGGCGGCCATCGCGTCGATGTAGCCGGTGCCCATGTCGTCGATGGACTGGATCTGCAGCGAGTCCACGATGAGCCCGATCTTGGCCATCTCCGCCTTCGACCCGTCGAGCACCTCGGTGGCCAGCTTCTGCCGCTCGGTGACGATCTCCTCGACGGTCATCGAGCCGACGATCGAACGCAGGTGCCCGGCGAAGATCCGCCCGGTCAGCACCGACATCTGGTTCTGGTCAGACAGGAACCGCTGGCCCGCGTTGACGATGCTCTCCTCGTCGTTGCCGACCTTGAACGCGATGACCGCGCGGACATTGACCGAGATGCCCTGCCCGGTCACGCAGGTCTCCTGGACCTCCGACTCGCACATGGCGAGGGTGAGCAGCCCAACCCGGCGGATAAACGGGTTCACGAAAGTGCCGTGCCCGATCAGAACCCGGAATGGCGCACCGCTCCTGGAACGCCTGCCACCCGAAATCAGCATGGCCTGGTCGGCCGCTGGCACTCGATAACCGAGCATCGCACTATCTCCTAGTCAAGTTCGGCGCCCGGCTCCGGCGAGCCGGTCCACTCCATCACATCCACGGCCCGCGACCCCCGTGAGTCGATGACCAGCACCGTTGCGTCCTTGGGCAGCGGCTCCTCGGACCACGCGATGTACGCTTCCGTGCCGCCGCGCACCTTGACGAGCACTTCCCCGGGCCCTTCGGCCCCCCTGCTGCCCACAATGAGCACGCCGACGCAGCCGATTGGGGCCTCGTCGCGAATCACCGGCCGCCATCCCATGCCATCCGAGCGGATCGAGGTCCCTACCATATCCCCGTCCGGTTCAGGTCCCACCGTCGGCATTGGCTCCTCGGCGAAGCCGTTCAGGTCACCGCAATGTCGCAGCAATATCGCAAGCGTTTCAAGGTCACGAAATTGTGACATAGCCGACTGAACTGGGCGGAGTCACGTTACGTTATGCGTGCGACGGTCCGGACAGCGTTTGGCCTGGTCTGGATCTCTTGTCGCCATCGAGAGGAGCGGGATCTCCATGAAGCGGTTGCTTTCACTGGCAGCGGCTGGCCTTATGTGCGGCGCGACGGTTGTCGGCGCCCCGGGGGTAGCCGGTGCGAGCAGCACCCACAGCCACGGCACGCCCATGCACGTCGGTCACATGACCGTGCAGCCGGGCGGGCTCATCAACCGGGTCAGCGGCTTCAGCACCTCGACCACGGTGAGCGAGAACTGGTCGGGCTTCGGCGCGCTCGGGGCCAAGAAGTATAACTATGTGCACTCCACGTTCGTGCAGCCCGCGGTGACCTGCCCGGGCATCAAGAACCAGTACACCTCGAACTGGGTCGGCATCGACGGCTTCCGCGACCAGACGGTGGAGCAGGACGGCACGTTCGCGTTCTGCGGCGGGGCGACCGGCACCACCCCGAGGTACGTGGCCTGGTACGAGATGTTCCCCGGCCCGTCGGCGCTGGTCTACAACGTGAAGCCGGGCGACATCATGGACGTGTCGGTGCGCTACGCGAGTGGCAAGTTCACCATGACCGAGACCGACCTGACCAGCGGCAAGACGTTCTCTGTGTCGGCGAAGAACAAGAACGCTGAGCGTAACTCGGCCGAGTGGATCGTCGAGCGTCCCGAGCTGTGCAACGCCTCAGGCAAGTGCTTCCTGGCCGAGCTGGCCAACTTCAAGAACACCATGCTGTCCGGGGCGACGGCCTCGGTCGACGGCAGCCCGGTCAAGAACGTGGCCGGCTTCGCCAACTCCCCGATCGACATGGTCGACCCGCTGCACAGGGGGTTCGTCTCGCTCGACACGGTCAGCCCGCTGAGTGGCCCCAGCTTCAGCGCCACCTGGGACCGGCACGGCAACATCCTCCCGATCTCCGGCTGACGCAGAGCCTTGATCAACGCGAAAGCTGACTGACTCGGCACCACGCGGCCCGGGTTCCCACGACGGGGAACCCGGGCCGTTACATATATTTTTTTCCGTCTCCCCAAACCCCCACAAACCGCGCACGGATAGGGATTTCGGCGGTTTCGGAGGGTCCTTGGACGTTTAATGGTCTAGTTATTGCGCAGGTGGCACGGCATATCCCGGTCTGGGTGGGTATGACAGGGGTGTGGGATTCAGGCTGGGACGGCGAGCGCCTGCGCGCAACGAGCCCGCGGCCGAGCGAGCCAGCGCCAACGCCGCGGGTGAGCAGGCCGTGGCCGCGATTGGCGTCGCGGTCCTGCTGCGCGCGGACCGTCACGTCGTCGGTTTCAGCGGCCGCGGCGACGAACTGGCCGACCTGCGCGCCTGGTGCGCCGCGGACGAGCCGCACGCCGTGGCGGTCATCGTTGGCACCAGCGGGGTGGGCAAGACCAGGCTGGCCCTGCGGCTGGCCGCCGAATGGGAGGCCGGCGGGGCACTGTGGCGGCCGGTGGCCGACGGCGGCGAAGGCAGCGTCGTGGCCCAGGCGCGCGCGGTCAGCTCGGGCCGCCTGCTGCTCGTGGTGGACGAGGCGGACACCCGGTCCGGCCTGGCCGACCTGCTGAGGTCCGTGCTAGCCGACCCCGGCCCCGTCCGGGTGGTCCTGGTGGCCAGGTCGCTGGGCGAATGGTGGGACCGGCTGGCCGGGGAACCCGAGGCCGGATCGCTCCTCACCGCGCCGCCGCTGCGGCTGGACCCGCCGCTGAGCGTGCAGACGGCCGACAGCGAAGTCGCGGCCGCGGCCGTGCCCTACTTCGCGCGCACGCTCTCCCTGGCGGAGCCGGGGGCCGTGGAGGTCGAGCGGTCAGCCATGCGGCTGCCGGTCCTGCTGCTGCACGCCGCGGCCCTGCTGGCCGTGCTGGAATCGGCCGCCGACCCCGGCCGCCCGTCGCGAGTGGTCATCGATGGCGGCGTGCTGCGCGCCCTGCTGCGCTGGGAGGCACGCTACTGGCGGCGGGCCGCGGCGGCCGCCGGGCTGCCCGATGATGAGGAGCTCATCGCCCAGGTCGTGGCGGCCGCCACGCTCACCGGGGCGGGCAGCGTCGCCGAGGCGCAAACGGTGCTGGCGCGGCTGCCTCACCTGTCCGGCAGCGCGCAGGAAGAGCGCGCCCGGTGGGCCCAGTGGCTGGGCGGGCTCTACCCGTCCGAGGCGGACGGACGCCTTGGCACCCTGCGGCCGGAGATGCTGGCCGAGACTCACGTGGCCGACCTGCTCGCCGCGGACGAGGTGCTGGCCCGGGGCCTGCTGCGGCACCTGCCGCCCGGCCAGGCGGAGCATGCGCTGTCCATGCTGGCCTGGGCCGGCACGCACGCCCCGACCGCGGCCGCGGTGCTCGAGGCCGCGCTGAACTACGACCTGGCCCACCTGGCCGTGCCGGCCGCCAGGGTCGCGCTCCGGGGCCATCGCGCCCTGGCTGACCTGCTGTGCGACGCGCTCGGCAACGCCCCGGCGGCCCCCGAGGTGCTGGCGCAGATCGCCCTCGACCTGCCCCACCCCAGCCGGGTCCTGGCCGAGGCCAGCCTCATCGCCACGCTGCGCGCCCGCGAGTCGCTGCCCCTGCACACCGCGCCCGAGGCGGGGGCGGAGTGGGACGACCGGGCCGCCCGGCTTCTAGCCGAACTGGACCAGGCCAGGGGAACCAACGCCGAGCCCGGAGGGAAACGCCCGGGCGGCCACCGGGCCGCTACGGCCCGGCAGCGGCGCTACCGGCCGGAGCTGGCCGCGTCGCTCACCAACCTCGCGGTGCGGCTGTACGACACCGACCGGGCCGACCAGGCGCTCGCGGCCGAACAGGCTGCCGTCGGCCTCTACCGCGAGCTCGCCGCCGCCGACCCGGGGCGGTACCGGCCGGAGCTCGCGTCGTCCCTGACCAATCTCGGCGTGTGGTTCTCCATGCTGGGGCAGCCCGACGACGCCGTGCCGCCGACCGAAGAGGCAGCCACCATCTTCCGAGATCTGGCCGCGGCGGGGCGGGCTCGCTACCAGCCGGAACTCGCCACCTCGCTGACCAACCTGAGCATCTGGCACTCCGAGCAGGACCGGCCGGCCGAGGCGCTGCGGGCCCAGGAGGAGGCGGTCGCGATCTTCCGCGAGCTCGCGGTGGCCGAACCGGACCGGTACCGACCCGACCTGGCTACCGCGCTCACCAACCTCGGCATCTGGTTCTCGCGGGCGGGCCGCCCCGAGGACTCGGCGCCGGTGGAGCAGGAGGCGGTCGAACTGCGCCGCGAACTGGCCGCGGCCGACCCAGATCAGTACCGGGCCGAGCTGGCCACCTCGCTCACCAACCTCAGCATCACCTTCCGCCAGCTCGGCCGCCCGGCCGACTCCGTCGGCCCGGCCAAAGAGGTCGTGGTGACCTTCCGCGAACTGGCCGCCATCGATCCGGATCGCTATCGGCCCGAGCTGGCCAGGGCGCTGGCCAACCTGGGCATCATGTACTCCGGGCTCGGCCGCCCCGGCGCGGCGCTGGCCCCGGCCAGGGAGGCGGCGTCGATCAGGCGCCGCCTGGCCGACGCCGACCCGGGCAGGCACCACAACAGCCTGGCCCGTTCTGTGGACAGCCTGATCGCGATCCTGTCCACGCTGGGCCGGGACGAGGAGGCGGCGAAGGTGCGGGCCGAGGCCGAATCGCTGACGGGCCCGGCCGGATCGCTGTCGAGCGAGCCCGAATCCCTGGCCGAAGCGGCCGCGGAGATGCCGGCCACCGATTCGAGCTGACGCCGGTTTCGCCGCCGACCTAGGCCCCGGCCCGGGCTGTGGACCTCGGCCAACCGCTTGAACAGTTTTTCGATCAGGCGTATATTCGTTCGAACAGGGATCGGAACGTTTTCGACAATCGTACTTGTGTTCTATTTTGGGAGATGGTAGAACTGACATCCCAGGTCGCGAGCGGACATCCCGCCAGTGATGCGCCGACCGCGGCCGCCGGGCGCCTTCCCCCACCCCGGCCGAGATTCCAACTTCGGCAACGGTAAGCAGTTCGGAAAAGCACAGTTCCACAAGGGTCACTAGACGCTGCCCGCATGCCCGCGGGTGGCACTAGGGGTGAGGAATGACAACGCGCCATGGATATGACGCGCACAGCAGGACGCAGCGCCTGTCTCGTGTGCGGGACATCATCCCCGATCGGGAACCCCAGCGCTCAGACGCGAGCGTCCTTATCGACTTCGATCCGCATCTCCCCGCGCCGGACGACCGGGTGCACGCCCCGCAGGACCGGGCCAAGTCGCTGCTGGACAACGGCCGGTCCAACGTCTACTCGCCGGGCCTGACCAGCAAGCGCAAGCTGATCATCGTCGCGGCGCTGGCCGGCGTGCTCGGCGTGATCCTCACGGTGATGCTGGCCGGGGGCGGGGCGTCCTGGCCCGCCAGTGTGACCAGGGTCCAGACCGAGGCGGCGAAGGCCTGCCACAATCCCGACGTCAGATCCGAGCCGAACCAGGTCAACTTCGCCTGCGCCAAGGGCACGACCGCCATCCTCTGGGTGTTCGCGCTGCTCACCAGCGGTGGAAACCCGGCCTACGGCGACGCGAAGACCGGGCGGCTGGGGCTCGAGCCGATCACCCCGCAGCAGGGCGGCGAGGTGGCCTGGTCACTGAATCTGCACAGCCCCTACAGCGCGGCCAACGCCCAGGACAGCCTGCAGGTCGCGGCCCGAGCGATCAACAACATCATCGGCGGGGCCACGATCACCGGCAACCACGGGCAGCCGGTCGTCCAGTCTGGACTGCAGAGCGATCCGTCCAACTGTTTGCGGTACACCGGCTCCTCCGCGCTCAAGAAGCGCACGGGCTACCCGAGCTTGTGCGCGGCCCCGATCACGACCCCGGCCGGGCAGGCCGCCCTCGTGACCGACGTGTACCAGAAGTGGATGGGCGCCACGCCCCAGCAGGCCCAGAACGCCGGGACGCTGTTCGAGTACGCGGATGACCCGGGCGCCCCCCAGGTCCAGGCGATCCTGCAGCACCTGCCCGGCGCCAAGCAGTCAGCGCCCTGACCGTGCCAGTGCCCTCCTAGTCCCATGCCTCCTGGTGCTCATGCTCTCCCAGTCCCGTCGCCGATTGCGTCCCGCCAGCCATGAGTCCGCCGCGTGCCCGAAGGGGGTTGGCCCGATGACCACGACCAGCAAGCCCTGGTGGCAGCAGGCCACCGCGGTGGTGAGCCTGGGCGCGACCGGAACCATCACCGGATTCTCCGTCACCCCGCACGGCCCCGCCCACCTGCCCAAGCCCACCCCGGCCCAGGTGCGGCTGCTGGCTCTGCGCCAGATGGCCAAGCCGGCCGCGTCCACCGACGTCACGTTCCGCTCGGCCATCGTCAACGCCGCGCAGTACTACCTGCGGCTGGCGCAGACCCGTACGCCGTACGAGATGGAGGCGCTGATCTGGGAGCATGACAGCATCGGCGGCGCCGACCACGGCGAGTCGTGCGCCGCCTTCGCCAGCCTCACGCTCGAACTGGCCTCGAAGGTGACCGGCCGGGAGAGCTGGGTGACCGGCGGCACGTCCTACCCCTGGCCGCTGCACGCCTGGGCCGACGTCCGGGTCGATGCCAACCCGGCCTCGCCCGGCATCACGTCGGTTCTGCAGGACGCGCAGGCCCATCATCGCTGGCATCGGCTGGGTGACCGATACCGGCCGCTGCCTGGTGACTGGGTCCTGTTCGACGGCCACGTCGAGGTGGTCACCAAGTACAGCCACGGAGTCTTGTCCACCATCGGCGGCGACTCGCTGCCCAACTTCTCCGTCAACGCGCACGAGTACCGCGTGCCGCTGGGCACCGACGGCGTCGTCGGCTTCGTGGACAACGCCGAGCAGCCCGCCACTGCCGGCCCCAGCTCGGCCAGCGGCGCGTCGGACAACAGCGCCTCGGCCAGCAACGGCAGCGACGGCCAGACCTCGGCCGACGTGGACCAGGCCGCCACTCAGAACCAGCCGGCCACGGCCAACCAGGACGGCAGCCAGGCCCAGACCGCGGACGCGAGCATCCCCGGCGTGGGGGTCCCCATCCCGGCCTCTGGGCACGCGCACCGGCACCGGCCCGCCGCGAATTCCCGGGCGCGGACGCAGACCGCGCACACCCACCACACCGGCGCGCCCCAGGACCTCGCGCCGGGCCACGCGGGCGGGACGGCCGAAGCGGACGTTCCCGGGGCCGTCCGCTTCGGGCCGCCCGCCACGTTCCAGCGGGCCAGCCACGGCGCGGCCGCGATCCCCGGCGCCGGTGCGGCCGGGAAAGCGCCAGCCGGGTCGACCGGGTCCGCCCGGTCGGGCGCCGCACGCCGTGCTCAGCCCGCGCCGGCGGCCGCCGCCCCGGTTCAGCTCACCAAGGCCCAGCGCGCCTTCATCGCCCAGGTCTCGCCGGGAGCGATCGCGGCGCAGCGTCAGTACGGCGTGCCGGCCTCGGTCACGATCGCCCAGGCCATCAACGAGTCAGGCTGGGGCCAAAGCGGCCTGGCCACCCAGTCGCACAACTTGTTCGGCATGAAGGGCAGCGGCCCGGCCGGCAGCGACACGCAGCTCACGGACGAGTACGTGGACGGGCACTGGCAGGTGACGATCGCGTCGTTCCGCGCCTACCACAACGTGGCGCAGAGCATCGAGGACCACGGCAAGCTGCTGGCCACCGGCGGGGACTACCGGGCCGCGATGGACCAGCGCGACGACCCCGACGCGTTCGCCTCGGCACTGACCGGTGTCTACGCCACCAACCCGCAGTACGGCCAGGACCTCGTCAGCCTGATGAAGCAGTACCACCTGTACCAGTACGACCAGGCCGCACCCGCTCATCCCGCCGCTCCCAAGGCGCACCCGGCCAAGCCCGGCGCGGCCAGCATCCCCGGCCTGACCTCCCCCACGAAGGGCCCGCCCGCAGCAGTCTCACCGCCCGCGCCCGCCCAGCACCCGGGCGGCTCGCGGCCGGGCAGCATGCACACGGGCACTGGTGCGCACGCCACCGGACCGGCCGGCGGCCGAGGCGCCCCGGGCCATAGCGGCCGACCGCGTCACGTCGGCACACCGGCCCCGGTGAGCACACCGTCGCCGCCCGTCCCTTCAGTCCCCGCCTCCCACCCGGCACCCACAACGCCGCCCCGCGCGACGGGGTCCGCTCCCACCACTCGCCGCGGTCTTGCTCGTCCCGCCGGCACGGCGACGGGCACCACCCCCGCGCGCACGTCGCCCCGGGCGACCGCCCCCACGTCGTCCGCCCGGGCGAGGACCGCGCCGCAAGCGCAGATTCCGGGTGCGACATCCGCACCGCGAGCCACGCAGACTGGGCCGGTCCGCGGCGGCAGCGCGCGGCCCGTCGCTCCAGCCCCGGAGCCGTCGCCGAGCGCCAAGGCCAGGACGCAGACCGCGACCCTGCTGGCCGAACGCACCCCGGCCCCGGCACCCCGCTCGGCCATGACCGCGACCGCGCGCGTGCCCGCCCCCAGGCACGTGCCTGCACCGGCGCGCCTCGCCCCGGGCGAACACGAGACCGCCGCGCGGTACGACGAGTCGCTGCCGCGGCCGGTCAGGAACTCGTTCCTGGCGCTGGCCAATGTGCCCCTGCAGCGGTCGGAGTCCCTGTACCAGGACGTGGCGAGCGGCTTCGGGCTGCGCTGGGAACTGCTGGCCACGTGCGACTGGATGCAGTGCGAGGCCAAGCCGCGCTACTCGCCGGTGCACGGGGAAAAACTCGGCACCCGCAACCCGGACCACACGGTCTACCGGACCAAGTCCGAAGCGCTGGCGCAATGCGCCGAGGAGCTGATCGAACTAGCCGACGCGGTGTACGGCATCGACCTCACCTCCGGCGCCGACCTTTCCGTGCGTGATCTGGCCAATGTTTACGCGGCATTCCGCTGGGGAGCGCTGCTTAAAGCGCACCGGACGTCTGCCATGGAATTCCCCTACTCCGTGGCGGGCCTGACCGTCCACAAGATCAATATGCGCTGGCCCAACATTGACGAGCCGCACGCCCCCGATAGGCCCGGCACCCGATTCCGGATGCCGTTCGGGGCGGTGCCCGTCCTGCGCTGCCTGAACTACCCGGTCATGGCGTCGCCCCTGGTCGCCTGACCTCCATCAACCCAGTCTCATTGGCACTGGCTTATCGGCACCCACGTAGAAGGAAGGTGGACAGAGTGGTTCGGCTCCTGCCCGGGCAGATCCCGCCGTTGCGCTCGCACGACGCAGACGGCAACGACCTGGTCGATCCCGGTCAGCCGGGCGGCCGGCCCGGCAGGGGCAGGCGCCGCCGCCGTATCCCGCTGTGGGCCAAATGGGGCGCGGCCGTGGTCGTGGCGGGCCTGATCTTCCGCCGGGGCGTCGCCTGGGCGGTGCTGGTCGCGCTGTCCGCGATGCTGCACGTGGTGGGTATCAACGCACACCTGCCGCATATCAAGTTCGGCTGGCCGTGGCAGACCATAACCGCGGGCACGACGACCAATACCGATATCGGCCCGTGGGTCCTGCAGAAGATCGAGGGAATATCCAGGCCAGCGCTCGGCCAGGCCAATTTCAGCTTTGTCTTCACCCACAAGGTGTCCAAGAGCGTCGGGCCGTTCCCGTGCTGGTACGCCAGCACCTTCTACGCGGTGGGGCACGCGTCCGCCACGGTGAACCTGAATCCGGGATCGTCCTGGTGGTCCAAGGACAGCGGCCATTACCGGCTCCAGATTCTCAAGGCCCCGAAGGCGGGCCAGCCGGGCGAGGCGGCGGTGAGCATGATGCTGCCCAGTCCGCAGCTCCCGAAGTCGGCCAGCCAGGTGACGATCAACAACATCCCGTCCAAGCCGCTGAACGTCCAGCACAGCTGGACCTATCCCGGTCTGGCCTGTGGTCTGGTGATCAAGCCCCAGTTCTCACCGGCGGTGCTGTACGCGCAGGCCCAGCAGATCGCGTTCAGCAAGGCGGTCCACGAGCCGCAGATCACCAGGCCGCTCATCGCCGCGGCGGAAAACCAGGCCACGACGACGATCAGGGACAGCTTCGTGCAGCCCACGGTGAACGCGTTCGGCTACACGCTGGAGCGCTTCACCCTGCGGTGGGCCACCGCCGCCCACAGGTAACGAGACTGGCGGCGGGCACGGGCCGGCGTAGGCTCGGTGCCGAGGAGGCTGCCATGGCTTACGAGCACATCCTGGTCGAGCGGTCGGGCGAGTTCGCCACGATCACGATGAACCGTCCGCAGCGGCGTAACGCCCTGTCGCTGGCGCACATGCGCGAGCTCATCGCCGCGTTCGGCGAGGTCGGGGACAGCGACGCGCTGGGCATCGTGCTGGCCGGCAACGGGCCGGTGTTCAGCGCCGGGCACGACTTCTCCGACGTGGCCGACGCCGACCTGCCGGCCGTCCGGTCCCTGCTGCGGACCTGCACCGAACTGATGAACCTCATCCAGCAGGTGCCGCAGCCGGTGGTGGCCCGGGTGCACGGTCTGGCCACCGCGGCGGGCTGCCAGCTCGTGGCCAGCGCCGATCTGGCCGTGGCCAGCGAGAACGCCGGGTTCGCCGCGCCCGGCGGCAAGGGCGGCTGGTTCTGCCACACCCCCATGGTGGCCATCGCCAGGAACGTGGGACGCAAGCGCGCCGCCGAGCTGGCCCTGTCCGGCGACGTCATCGACGCGGCCACCGCGCTCGACTGGGGCCTGGTCAACCGGGTCGTCCCCGACGGGCAGCTCGACTCGGCCGTACAGGACTTGCTCGACCGCGTGACCCGCGGCTCGGCGCAGAGCAAGGGCATCGGCAAGCAGGCGCTCTACGCCCAGATCGACCTGGACCAGCCCAAGGCCTACGCCTACGCGGTCGAGGTGATGGCGGCGACCAGCCAGCTCCCCGACGCCAGAGAGGGCATGCACGCCTTCCTGGAAAAGCGCAAACCGCAGTGGCAGAACGGCCGTTCCTAGCCTCGCGCGCCGCCTTCGCAGGCACGACGGGAGCCGGAGTCAGGCGGTGAGGAATTGCCTGGCGTCCTCTAGACCCTTCTCGTTGTCCTGTGGCCCGCTGATGCCGGTCAGGTTGTTCTCGGAGATCCGCCAGGCGAAGTAGTTCGCCTGGACGGCCCATCGGAATCGCAGCATCGGCGCCAGGCCCCGGGCCGCCTCGTCGGGCCCGACAGCGCCTTGGCTCAGGTAGGCGCGGATCAATTCGTTTGCCTGGTCCGGTCCTCCGACATACATGACCGCAGAGGCCAGGTCGTACAGCAGCGGGCCCTGAAGGACGTAGCTCCAGTCGATCACCCCGCATCGGCCCGTCGCCGGGTCCAGCCGGAATGCCCCCGGCGCAGGGTCGGCGTGCAACAGCCCCCACGTCACGCTGCCGGGTCCGATGGGCCCGAGGCCATCGAGTGCCCCGATGATGGCTGGCCGCAGCCAGGGCCGTTGCGACAGGTGCCCAGCGTCCGGGTCCACCCAGTGAAAGCGCTCCGCAGCCTCAGGCGTGTACCCAGCCAGGGCGCGATGCACGCGGGCGAGCGTCCTGCCGATGAGAGCTTGTTCTGCGTCGTCCTGGCCGGTGAGCGCGTGACCTGGCACCCAGGTCAGCAGCGCCAGCCAGCCGTCATCCAGCTCAACGGCAAGTTGCCCCTCGGCTGCGGGAAGCGGGGCTCCGGCGGGTATCCCTGATGCCTCGAGGTGCTGTGCTATCGCCAGTCCTCCGGCGAATGGGCGGCCGTCGGCCGGTGCGACCGCTTTCGCGACCCAGCGCCGGGCGCCGAGGTCCACGAACCACGTCTGGGAGCCCATGCCGCCGTCATGCACGGTGACGTCAGCATCTGTCAGGCCCCAGTACCGCTCAAGAGACGAGATCAGCACCGGCTCGGTGATCACGGACCGAGTCAACCAGAGCGGCCGTCACTCAACCACAGGTTTTCCGCCCTACGGTTCGGGCCGGATCACGGCGGCGCGGATCTACCCGCCCGCCGCGGGCAGGTGTGCCTCGAAGGGCTGCGGCACGCCGATCCGGCCGTCGGTCCAGGCGACGTACAGCGTGCGGCCGGCGTACGGTTTGCTGCCGGTCACCGCCAGCGTGCTGCTGGTGTAGTCGCCGAAGTTGGGCAGGAGTTCGTAGGTCTGGTTGTCCCAGTTCGACGCCACGTTGGTGATCGTGGTGTTCGCGGCGGGGGTCGTGATGGCCCGGGGGCTCACCCCGGTCGCCGCCTTCACCGCGGTGTAGGCGGTGCTCACCGAGCCGCGGGAGAACCAGGACACGTCGAGCAGCCCGGACGCGGCCGCCGATACCGCGGGCATGAAGGCCAGCCCGCCGTGGTGGGGGGTGTCGAGCACGACGGGGGTGGGCTGGACCGGGTGCAGCGAGGCCAGGGTGAAGCTTTGCAGCAGGATGTCACCGTAGGGGTGGAGGCGGGTGTCGTTCCACACCATGCTGACCGTGCCGGAACGGCTGCTGACCGCCAGCCGGGGGAAATCGTTGGCCAGCAGAAGAGCCGAGTGGTACCCGGGTAGGTTCGCCGCGCTGATCGAGAACACCGGCACCGAGGCCCGGACGGCCGGGCCGGTGCAGGTGGAGACCGCGCGCAGAGTAAGACAGTCCCTGGGCACCCTGGTCACGATGTTCTGGAGGGGCGTGTTGTAGCACGGGCCGTAGAAACTGGTGGCCCAGTTGTATTCTTAGCCGACGTACAGGCCGCCAGTGGCAATGTCGGCTGCCGCGGAGGCCCCTTCGTACTCGCAGTGGCGGTGGTCGTCCGGCTGCTGGACGGTCAGGTATGGCTTGCCGCCGAGCTTGTTCTTACCCACCTTGTGCAGGCCAGTGCCGTGCTCGCACACCGGGGCCGCGGGGGTGCCGCCGGCCGGGCCGGCGCCTTACGTGACGGGCAGGCGGAGAAGAGCCCGGTGGCGTCGTTCCAGGCCTCCACCACATATGGGCCCGACGCGGCGATCGAGGTTTCCGACTGCCCATAGCTGCGCAGGCCACCCGGGCTGACATCCTCCGTCGTGCTGGCGGCATCGGCATTGCCCGGCGTGCCGGGCACGGCCTTGCCCGCCGGCTGCGTGTGCGCGGGCCGCGTGGACGGGCCGTGCGGCAGCGGCCCCTTGCAGAACGCCCACGCGGCCGACGACGCCTGGTACCGCTTGCCCAGTCCCCCGCAGAACGGGTCGCCCGCCGCGCGCCCACCACCCGGGGTGGCACCCCCGCCCGCCACCCCCGCCCGGGACGGCGGGCTGTTGAGCACCGGGCCGGGCGTCGCGGATGCGTCTAGGGGCCCACCCGCGACCGTAGCGGCCACCACTGCGATGATCACCGCCACGGCGGCGCTGACCATAGCGCCTACACGCAGGCTGACTCGACGCTGGCCCCGAACCCAGCACGTCACCAGTGTCTTCCGCAATCTGCTCATGGTCGGCTGCTCCTTCTTGGCGCCCTCTCACCCTGTTATTGGCCAAAAGCCCCATAGCGTTCGCCGAGGTTCCGGCACGAGGTCGCACGCTGTGACTGAGCTCGTTGAGTGGGTCTGGCCCGGTGCCCGGTAGCCAGCTAGCCGACCAGGTCGCCGGGGGACGCAGGCGTCACCGGCTGGCCGTCGCGCCAGACGAGTGCGCCCGTCGACGCATTTCTCCTAGTGGCAGGCCTTCAATGGCCAGAGGTCTACGACGAGCTGCGTGCGGATGCCTAGTTCCGCTTGCACGTCAGTTGCCAGATGTTTGGCGTCGTGAGTCCAGCGATCCCGTGTCGCAGCCGATCGCCAGCCGGCCTGGTGATCGTAATTGTCGTCGAACTCCCTTTGCCACGCCACGAGCCGGTCCAGCAACTCGGGTGGGAATTTGGTGAACTGCCAGGCGATGTTTGCCAGCCCCTCACCCCACAGTGGAAGCTCGGCGCCATAGTCAGGAGCAAACCGGATGATCTTGGGCAGCGGCTCGCTTCGGTCCAGATCGTCCTCGGTGGGATGCCACCACGGATTCCGACTCACAGCCGGTCATCCTTCCACGGCGGAGGTTCTTGATCGGTCGGGAAGGTGGCCGGAGAATATCGTCTGGATCGAGACGAAACACCTCATGTCAGACGGATCAGTGCGACGAGCCAGCTCCCCGACGCCAGGGAGGGCATGCCCGCCTTCCTGGAAGAGCACAAGCCCCAGCTCTCCGGGGTCGAGGGCACGGTCTCCTACACATTGGTCTATCTCGGTCAGGACGAGATCACCAGCCTGGGCGTGTTCATGAGCCAGGAGAGCGCGCAGCGGGCCAACGAGCCGGCGGTGACCTGGGCCAAGCAGCGGCTGGCTGACCTCGGCGCGGCGCCACCGGAGGCACACGATGGCGACGTGCTCACCCACACCACGTTCGGGTAGCGTCGGTATCTTCCCCGGCATCTGGATGAAGTACAACAGGGCAGATTGCCATGACTGATCCCGACCAGGGACTGCAGGACGCGCTCGATGTCCTAGATGCCGTTTTCGCGCCTGTTTCCGGGCGGCCGTTCACAGTAGGCGGCTGCACTCACTGTTACGGCCAGTCCGACCTTGACAGTCTCGGCGGCCCTGTGGACCGAATACCCGAGGACCTGATCGCGGCCGTGGCAACTGAAGTGACTGACCACTGGGACGACTTCCCCGGGTTGTACCACCGGCTGACGCCCTGGATCGTCCGCCTTCTGGCCACGGGCCGACTGCATGTTGACCATGGGCTGATCGCGTCCCGGCTACTGGCCGCCGACTGCCGCAACTGGGCACCGGCCGAGCAGGAAACACTGGAGCAGGTCTGGGATGCCTGGTGGCGGTCGGCCCTGCACGAATACCCCGGCACCGACCCGATCATCTCGGTGCTGGAGATGATCTCCGTCTGCACCGGCACCCTCAGGCCGTGGCTCGACATCTGGGCCGAAACCCGGACCGAGGCTGCCGACCAGCACTTGCGCGACGCAGTACGCCGCTGGCTCCTGATGAGAGACCTCGCTGACCTGCATCTCGGCTTCTACGACGAACTGCACGCGACCCCCGAACTGTTGCCGTGGCTCCGCAACACGGCCGGAGGCCGTATCGATGCCGCACAGTTCTCCGAGGTAAAGCGCATCATGAACCGCAGCGTCAGTTGACCATCTGCCCCGGGTGGGCGGACGTCACCGGCTGGCCGTCGCGCCAGGCGATGACGCCGTTCACGATCACTAGCGCCACGCCGGTGGCTAGATCCGTCGGCCGCTGGTCGGTGGCCGTGGCGGCCAGGCCGGCCGGGCCGATCACGCACAGGTCGGCGGCGTGCCCCGGCGTGAGCCGCCCGCGGCCTCGTAGCCGGTAGGCGTCGGCGGCGTTCGCGGCCAGGTGGCGGGCCAGCCGCTGATAGCCGCGTTCCGGCCCGTCCGCCAGGTAGCCGGCGGCCAGCATGGCGAACGTGCCGTACCCGCGCGGGTGCGGATGCTGCCCCTGGTAGATGCCGTCCGAGCCCGCGCAGAAGCGGGCGTCGGCGGTGAGCCAGGCGAGCTGATCCGCGCCGAAGGCTGGCCGGTCCAGGTGCCCGCCCACGCCCAGTCCCGAGCTGGCCAGCAGATCTAGCACCCACTCCCCGGCCGGGCGCCCACGCTGCGCGGCCGCCTCCGCCACCGAGAGCCCGGCCAGGTCGGCGGCGTCGTCCGGCAGGCAGCCCAGGTACACCTGGCCGAGGTAGTCCTCGCGCAACTTGGGCCTGGCCAGCAGCGACGCGCGTCGCCCCGGGTCCTCCAGCGCGGCGACGGTCGCCGCCGGGCCGCCGGCCTGCAACTCGGGTGGCAGCAGCAGCATGGCCAGGATCGTGCTGGACTTGCGGTACGGATACATGTCGAAGCTGACCGGCACGCCGGCCGCGTCGGCCGCCGCGAGCGCTTGCTCGATCGTGTCGACCGGTCCCCACAGGTGGCTGGCGTGCACCGCGACGCCGGCCCGGCGGCCCACCGCCACCAGCTCGTCCAGGCCAGGCCCCACGTCCGGGCCGTAGCCACGCAGGTGGGACACGTACGGGCGGCCCGCCTCGGCCAGCGGCCGGGCCAGGTCGGCGATCTCGTCCACGTCGCCGAACCGGCTGGGCAGGTAGTCGAGCCCACTGGACAGGCCCACGGCCCCGTCGCCGAGCGCGGCCTCCAGCTCGCGGCGGGCAGCCCGCCGCTGCGCGGGTCCGAGCGGGCCGGGCGACAGGCCCGCGACGTTGTGCCGGATCGTGCCCTGCGAGGCCAGGACCGCGACGTTCTGGGTGAGCCGACCGCGCAGCGCGGCGTGGAAGCCGCCCACGGACAGGGTGCGGCCCGGCTCCAGGCGGCCGTTGACCGGGGCGAAGTAGTCGTTCAGATAGCCGGCGGTGGCCTCGCTGGCCCCGATCCACGACTGCCCGTCCTGGCCCACGACCAGCGTCGTGACTCCTTGGGCCAGCGCCCCGTCCACCCGGCCCGTGGCCAGCAGCGGCCCCTCGCCGTGAACGTGCGCGTCGATGAACCCGGGGCAGACCACGCTGCCCTCGGCCAGCTCGATCACGTCGCAGCCGGGGCCGGGCGCCAGCCCGGCGTCGATGGCCGCGATGACCGGCCCGTCGATCAGCAGATCGGCGCGCCGCGTGGTCACCCCGATCGCGTCCGCGACCAGGCCGCCCCGCAGCAGCGTCCGGCCGGTCACCCCGGCGGCCCGGCCTGCTCGTCGGCGGCGAGGCCGAACCACGGACGGCAGGGCTCGAAGCCGGTCACGGTCACTTCGCGGCCGAGGCGGGAGCGCTGCCAGTCCTCAGCGGCCAGACGCAGGTGGGTCAGCTCGATCACGCCGTGGCCCGAGTCGTTCAGGCTGACCCCGTTGGGCTGATACCCGATCCGGCGGGAGACCCCGATCGAGGCGCCGTTGCCGGTGGTGGCCGAGGTAATCGCCGCGACCGCGCCGAGGTGGTCGAAGGCCAGCCCCAGCGCGGCCATCCGCATGGCCACCCCGTGCCCCTGGCCGCGCACCCGAGGGATCAGCCAGGAGCCTGAGTCCACGCTGCGCAGCACCGGGAACCCGTCGGCCTCGAGCGACTGGACGCCCACGAGCGCGCCGTCTACCTCGACGGCCAGGTCCAGGCACCAGGACGACGGCGACCACGTGCCCATCGCGCGCCAGTACTCCTGGTAGCTGAGGCGGCGGTGATTCTGCCCCGGGTCCAGGCCGGCGAACATCTCGGCGTGCGGTTTGTGCTCGTAGTCGTCGGGCCGGATCGCGGCCAGTTCGGCGAGGTCGTCTTCCCTGACCGCCCGCAGTCCTACCGACCGGCAGCGCAGCCGCAGCCCGAACAGCGGCCAGCCTGGCATGCTCATAACGATCAGCCGCCGAAGATGCGCTCGCAGGCGCGCTCGCCCGCGTGGCCGTCGTCCAGCGAGCAGAACTTGTCCCTGAAGGCCCGGTACTTGGCCTGGTAGCCGGTCCGCACCGCGTCGAGATCGGCGAGCGCGGCGATCACCTGGTCCGAGGTGGTGAGCAGCGGGCCCGGCACCTCGGCCTCGAAGTCGAAGTAGAAGCCACGCAGG
Organism: Streptosporangiaceae bacterium; assembly: GCA_036267135.1. Classification (GTDB taxonomy): domain Bacteria; phylum Actinomycetota; class Actinomycetes; order Streptosporangiales; family Streptosporangiaceae; genus PALSA-505. The sequence goes on along the minus strand of DATAWQ010000134.1, from coordinate 30,901 downwards.
TCGTCCCGGTAGTCCTCCAGGTCGTAGGTGAAGAACACCATCGGCTTGCCGGTCCCGGCGAAGTCGACCATGGCCGAGGAGTAGTCGGTGACCAGCACGTCGCTGACCAGGAACAGCTCGGAGATGCTGGGGTAGCCGGTGACGTTGAGCACGAAGCCGGGGCGCACCCCGGCCGGCACGTCGTCGGCGGTGTGGTGGTGGCCCCGCATGAGGATCACGTAGTCGTCGCCGAGCTGCTTCCAGGCCTGCTCGATGTCCAGCCTGGCGTCGAAGCGGTACCGGCCCGAGGCGTAGTACCTGTTGTCCCGCCAGGTCGGCGCGTACAGCACCACCCGCTTCCCGGCCGGAAGGCCCAGCCGGGCGCGCACCTCGGCGCTCAGCCGATCGACGTCGGCCCCGAACAGCACGTCGTTACGCGGGTAGCCGGAGTCGCAGATCTCGCCGTCGTAACGGAAGGCCTTGCGCATGAGCGGCGTGCTGAACGGGTTCGGTGACAGCAGCAGGTCCCACTTGGTCACTTCCTGGGCCAGATGGGCCAGGTACTTGTGACCGGCGATCGACTGGAGCTGGGTGACGTCGAAGCCGATCTTCTTCAGCAGCGTCCCGTGCCAGGTCTGGGTGTAGAACTGGCCGTCGCGCTTGACGTGGTTCGGCGGCATGTCGTCGTTGGAGATCAGGTACTTCGACCGCGCCAGCGCTTCCCAGTAGGCCGCGGTGCCGGACAGCACGGTGGTGGCCCCGGCGGGCACCGGCACCGACCAGTCGGTCACCACCCAGATCTGCTCCCGGTCGTCACCGCGGCGGCGCAGCGCGTCCGCGATGCCCAGCGGGTTGTCCGTGCACTGCTTGCCCTTCCAGCTCACGAACACGACGCTGTCCCGCATCGGCCGCCGCCGCTGCACCGGGTAGTACAGGTCATGCAGCAGCCGGCGCTGAACCCGGCCCCGCTCCACCAGCCCGAGGGCCGCGGCCGACTTGACCAGCGGAAGGCCGCGTTCGCTCACCGTAAAGGTATAGACCTTATGGCCCAGCAGGCGCGGGTGATCTCCGGCCGCCGCGGCCAGGGCCGGGTCGTAGGTCAGCGGGATCGGGTCCTCGCCCGGCGGCGCGGCCGGCCGGACCGAGAAACGCCAGTCCCCGTCGCGAAGCGGCTGGCGGGTGCCGAACGTGACCATCGCGGCCACATCGATCGCGACGGTGAACCGGTCGCCGTCCCTGGTCACCGGCAGCACGTGCGTGTCGGTGGAGTCCTTGCGGGCCAGCACGGCTTCCCACTGCGGCCCGGACGGGCCGCAGTAGCGGCCGCACAGGGTCAGCGTGCCGTCGGACCAGGCGTGCCCGTCCAGCACCGGCCGCTGCTCGCGGCGGACGACACTCACGTCGCCGTATCCGGTCCGCTCGATCAGGATCTCGCCCACGCCGTCGGCGAACCTGTGCTCCTGGCCGTCGGCCGCGAACGCCACCGGGGCCGGCTCGCTGCCGGTCGCGACCACCCACAGCCGCCGCTCGGCCACCAGCCCGGGACCACCGGCGCCGTCGCGCAGCCCGGCGGCGGGCACGGTCGCGCGCAGCCGCAGGCCACCGCCGGGCCCCGATGTCGCGGTCGTGGCCAGCGGCCGCGGCACCGCGCCGTCCGGCCCAGTCACGGCCAGCACGGTCACGGCCAGCCCAGGCTCGGAGGCCAGCCCGGGCTCGGCGGCCGGGACGGAAGCGACGTCCACCTCGATAGTCAGGTCGCCGCCGTCGAGGCGGCACTCGCGCAGTTCGGCCGGCGACCTGGCCACGTGCACCTGCAGGTGGCCGTCCTGCCAGTAGGCGCCGAGCCGGATCCCGGGCGCCACCTGGCGTCCGGCCGAACGCACCGGGTCGTCGGAAGCGCTGGTTCCGGCGGCAGTGTCTCCGGGAACAGTGGCTCCTGGAGTGGGCGGGGCGGTCAGCCGGATCGCGCGCCAGGCGGCTCGGCCGCGGACCAGCAGCAGGGCGTCCCACTCGCCGATGGTCCAGCGCTGGCCCCGGCGGAACCGGCGCGGGTCGATCGCGCACTCGAAGCCGGCCCAGTCGTACTCGTAGCGCTTCTGCCCCGACCAGGCGTTGGCCTCGAGGTGGCGGTAGGACCTGGCGGGCAGCACCATCGGCCGTCCGCGCCGGCCCAGCGGCCGCAAGACCAGGATCTTCGAGGTGTGCCGCCGCTTGCGGATGTTCACCGCGGGGACGTAGGCGCTGCCGATGACGACCAGCTTGCCGCCCTGCCAGCGCACGTCCTCCACCCGGACGAACGGGTCGGGCTGACGCCAGCCTGGCTTACCGATCATCTGCACCGTCTTACCTTGGGGGCAGGCGTCGCCGTCCGCGCGCCCGTGTTCTCAACCGAAAGTCTGTGCTCTCGACTGAATGTCCGTGCTCTGAATGTACTTAGACCGAAGACCCTACAAAAAAGCGACGGCGCCGGCCGCGCTTACGGGCAACCGTGGTGGCGGTCCCATTCGGGCGCCAGTATCGACATGACGGTGGCGTCCACCCACTCGCCCTCCCAGCGCAGCGCGTCGCGCAGCACGCCTTCGGCGACGAAGCCGACTTTGTCGTACACCCGCCGGGCCCGCGGGTTGAAGGCGTAGACCTGCAGTTCGATCCGGTGCAGGCCCAGCGTCTCGAAGCCGTAGCCGACGATCATCCGCACCGACTCGGTGCCGAGCCCGCGGTCGCGGCCGCCGGGCCCGATCACCGTGCGGAACCCGCAACTGCGGTTCGCGTCGTTCCAGTCGTTGAGCACGACCTCACCGACGCACTGCCCGCTGGCCTTGTCCGCCACGGCCAGGTCGAGCCGGTCCGGCTGCTGGTTCCGGGTGCGGTACCAGGCCAGGAACTTCGCCTCGTCCTCTTCGCTCCAGGTGGGCGCCCCGTTGAGGGCCTGGCTGCCGGTCAGCCTGGTGGATTCCGGATCGAGCAGCATTTCGCGGAGCGCCGCCACGTCCCCGGGCAGTTCGAACGGGCGCAGCACCACCCGTTCGCCGGTCAGGGTGGGCTTGACGGAGAAGTCCGTGGCGAGCTGATCAGTCACCGTGCGATGGTCCCAGGGCGCCGGCCGCGCGGCAAACGGGTTTGCGACCCGGTTCGATGCGAAGCCGTTCAGGAAGCCAGCTTGTCAAAGCCTGGCGGGCGGTCAGTTTCTGACCAATGGAACCTTTGAACCGTGATTGATAACCAAGGTGACGAATTGTTACGCTACCGGTACATGCGGTCACCGAAGATCGCCCCGAGATCGAGAGGGAGCACCCCCCGCTATGCTTCGTCTTCCCAGGACCCTCTGTGGTTCATTAGTGGCCGGCGCCGCCGCGCTGAGCCTGGGCCTGGCCAGTGGCCCGGCCGCCAGTGCCAGCACCGCGCAGGCCAGCACCGCCCAGGTTAGGCACGTTTCCCAGCAGGCCAGGGCGCTGGCCGTGGCCCGCAACGCGATCAAGCACCTGAAGATCGGCCAGCACGGCCGGATCCACCGGATGGACTCGCACTCCACGGCGGTCACCGGGCAGAACCAGGTCGAGACCAACAACTGGTCCGGCTACGCCGACGACAACAGTTCGGGCAGCACCTACTCCGAGGTCGCCGGTTCCTGGACGGAACCGGGGGTGAGCTGCACCTCCTCCAGCGACACCGAACTCGCCGCGTTCTGGGTCGGGCTCGACGGTTACAACACCGACTCCGTCGAGCAGGACGGCACCCTGGCCGAGTGCTACGACGGCGCGGTGTATCACTTCACCTGGTGGGAGATGTATCCCACCAACGCCATCCAGGTGGTCGGTGAGTCGGTGAACCCCGGCGACTCCATCTACGCGTACGCGGTGGACGAAGGGGGCGGCACCTACGCCCTCAGCGTCACCGACTACTCCGACTCCGCTGACAGCTTCTCCACGGTCCAGACCTGCTCGGGCTGCGCCGACGCCAGCGCCGAGTGGATCGCCGAGGCGCCCAGCGGCGGTGGCGGCATCTACCCGCTGCCCAACTACGGTTCCTGGTCGGTGAGCGGCGCCACCGTGACGTCCGGCTCGCAGGGCGTCATCTCCTCGTTCCCCGACGACGAGATCACCATGGTGGACGGCTCGGGCAACCCCGAATCGGTGCCCAGCGGCCTGTCCGGCAGCGGCGACGGCTTCACCACCTACTGGGAAGCCAGCAGCTGATTCCCCGGTCCGGGCCTGGTCCAGTACGTCACTGGCCGGGCCCGGACTCGGCGATCGCCTTGATCCGCTCCAGCGTGGTGCGCATGCCGTCCAGGTTCGTCCGCATCCGCGCCCACCCGGCCAGCGCCCAGTAGATCCGGGTAGGCAGCGCGTCGGCCAGCTCGAACGACTCGGTGACGTCGGTGCCGTCATCGCCCGGCTGCAGCCGGTAGCCCCAGGTGATGATGGTCCCGTTGCCCGGGCCGGTCACCGCGAAGGTGAACTCCCGGCCCGGCTCGCAGCCGACCACCCGGCAGTTGGTCCAGTACACCGGGCCGCGCCCGTTGCGCCGCACGTGACCGCGGAACCGCGCGCCGACGCGAGGGCCGGTCGCACCGTCCAGCCACTCCGCCTCGAACGTCTCGGGGCTGAACTCCCCGATCCTGGTGATGTCGCTGACCAGGTCCCAGACCTGGTCAGCCTGCGCCGCGACGTGCACGTTCACCGAGCCTCGCATGACATGAGGATAGGCGGCGGGGGCCGGCCGCCGTCAGGTGACGGTCAGCGAGGTGCCGGCGGTCACGCCGCCGCAGGTCACCGAGATGGTGACCTGGCCGGGACGGTGCGCGGTGACGACGCCGCTGCCGGGGTTGACCGTGGCCACCCGCGGATCGCTGGAGGCCCAGACGTGTGAGGCCGGGTCGGCGATGGGCAGCGTGACGGTCGGCTGGTTGTCCCCGCCGACGTTCGTCCCGGTGGCGGTGAGCGTCTGCGCGGCGCCGGGCGCGAGCGTCTGGGACGGGGCGCTGACGGCGATCGCGGACAGCACCGGCTCGACCGTGAACTGCAGGTCGCCGCCGCCGGTCACGTGCAGCAGCCCGAACTGGTAGAAGCCGCCCTGGCTGGCCGGGGCGGCGGCTGGTGTGCCCAGGTCGGCGAACGTGAGCTGGGGGACGCCGCCGGCCGCGCTCGCCGTCTGGCCCTGGGCGTTCAGTATCTGCTCGGCGAACCCGCTGGCCTGCCCGTAGAGCATGACCACGTGGGCGGCCGGGTGGGAGCGCTGGTACTCCTGCACGAGCTGGAGGTACATCTGCGCCTCCCACCGGTCGGAGAACTGGTTCGTGCCGCCGGGGTGCGGGTCGTAGGCCGGGTCGCCGGTGGCGACGATCACCACCGGGGACCGGTTGGCGCTGAGCTGCTGCACCAGCCACGGGTACTGCGGATTGCCCGGCACCTGGTAGGGGTCGGAGGCGAGCAGACTGCCGTTGGAGCTGTCGGTGACGATGACGTCGGCGCCGCCGTCGGTGTAAGCGTAGTGCGTGTCGCCGAACACCTGTGCGAAGTTACCGTTTTCTTCCTGCTGGCCGCCGCCGATTTCGTCCTGGCCGACCGCGTCGTGGGCCGGCAGGCCCAGGCTGTCCAGCTCGGTCTTGGCGTAGTTCAGGTCGGCCACGGCGCCGTCGGCGGACAGGTCGCCGGTGGCCTGGACCAGGCCGGGCCTGGCCTGGTCGGGCAGGCCAGGCAGTCGCTGGCCGATGGCGGCGATCACGTTGGCGCCCGCGGAGCCGGTGTCGCCGGCGGCCAGGCCGGCGTCGCCGCCGGTGAGGATGGTGGCGCCGCCGTGGCTGAAGTCGCCGGCGCTCTCGGAGAACCGCAGCCAGGACGGGTTCTTCGGGATCGCCACGTAGGGCGGGGTGACCGGCGTCCTGGGCGAGTACAGCGCCTCCAGGTCGGCCAGGTCCACGGCGCCCTTCAGCTCGGTGGTGTTGGAGATCGTCAGCAGGTCGAGGAAGTTGACCGACAGCGGGTAATTCAGGCCCGCGGGCAGTTCGGCCACCACGAGCTGCCAGCCCTGCCAGGTGATGGTGGTCGGGTACAGCGTGGTGGTGGCGCCGTTGACGTCGATGTAGGACTCGGCCAGCTCGGGGCCGTCGCCGTCACCCTTGATCCACAGCCCCACGCCGGTGGGGTCCTGGCCGGCGGGATTGGCCGGCACGCTGAGGGTGGAGTTGGGTGAGAACACGATCTGGTGCACGCCGGAGCCGGCCGGGATGTCGTAGCTGATCTGCATCGACGCCGAGGCCGTGTCGCCGGGCGGGACGTCGCCGGGGTCGGTGGTCATGGTGGCGGTGGCGTTGTCGGTGTGCATGGACCAGTTGCCCACGACGCTCAGGTCGTCGAGCACGGTGGCGGTGCTGCCGACCGCGACGCTGGCCGAGGCCGTCTGCCCCTCGACCTTGGCGGTGACGTCGGTGACCCCGTCGCCGCTGCTGGCCGCGGTGAACAGGCCGGCGGCCGAAACGGTGCCGAGCGACGGGCTGGCCACCGTCCACGCCGCGCCGGACGGCGGGATCCGCACCTGGGCGCCGCCGGGGGTCACGCCGGACAGGGTGAGCTGCTGGGTGCCGCCGTTGCCCAGGTCGGGGTCGGCCGGGGCCACGGCGAGCGAGCCGAGCCTGCTGACCACGTCGATCGGCTCGGTCGTGTGCACCGGGCCGTCGCTGGCCTCCAGCCGTCCGGTTCCGGCCCTGGCCGCCTGGAACTGGCCGCCGCTCCAGGTGCCGAGCGAGGACGGCTGGACGCTCACCCGTACGGTCCCGCTCGCCGGGTTGGCGTCGCGGTCCAGGGCGTAAGCGCCGACCGGAATGCCGGCGCCCGGCACGGTGACCACCGGCTGCCCGCCGTTGGCGACCACCTTCGCCGGGGCGCCTGGGCTGGTGGCGGTGCTGTAGACGAACAGCCCATTGGCCACGGGCCGCTCGGCGCCGTCGGCAGGGGTGTTGAGTATGGTCAGGCCGCTGGTGCCGGGTGCACGGGCGGCCATGGTGGTCGAGCCGCCGCCGTCGACAAGCACAGCGCTGTAGGCGCCGTGCGCGAGCAGGTACCCGGTCACCTCGGCGGGCGTCACGCCGGCCGCGACCGACTCGCCCAGGCTGCCGTCCAGGGTGACGAAGATGGCGCGCCTGCCGTCTTTGGACAGCCCGATCGCCGTCTCCGGGTTGCTGCCTCCGGGCGGCTGGCCGGTCGGGTCGTCGTAGGCCTGGCCGTCCTTGACCAGTTCGGTGGCGCCGGTGATCAGCTGGGTGAGGCCGGGGTTGGGGCTGAGCGACGAGGCGACGGTGAGCACGTCGCCGGTCTTGACCGTGCCGGCCAGCCACTGGCCGCCCGCGCCGCCGCCGAGCAGGTCCTCGGTGCCCGCGGCGGGCACCGGCAGGCTGGTGACCCCGGTCTGCACGCCGGTCACGGTCAGCGTCTGCCCGTTGCCGCTGGCCTGGCCGGTGACCAGGGTGGCCGCGGCGGTCAGCGGCTGGGCGGCGCTGGCCAGCGCCGGGGTGATCTCGGTGATCCCGCCGCTGGCCGCGTTGGCCGGGATGTTGATGGAGCTGAGCGGCTGAGTGGCCTGGCCGTCGGTGATCGTGCCGGAGAACGACTCGGGCCCGATGGTCATCGTCCCGTTGGGCAGCACGGCGAGTTCGGCGTTGAAGCTGGCGGGCGGGCTCTTCAGGATGTGGCCGTTGACCACCGAGCCGCCGGTGGGCTGGCCGGTCTCGTTGATGTCGAAGTAGCCGCCGTTGACCCCGGCCACGGCGCCGGTGCGGTCGCCCATCGAGGTCACCGTCTCGTCGGCGGGGTCGATCACCGTGTTCCCGGCCTCGACCGCGCCCACCCGGACGTTGGGGCTGGCCAGATTCACGCTCAGGATCTGGGTGTGCTGGCGGCCGCCCACCGTGTCGATGGTCTGCGAGTCCTCGGTGACGCCCGCGGTGATCGTCTGAGCCGGGGTGGTCGACGCGTCCACCACCTGGGGCCAGCTGGCCGGGGTGGCGGGCAGCCACGCGGCGCCCGCCGCGGCGGACGGCCCGCTGGCGCCCGGTGACCCGGTCCCGGTCGAGGCCGAGGCCGGCCCGGCCTGCAGGCCGCTCGGCAGCCCACCCAAGATCGCGACAAGCGCTACCGCCGCCGCGCTGTCCCGCCAGCCGTTCCATCCACTCACGCGTCGCATGTACAAAATATTCCACCCTCAGCCGGTGTACGTCGACATTTCCCGACGTGGCCGATCTTGGGCGGTGGCCGTGGACAGATCGTGATCGCCGGGCGACCGGCATCGAAACTCCCGCTGAAGTGTGGCCGCTGGGCCCGCTCGCCCAGGAAACCCGCGCCTCCCGCACCGGCCGTGGCCTCCCGGTCCCGCCTGCGTGCGGCCGTTCGTCACACTGGCGGCGCGGGTTCGTTGTCATATACGTCGGAGCGCGATGGCGCCTGCATGGCGGAACGGAGATGAGGTGCCGTGGTGGACGTGCCGGGCGCGGAACCCCCGGGCAGTCATCTGGACGACTCGGCGCTGCTCGCGCTGGCCAGGTCGGGCGACCAGCGGGCGCTCGAGACCTTGTGCCGGCGCAACTGGCGGCCGGTCTACCGGTCGTTCGCCCGGTACACCAGCGACCCGGCCGAGGCCGAGGACCTGACGCAGGAGGTGTTCCTGCGCGCGCTGCGGTCCCTGCCGCGGTACACCGACCGGGGCGTTCCGTACCTCGCCTATCTGCTGCGGATCGCGGCCAACCTGGCCCGGGACCGATGGCGGGCGGGACCGGCGCGGGTGGTCCCGGTGGGCGACCTGCCCGACGGTCCCGCCCCCGGGCCTGGCCCGGACGGGCTGGCCGTCGCCAGCGACGCGCGCGCCACCCTGCTGCGCGCCCTCGACCAGCTCAGGCCGGAACACCGGACGGTGCTGCGGCTGCGCATCCTGGAAGGCCGGCCCGCCAGTGAAGTCGGCGCCATGACCGATCGCAGCCCCGCCGCCGTCCGCCAGTTGAGCGTCCGTGCGCTCGCGGCGCTGCGGGCCGCTCTGGAACAGCAGCGCGGCGTGGTGGCCGCGGACTCCGGGAGGGACTGACCATGACGGACCTAGATGGCACCGGGGACGGTCTGCGCGTCGATCGGCTGATCGACCAGGCCATCGCCCGCCGGGCGGCGGCCAACGGTGCAACCGGCCCGCCCGACGGGGCCGAAACCGCCGGCCGGGCCGGGCCGGACGGGCTCGGGCCCGAGGAAGCCCTGATCGCGGAGCTTTCCTGGCTGCGCCCGGTCGACTGGCCCGCCGATGAAGCCGGCGACCGGATCGCCGCGGCCGTGACCGCCGCTACGGCCACCACCCCAGACCAGCCCACTGGGCCCAGGCCGGACCATGACCGGCCGGCGGCGGTCGGGTACCTGCGGACCCCGAGGCGGCGGCGCTGGCTGGCGCTAGGTGCCGCCGCCGTGGCGCTGCTGGTGGCCGCGGTATTCCAGCTCACCGGCAGCCCGCACCCCACCGCCGGCCCCGGCCCGGCCGGGTCGCGTACCAGCCAGTCACCCCGGGCGACAGCACCGGCGACCCAAACTCAGCACCCGGCGCGCACGTGGTTGACCGCCATGCGGGTCGTGGCCCGGACCGCGGCGCTGCGGGCCGTCGGCGCCGTCAACATCGACGACAACTTCCTGACCTGCGTGAGCCGTTCGGTCTGCTACGTCCAGGGCTCGTCCGACGGCGGGAAGCTGGACGACATCGCGCGTTCGGTGGACGGCGGCGCCACCTGGAGCGCGGGAGAGACGCTGCCGGCCGGGGGCCCGGAGGAGTTCACTGCGCAGGTGTCGTGCCCGCACCCGCTGACCTGCTTCGCCCCGTACGGGGCCAGCCTCCTGGAGACAACCGACGGATTCGCTCACTACGTGGTACTGCCGGTGGACCTGCCGTCCCTGACCCAGGTCGGCGTGGTGTCCTGCCCGACCACGCTGGACTGCGTCGCCGTGGTCCGGCTGAGCGACGGCCGCCAGACGTTCGCCTACTCCCACGACGGCGGCGGGTCCTGGACCGAAGGCCGCGCCCGCACGCTCAGCAGCGGCGACATCGTCGCCGCGCTGCGATGCGATCGCGACGGCGCCTGCATCGCCGCGCTCATCATCGGCACCGAGGCCACCCCCCTGGTCGGCGCCGTCAGCTCGACCGACGGCGGCCTTTCCTGGACCAGGTCGCGCAGCTACTCCATCGTGGACATGCAGCAGTACATGGTGTCCTGCGCCAACGGCCAGAACTGCCTGATCGGCTCCAACGACGGCTACCTGGCCTGGGTACACGCCACCACCAGCGGCCACGTCGGCATCCGGGTGCAGCCGTTCCCGAAGAGCTGGGACGCGCTGGGCGACGCGGTCGCCTGTGCCAGCGGCCCGGATTGTTTCGTGGCGACCAGCAGCCCGCAGCTCGAGGCCACCAGGAACGCGGGGCACACCTGGACGCTGGCCCCCGCAGCCCCTATCACCCAGGCCGGAAACACGTCCGACGACGGCCTCTTGCCGGACAGCATCGTCTACCTCAGCTGCCCGGTCCGGGCCGGCTGCGTCGCCCTCGCCAACGACGGCAGCGGTGACCAGTCCTCGTGGGTGGTGCTTTCCAACCTGACTCCCAAGGAGAGTTCGTGAGAATCCGTGTGTGCAGGCCCAGCGTCCTGACGGTCGTGACCGTCGCAGTGGCCACCATGTCGGCGACCCTGACCGCCGGGTCCCCGGCCGCCGCCCGCCCGCTGCCCACCCGGTCCGTGACCGCCCAAGCTGAGGTCACGCGGACCATGGACACCCCCTCAGACCGGCCCGCCAAGGCCGGCCACGGCGCCCAGGTCAGCGTCCGACTCGCGGCGCACGCGCCCAGGCCGCGCGCGGATGTCCCGATGTACACGCTTACGGTGACGGCCACCGGCCTGTCCGGGGCGCCCCGCAACGACGGCACCGCGTGGGTGTTCGACGCGACCAACATGGCCGCCTTCGCCGACAACATCGGCGTCTTCCACGACGGCGTCGCCAAGTTCAGGGTGCCGGCGGGCACCTACTGGGTGACCGGGGAGTTCGACAGCTCGTCCCGGACCCGCGGATTCATCACCCGGCTGGATTTCCTGCCTGAGGTCAAGGTGGACCGCAACACCACCGTGCACACCACCGCGAGCGCCGCGACCAGCAAGGTCACGATGGCGACCCCACGCCCGGCCCAGCCGGTGGAGGTGCGGTTCGAGGCCAATTTCACCGACCGCCCCGGCTCGACCTCGAGCGTCGGCTGGTACGACGCGCCCGGTCAGATCTGGGTCAGCCCGGTGCACCGCAAACCGGCCGTCGGCATGCTGCTGTGCTACGCCGCCGAGCAGCTCGCCGGCCAGACCAGCCCGGCCGCGAACCCGTACGGCTACAACCTGGACTACGCCGACCCGCCCGGGATCATCCCGCCCCAGCACTACGTGGCGCGGCCGTCGAACCTGGCCGTGATCACCGACCGGTACTACCAGGACGTTCCGTCCACCGGCGCCTGGCTCATCTGGGGTGCCTTCCCCAGCCAGCAGCTCCAGGCCTTCTGGATCGCCCCGCTCGCCCTGCCCGGGCGGCAGATCCAGTACTTCTCCACCGCGCCGGCGCTGTACTGGTCCCTCGGCTACAACGCGTTCACACCAGCCACTGAATTCCCCATCGGCGGGCAGGCCGACGACACCTACCAGGCCCTGAGCCCGGGAGAGCACCAGGTCGTGGACTGGAATCGCTTCCCGCTGCACCCGCAGCCGAACTTCAGCGCGGGCGGCGGCGGCCTGAACGCGCAACTCCCGATCCTCCCGTCCGCGCTACGGGCGGGCAACAAGCTGTCGCTGACGGTCCGGCCGTTCAGCGACAACGTGCCCGGTCACCTGAGTGCGGGCTCCGCCCCGGGAACCAAGGTCAGCGAGGTCTACCAGATCGACCAGAACGGCGTGCGGATCGCCTACGGCAGCGCCGCCCACGGGATCCCGTCCGCCACCCTGAGCAGCCGTCCTTCGGTGATCAGGTTCACCCTCGACGCCACCAGGACCGGCCGGTCCTACCTGCTGTCCACGCACACTCACACGGTCTGGACCTGGCGGTCGGCCCCGCAGTCCGGCGCCACGGTGCCGCGGAACTGGTACTGCTCCTACCGGCTCGTCCAGGGGCGGACCATCTGGATCCGCCGGTGCGGCGTGCAGTCCATGATGACGCTGAGCTACCAGGTCAACGGCCTGGCCCTGAACGGCTCGGCGCCGTCAGGCCCGCAGGTCGTGGATCTCGGCGTCGGTCATATCCAGCTCGCCCACGCGCCCAGCGTCACCGGCGCGAAGGCGTGGGCGTCCTGCGACGACGGGCAGACCTGGCGGCGGGCCACGGTCAGCTCAGCGGGCGGCGGGCAGTTCCGCCTCCGCTTCAGCGTGCCCAGCGGCTGCCAGGTGACCCTGCGCGTCAGCGCCACCGACGCGGCCGGTGGCGCCATCGCCGAGACGATCACCCGCGGCTACGACACCAGCGGCTGACCGGCCAGGGGCGCGCCTGCGCCGGGAGGCCAGCCTGCGGGCCCCCTCGATCGCCGCGGTGAGCACCGCGGTCAGGCCGAGGGCCACCAGCAGCCCGATCCACGGCCGGTCCTCGAACGCCCGGCCGCCCAGCCGCCCGATGAAGAACGCGTACATCGCCCACAGCACCGCCGCGCACCCGTCCGCGACGGCGAACCGCCGCCACGGATAGCCGATCAGCCCGCAGGTCACGGTGACCGCGGTGCGCCCGCCGGGGATGAACCGGCAGACGATGATCATCCCGGCGCCGTACCGGCCGAGCGACCGCCGGGCCCAGGCAAGCCTGCGCTCCCCCCGCGCGCCGGCGAACATCCGCCGGCTGATGGCCGGGCCCAGCCGCCGGCCGAGCAGGTAGGCCACGTTGTCGCCGGCGAAGGCGCCGGCTGCGGCCAGCGCGACCAGCACCGCGATCCTGGGGTCGGCGCTCCCCGCCGTGCTGACCCCGAGCGCGATCACCGCGGTCTCGCTGGGCAGCACCGGCACCAGCACGTCCAGCGCGGGCATCAGGGCCGCGACCAGGTACGACACCAGGGAGGTGACCCCCAGGTGCGCCAGCCCGATCATCGCGCCGCCTCGGCCGGGACATCGCCGCCGCTGGCCGCGGCCAGCGTGAGGTCGGTGGTGGTGACTGTCGCCTTCTTGGGTACTGAACGGTGGCCACCGGATCCATTTGCCGCAGACCTGGCTGGCCGGCCCGCCTTGGCCGCTGGCGCGGCGCGTCCGAGGAGCGTGATGCCGATGACCGCGGCCGCGGCGCCGGCGGCCTGCAGGCCGAGCCCGGCGGGGGTGGCAGCCAGCGACTCGCCGAACACGAACGTCCCGATGAGCACCCCGGAGACCGGCTCGACCGTGTCGATCACCGGCAGGCTGGCACCGAGTGCCCCGGCCTGGAAGGCACCCATGGTCAGGGCCAGCCCGGCCAGCCCGAGCCCGGCCAGCGCCCACGGCTGCCAGTGCGCCAGCGCGCGCCACGGTTCGCCGAACCACGGGCCGCCGGCCCGCACCAGCCTGGTCAGGCTCAGCGTGACGGCGGCGGTCATCCCGTAGATGACCCCGGCCGCGACCGCGGTCGTCACCGCCCGCGAGCCCGGCCGCAGCCGCCGTCCCCCGGCGGTCACCAGGAGGCAGACGACGGCGACCGCTGCGAACGCCAGCAGCCAATCCCCGGCCGGGGCGTCCGACCGGCCGGTGGACTGCGGCGCGGTGACCAGGAACGCGGCGATCCCGCCGGCCGTCAGCCCGCAGCCGAGCCAGCCCCTGGAGGTGAGCGGGCGGCGGGCCCAGCGCGCCGCCACCGGCAGCGCGAAGATCAGGTCGGCCGCCACGATCGGCGCGACGAGCGTGAGCGGCCCGAACGCCAGCGCGGTGGCCTGCAGGCCGTAGCCCGCCACGGTCAGCGCGATCCCGGCCAGCCAGAGCGGCTGGCGGGCCAGCCGGGCCAGCAGCCGGGCGGCCCCGGTGCCGCGGTGTTCGGCTGGCGCGGGGGCGAGCCGGGCCTGCCGGTGCTGGACGGCCGCGCCCAGGCCGAAGGTCGCCGCCGCGCCGAGCGCCGCCGGGACCGCGATCGCGACGTTGGCCGCGCCGCTCACTTCCGCCCACCCATGAGCCGGATGTAGACGAAGGCGGTGGCCGCGCCGAAGACGAGCCACAAAGCCAGCACTACCAGGGAATTTGCGATCATGTCTGGCGTCCTTCCTCCGAATGTTCCAGCCCTAGTGCACGTCAGCGGCGTGCGGGATGGGTGAAACTGTCGTGGTGACCGTGTGGAGAAAGCGGGTGAGCCATGGCCGCGACGGTGCTGGTGGTCGAGGATGAGCGGAAGCTGCGTGAGCTGGTGCGCGCGTACCTCGAGCGGGCCGGGTTCGCGGTGCTGTCCACCGAGTCGGGCGCGGAGGCCATCACCATGGCCGCGTCCGCAGCGCCCGACCTGGTGATACTCGATCTTGGCCTGCCGGACGTGCCGGGCGAGAGCGTGCTGCGCGAACTGCGGGCCGCGGGCCCGGTGCCGGTGCTGATGCTGACCGCCATGAGCAGCGAATCCGACCGCATCCGCGGCCTGGAGCTGGGCGCGGACGACTACGTGACCAAACCGTTCAGCCCGCGCGAGCTGGTGCTGCGGGTGCAGGCCATCCTGCGCCGCGGCGCCCAGCAGGACGAGCGGGGGGTCACCAGCTATGGCGGCGTGCTCGTGATCGACGAGCCGAAGCGGCAGGTCCAGGTGTCCGGCCGGGCCGTCGCGCTCACCCCGACCGAGTGGGGTGTGCTGGTCGCGCTGGCTTCCGTGCCCGGCCGGGTGTACTCCAGGCTGGAGCTGATCAACCGGGTTCGCGGCCACGAATTCGAGGGATACGAGCGGACCGTGGACTCGCACGTGAAGAACCTGCGCCGCAAGCTCGGCGACGACCCCGCCAACCCCCGGATCGTGCAGACCGTGCTGGGCGGCGGCTACCGCCTGGGCCTGGCCCGCGATGCCTGACCCCGGTCCCGGTCAGCCCGGTCCCGGTGCCAACCAGCCCGGCCCCGACGCCGGTCAGCCCGGCCCTGGCACCGGCCGGGCCGGCCCTGGCACCGGCCGGGCCGGGTCTGGCACCGGTCGGGCCGGGTCTGGTGCCGGTCAGCCCGGTCCTGTCGCTGGTCAGCCTGGGCCCGGTCAGGCCGGGCCGCGGGGCGACACGCTCAGCCTGCGGCTGGCGCTGGCGTTCCTGGCGGTCGCGCTGGCCGCGGTGGCCCTGCTGGCCGGCCTGGTGGCCGCGTTCACCGCCAGCGACGTCTCCCAGCTCGCCGGGCAGCAGCGCCAGGATCTGGCCCGCGCGGTCGCGGTGGCCGCCGCCGCGGCCCGTACCACGGCCGGCTGGACCGGCGCCGACCTGACGCCGGTCAGGGATCTGGCCACCCAGGCCGGCGCCGACGCCCAGATACGCGACCAGTCCGGCCACATGCTGGCCGTGTCCCCCGGCTTCGCCGCGCACCGGGCCGAACCCCAGGCCACCAGCCCCATCCTGGTGCGGGGCCAGCGCGTCGGCACCGCCTCGGTCCGGTTCACCAGCGCCGGCCTGAGCGCCGCCGACAACGCGCTGCAGGACGGCCTGTGGCGGGCCATCGCCGGGGCCGCCGGCGCGGCGGCCCTGCTGGCCCTGCTCACCGGCCTGGCCGTGGCCCGCCTGATCACCCGCCCGGTAGGCCGCCTGATCTCCGTCACCAGGGCGATGGCCGGGGGCGACCGCGCGGCCAGGGTCGGCCGGGTGCCCGCTCCCGGCGAACTCGGCGAGCTCGCCACCGCCTTCGACCAGATGGCCGACACCCTGGGCCGGCAGGAGCAGCTCCGCCGCGACCTGGTCGCGGACGTGGCGCACGAGCTGCGGACCCCGATCGCCGTCCTGCAGGCCGGTCACGAGGCCCTGCTGGACGGCATCACCGAACCCAGCCCGGCCGAGCTTGGCTCGCTGCGCGACGAGGTGCTGCGCCTGGCCGCCATGGTCGACGCCCTGCAGACCCTGGCCGCCGCCGACGCGGCCACCCTCCAGCTCAGCCTGACCCGCCAGGACCTGGCCGACCTGGCCGGGCGGGCCGCCGACAGCCTGGCCGGGCGCTTCGCGACCGCCGGGATCGAACTCGGCCGCGAGCTGAGGCCCGCCCCCATCCAGGCCGACCCCCGCTGGCTGCACCAGGTCATCACCAACCTGCTCACCAACGCCCTGAAGTTCACCCCGCCCGGCGGCACGGTCACCATCGAGTCGGGTCCGGCCGGCCACCAGGCGGTGCTCCGGGTCACCGACACCGGTGTCGGCATCCCCCCCGACGAACTGCCGCGCATCTTCGACCGGTTCTGGCGCGGCCGCCAGGCGGCCCGGGTCTCCGGCAGCGGCATCGGCCTGGCCGTGGCCGCCGAACTCGCCCGGGTCCACGGCGGCAACCTGTCCGCCACCAGCACCCCGGGCCGGGGCACCCAGCTCACGCTGACGCTGCCGCTGGCCTGATCTCCACACGATCACCACAACGGCGGCACCGGCCGTGCACAGCGCCCGGGTTACCTGAGTCTCATCAGCGAGACAGGAGCCCCCACAGATGAAACTGACCAGCCGAGCCAGGCGGGCCACCCTGGCCACCACCCTGGCCATCGTGATCGGCGGCGGTGGCTTCGCCGCCGGAACCGCCGCCTCCGACTCGCCCGCCGCCGCGCAACCGGCCAGCGTGCCGACCACCACCGGTGCCCGGTCCGCCGTGGCGACGGACAGCTACGCCGGCGCCGTCCGGAGCGTGCTGCCTTCCGTCGTGCTGATCCGCACGGCCAGCGGTCTCGGCTCGGGCGTGGTCCTGGACCACCGGGGCAACATCGTGACCAACGCGCACGTGGCCGGGGACGCCACCAGGTTTCAGGTTCAGCTGACCAACGACCCCACCCCGCGCCCGGCCAAGCTGGTCGGCAGCTACCCCGGAGGCGACCTCGCCGTGATCCGCGTCGATGACGCCTCGGGCCTGACCCCGGCCACCTTCGCCGACTCGGGCCAGGTCCAGGCCGGAGACGTGGTCCTGGCCGTCGGCAACCCACTGGGCCTGTCGGCCAGCGTCACCCAGGGGATCGTCTCGGCCACCGGCCGGGTGGTCAGCGAGCCCGCCACCGCGGGCACCCTGGGCACGGCCCACCCAGGGACAACACTGCCCGGCACGATCCAGACCAGCGCCCCCATCAACCCGGGTAACAGCGGCGGCGCCCTGGTCAACACCGCCGGCGCGGTGCTGGGCATTCCCACCCTGGCCGCCACCAGCGCCCAAGGCGGCGGGCAGGCGCAGGGCATCGGCTTCGCCATCGCGTCGAACACCGCACGCGACATCGCCAGCCAGCTCATCAAGTCCGGCCACGTGACCAACTCCCACCGGGCCGCCCTGGGTGCCCGGGTCGCCACCGCGGCCGGCGCCGACGGCCAGCCCGCCGGGGTCGGGGTGGCCGCGGTGACCCAGGGCGGCCCCGCCGACCGCGCCGGCCTCGAGGCGGGCGACATCCTCACTCAGGTCGGCGCGACCCCGACCCCGGACACCACCGCCCTGGCCCAGGCCCTGGCCAGCGACCACCCCGGCCAGTCCGTCACGGTCACCTTCGTCAGGGACGGCCAGCACCACACCGCCCAGGTCACCCTGGGCACCCTCCCCGGAGCCTGACGTGCCCGCTCCATACTCCCCCCAGAGGTGTAGAAGATGACTGCGATGGCCGCCCGGCCCCTGACGGCCGGCGTACGGACCTGGCCGCGGGCTCGTGTCCCCGCCCGTGGGGCCCGCTGGCGGAGGCTGCTGGAGGACCTGTGGCGTGACCGCCTGTCCCAGCTGACCGTGACCGCGCTGGCCTACCATGACGCGGCCGGGGTCGCGGGCGCCGACCCGGGCGGCGGCCCCTCCCTGCCCGCGTTGCTGACCCGCGCCTCGGCCGCCCGCCGCGCCCTGGCCGACGTCGAGGACGCACTGGCCCGGCTGGCCGGCGGGCGGTACGGACTGTGCGAGGCCTGCGGCGGCGTGATACCCGCCCGGCGCCTGACGGCCGTTCCGGAGGCCAGGTATTGCCCGCAGTGCGAGACCCCGGCTCTGCCTCAAGCGCGGGGCCGGCTCCCCCTGACGGACAGGACTGCGGGCCGGGCGGCGGCCCGATGACGGTTCCCCTGTGGGCCTGGCTGGCCTTCGCCAGCCTCGTGCTGGCCATGCTGATCCTCGATCTGTTCGTGCTGCACAGCCGGGCCCGCGAGGCGTCCCTGCGGGAGGCCGCCGCCTGGAGCGGGGTCTGGATCGCCGCGGGCCTGCCCTTCGGCGGGTTCCTCTGGCTGTGGCGCGGCGGCGGGACCGCCCAGGCCTACCTGGCCGGATATCTGATCGAGAAGACCCTGTCGGTGGACAACGTCTTCATCTACGCGCTGATCTTTTCGATGTTCGCCATCCCCGCCCGCTACCAGCACCGGGTGCTGATGTTCGGCATCGTCGGCGCCCTGGTGCTGCGGGCCGGCTTCATCGCCGGTGGCGCCGCGCTGCTGGACAGCTTCCACGTCACGATCTACGCCTTCGGCGCCCTGCTGCTCTACACCGCGGTCAAGGTCCTGCGCGGAGGCTCGCACGCGGGCCCGCAGGCGCCGCCCCTATCCCGGCTCATCGGCCGCATCCTGCCGGCCACCACGCAGCTGCGCGGCCAGCGATTTGTCGTCCGTGAAAACGGCCGATGGCTGGCCACCCCGCTGCTGGCCGCCTTGATCGCGATCGAGATCACCGACGTCGTGTTCGCCGTGGACTCCATCCCGGCCATCTTCGCCGTCACCACGGACACGTTCGTGGTGCTCACCTCGAACGTCTTCGCCCTGCTGGGCATGCGCGCCCTGTACTTCCTGCTGGCCGGCGCCGCCGCGCGGCTGCGCTACCTGCAGCCCGGCCTGGGCGTGATCCTGCTGGGTGTGGCCGCCAAGATGCTGCTCGCCGACGTCTGGGCCATCCCCGTCTGGGCCTCGCTGGCCTTCACGGCGACGGTCCTGCTCACCGTCGTCATCGCCTCCTGCCTGGTCCCTCGCCCCGCCCAGGACAGCCGCCCTGCCCAGGACAGCCCACCCGCCGTCCCACGCCCCGCCCCACTCGATTCCGCCTCCGTCTAGCTCTCCCGGCCGCCCTGCCTGCCCTCCTGGGCCGCTGACGTGCCCCAGGTGACAACGCACCTCGTTACGGAGTAAAACCAACTGGACCGGACATGTAACTAAGGAACATGCTTCCGCCCCCTGGAGGACCCCGTGACTGTATCCAAGCGCCGCTGGTCATCGGTGTGGCCCGGCCGCACCACCGCGGCCCTGCTGGCCGCAGGCTTGTGCCTGGCGGCCCTGCCCGCCGCGTCGGCCCAGGCGGGAGAGATCGAGTCGGTCACCGAGATCGCGACGATCTCCTACGCCCCCAACTCCTACATCATCGGCAATGCCTACGCCGGCTGGACCGACGTGATCCAGGGCCCGGCCGAAGGCGGCGGCAACGGCCTGGACTATCGCTGGGGTTATCTGTACGGCCCGCAGTTCGACTCGTGCGCCTGGATCGGCAGCGGTCAGTCCAGCGACGTCCAGCCGGCCAACGACATGTGCGGCACCCCGCAGCAGCAGGACACCCCGTATTTCGTGGCGACCTACACCAACGGCACGGTCAGCCCGGGGGTCAGCGACGGCAGTCCCACCACGCGCACCGGGGCCTCCGACTGCGGCACCGGCTACGGCAACGTCGAACCGTGGCGGGTCCCGGCCACCCCGGGCAGCTCACGGGCCGTCGCCGGCACGGACACTCTGCTCTGGCGTTACGTGTCCAGGGACGGCAACTGGGTCATGGTCCGCGACACCGACACGCCCTCCACCCAGGGCAACCCCGGCGCGACGATCCCCAACTGGTTCTTCATGCCCAGGGACTGCCTCAACCTGGAGGACTGACGGCTGACCGCTGCTCCTGGTCGCCGACGGCGTAGCCCGGCAGGGATGGCCACCGGATCCCGACGATGATCGAGGCCTCCTCGGCGTACCAGGAGTGGCTGAGGCCATGGAACACCACGTAGTCGCCCTGCTGGGCCAACACCACGTCACGTCCGGGCAGCTCAATCCGGAACCGGCCGCTGACCAGCAGGATCAGGGTCGTACGCTGCTCGTCAGCCACCCACTGCCGACGCCGGTCGCCCTGCGGGTGGACGCCCCACTTGACCTCGACGTCGTCGCTGTGCCTGGCGTCACCCTCGGGCCTGAAGTGCCCGAGCAGCCAGCCACGGTCCGACGGCGCGTCCACCCCGGCGTTGCCCACATAGACCGTCTCCGCCACGAACGGCGACGCTATCAGGGCCCGTTCGGATGCTGGCCTTCGGCGTGCGCGGCCTCGGCCAGCCGCTTGATCGTGGCGAGCCGCCGGTCCCACTGCGCGGCGAGGTCGGTCATGGCCTGGGTGGCCTGGTCGAGGCGGCCGGCTTCCACCTGGTAGAGAACTTCCCTGCCCTGCTTGCGCCGGCTGATCAACCCGGCCCGTTCGAGCACGGCCAGATGCTTGGCGACGGCCTGGCGGGAAAACGGCACCCGCCCGGCCAGCCAGCTGGCGCTGACGTCACCGTGGCTGACCAGCAGGTCGAGGACCCGGCGGCGAGAGGGGTCGGCGATAGCCGACCACAACTCGTCATCAGCCTGCACGGTCATCCCCGCTCGCGCTCCGCGGCGCTCGGTTGCCCGGAAACATGCCCTACGGCAGTGCTTGATTGGCCGGAAAGACGCCCTACCGCGACGCCCGCGAGGCGATCAAGGAACTCAGACCAGCCGTCCCGGTGCTCGTCGGCATAGCGCTGCTTCTCCTCGTCCGGCCAGGCATGCAGCTCGTGACCGCTTTCGGTCACCCGGAGTCGGGTCCGCTCCTCGCCCTCGGGCGTCAGCGTGAACTCGACTAGCATCGAGTTGCCGGCCACCGGCTCCTCCTCGCGGGGATGGTTCCAGCGGAACGAGAAACGGGCCGGCGGGTCGACCGTCTCCACCACAACCGGGCCGCCCTGGTCCCCGAACTGCAGGTAGCCGTGAGCACCAGGTTCCACGACCAGTTCCACCCGGTCGGCGAACCACTGGCTCATCTGATCGGGCTCGGTGATGGTGCGCCACACCACTCCTGCCGGCGCCTCGATCAGCACATCCCGCTCGATCACCAGGTCTGCCATCGCTATCGGATCTCCCGCCGAATTCGCCGAGTACTTGCAACCAAAGGTAGCGCGTCATAGAAATATGTGCAACCAACGATTGCAGGTTGGCGGCGGCCGACCCCTTCTCGGAAGTGCAACCATCAGTTGCATGTCTCATCGAAACGCGCTACCTTCGGTTGCACATCGAGAAGGAGGGAATCATGAAGAACCTGCTACCCGCCGAGCCGTGGAAGGCGTTCGCGCTGCTGATCGTGACGTACTTCATCACGATCGTGGATTTCACGATCGTGAACGTCGCCCTGCCTACCATCGGCCGGGATCTCCGTTTTCCCGAGCCCGACCTGCTCGGGCGGCGGCGCCTGCTGTGCTGCCGGCCGCGATGGCAATCGTGATGAACATGTTCTCCGAGGGAGCCGAGCGCAACAAAGCCCTCGGCATCTGGGGTGCGCTGGGCGGCACGGTCGGCCTGCTGGACGGCGGGATCCTCACCACCTACGTCGGCTGGCGGTACATCTTCTTCTTCAACGTCCCCATCGGCGCTACGACGCCGCCGCGCTCACCGGCGGGTTCCAGTGGGCCCTGTGGGTGGCCGGACTGTCCGCTCTCGCCGCCATCCCCGTCGCCCTCGTGGTCATCCGGCGCGCCCAGAGCATCCGGCCCGCCTCGGAACTCAAGGTTCCGGCGGCTCGCCGTCCGGGCACCGGCGTTCCGGTGGCCACCGTTAATTTTCCCAGGGGTTAAACCTCAGACCGATCACTGCGAGAAGAACAGGAGAAAGTCATGAAGGATCAATCTGCCCACGCGGGCCGGACGGCGCCGCGGCCGGTGGCCGTGGACCGGGCTAGCTTCGAGGCCGACCTGGACGCGCTGCGGGTCCGGGAGAAGGCGCATACCCGCGAAGGTGACGCGATCGCCGCGGCGCGGCGGCGGCGGCCCATGGTCGAGGTGGACGCGACTACCCCGGTCACCGGCCCGGACGGCCCGGTCACCCTGCTCGACGCGTTCGAGGGACGCCAGCAGCTCATCGCCTACTACTTCATGTGGCACACCGGCCACCCGGCCGCCGAGCAGTGCGAGGGCTGCACCTGGGTCACCACCCAGGTCACCGAGCTGTCCTACCTGCACTCCCGCGACATCACCTACGCCGTGTTCTGCCAGGGCCCCTACCCCGAAAGCCGCCGCTACCGCGACTTCATGGGCTGGGACGTGCCTTGGTACTCCGCCGAGGAGTCCGTCGCCACCCTGCTGCCCGGACGCCAGCTCGGCCTGTTCCACCTGGTGTGCTACCTGCGGGACGGCGACCGCGTGTTCGAGACCTACTGGACGAAACGCCGCGGCGTGGAGGCGCTGGACTACGGCTACGCGCTGATGGACCTCACCGTCTACGGACGCCAGGAGGCCTGGGAGGACTCACCCCCCGGCTGGCCCCAGCAGTGCAGCAACACCCGGACCGGCGGCGGCGCGCCCGATTGGCCACCGGTGCCAGCCTGGCCCGGCGGGCGCCCCATCGCCCAGTGGTCCCGGCTCGAAGCCGGACGCTCCGACGACCTCGGCACCACCCAGCCGCCGGATGCATCCTCTCCGTGTCCCTAGGCATCATCTGCGGACCGCGCGGAATACGTTCTACTGCTTCGCCGTGCCCTTCGTGTGGATCAGCAGTCCCGGCCAGCAGGCCACCGGCGCGAGCCTGCGGATCAGCCAGATCACCCGCATCCCGCCGCAAAGCGTGGACCCGGCGGTGAAGAACTACCACTGGCTGGATCTGGACCTGGCCCTGCTGGAGGCCTATGACCACGACGCCGACCTCGTCGTGCTGCGGGACCTGTCCGGCGACATCACCGAGGGACCCGGCTTCAACGTGTTCGGCTACGTGGACGGCCGGTGGCTGACCCGGCCGGCGGGACCCTGCACGGCATCACCCGGCGCTCGGTGATCGAACTGGCTGGTGAGGCAGGCCAGCCCGTGCAGGAGGGCCGGCTCAGCGCAGCCGACCTGCGCCGGGCGGCCGAGGTGCTGGTCACCTCCACCGCCGGAGGAATCATGCCGGTGACGGTCATCGACGGCACACCCGTCGGCACCGTGGTTCACGCGGGCACGGGCAGCCTTCCCCGGCTGACCACGTCGACCAGCATCTTCGCGGCCACCGCCGCCCCGTCGGTGCGGACCTGGCCAGCCACGGCGACCGCTCGCGCGCGGGTCTCGGGGGCCAGGGCCACCTTGAGCGCGGCGGCCAGGGACTCGGCGGTCGGGGTAGGACCGTCGTGTCCCGCACCGATGCCGAGTTCGTTCACCCGGCGGGCCCAGTAGGGCTGATCCACCACCTGGGGTACCAGCACCTGGGGCGCGCCGGCCCGGGCCGCGGCCGTCGTCGTCCCCGCGCCGCCGTGGTGCACAACGGCGGCCACCCGGGGGAACAGCGCCTGCTGGTTGACCTCACCGACGGTGAAACAGTCGTCCTGATCGTCGATCAAGGCCAGGTCGGCCCAGCCGCAACCGACGAGCGCGCGGTAGCCCTGCGCGCGGATCACCTCGATGGCCATCCGGGCGATCTCCTTCGGGGCACGCTCACTGCCGAAACCAACGTAAACCGGTGGCGGGCCGGCGTCCAGGAACGGCTCCAGCCCGGCCGGGAGCGGCCGTTCGTCCGGCAGGATCCAGGCGCCGGTCTGCACGACGTCGAGGTCCGCCGACTCCGGCCACGGGCCCAGCGTCGGATCGGCGGCCAGCCACGGGTGATCGGTGAAAACGTGATCGCGGACGACGCCCACCGGCGGCAGCCCGATCGACGCCCGGAAGGTGTTGAGCGGCTCGCGGAGCAGACCGTTCCAGCCCTGGGCGTCCAGGTCCCACAGCACCAGGTTGTCGGTCACGCC
Source organism: Streptosporangiaceae bacterium (assembly GCA_036267135.1). Classification (GTDB taxonomy): domain Bacteria; phylum Actinomycetota; class Actinomycetes; order Streptosporangiales; family Streptosporangiaceae; genus PALSA-505. The sequence goes on along the minus strand of DATAWQ010000134.1, from coordinate 6,846 downwards.
CGGCGGGAACGGCCGGCCAGGAAACGGCAGCGGCGCGTGGTGCGACGACGGCAGGGTGTTCGGCGGGTAGTTCGCGAACACGTAAGGGATGCCCAGTTTCTCGGCCACCGACCGGGCGGCGACCTGCATCAAGCCGACCGCCACCATCGCATCACATCCCTCGGCCGCCGCGGTGAGCGTGCCGAACTGTTTGGCCGGCAGCTTGGCCGCGCGCTGGGGCAGTTCCTCTGCCGACGGCCGCAGCGACCCATGTATCACCTGGCGCACCGGCGGGCCGGTCGGCACCATCGGCACGCCGACCTCGGCCAGCCGCTCAGCGAAGTCCGGCGGCACGCACATCCGCGCCTCCACACCGATGGCCTGCAACTGGACCGCGAGTGCCACCAGCGGTTCGACATCCCCGCGCGACCCGTACGTCGACAACAACACACGCATTCCGCAACTCCGATTTCCATAGTTGGCCCTAGGCCGACCATTCTGCGGCACTACCAGGACCTTGCCGCAAGGGCCCGGTGCGCTGTACGTTGAGCGCGACAACGGGTGGGCACCGTCCTTTTCTTTTATCGTCTGCTTCCATTTATCGTTCGCTATGGGCGGACAACGTCTTCGCGAAGTGGACGATTTCCCAGCGGATGTGCGGGCGGCGGATCCGGGGCAACAGGCGGAGATCTTGCCGGACCACGCAGCGGTGCACGCCGAGTCCATCCGGGTGCTCACCGCAGTTGAACAGTGACTGAGGGTGCCTGCGGGTCGTCGACATTATCATCGAGAGCGGAGCCAAACCGCCCTCAGCCAGAGCCGTTAGCGATCGTGGCTGGCTTTCTAAATTCGCACGTATGCCTAAAAGTTCGAACGTGATATTGACTGACTTCATCGAACTTACATTCGGTCTCCTGGTCAGCTCGCCTCGGAATCACGCTCGCCGTCCTCAATGGGGCCATAGCCCAGCCCGTGTTGAGCGCGGGCTTAACTCAGTTGACACCCAGCGGCCCGTCTGATTTTATCAACCATATGGTTGATAAAACTACCGAGGTGCGCCCTCCGCGGCGGCGCGGGCGTCCCTCGACCGTTCCCGAGCGGCGTCGCGCCCTGGTCGAGGCGGCCTTCGAGGCGGTGGCCGCCGAAGGCTTCGAGGGCCTGCGCATGCGCGGCATCGCGGCTCGCGTCGGGGGCGACCACTCGACGATCCGCCACTACTTCGCCTCGAAGGAGGCGCTGGTGGAGGCGGTGGCCGAGTACGCGACCGGGCAGTTCAGGGGGACCACACCGATGGCCGGCAGCGGCACGGACTGGCTGGCTGGCCACCTGCGGACGCTCGCGGCGCGGATCGCGGCCGAGCCGAACCTGCACGCGGTCATGCGCGAGCTGGACCTTCGAGCGAACCGGGACGCGGCGCTGCGCGGCACGCTCAACAACCTGGAGCGAGGCTGGCGGCACAACCTGCAGGGCCTGATCCGCCAGGCCATCGACGAGGGAGCGGTCGATCCCGAGGTGTCCCCGGCCGACACCGCCGAGCTGATCGTCGCGGTGGCCAAGGGCGCCAGCCTCGACCCGCAGACGGCGCCGGCCGCCATCCGGCAACTGGCCCGGCTCCTCATCCTCGAGCCGGCGGACCTGAACAACGGAGACGAACGTGAAACACGCAAAGCCTGATGTGATCATCATCGGCGGCGGGATCGGCGGCTTGTGCCTGGCTCAGGCGCTCAAGCAGGCCGACATCCCTTACCGGGTCTACGAACGGGACGAGTCCTCGGGCGCGAGGCTGCAGGGTTACCGGCTGAACGTGGAGCCGTTCGGCGCCCACGCCCTGCACGACTGCCTGCCCGCCCCGCTCTGGGATCTGCTGGTCGAGACGTCCGGGGACCCCGGTCCGGGGATGGGCGTGTTCACCCAGGGGCTGCGGCAGCTAATGTACGAGCCCAGCCCCGACCTCCCGGATCCGGTGGACCGGGCCCACGCGGTGAGTCGGGCCACGCTGCGCAGGCTCCTTCTCGCCGGACTCGACAACGTCACGTTCGGCCAGGAGTTCGTCCGCTATCAGCAGGACGGCGACGCCATCCGCGTGGAGTTCGCCGACGGCAGCTCGGATCGGGCCACCCTGGTGGTCGGGGCGGACGGCGCCGGGTCCCGGGTCCGCCGCCAGTTCCTGCCGGACGCCGAGATCTTCTCCCCTGGTGGCTTCGGTGTGGGCGGCAAGCTGTATCTGACCGACGCGACCAGGCAGTGGCTGCCCGAGGCCCTGCAGCGGTCGAAGAACATGATCATGCCGTGGTCGGACTTCCTCTTCACGGCGGTGTTCCACCGGCGTACGCAGGCCGCCCGCATCCCGGCCGAATTGCGGGACCGGCTGGACGCGATCGGCGCCAAGCTGGATGACGGCTTCCTGCGGGAGGCGGCCGAGGCCGACTATGTGATGTGGGCCTTCGTCAGCAAGAAGCCGCTGTCCCTGCCGACACCGGACGCCGACTACCGCGCGGCGATCGAGCAGCGTGCCAAGGGCTGGCACCCCGCGCTCGCCCGGCTCATCCGGGAAACCGATCCCACCACCGTCGACCTGTTCAACTTCGCCGCGGCCCGCCCGGTGCGACCGTGGGCCACGAGTGGTGTGACGCTGCTCGGTGACGCCATCCACCAGATGCCGCCGGTCGGCGGCCTCGGCGGCAACGTGGCCATGTGCGACGCGCGGGACCTCGCGAAGGCGATCACCGCGTCGGCCGCCGCGGGCGTCGACCCGCGCGCCGCGATCGGGGACTACGAGGCCGCGATGCTGAAGCGGGGCTTCGCCGCCGTACGCGAGGCGTCGCGCTACCTGATGCTGGGCACATCACGGAGCCGGCCGTTGCGGATGACCGCGCTCGGCTTCTTCGGGCTCTGCGGCGCCGTGCCGCCGCTGCGGCGGGCGGTGTTCGCTGACTGACCCGGGACGTGGATAGCATGGCAGAACGAACCGACTACACTGTAGTCATGAGTAAGCGCGCGGCCACACCAGTCAGGTTCGACATCACGGTGGCGGAACGACTGTCGTCGTTCGTCGCGGCCAATCCGGGGATGTCCCTCTCATCGGCGGCGAACCGGCTAGTGGATGAGGCACTGCGCATGAGCGAGCACCCTGGGATCGTCTTCCGGCCCGGTCCCACGGGCCGCCGTGCGGGCTTGGTCGCCGGTCCTGACGTCTGGGAAGTCGTCCGGGCCGTCAGGTCGGCCCGCTCACACGAGCCGGACATGGCAGAAGGCGACCTGCTCGCCTTGGTGGCCGAGAACACCGGGGTCCTGGAACGCCTGCTACGGGTCGCGGTCGGCTACTGGGCCGCTTACCCCGACGACATCGACACCGAGATCTCCGCCGCAGACGCAGCTGAGCAGGCAGCCGAAGACGCCTGGCGGCGCGAGCGCGAACTGCTCGCCGGGTGAGAGATGACCAGCCTGCTGCTGGATGAGATGCTCTCGGGCGCGATCGCCGAACAACTGCGCGCCAAGGGTCACGACGCCATTGCCGTCGTAGCCGATCGAGCGCTCATCGGGCTTCCAGACGACCAGATCCTGGCCCACACCGCCAACACTGGGCGGGTCCTGATCACCGCCAACATCAGGGACTTCGTGCCCCTTGACGCCCGCTGCCGTGCCGCCAGCCAGACTCATGCCGGGCTAATCCTCATCTCCGCGAAAACCTTCCCTCAGGACCGTTCCTTCACCGCGGCCATCGCCGGCGCTCTATCCGCCTTCCTTGACCAACCCGGCCAGTTCCGGCCCGGCCAGGTTCTGTTCCTCACCCGCCGGTAACCCGGGCCGCCCAGGTGGTGGTGGCCAGGGCCTGGTCAGTCTCCGTTTATCCGCTGTTCTTGACCGCTTGGGCCCGAGCCTGAGCCGCGGTAGGCGCGCGCAGCGCGGTGCCGATGGCGGCGACGGCGAGTATCGCGCAGGCGGCCAGCAGGGCGGCGGACAGGCCGTTCATGAACGAGTCCTTGACGGTGGCGGCGAGCTGGGCTCCCTGCGGGCCGCCGAGTCTGACGGCGGCGGCGAGACCTGCTTCGGGAGACTGGTGGACGGCGGCACGGACGGCGGCGGGCAGGGCGGTGATGCTGGTCGGCAGGGTGTGGGTGTAACGGGTGGTGAACACCGAGCCCATGAGGGCGATGCCGACGGCCGAGCCGACTTCGCGGGTGGTGTCGTTGACCGCGGAGGCCACTCCTTGCTGGCGCAGCGACAGTGAGCTGATGATCGAGGCCGTGCCCGCCTGGCCGGCCAGTCCGAGCCCGGCACCGGCGATGAGCAGCCCGCCCAGGAAGGGCGGGTATCCAGAGCCGGTGGTGAGCTGGGAGATCCACAGCAGGCCGCCGGCCAGGGCGAGCAGTCCGGCGGGGATGACGCCGCGGGGGCCGAGCCGGTCCAGGACGCGGGGCGTGAGCAGCGAAACCGGGATGACCAGCAGGGCGACGGGGACGAGTGCGACGGCGGCCTTGAGCGGGCTATAGCCGAGGATGAGCAGCAGGTACCGCAGGCCGACGAAGAAAAAGCCGAACACGGCCAGGAACTGCACGACCACCGTGATGGTGCCGGCCCGGAATCCGCGGCGGCCGAACAGCCGCGGGTCCAGCAGCGGCTCGTCGCGGCGCATCCCGTGGACGGCATAGCCGGCGAACCCGGCCACGCACACCACGATCGCCGCGATCACCGCTGGGCTGGTGAACCCGTCGGCGTTGCCTTCGATGATGGCGAAGACCAGGCAGCCGATCGCGATGGCGCTCAGCGCCGCGCCGAGCGGGTCCGGGCGGCCCTTCTCGTCGTCTCTGGTGTTGGGCGCCAGCAGCAGCGCGGCGGCCGCGGCGATCACGGCGGTGATGGCCGAGACGGTGAAGATCGAGTGCCAGGTGAACCGCTCCAGCAGCGCACCCGCGACCAGCAGCCCGATGATGGCGCCTGCGGCGGCGAACCCGGACCAGATGGCCACACCCCGGGCGCGCCGCTGCGGGGGCAGGGCGGCCGTGATGGTGGACAACGTGCCAGGCATGATCATGGCCGCGCCCAGGCCCATCGCGACACGCCAGGCGATGAGGACCCCGGCACTGCCGGCCAGCGACGCGCCCAGGGAAGCACCGGCGAAGACCAGGTTGCCGGCGATGAGCACGTTGCGGCGGCCGAGCCGGTCGCCGAGCGCGCCGATGGGCAGCACGAGGGCGGCCAGGGCGACGGTGTAGCCGTCGGCGATCCAGGTCAGTGCGGTGTTCGAGGCGTGCAGGTCGATCGCCAGGTGGGGCAGTGCGAGGTTGACCGCCGAGACGGAGGCGACGACGAGCACCAGGGACAGGCACATCGCGGCCACGGCCCCGCCGGGGCGGTCGCCGGCGGGACTGGCCGTTTCTTCCGCGGTTCTGGCTTGGGTCATGACGTTGTTCCCCCGGTAGCGATGTTGGCGGTGAGGTCGGGCAGCGGCCGGGCGGCGATGCTGTCCACCTCGGGTTGGCTGAGGCCGAAGGCACGCAGCACGCGGGTGGCGTACTGGTCGGCGAGCGGGCCGGCCTCGAGATCTGGGTTGGTGTCGAGCAGCGCGACCAGGCCGAGCAGGGAGCCGGCGGTGATATGCAGGGCAAGGTCGATATCGGTGATGTCGAAGCGCCCGCTGGCGACGGCCGCGATGATGTCGCGGCGGGCGTGCCTGAGCAAGCCCTCCTGGCTGGCCATGATCGCGGCCAGGCCAGTATTCAGCAGCACGCGAGCGAGCTCGGGGAACGAGCGCTGCAGGCGGCCGGTCAGCCGCAGCCCGACGCAGAACACCTCGGCCGGGTCGTCAATGCCCCCGGTGAGCGCGGCCACCATGTCGCCGTGCGCGCGCAGCGTCGCGGCCACGGCGGCCGACCACAGCTCGTCCTTGTCCTCGAAGTGGTTGTAGAAAGAGCCGAATCCGACCCCTGCGGTCTCGGTGATCTGCTGAATGCTCACCTCGGTGCGGCCCTCGGCCAGCAGGCGCTGCGCGGCCGAGATAAGCGCGGCGCGGGTGCGCGCGCGGCGCGGGTCAGTCCGCCGTGCCGAGGCGGCGGACCCGCCACCTGCGGGGACCACCCCGCCCTCTTGCTTCATCGCCGTCTCCCTCTGTCACTGCACCATTACCCTACAGAGTTCTGACTGATTCATCAGAAACTATTGACGGCAGTCTGCCACAGAGTTGATGATTTCATCAATAACTTTGAGGAACTGGCCGATGGCAGCAGCGAAAACCGCGCAAGAGAACCTGCACGGCGAGCAGGGCGCGATGCGCGAGGACCGCCCGGCGCGGGCACGGAACCCGGTGATCAAGGTCGAGGACCTGGCCTGGCTGGAATTCGACAAGCCGGACCTGGATGCGGCGGAACGGTTCGCGCACGACTTCGGCTTCGCCACCGCCTACCGCACGAATGCGGAACTGCACCTGCGCGGCACACGTCCCGGGTCGCAGTGCGTGATCATCCGCCACGGCCCGGTCTCCCGGTTCACCGGACCGGCGTTCCGCGCGGCCGATCGCGGGGATCTGGAACGACTGGCGCGGGCTACCGGCACTACCGTGCGGGATCGCCACGGGGACGGCGGCGGCTGGGCCGTCGATCTGCGCGACCCGTCCGGCATCCGGGTGCGGGTCGTGGCCGGCGTGACGGACCTGCCGGAACTTACCTGCGCTACATGCTCAGCGAGGTCAACGTGGACAATGCCATCGCGCGCGAGGCCTGCAGCACCGTATGTGTCATGGTTTGCCCGGTTCAGGCCGGTTTCTCGGGCCAGGGTATGGGGATGTCCAGGTGGGCCAGGATGGTCCGCTGGACCTGGGTGAGCCGGTCAAGGACGATGCCGGCTGGGGTGTAGGTGAGGTGCAGGCCG
>DATAWQ010000133.1:0-33397 GCA_036267135.1 Streptosporangiaceae bacterium | reverse complement strand
CTATGCCCTCGCGGGCAACGGCGTGCGCGGCCGGCCGATCCTGGGCCGCGTCGCCACCGCGACCCCGGTCGAGCCGTCCGGTGTGGCGATAGACGCCGCGGGCAATGTGCTGATCGCCGACACCGCGTTCAACCGGATCCTGGTCGTGCCCGCGGCCAGCGGCACGTTCTACGGGCAGGCCATGATCGCCGGCGACATCTACACGATCGCGGGCGACGGCGGCTTCGGCGGGTACTCCGGTGACGGCGGCCCGGCCGCCGCGGCCGAGCTCAACTGGCCGGGCGGCGTGGCGGTGGACGCCGCGGGCAACGTGCTGATCCCCGACACCAGGAACGACCGCGTCCGGGTGGTGGCGGAGCAGGCCGGCACCTTCTACGGCGTGCTGATGACCACCGGGGACATCTACACGGTCGCGGGTACCGGCGTGGCAGCGTTCTCTGGTGACGGCGGGCCCGCCACCAGTGCCGAAGTCGGTATCCCCACCGGGATCGCGGTCAGCTCCGCGGGCGATCTGATCTTCTGCGACTCTCACAACGACCGGGTCAGGGAGGTAGCCGGCTAACCGCCGGTTCCTGACCACACGTGGCACCCGCGGCCACCGCTGTGGCCGCGGGTACCCTCGATAGGGCCATGACTCAGCTACGCGTGCTCGCCGCCATGTCCGGCGGCGTCGACTCGGCCGTCGCCGCGGCCCGGGCGGCGCAGGCCGGCCACCAGGTGACCGGCGTGCACCTGGCCCTGTCGTCCAACCCGAGTTCCTACCGGACCGGCGCCCGCGGCTGCTGCACGCTGGAGGACGCCCGCGACGCCCGCCGGGCCGCCGACGTCATCGGCATCCCGTTCTACGTGTGGGATATGGCCGAGCGCTTCGACACCGACGTGGTGGCCGACTTCGTCGCCGAGTACGCGGCGGGCCGCACGCCCAACCCGTGCCTGCGCTGCAACGAGAAGATCAAGTTCGCCGCGGTGCTCGACCGGGCCGTGGCGCTCGGCTTCGACGCGGTGTGCACCGGCCACCACGCCAGGCTCGACCCGGGCCCCGGCGGCGCGGTGTGGCTGCGCCGCAGCGTGGACCAGGCCAAGGACCAGTCCTACGTGCTCGCCGTGCTCACCTCAGGGCAGCTGGCCCGGGCCATGTTCCCGCTCGGCGACTCGACCAAGGCCCAGGTCCGGCTGGAGGCGGCCGAGCGCGGCCTGGCCGTCGCCGACAAGCCGGACAGCCACGACGTGTGCTTCATCGCCGACGGCGACACCAGGCGCTTCCTCACCGACCGGCTCGGCGCCGCGCCGGGACCGATCGTGGACACCAGCGGCCAGGAGATCGGCCGCCACGACGGCGCCTACGGCTTCACCATCGGCCAGCGCAAGGGGCTGCGCATCGGCCATCCGGCCCCCGACGGCAGGCCGCGGTACGTGCTGGACATCGAGCCGGTGTCCGGCACCGTGACCGTCGGGCCGCCCGAGCGCCTCGACGTGCACCAGATCACCGCGACCGCCCCGGTGTGGACCGGGTGCCCGCCTTTGACCGCCCCCACGGACTGCCTGGTCCAGTTGCGCGCGCACGGCGAGGTCCACCCCGCCACGGCCTGGCTGGACCAGGACTCACTCCGGATCCGCCTGCGCGCGCCCGCCCGCGGCGTGGCCAGCGGCCAGGCCGCCGTGCTCTACGACGCCGACCGCGTCCTGGCCTCGGCCACCATCACCGCCACTCTCACTGCCCCCACCGTCACCACCGCGATCACCTGACCCTTCCGCCGGCCCACGATGACGGCCGGATCCGCCCCAGGCCAGTACCGACCCCGAGGTCACGGGCCGTATCGCGATCGGGGCATCGGCGGGAAGGCTAGTCTCGGGTGTATGTCCAGCTATGCTCCGTGGCCCCAGGGAGCGCCGCGTGATGCCGGAAGGTGACAGACCCGGCCGTGTGCTGCGTGAGGTGCGGCTGGCGGTAGGGGTCACTCAGGCCGAACTGGCCCACCGCGCCGGAGTGAGCCTGGGCACGATCAGGGATCTCGAGCAGGGCCGCCGGGTGCGGCCGAGAGCGGGTTCGGTGGCCCGGCTGAGCGCGGCGCTCGGCCTGGACGCCCGGCTGGCCGAGCGCCTGGCCGGCGCGGTCGATGCGGCCACGTCCGGCGGCGGGCTGTGGGTGCAGGTGCTCGGCCCGGTGCTGGCCTGGCGCGACGGCCAGCCGCTCGACCTGGGCTCGGCCCGGCAGCGGGCCGTGCTGGCGCTGCTGGCCCTGCAGCGCGACGGCCCGGTGCTGCGCGAAGCGATCGTGGACGCGGTCTGGCCCGACGGTCCGCCCGCCACCGCCGTGAACATGGTCCAGGCCTACGTGGGCAGGCTGCGCCGGGTGATCGAGGCCGGCGAGGCCGTCCGGGGCGGCCGGGAGCGGAGCGTGGTGACCTGGTCGGGGGAGAGCTACCGGCTCCGGCTGACCGCCGACGAGCTTGACCTGCTGACCTTCGACGACCTGGCCGCGCGCGCCGCGGCCGCGGCGCCAGCCGATCCCGCCGTGGCCTCCTCGCTGTATGAGCAGGCGCTGGGGCTGTGGCACGGCGACCCGGCCGCCGGCACCGGGGTGCTGCGCACCCACCCGGCCGTGACCGGCCTGATCTTCCGCCGGTCCCGCCTGGTGGTCGAGTACGCGAAGGTGGCCTGCCCGCAGGGCTGGCACGACCAGGTGCTCGGCCACCTGCGTGTGCTGGCCGGGCAGGAGCCGCTGAACGAGCCCGCGCACGCCTGGCTGATGATCGCGCTGGCCGGGTCCGGGCAGCAGGCGGCCGCGCTGGAGGTGTACGCCGACTGCCGCCAGCGGCTCGATCAGCAGCTCGGCGTGCACCCGGGCGCCGACCTCAGCCGGGCCCACTCGCTGGTGCTGCGGCAGGAGGTGCCGGCCGCCAACGGATCGCCCGCGCCAGGGACCGGGGCCGCCACGGCCGCCCAGAACCAGGCCGGGCGGGGCTGGCCGGGCGAGAACGGCCAGGACGAGGTCCTCGTGCCGCGCCAGCTCCCGCCGGAGGTGGCGAACTTCGTCGGCCGGGCCGACGAGCTCTCCACCCTGACCCGCCTGGCCACCGGCCAGGACGGCGGCACCGGCGGCAGGCTGGCGGCGATCTCCGCAATCGGCGGCAGCGCGGGCATCGGCAAGACCGCGCTGGCCGTGCACTTCGCGCACCAGTGGGCGGCGGACTTCCCCGACGGGCAGCTCTACGTGGACCTGCACGGATTCGGCCCGTCCGGCCCGCCGATGGCGCCCGGGGAGGTGCTGGGCGGCTTCCTCGACGCGCTGAACGTGCCGCCGGGGCGGGTGCCCGAAGGCCTGGACGAGCGGGCCGCGCTGTACCGCAGCCTGCTGGCGCGCAAGCGGCTGCTGGTGCTGCTGGACAACGCCCGCGACGAGGCACAGGTCCGGCCGCTGCTGCCCGGCGGCAGCTCCTGCCTGACCCTGGTGACCAGCCGCCAGCGGCTGGCCGGGCTGGCCGCCACCGCGGGCGCCCGGCTGGTGGAGCTGGACGTGCCCACCGACGCCGAGTCGGCGGACCTGCTGTCGGCCCGGCTGGGCGACGACCGGGTCGCGGCCGAGCCTGGCGCGGCCAGGGATCTGATCCAGCTCTGCGCCCGGCTCCCGCTCGGGCTGGTCATCGTGGCGGCCAGGGCCGCCGTCAAGCCCGGGTTCCCGCTGGCCGTGGCCGTCGCGGAGCTGCGCGACGCGGGCCGCAGGCTGGACGTGCTCGACACCGGGGACCCGGTGGCCAGCGTGCGCGCGGTGTTCGACTGGTCCTACCGCAACCTCACCGCCCCCGCCGCCCGGATGTTCCGGCTGCTGGGCCTGCACCCGGGCCCGGACGCGTCGGTGGGCGCCGCGGCCAGCCTGGCCAGCCTGCCGCCGGGCCAGGCGGCGGCCCTGCTGGACGAGCTGACCAGGGCGCATCTGACCAGCGAGCGGGTGCCGGGCCGGTTCACCTGCCACGACCTGCTGCGCGCCTACGCGGCCGAGCAGACCCGCCAGATCGACAGCGAAGCCGACCGGCGGGCGGCGGTGCACCGGATGCTCGACCACTATCTGCACACCGCCGTGGCCGCCGAGGCCCTGATCGCCCCCGGCCGCCGCCAGCCGCCGCTGCCGCCGATCCAGCCGGGTTCGGCGCCCGAGAGCTTCGGCGACGACAGCCAGGCCTTCGCCTGGTTCCAGGCCGAGGACGAGGTGCTCAAGGCGATGCTGGGGCTGGCCGCGGCGGCCGGCTTCGACCAGCACGCCTGGCAGCTGCCGAGGGCCCTCATGTCGTTCCAGGACCGGCGCGGGTACTGGCGCGAGTCGGCCGAGACCTCGCTGGTGGGCCTGGCCGTGGCGCAGCGGATCGGTGACCGGGCCGCCCAGGCCATGCTGCACAGCCAGCTCGGCCGGGTCTACGGCCTGATCGGGTCCTACGCCACCGCCAGCGAGCACGCGGTCAAGGCACTCAGCCTCTGGCAGCAGCTCGGCGACCGGGCCGGACAGGCCTACGCCCACCATGGCGTCGGCCACAACCAGTCGCTCCAGGGCCAGATCGCCGAGGCCGTCGAGCACGAGCGGGAGGCGCTGCGCCTCTACACCGAGATCGGTGACCGCTACGGGGAGGCCAACACACTCAACGACCTCGGCTGGTACTACGCCATACTCGGCGACACGGCCGAGGCGATCGCCTGGGCCCGGCGCGCCGTAGACCTGAACGCCGAGCTGAACTACCCGTTCGGCACCGCCCAGTCGCTGGACACGCTCGGGTACGCGCATGCCCTGAAGGGCGACCACGCCGAGGCCGTGGCCTGCTACCGGCGGGCGCTGACCGCCTGCCGCGAGCTGGCCATCTACTACCAGGCGGTCACGCTCAACCACCTGGGCGACGCGCTGCAGGCCGCAGGTGAGCCCGAATCCGCCCGGGCAGCCTGGCGGGAGTCCCTGGCCATCTTCGACCAGCTCCGTCACCCCGACGCGGCCGGCGTCAGGCCCAAGCTCGGCACGTTTGCCCACATCCCGGGCTGACCGCTCCGCGGGCGGCCCGTGGGCTAGGCGTGTCGTGTCCGGCCCGATGGCTAAGCTCAGCTCCGTGACCAGCGATCAAGACTTGCCCGGCCGGAACGACACCGTAGGGCCGGGTTTCCCCTGGCCGCCGGGCAGCGCGACCGGCGCGGGCTCGATGCCGGGCGACGACCCCATCGAGGCCGTCCGCACCGTGCTCGACGAGCTGCCTGATGTGCCCTACCTGCCCGAGCTGCCCGCCCGCGGCCCCGGTTCGGACATGATCGGGCGCACCGCGGCGCTGCTCGCCGACCTGCCGGTGGAGACCACCCCGGCCGGCTGGCGGCTCGCCCCCAGGCCCGGCAGGGACCTGCGCCGCGCCCGCGACCTGCTTGACCGCGACCTGGACGCGCTGGAAGAGGCCGCCGTCGGGTACGAAGGCCCGCTCAAGGTGGCGGTCTGCGGTCCGTGGACGCTGGCCGCCGCGCTGGAGCTGCCGGCCAGCCAGGACGTCGCGCTCGCCGACCGCGGCGCGGTCAAGGACCTGATCGCCTCGCTGGCCGAGGGCGTCAGGGAGCACGCCGCCGACGTCCGCCGCCGGGTGCCCGCCGCCACGCTGCTGGTCCAGTTCGACGAGCCCCGGTTGCCCGCCGTGCTCGACGGCGCCGTGCCGACCGCCAGCGGATGGCGCCGCTACCAGGCGGTCGAGCCCGGTCCCGCCGCCGACGGCCTGCGCACGGTGCTGACCGCGGCCGGCGGCTACGGCCTCGTGCACTGCTGCGCCGCCGCCGTGCCGTTCGCGATCATCCGCCAGGCCGGGGCGCGCGGCGTCTACCTGGACCTGGATCAGCTGCGGCGCGGCGACGAAGATCCTCTGGCTGAGGCGATCGAGGCCGGCACCGGCATCTTCGCCGGCGCCGTTCAGCCTGTGGGCCGGGAACGGCCCGAGGCCAGACACCTGGCCAAGCGGATAGTCGACCTCTGGCGCCGGCTGGGCCTGCCACCGGCCGGTGCCCCCGGGCAGGTGGTGATCGCGCCCGCCTGCGGGCTGGCCGGCGCGTCACCGGAGCACGCGGTGGCCGTGCTGACCGCCTGCCGCGAGGCAGGCAGAATCCTGCCCGAGATGATCGAGGAGGGGGACTCTTGACACAGCTACCGGAGGCGGCCGAGCTGGGCGGGGTGCCGGACGAGGTCAGGCAGCGGCACGCGTCGCTCAGTGTGGAGCTGACCGAGCACCAGCACAGGTACCACGTGCTGGACTCGCCGCTGATCTCCGACGCTGAGTACGACACGATGATCCGTGAGCTGCGCGACATCGAGGACCGCTATCCCGAACTGCGCACCCCGGATTCGCCCACCCAGAAGGTGGGCGGCCCGGTCTCCACGCTGTTCACCGCGGTCAGCCACACCGAGCGGCTGCTCAGCCTGGACAACGCGTTCTCCGCCGAGGAGCTGGACACCTGGGCGGCCAGGGTGGAGCGGCTGGCCGAGGGCGACGTCGCGCCCTACCTGTGCGAGCTGAAGATCGACGGCCTGGCCATCGCGCTGCTCTACCGCAACGGCAGGCTGGTCCGCGGCGCCACCCGCGGCGACGGCGTCACCGGCGAGGACGTCACCCCGAACATCCGCACGATCGCCAGCGTGCCGGCCCGGCTCAAGGGCTCCGGCTTTCCCGACACGCTGGAGGTGCGCGGCGAGGTGTTCTACCCGGTGGCCGGCTTCGAGGAGCTGAACGTGAAGCTCACCGAGGCGGGCAAGCCGCCGTTCGCCAACCCGCGCAGCGCCGCCGCCGGTTCGCTCCGGCAGAAGGACCCTCGGGTCACCGCGACCAGGTCGCTGGACCTGATCGTGCACGGCCTCGGCTCCGCGCAGGGGCCGGACACCCAGTCGGGCTGGTACGAGCGGATGGCCGAGTGGGGGTTCCCGGTCAGCACGCTGTACAAGGTGACACCGGACATGGAGGGGGTGCGCGAGTACATCGGCCACTACGCCGAGCACCGGCACGACCCGCCGTACGACATCGACGGCGTCGTGGTCAAGCTGGACCGGGTCACGGTCCAGCGTGAGCTGGGCAGCACCAGCCGGGCGCCGCGCTGGGCGATCGCCTACAAGTACCCGCCCGAAGAGGTGACCACCCGGCTGCTCGACATCCGGGTCAACGTGGGCCGCACCGGCCGGGTCACCCCGTTCGCGGTGATGCAGCCGGCCAAGGTGGCCGGATCCATGGTGGACCGGGCCACCCTGCACAACGCCGACGAGGTGGTGCGCAAGGGCGTGCTGATCGGCGACATGGTCGTGCTGCGCAAGGCCGGCGACGTGATACCCGAGGTCGTCGGCCCGGTCGCCGACCTGCGGGACGGCAGCGAGTACGCGTTCGTGTTCCCCGACCGCTGCCCGGTCTGCGACACCTGGCTGTCCCGCGAGGAGGGCGAGGTGGACTGGCGCTGCCCGAACACCCGCGCCTGCCCCGCTCAGCTCCGCGAGCGGCTGTTCCATCTGGCCGGCCGGGGCGCGCTCGACATCGAGGTGCTGGGTTATGAGGCCGTGGTGGCGCTGCTCGACTCCGGCCTGGTCACCGACGAGGGCGACCTGTTCGGCCTGACCGACGAGAAGCTGGTCACCGTGCCGTTCTTCGCGAACAAAGCCGGCACCCTGACCGTGAACTCGGCCAAACTGGTGGCGAACCTGGAGGAGACCAAGTCCAAGCCCCTATGGCGGATCCTGGTCGCGCTGTCGATCAGGCACGTCGGCCCGACCGCCGCGCGGGCGCTGGCGGCGCACTTCGGCTCGCTGGACGCGATCGAGGCGGCCACCGTCGAGGAGCTGGCGGCGGTCGACGGCGTCGGCCCGACGATCGCGGCCGCGCTGACCGAGTGGTTCACCGTGGACTGGCACCGCGCCATCGTGGACAAGTGGCGTGCGGCCGGGGTCAAGCTGGCCGAGGACCTCCCGGCCGGCGCCGGTGGCGGGGCCGTCCGGCCGCTGTCCGGGCTGTCCCTGGTGATCACCGGTTCGCTGGACGGCTTCAGCCGGGACTCGGCCACCGAGGCGGTACGGGTCCGGGGCGGCAAGGTCACCGGCTCGGTCTCGAAGAAGACGGACTTCCTGGTGGCAGGCGAGAACGCGGGCTCGAAGCACGACAAGGCGATGGAACTCGGCGTGCCAGTACTCGACGAGGCCGGGTTCGGGGTGCTGCTGGCCGACGGCCCGGACGCAGCCCGGGCCGCCGCCACGCCTTCCGGCGACGGCAGCAGCGACGCAGAGTAGCTGCGAACTTGGTTAGCCGGAACCGGTAAACGGACCGGGCCGGTGGGGCGCCATCCTCTTGTAAATCGTTTAACCGAGGAGAGGCGGGCCCCGATGAGGATGACGAGCCGGCTGGCGAGCCTGGCGGCGGGGGTGCCGGTGCTGGCGGCGGTCGTGGGCGCGGCGGCCGGCGCCCCGGCCAGTGCGCACCCGAAGGCAGCCGGGAAAACCAGTGCCACGGCCACCGTGTACGTCGCCGTCAGCATCGGCGGCGTCACGAGTGCGGTCCGGCCGGTCAGCCCCGCGACCAACAAGCCCGGCACCCCGATCAAGACCTCCACCACGCAGGCGCTCGTTAGCACCCCGAACGGGAAGACCGTCTACGCCGCCAACGCGGGAGCGAACACCGTCGGTCCCCCCATCTCCCTGGAGCCGAACGCCAAGGAGCCGGTATCGATGGCGATGACACCGAACGGGGCGACGCTGTACGTCACCTCGGAGATTGGTGGCGTAACGCCGATCGACACGGCGACCAACACCGCCGGGACTCTCATCACATCTACCTGGCACGGCTACACAGAGATCACGCGCCAGATTGTTATCACGCCGAACGGCAAGACCGCCTACGTTGTCGGCCAACTGAACGGCACCCTAAACCGCCGCCGGAACGTACTGTCCCCCATCGCGACCGCCACCGACAAGCCCGGTGCCGCAATCACGGTAGGCCGAGGCGTATCCGCCATCACGATCACCCCTTAACCGAACCAGCCAACCCCCACCATCACCTCAACCGACTGACCTCACCCACGAGGCTGATGGTCGTGGGAAACCGCCCGCCGCCCACCCTGACCACACCGGCCCGCCGCCCACCCGGCTCGCCGCCACGCAGATCGCCCGCCCCACCCGGCTCGCCGTCAGTCTGCCCACCGCCTCGCCGCCGCCCGCCTTCACTCGGTTCTGACGCACACATTACGGCAACGCAACCCCTCTTATGTTTACGTTGCCGCAACCACGCCCTTCGCGCGAGCTTCCTCAGCCAGTACTTGGCTGAGAGCTCGTCATTAGGAAGGATTCTGGTCATGGGAACGGCCAGGATCCTTCCTGTTATGGACCGCCCGCCGCCGCCGCCCACGGGCCACGGCCCACTACCCTCAACTGACTGACCCTCAGTCAATCAGAAGAGTAGGGCAGGGGTGAATCACCCGCTCCGGACCGCAACCTCGACTGACTGCCCCTCAGTCAGTCGGAGGAGGA
This sequence comes from Streptosporangiaceae bacterium, assembly GCA_036267135.1. GTDB lineage: Bacteria > Actinomycetota > Actinomycetes > Streptosporangiales > Streptosporangiaceae > PALSA-505. Next base: position 23,898 of record DATAWQ010000133.1, on the reverse strand, counting down.
GGAGTAGTCCGGGTGTGGGGAGCGGGGTCAGGTGGGGGTGCGGGGTGGGGTGGGATGGCGGTGCGGTGCGGTGCGGGGTGGCGGTGCGGGATGGCGGTGCGGGATGGCGGTGCGGGGTGGAATTGACTGACCGTCAGTCAGTTGGGGTGGTGGTTGTTCGATCCGGTTGACTGGGGTTCAGTCAGTGGGGCCTTGGGGGCGATTAATCGGGGTTTTATCCTTCAAATGCGACTTTTCGGGGTTAATTGAGCGTGTCTGGGCGTGTTGTAAAACCCCAGGTCAGGGTGGGTGGGATTAATCGGTGGTAACGGAAGGTACGCAATCGGTTTCGCGAAGTGGTATTTTCACCGTAGTCTTCTTGCATGTGCATCTGCACAGGTCGACTCGGCGCACGAGGGCGTTGAATGAAGGATCCGAACGACACGAGGGACATCACTCCACGGGCGGGCTCACCCCTGTGGAACTACCTGGCCGTCGTCTCGCTGGCTGGGCTGGCGGTGCTGTTCGCGTCGCTGGCTGGCCTCAGCCTGGCCGACATCCACCGGCTAGCGGACAGCCCGCTGCTGTGGATGATCGCCATTCTGGTCATGGTCGGCGAGTTGCGGCCGATCATCACCCCGGGCCGGTCGGGTCCGGACGCCGGCGTGGCCTCGGTGACGTTCAGCTTCGCCGCCCTGCTCTACTGGGGGCTGCCGGTTGCGGCCCTGTTCAAGGCCGTGGGCACGATCATCGCGGGGCGGGCCAACGGCAAGGCGCCCTTCCGGTGCGCGTTCAACGCGGCCCAGGACGTGCTGGGGCTCGGTGCCGCCTGGGTGGCGCTCGGCGTGGCGGGCATCCACCCGCAGCCGTCCCACCCGTGGGTGCCGTCCGGCAGCCATCTGGCCGGGGTGGCGTTTGCCGCCGCCGCCTACTTCGTGGTCAACTTCGCGCTGGTCACAATCGCGATCAGCCTGCACACCCGTGCCCCGCTGCTGGAGAAGGCCCGCGAGGAGCTGCCCTACCAGGCGTTCGTCAACCTGGCCCTGCTCTCACTCGCGCCGCTCGTGGACGTGGTGATGGGCCGGTCTCCGCTGCTCGTGGTGCTGTTCCTGTTGCCGCTGGCCGCGGTGTACCTGAACGCCGCGATGTCGGTGCAGCGCGAGCACCAGGCCATGCACGACGAGCTGACCGGGCTGCCCAACCGCAAGCTGCTGCTGCGCCGGTGTGAGGAGGCGCTGGCCGACGCGGCCAGAACCCAGCGCGTGGCCGGCTTCCTGCTGCTGGACCTGGACCGGTTCAAAGAGGTCAACGACACGCTCGGGCACCCGGCGGGCGACAAGCTGCTGCAGACCGTCGCGCACCGGCTCACCCACAGCGTGCGCCCCGGCGACCTGGTGGCCCGGCTGGGCGGCGACGAGTTCGCCGTGCTGCTCCCAGTTATCAGGTCGGCCCGCACGGCCCGCGAGGTCGCGGCCCGGCTGCGCGCGGCGCTGGCCGAGCCGCTCCGGCTGGACGGCATGACGCTGGCCGTGGAGGCCAGCGTGGGCATCGCCACCTTCCCCGGCGACGCGTCCGACGTGGAGCTGCTGATGCAGCGCGCCGACGTGGCCATGTACCTGGCCAAGGAGCACCGTACCGGGCTGGAGACCTACGACCCGTCCAGGGACCGCAACTCCGCGGCCAGGCTCACCCTGCTCGGTGACCTGCGCCGCGCGGTGGTCCGCGGCGAGGTCGAGCTGCATTACCAGCCCAAGGTCTGGCTCGCCGACGGCCGCCCGGCCGGGATCGAGGCCCTGGTCCGCTGGCGCCACCCGGAACGGGGCCTGATCGCCCCCGACGAACTCCCCGAGACCGCCAGCCCTTCGGACCTGATGCGCGAACTCACCCAGCACGTGGTCGGCTCCGTGCTCGACCAGGCCAAGACCTGGTGGCAATCCGGCCTGCCGGTGCAGGTCGCGCTCAGCATCACCGCCCGGGACCTGCTCGACGCCAGCTTGACCAACGCCATCTCCCAGGGCCTGACCAGCCGCGGGCTGCCTCCCGACGCGCTGATGCTGCAGGTCGACGAGCGCCTGCTCACCAGCGAGCCCGCCGACCGGGCCCCGGCCATCGAGGCGCTGGCCGCGCTGGACCTGGCACTCGGCCTGGACGACTTCGGCGCCGGCTACTCCTCCCTGGTCCACCTGCGCCAGCTCCCGCTCAGGGAGATGAAGATCGACTCCTCGTTCGTCCGCCGTCTCCCCGGCACTGCGGACGACGAGGTCATCGTCCGCTCGCTGATCGACTTGATCCGCGCGCTGGGCATCCGCTCGGTGGCCAAGGGCGTCGGATCCCCGCGGACGGCCGCCGCGCTGCGGGCCCTTGGCTGCGACGTCGCCCAGGGCCCGCACGTCAGCGGGCCTCTGCTCGCCCCGCAGGCCACCACCTGGCTGCGCGAGCACCAGCCCGCCCCGGCGGCGCCACCCCGTCCGCGCCGCCGTCAGACCGCCGCGGGCGCGGCCCGTCCCGCCTGAACTACCCGCCCGCCAGCGGCCGTTTAATCGGTCAGACTTACCCGGCCAGCCCCCCTAGGATTGCTCCATGTCCATCACTCGTGACGAGGTCAGCCACCTGGCCAGACTGGCGAGGCTCGCCCTCACCGACGCCGAACTGGAGCACCTCGCCGCCCAGCTCGACCAGATCATCACCGCGGTCGCCCGGGTCCAGGAGGTCACCGCCGAGGGCATCCCGCCGACCTCGCACGCGGTGCCGCTCACCAACGTGTACCGGCCCGACGAGGTGGTGCCCCCGATCGGCGCCGACGCCGCCTTGGCCTGCGCGCCCGCCGTCGAGGAACAGCGCTTCCGCGTCCCCAGGATCCTGACGGAGGACTGACCCATGACCTCCGAACTGACCCGGCTGACCGCCGCCGAGATGGCCGCGGCCGTCGCCGCGGGCGAAGTTTCCGCGACCGAGCTGACCCAGGCCCACCTGGACCAGATCGCGGCCGTCGACGGCCAGGTCCACGCCTTCCTGCACGTGTCGCCCGAGGTGGCCCTGGCGGCCGCCGGCGCCGTGGATGCCCGCCGCGCGGCTGGTGAGCCGCTCGGCCCGCTGGCCGGTGTCCCGGTCGCGGTCAAGGACGTGTTCACCACCACCGACATGCCCACCACCGCCGGATCCCGGATCCTGGAGGGCTGGCGGCCGCCGTACGAGTCGACGGTGAGCCGCCGGCTGCGCGAGGCCGGCGCGATTCCCCTGGGCAAGACCAACATGGACGAGTTCGCCATGGGTTCGTCCACCGAGAACTCCGCCTTCGGGACATCGCACAACCCCTGGGACCTGACCAGGGTGCCTGGTGGCTCCTCCGGCGGCTCATCGGCCGCGGTGGCCGCGTTCGAGGCGCCGCTGGGCACCGGCACCGATACCGGCGGCTCGATCCGCCAGCCGGCCGCGGTCTGCGGCCTCGTCGGGATGAAGCCGACCTACGGCGGCTCGTCGCGGTACGGCGTGATCGCGTTCGCGTCCTCGCTGGACACTCCTGGACCGCTGGCCCGCACGGTGCTCGACGCGGCCCTGCTGCACGAGGCGATGTCCGGGCACGACCCGTGCGACTCGACCTCGATCGACGCACCGGTGCCGCCGGTGGTGGCCGCGGCCAGGCAGGCGGACGTCGAGGGCATGCGAATCGGCGTGGTCACCGAGCTCAGCGGCGACGGCTACCAGCCGGGTGTGCTGGCCAGGTTCGCCGAGTCGGTTGAGCTGCTCGAGTCGCTGGGCGCCAAGATCACCGAAGTGTCCTGCCCGCACTTCGCCTACGCGCTCCCCGCGTACTACCTGATCGCGCCCAGCGAGTGCTCGTCCAACCTGGCCAGGTTCGACGCGATGCGCTACGGGCTACGGGCCGGTGACGACGGCAGCCACAGCGCCGAAGAGGTCATGTCGATCACCAGGGGGCAAGGCTTCGGCGCGGAGGTGAAGCGGCGCATCATCCTCGGCGCCTACGCGCTGTCCAGCGGGTACTACGACGCCTACTACGGCAAGGCGCAGCAGGTCCGCACGCTGGTGATACGCGACTTCGATGCGGCCTTCGAGCAGGTCGACGTGCTGGTCTCGCCGACCACCCCGACCACCGCGTTCAAGATCGGCGAACGAGTGGACGACCCGATAGCCATGTACGTGGCCGACCTGTGCACGATCCCCTCCGACCTGGCCGGCAACGCGGCGCTCTCGGTGCCGTGCGGGCTGTCCGCCGAGGACGGCCTGCCGGTTGGCCTGCAGGTCATGGCCCCGGTGCTGGGTGATGACCGGGCCTACCGGGTCGGCGCCGCGGTCGAGACCGCGCTGCAGGCCCGCTGGGGTGGCCCCCTGCTCGCGCAGGCGCCACGTCTCGAGGAGAACAAAGGATGAGCGGGACCATGGCTGAACTGGTTGGCTTCGACGAGGCGATATCGCGCTACGAGCCCGTCATCGGCCTGGAGACGCACGTCGAGCTGGGCACCAGGTCCAAGATGTTCTGCGGCTGCCCGACCGGCTTCGGCGCCGAACCCAACACCCAGGTCTGCCCCGTCTGCCTCGGCCTGCCCGGCTCGCTGCCGGTGACCAACGCCGCGGCGATCGAGTCCACGATCAGGATCGGGCTCGCGCTCGACTGCACGATCGCGCCCTGGTCCCGGTTCGCGCGGAAGAACTACTTTTACCCGGACATGCCCAAGGACTTCCAGATCTCCCAGTACGACGAGCCGCTGTGCACCGACGGCTGGCTGGACGTCACCGTGCACCCCGAGGGTGCGCCACCGCGCCGGATCCGGGTCGAGATCGAGCGGGTCCACCTCGAGGAGGACACCGGAAAGTCGCTGCACAAGGGCGGCGCCACCGGCCGCATCCACGGCGCCGACTACTCCCTGGTGGACTACAACCGGGCCGGCATCCCGCTGGTGGAGATCGTCACCAAGCCGATCACCGGTACCGGCTCGCTCGCCCCGCTGGCCGCCCGGGCCTACGTCACCGAGCTCCGCGATCTGCTGCGAGCCCTCGGCGTCTCCGACGTCCGGATGGAAGAGGGCTCGCTGCGCTGCGACGTGAACACCTCGCTGGCGCCCCACGGCGCCACGGTGTGGGGCACCCGCACCGAGACCAAGAACGTGAACTCGCTGCGCTCGGTCGAGCGGGCCGTCAGGTACGAGATCGAACGGCAGGCCGCGGTGCTCGACACCGGCGGCCGGATCGTCCAGGAGACCAGGCACTTCCACGAGGACGGCGGCATCACCACACCGGGCCGCAGCAAGGAAGAGGCCCAGGACTACCGCTACTTCCCCGAGCCCGACCTGGTGCCGATTGCGCCGGCCGCCGAGTGGGTGGAGAGCCTGCGGGCCAGCCTGCCCGAACTGCCGTCGGCCCGGCGGGCCCGGCTGCAGGCCGAGTGGGACCTGTCCGACCTGGACATGGCCGCGGTCGTCAACGCCGGCGCCCTGGACCTGGTCGCGGAGACCGTCGCGGCAGGCGCCCCCGCGGCCGAGGCGCGCAAGTGGTGGCTGGGCGAGCTGCGCCAGCGGGCCAACGCCGACGGTGTCGAGCTGGTGGATCTGGCCGTCACGCCGGCCCAGGTCGCCCGGGTCACCGAGCTGGTCGCGGCGGGCACGCTCAACGACAAGCTCGCCCGCCAGGTCCTGGACGGAGTGCTGGCGGGCGAGGGCGCCCCCGACGACGTCGTGGCCACCCGCAACCTGGCCGTGGTCAGTGACGACGGCGCGCTGTCGGCGGCCGTGGACGAGGCCATAGCGGCCAATCCCGACGTCGTGGGTAAAATCCGGGGCGGCAAGCCCGCGGCTGCGGGCGTGCTGGTCGGCGCCGTCATGAAGGCGACCCGAGGTCAGGCCGACGCGGCCCGCGTCCGCGAACTCATCGCGCAGCGGCTGGGGTAGTCCCAGGGCCGGTCCCAGCACAGATTTCTGGGACGGTTGTTGCCCAGGTTGATAGGCAGAGATTCCCGCGCCGCGTACCCTGAGTGAGAATCTGCTCCGTGGGGCCCGTGGATGGGGGAGGGACATCTAACCCGTGGCCGAGCCGCCTGAACTGGACTTCGCCGGTTTGCTGCGACGGTTGCGATCGGCGGCCGGGCTGACGCAGGAGAAGCTGGCCGAGGCGGCACGTTTGAGCCCGCGCACAGTAAGTGACCTGGAACGGGGAGTAAACCGCAGCGCCCGCAAGGACACCGCCGCCCTGCTGGCCGACGCGATCGGCCTGACCGGCCCAGCCCGCGAGCTGTTCGTCGCGGCCGGCCGCGGCCAGGTGCCCGCCGCCCAGGCGCTCGCCGCCGCGTCCGCGGATCCCGCCGCCGGACCCACCGCGCACGTGGTGACCGCGGCCGGGACGCTGGCACTGGCCCCGGCGGTGACCGTGCCGCGGGAACTGCCCGCCGATGTGGTGGCGTTCACCGGCCGCGGCGTGGAGCTGGCCGAGCTTGACCTGCTGCTGCCCACCGACACCCCGGCCCAGGACGGTTCACCGGGTCCGGTGGTGATCTCGGTGGTCTCCGGGTCGGCCGGGGTGGGCAAGACGGCGCTGGCGGTGCGATGGGCGCACCGGGCGGCCGCGGAGTTCCCCGACGGGCAGCTCTACGTGAACCTGCGCGGATTCGACCCCGACCAGCCGGTCACGGCCGACGAGGCGCTCGCCGGATTCCTGCGCGCGCTGGGTGTGCCCAGCGGTGCCATCCCGCTGGGCGAGGCCGAGCGGGCGGCCAGGTACCGGTCACTGGTGGCAGGCCGGCGCCTGCTCGTGGTGCTGGACAACGCGGCCACGGTGGAGCAGGTGCGGCCGCTGCTGCCCGGCACACCATCGGTGATGGTGCTGGTGACCAGCCGGGATGCGCTGGCCGGGCTGGTGGCCAGGGACGGCGCGCGCCGTCTGGACCTGGACCTGCTATCGGCCGGTGAGGCGGTGACGCTACTGCGCACGCTGATCGGGGCGAGGGCCGACGCCGACGCCGTGGCCACTCGGGCGCTGGCGGGCCTGTGCGCGCGGCTGCCGCTGGCGCTGCGGGTGGCCGCCGAGCTGGCCGTGGCCCGGCCGGACACGCCGCTGGGCGAACTGGCCGAGGAACTCGCCGACCAGCAGGATCGGCTGGAACTGCTGGACGCGGGCGGGGATCCGCGCAGTGCGGTCGCCAACGTGTTCTCCTGGTCCTACCGGCACCTGCCGCCCGACGCCGCGCTCATGTTCCGCCTGCTCGGCCTGCACCCGGGTCAGGACTGGGATAGATACGCCGCGGCCGCGCTCACCGCCACGGGCAGCCTGGGCCGGGCCAGCCGGCTGCTCGCCGTGCTGGACCGGGCGCACCTGATCCAGCCGGCCGGCCGGGGGCGCTATCAGATGCACGACCTGCTGCGGGCCTACGCGGCGGGGCTGGCCGCCAGCACGGAAGGGGACGCTGAAGAGGGAATGGGGAGGCGGGCGGTGGACGGGGGGCAGGCCGGGCGGGACGCCCTCGGCCGGCTGCTCGGCTATTACCTGGCCGCCAGTTCGGCCGCGATGAGGACGCTCGCCCCGGCCGAGCGGCACCGCTGGCCGATCCCCCCGGCTGTCGGCACGCCCGTTCCCGAGTTCACCGACCGGGCCGGCGCCCGGGCCTGGCTGGACACCGAGATGGCCACGCTGACCGCGGTGTCCGCGCACGCGGCCGCCCACGGCTGGCCAGGCTTCGCCGGCGACCTGGCCACCACGCTCTACCGCCACCTGTACAACAGTCACCCGGCCGAGGGCCTCACCATCCACACCCTCGCGCTCAACGCGGCCAGGGACAGCGGCGACCAGGCCGCCGAGGCTAGCGCGCTGACCAGCCTGGGCGCCTACCACAGCAGGCAGGACCGTTACCAGGAGGCGGGCGAGCACCACCAGCGCGCTCTCGATGTGGCCCGCGCGACCGGCGACCGGTATACCGAGGCCAGGGCGCTGGTGGGGCTGGGCACCGTGCACGACTGGCAAAACCGGCCCGAGCAGGCCATCGACTCCTACTCTCGCGCCCTGGATCTGTTCCGCGAGCTCGGCGATCAGGTCGGTCAGGTCCGTCAGCTCAACAACATCGGCGGAATGTACCTCAGGCTGCGGCAGTACACGCCGGCCGTCGATCAGCTCTCCCAGGCCCTGTCACTCGGCCGCGATATCGACGCACACGACATCGTCGCCAACGCGCTGGTCTTCCTCGGCACGATCCGCTGGCGTCAGGCTCAGTACGAGCAAGCCGCCGGTTACCTGCACGAGGCCGTGACGGTGTCCCGCGGCACCGGTAACCGGTTCTTCGAAGGCCGCGCGCTGACCAGGCTCGGTGACGTCTACCTCCGCCAGGGCGAGTACCAGCAGGCCGTTGTCTACCATCAGCAGGCGCTGGCCCTGTGCCGGCAGATCGGCAACCCGGGCGCCGAAGCCGACGCTCTGAACGGCACCGGGGAGACCTTGCTGGCCACCGGGCAGCCGGAACAGGCCCGGGCCTGCCACACCACCGCGCTCACTTTGGCCCGGCAGACCGACGACCATTACGAGCAGGCCCGCTCTCTGGCCAGGCTCGGCACGGTCAGCCACAGCCAGGCCTTCTACGAGCAGGCCGCCGCTTATCACCAGCAGGCGCTGGCCCTGTTCCGGCAGATCGGCGACCAGGCCGGGGAGGCCGACGCGCTCAACGGCGCCGGGGAGACGCTGCTGGCCGCCGGCCAGCCGGGGCAGGCGCAGGACTGTCACACCACGGCGCTCGCTCTGGCCAGGAAGGCCGACGACAACTACCAGCAGGCCCGCGCCCAGCGCGGCCTGGCCGCCGCCCACCAGCCGGCCGGTCAGCTCGAAATATCCCGGTGACAGCGCCGGTAGTATGGGCAACGTGATCAGCAGCGCGTACCAGGTGACGATGCCCCGCTAGCCGGGGGCCAGTACATCGCTGCGCGGATCACCTTCGCACGAGGCCCCGATGGGGCCTCGATTCATGTCCGGGGTCGGAGCCCCTCACCCTCCAGGCAAACACAGTCTGATTCCGGAGGTTCCGATGACCGAACGCATCTATGTGAGCACCACGATTCCTTATGTCAACGCGCGCCCGCACCTGGGCCACGCGCTCGAGCTAGTGCAGGCTGACGTGCTGGCCAGGCATGCCCGCCAGCGCGGGGCCGAGGTCTGGTTCCAGACCGGCACCGACGACAACTCGCTGAAACACGTGCTGGCCGCGCAAGCCGAGGGCGTGCCGGTGCGGGATCTGGTCAGCCGTCACGCCGCCGAGTTCGCCGCGCTGCGCGGCCCGCTCGACCTGTCCTTCGACGACTTCATCCAGACCGGCAGCGATCCGCGGCACCGGCCGGCCGCCGAACGAATCTGGCGGACCTGCGTCGCCCGCGGCGACCTGTACCTGCGGCAATACGAGGGCCTGTACTGCGTGGGCTGCGAGCAGTTCTACCGGCCCGCCGAGCTGAACTCGGGCCGCTGCCCCGAGCACGGCACCGAACCCGAGGTCGTGTCGGAGCAGAACTGGTTCTTCCGGCTGTCCCGCTACGCCGGAACGCTGCACGAACTGCTCTCCACCGGCCGGCTGCGGGTCGAGCCCGCCGCGCGCCGCAACGAGGCGCTGGCTTTCATCGCCGCCGGCCTCGATGACTTCAGCATCTCCCGGTCCACGCAGCGGGCGCACGGCTGGGGCATCCCGGTGCCCGGCGACCCCGGTCAGGTGATGTACGTGTGGTGGGACGCGCTCTGCAACTACATCAGCTCGCTGGGCTACGGCGCCGGCGGCCCCGGATACCGACGCTGGTGGCTGGGCAGCGACCGGCGGGTGCACCTGCTGGGCAAGGGGGTGCTGCGGTTCCACGCCGTCTACTGGCCCGCAATGCTGCTGTCCGCGGGCGAGCCGCTGCCCACCGACGTGCTGGTCCACGACTACCTCACCATCGACGGCCGCAAGATCAGCAAGTCCGGCGGCGACACCGCGGACCCGGTGGCCCTGGCCGGTGAGTTCGGCACCGACGCGGTCCGGTGGTGGCTGCTGCGCGAGGTGCCCAGGGTGGGCGACGCGGACTTTACCGCCACCCGGCTGACGGGCCGGGCCAACGCCGACCTGGCGGGCGGGCTCGGCAACCTGGTCAGCCGGACCGTGGCCATGGTGCACAGGTACCGGGGCGGCGTGGTCCCCGGCGACGGCGCGGTCACCGCGGACCCGGGCGCGGGGGAACTGGCCGGGCTGTGCCTGCGGGTGCCCGGCCAGGTGCGCGAGGCCCTGGACGCCTACGACTTCCGCGCGGCCACGGCCGCGGTCTGGCAGATCGTGGCCGCGGCCAACCGCTACATCGAACGAGCCGCCCCGTGGCGACTGGCCCGGGCCGAGGCGAGGCGCGACGGCGACATCGGCGAGACCGGAGAGGCGGCCGAGGCCGCGGCCCGCCTTGACGCCGTGCTGGCCACCGCGATCGGGGCCTGCCGCTGCCTCGCGGTCCAGCTCGCCCCGTTCGTCCCCGGCGCCGCGGCCAGGGTCGCCGCCCAGACCTGCCCCGCCGAACTGCCCGCCACCGAGCCAGTGTTCGCCCGCGTCGCCTAGCTGCTACTCCGCACGGGCCCACCTATCAACCCGAGAGAAAGGACTGCTCCAGCAGTACTTTCTCTCCGGGACGATGGAGGAGCCGCCCGCCCCGATGAGAGCAAGCGATTTTCCGCGGTAGGTCTGGGGTTTAACGGGGGGTGGCGGTAGGTCTGGGGTTTTGTGGGTAGGGGAGGGCGTCGGGGCAGGTTGGTCACGCAGAGCGACTATCGGCGGTGGGCCGGTGCGCGCTAGCCCGAACTGAACTAATTGACACGTTTTGCCCGATGTTCAGGGTGATCAGTTGTCTCCCTGTGGACGCACTAGCTCAACCGAAGTGTGACCTTCTGTACGTAGGGTGAGATCTAACGTCAGCGTGGACGGTCTCCAGCCCTGGTGGCGATCCCGGCCTGTGCCTGGAGACGACGTACTTTGCGGGCCGCCGCCGCGGCGTATCAAGCGGAGGCAGGCGGCACCACCGGGTGGCCTGGACCCGCGGCATTCGTATTTCGTCACGAACGAGGGAGGCGCGCAGCGTGTCCGGTGAGGGCCGATGAACGTCGGTACTGACGCGCTCCCCACCGTCGAGATCGCGGTGTCGGCCGCGGCCGGGCTGAGTCTTTGGCTGGACGCCAGGCGGCGGCCTGGCCGGGCCGGGGCAGCCTACTTCTGCTTCGCCGCGGTGGCCCTGCTGTGGTGCCTCGGCGTCATCGTCCAGCAGGCGCTCGGCGCACCGCTCATCGGCGTCTCGGTCGGCCTGACGTTCGCCGACCTGCCCCCGCTGCTCGCCCTCCTGGCGGCGGTGGCGGGGGTCGCCGCGCTGATGGCGGCGCGCGCGGCCAGGGCGGGCGCCGGCTGGCGGGCCCTGAGCCACCGGGCGGCGGCCAGGCCGGTGATCCCGCAGCTAGTGGACGGGTACATCGTGGCGTCGGCGCTGTTCGTGGTCGGCTGGATCACCCTGTTCGGGCCGGAGTACGCCACGTCTGGGAGCGGGCCTGGTGCGTTCGCGGTCGAGCTCATCCGCCCGCTGGCCGGCCTGGTCGTCGTCGGCCTGCTGCTGCCGATGACCGTGGACGTGGGCTGGCAGGCGGTGCCGCCGGTGGCCGCCGTGCTGCTGATAACGCTGAGCGACGCGCTGGGCGTCAGCGCCAAGCTCAACGGCTCCGCCCCAGGAGCCGCCCAGCAGATCATCGCGATCGCGGCGTTCGCCGTGCTCGGGCTGACCCCCTGGCTGACCGGGCCGCAGCCCGAGGGTGACGCGAGCAGCGGCCCGCCCACGGCGGCGACCGCGGGCGCGGCGACGGCCGGCGCGGCGGCGCTGGTCGCGGCCGGCTGGGATCTGTCCGGTGGGCACGGCTCGCCCGCCCCGGTCATCGTGGCCTGCGTGCTGGTGGTCGCGCTGGCCGCGCGGTCGGTGGGCCTCGCCGTCGGCAGCCGGAGTGCCCAGTCGGGCCCGGCGCCCGGCCAGCGCTTCCGCGACCTCGCCGACCTCACCAGTGACGCGGTGCTCGTCTGTGAGCTGGGCGGGATCGTCAGGTACGCGAGCCCGGCCGTCGCGGAGTACGGCTACCCGCCGGAGAACCTGCTCGGCACCAGGATCGACGAGCTCATCCATCCGGAGGACCGGCCGGGCAGCAGGCGGGCCGCCCTGGACGCGCTCGGCCGGCCGCCGGGCTCGCCGGGCCGGTTCCCCTGCCGGGTGCGCGCCGCCGACGGCACCTGGCGGCACGTGCAGTCCACGCTGTCCGCCTACCGGGACCCGGCCGCGGCCGATCAGGTGCTGATCACGGCGCGCGACGTGAGCGACCAGGTGGCGCTGCGCCGTCAGGTGACCCACCTGACCTTCCACGACGGGCTCACCGGCCTGCCCAACCGGGCCTACCTGGAGGAGCGGGCCGCCGCCGCGCTCGCCCCGGCCAAGGACGAGGTGGCTTCCGGTCACGGCCAGGCCGGCGCGATCTTCCTCGACCTGGACGGGTTCACCGCGGTCAACGACTCGGTCGGGCATCATGGGGGTGACCTGCTGCTCGCCCAGGCCGGGCGGCGGCTGCGCGCCCTGATGCCGGCGCACGACACCGTCGTGCGCTGGGGGAGCGACGAGTTCGCGGTGCTCGCCGAGGAGGCCGGGACCGCGCAGGAGGTCGTGGATCTGGCGCACCGGCTGGAGCGTCACATCGCGGCCGAGCCGTTCCAGGTGGCCGGCCGGGACATCTCGCTGACCGCGAGCGTGGGGGTCGCGTTCGCCGGCTCCGATCCGCCCGGCTTCGTGCTGCGCAACGCCGACGTGGCGATGGCGCGGGCCAAGGAGCTGGGCGGCGGCCGGGTGGAGGTCTTCGCCACCCAGATGCACACCGACGTGGTGCACCGGGTCGAGCTGACCAGCGACCTGCAGCGGGCCATCGTCGACGGCCAGCTTGTGCTGGAGTACCAGCCGGTGGTGGAGCTGACTACCTCTCGGGTCAGCGGCGCCGAGGCCCTGGTGCGCTGGTGGCGCGGCGGCGCCGCGGTCCCGCCGAGTGACTTCCTCGGCATCGCGGAGGAGTCGGGCCTGATCGTCCCGCTGGGGGACTGGGTGCTGCGTCAGGCCTGTGCCCAGGCCGTGAAGTGGTGCCGGCTGGTCCCGGACATGACCGTGTCGGTGAACTTCTCACCCCGGCAGGTCAGCGCCGAGGACTTCGCCGACTCCGTGCTGGCGGCGCTGGCTGCCGCCGGGCTGCCGCCCCGGAGGCTGACGCTGGAGGTGACCGAGCGCGTCCTGGTGGACGCGGCCGGCCCGGTGATGGAGCACCTGAGCGAGCTGCGCGAGGCCGGAGTGCGGCTGGCCATCGACGACTTCGGCACCGGCTACGCCTCCCTGGCCAACCTGCGCAGGCTGCCGGTGGACATCGTCAAGATCGACCCCTCGTTCGTGGCCGGCCTCGGCGAGGACGAGACGCTGACGCTGCTCACCCGCACGATCGTCCAGCTCGGCCGCGACCTCGGGTTCAGCGTGGTGGCGGAGGGGATCGAAAGCTCGAAGCAGCTCGGCCTGCTGCGGGACATGGGCTGTGGCCTCGGTCAGGGATACCTGGTGGCCGCGCCGATGTCCGCCGCGCAGATGGAATCTCTCATCACGCCCATATCCGGTCAGCCTGTGAAGAGGGCCGCGGACGCGGGTGGGGGTTCGGCCCCGCCGGATCCAGAAGCTGAGGCAGTTGTCTCATTATCCGAGACACAACTGCACAGAAGTTGACACGGACTGCCGGGCGCGCGAGGGTGGTCACGTGCAGAGCAGCCTGATTCTCGTACTTGGTCGGCGCGTAGGTCGCTGACCAACCAGCTGCCTGCGCGCTCCCCTCGATCGCCACCTGGCGCGAGGGGTTTTTTGTTGCCGCGAACGCTAACCAGAAAGCCACCCTGATGACCGAGCAGACGACGCCAGCAGGCCATCCCCCCAGCCCGCGCGACCTGGCCGCCAGGGCCGGCGGCGGCGCCGCGGTACCGCACACCGCGCCGGGGCAGGCTGCGCCCACGTCGGTGCCTACGCCACCGGTCGCGCCCGCACCGGGACACCCTGGCCCACAAAGCGCGGCCAGCCCGCGACAGGTCACCGGGGCCCAGGCCCTGATCCTGGCGCTCGAGCAGCTCGGCACCGAGGTGGTGTTCGGCCTGCCCGGCGGGGCCATCCTGCCGGCCTACGACCCGCTGCTCGACTCCGCCCGGGTGCGGCACGTCCTGGTCAGGCACGAGCAGGGCGCCGGGCACGCGGCCACCGGGTACGCGCAGGCCACCGGCCGGGTGGGCGTGTGCATGGCCACCTCGGGCCCGGGCGCGACCAACCTGGTCACCCCGATCGCCGACGCGTACATGGACTCGGTTCCGCTGGTGGCCATCACCGGCCAGATACCCAGCTCCCTGATCGGCACGGATGGCTTCCAGGAAGCCGACATCGTCGGGATCACGCTGCCCATCACCAAGCACAACTTCCTGGTCACCCAGGCGGGCGACATCGCGCGGACCATGGGTGAGGCCTTCCACCTGGCTGCCACCGGCCGGCCTGGCCCGGTGCTGGTGGACATCTCGAAGGACGCGCTGCAGTCCAGCACCGAGTTCCGCTGGCCGGTCCCGTTCGACCTGCCCGGGTACCACCCGGTGACCAGGCCGCACTCCAGGCAGGTGCGGGAGGCGGCCCGGATGATCGCGACCGCGCGCCGGCCGGTGCTGTACGTGGGCGGCGGTGTCATCAAGGCCAGGGCCCACCACGAACTGCGGGAGCTGGCCGAGCTGACCGGCGCCCCGGTCATCACCACGCTGATGGCCCGCGGCGCGTTCCCCGACAGCCACCCGCAGCACCTCGGCATGCCCGGCATGCACGGCACGGTGGCCGCGGTCGGCGCGCTGCAGAAGGCGGACCTGATCGTCGCGCTCGGCACCAGGTTCGACGACCGGGTGACCGGCAGGCTGGACAGCTTCGCCCCGGACGCGCGGATCGTGCACGCCGACATCGACCCGGCCGAGATCTCCAAGAACCGGCACGCCGACGTGCCCATCGTCGGCGACTGCCGTGAGGTGATCGGCGAGCTGACCACCGCGGTGAAGGCCGTGCAAGGGGAAGGGGAGCCGGCCGACCTCAGCGCCTGGTGGGCCCAGCTCGACGGGTGGCGGGGCACCTATCCGCTGGGTTACGAGCAGCCGTCCGACGGCTCGCTCGCGCCGCAGTACGTGATCGAGCGGATCGGGAAGATCGCCGGTCCCGAGGCGGTCTACGTGGCCGGTGTCGGCCAGCATCAGATGTGGGCGGCCCAGTTCATCTCCTACGAGAACCCGGCCACCTGGCTGAACTCCGGCGGCCTGGGCACCATGGGCTACGCGGTGCCCGCCGCGATGGGAGCCAAGGTGGGCAGGCCCGAGGCGTGCGTGTGGGCCATCGACGGTGACGGCTGCTTCCAGATGACCAACCAGGAACTGGCCACCTGCGCGCTGGAGGGCATCCCGGTCAAGGTGGCCATCATCAACAACGGCAACCTCGGCATGGTCCGCCAATGGCAGACGCTGTTCTACAACGAGCGCTACTCCAACACCGACCTGGACCGGCGCCTGGACTCCGAAGGACCGGCCGGGACCCGGGTGCCCGACTTCGTCAAGCTGGCCGAGGCCTACGGCTGCGTCGGCCTGCGCTGCGACAGCGCCGACAAGGTGGACGAGGTCATCGAGGAGGCCATGAAGATCGATGACCGGCCGGTCGTGGTCGACTTCATCGTGCACAAGGATGCGATGGTCTGGCCGATGGTCGCCGCGGGCACCAGCAACGACGACATCAAGGTGGCCCGCGACATGGCCCCGGACTGGGACGGATCGGAATGACGAACGCAGGAGGCCCGCCTCCCGAAGCCAACACTGGGCCAGCCAGCACGGGGCCAGCGAGGGAGGCAAAGGAAGCATGACCAGGCATACGCTTTCGGTGCTCGTGGAGAACAAGGCAGGCCTGCTGGTGCGGGTGGCCGGGCTGTTCGCCCGCCGCGGGTTCAACATCGACTCCCTCGCGGTCGGCCCGACCGAGCACGAGGAGATCTCCCGGATGACGATCGTGGTGAACTGCGACGAGCGTCCGCTGGAACAGGTGACCAAGCAGCTCAACCGGCTGATCAACGTGCTCAAGATCGTGGAACTCGAGCCGGCCGCCGCGGTCCAGCGTGAGCTCATGCTGGTCAAGGTCCGGGCCGACACCGAGACCCGGTCCCGGGTGCTGGAGACGGTGGCGCTGTTCCGGGCCAAGGTGGTGGACGTGGCGCCGGACGCGGTCACGGTCGAGGCCACCGGCAACAAGGAGAAGCTGGACGCGCTGATCAGGGTGCTCCAGCCGTTCGGCATCAAGGAACTCGTGCAGTCCGGCATGGTGGCCGTCGGCCGCGGCGGCCGGTCGATCACCGACCGCTCCCTGCGCCCGGTCGAACGGACCGCCTGACCCGACCCGACGACGATAGGAAAGAGAACAGGAACGTGGCTGAGATCACTTACGACGACGGGGCCGACCTCGGCGTTATCCAGCGGCGGCATGTAGCCGTGCTCGGGTACGGGAGCCAGGGGCACGCGCACGCGCTGTCGCTGCGCGACTCGGGCGTGGACGTGCGGGTCGGGCTCCCCGAGGGCTCCAAGAGCACCGAGGCCGCGGAGGCCGAGGGCCTGCGGGTGCTCAGCCCGCGTGAGGCCTGCGAGGAATCCGACCTGATTATGGTCCTGGTGCCCGATCACCTGCAGCGGGCCCTGTACGCCGAGCACATCGCGCCCAGCCTGGTGCAGGGCGACGCGCTGTTCTTCGCGCACGGGCTTTCCATCCGCTACGGGCTGATCGAGCCGCCGCCGGGCGTGGACGTGTGCATGGTGGCGCCGAAGGCGCCCGGGCACCTGGTCCGGCGTCAGTTCGCCGAGGGCCGCGGCGTGCCGGTGCTGGTCGCGGTGGCGGCGGACGCCTCCGGCCAGGCCTGGCCGCTGGCCCTGGCCTACGCCAAGGCGATCGGCGGCACCAGGGCGGGCGCGCTGAAGACCACGTTCACCGAGGAGACCGAGACCGACCTGTTCGGCGAGCAGGCCGTGCTCTGCGGCGGCATCGCCGAGCTGATCAAGGCCGGCTTCGCCACCCTGGTCGAGGCCGGCTACCAGCCCGAGGTCGCCTACTTCGAGTGCCTGCACGAGATGAAGCTGATCGTGGACCTCATGTACGAGGGCGGCATCTCCAAGATGTACTGGTCGGTCTCGGACACCGCCGAGTTCGGCGGCTACACCCGCGGCCCGCGGATCATCGACGAGCGCACCAGGGCCGAGATGCGGCGCATGCTGGCCGAGATCCGCGACGGCTCGTTCGCCCGCGAGCTTGTGGACGAGTTCGACGCGGGCCGCCCTACCTTCCTCAAGCGGCGCGAGGCCGAGCAGTCCGAGCAGATCGAGCAGGTCGGAGCCAAGCTGCGGCCCTTGATGAGCTGGCTGGAGGAGACGGACTAGATTCTGGTCTCCGTCCGGTGACGGTTTCATAGCCCTTTACTGAACGGTGGCCACCGTTCAGTAGACCAATGGTCTAACAGGCGCGGACTAGACTCGGAAAGCCGTCCGCCCAGCCGTCACCAGAGAGCAGGCCACGCCGTGACCATGCCCATCGTCCTGGTCGCAGAGGAGCTATCGCCGGCGGGCATCGCCCTGCTGGAATCGGACTTCGAGGTGCGGCACGCCGACGGCGCGGACCGGACCGAGTTGCTGCCCGCGCTGGCCGACGCGGCCGCGGTGATCGTCCGCAGCTCCACCCGGATCGACGCGGAGGCCCTGGCCCACGCGCCCCACCTGCAGGTGGTGGCGCGGGCCGGGGTCGGCCTGGACAACGTGGACGTGACCGCGGCGACCAAGGCCGGGGTGATGGTGGTCAACGCGCCCACGTCGAACATCGTCAGCGCCGCCGAGCACGCGGTGGCGCTGCTGCTGGCACTGGCCCGCAACCTGCCCCAGGCGGCCGCGTCGCTGCGCGCCGGGGAGTGGAAGCGGTCCAGGTACACCGGCGTGGAACTGGAGGGCAAGGTGGCCGGGCTGCTCGGGCTCGGCCGCATCGGGGTGCTGGTCGCCCAGCGGCTGGCCGCGTTCGGGATGACCATCGTGGCCTACGACCCGTACGTGCCGGCCGGGCGGGCGGCGCAACTCGGGGTGCGGCTGGTCAGCCTGGAGAAGCTGCTGGCCGAGTCGGACTTCATCAGCGTGCACCTGCCCAAGACCGCCGAGACCGTGGGCATCGTCGGCGAGCGGGAGATGGGGCTGCTCAAGCCCGGCGCGCGCATCGTGAACGCGGCCAGGGGCGGCATCGTGGACGAGCACGCGCTGGCGCTCGCGCTCAAGTCGGGCCGGGTGGCCGGGGCCGCGCTGGACGTGTACGCGACCGAGCCGTGCACCGACAGCCCGCTGTTCGGCTTCGACAACGTGGTGGCCACCCCGCATCTGGGCGCCAGCACCCATGAGGCGCAGGAGAAGGCCGGGGTCGGCGTGGCCCGTTCGGTCAAGCTGGCGCTGGCCGGTGAGTTCGTGCCCGACGCGGTCAACGTGCAGGGCGGCGCGGTGGACGAGGACGTGCGGCCCGGGCTGCCGCTGACCGAGAAGCTCGGCCGCATCTTCACCGCGCTGGCCGGGGGCGTCGCCGCCCGGCTCGACATCGTGGTGCGGGGCGAGATCGCGGCCAAGGACGTGCGGGTGCTGGAACTGGCCGCGCTCAAGGGCGTGTTCGGCGACGTGGTCGAGGACCCGGTCAGCTACGTGAACGCGCCGCTGCTCGCCCGCGAGCGGGGGGTCGCGGTCGGCCTGGTCACCGAGCCGGAGAGCCAGGACTGGCGGAACGTGGTCGCGCTGCGCGGCACGCTGTCGGGCGGGCAGGTGATCTCGGTATCTGGGACGCTGACCGGGACCAGGCAGATCGAGAAGCTGGTCGAGGTGAACGGCTTCGAGATGGAGATCGCGCCGGCCGCGCACATGGCGTTCCTCACCTATACCGACCGGCCGGGGATCGTGGGAGTGGTCGGCGAGATCCTCGGCCAGCGCGGCATCAACATCGCCGGCATGCAGGTGTGCCGCAGTTCGCGCGGCGGCCTGGCGCTGATCGTGCTCACCGTGGACACGGCCCTGCCGCAGGCCCTGCTCGACGAGATCACGCAGGCCATCGGGGCCGTGTTCGGGCGGACCGTGGACCTGGACGAATCCTGACTTATCCGTCTCATCCCCACCTGGTCGTCTCGCATGGTGAGACGTCTCGGCCCGGTAGATGGCCATCGTGGTATGGTCGAAAACGAGATGCGGCGTTTCGTAATCCTTAGCTGCCGTAGCGGGGCCTGATCAGGGCAGGCCAGCCTCCCGCTACGGGTAGACGTGCTGGCCTGGCAAGCCCATCAGGGATCTACCTCGCATCAGGAGACATCGCCGTGTACGACATGTATTCGTGGGACCAGGCCGCACCCTCCGGGTCGGCCCAGCACACCGGGTCCACCAAGCCTTCCGGCCGCCCCGCCGACGACCACAACGAGCCCGCGCCGGCCCCCGGGCCGGCCGCCGCGCCCACCCGGGCCGCGCAGGCTGTTCAGGTCGCGTTGGATCGCCGGGACAACGGCGGCGAAGCTAGCCGCTAGATTTCCGCTATGGCTGAACGCACTTTCAGGCTCGCCGTCATCGGCGGCGACGGCATCGGCCCCGAGGTCGTGACCGAGGCGCTCAAGGTCCTGCGCGCCGCGACGCCGGGGATCGCGCTCGAAGAGACCACCTACGACCTGGGCGCCAAGCGCTGGCACGAGACGGGCGAGGTGCTGCCCGACTCCGTGCTGGCCGAGTTGCGCGGACACGACGCGATCCTGCTCGGCGCGGTCGGCGACCCGACCGTGCCGAGCGGCGTGCTGGAGCGCGGGCTGCTGCTGCGGCTGCGCTTCGAACTCGACCACTACGTCAACCTGCGCCCGGTGCGGCTCTACCCCGGCGTCACCTCGCCGCTGGCCGACGTGCGGCCTGAATCGGTCGACATGGTGGTCGTGCGGGAAGGCACCGAGGGCCCGTACACCGGCGCGGGCGGTGCGATGCGGCCGGGCACGCCGCACGAGATCGCCACCCAGGAGAGCATCAACACCGCGTTCGGGGTGGACCGGGTGGTCAGGTACGCCTTCGGCCTGGCCGCGCAGCGGCCGCGCCGGCGGCTGACCCTGGTGCACAAGACGAACGTGCTCACCCACGCCGGCGGCCTCTGGCAGCGGATCGTGCAGCAGGCCGCCGCCGACTTCCCCGGCGTGACCGTGGACTACTGCCACGTGGACGCCGCCTCGATGTTCTTCGTCACCCACCCTGACCGGTTCGACGTGATCGTCACCGACAACCTGTTCGGCGACATCCTGACCGACCTGGGGGCCGCGGTGGCCGGCGGGATCGGCCTGGCGGCCAGCGGCAACATCAACCCCGAGCGCTCCGCGCCGAGCATGTTCGAGCCCGTGCACGGCAGCGCACCCGACATCGCCGGGCGGCACAAGGCCGACCCGACCGCGGCGATCCTGTCCGCTGCCCTGCTCTGCCAGCACCTGGGGCTGGCGGCCGAGGCCGCCCGCATCGAGCAGGCGGTGGCCGAGGATCTGCTGGAACGCCAGGGCGCGTGGGCCGCCAGGTCCACCTGGGAAGCCGGCGACGACATCGCCGAGCGAGTATCGGGCTAACCGCAACCCCCAGCCCGCCCCCTGAGCGACGGCGCGTGCTCGTGAGGGTTGGCGGCACAGGGCAATATAGGAGGACTGACAGGAAGGATCCAGACATGCTCAATGGCGCGCACGCAGAGATCAACTTCGAGATCAGGCCCTCGGCCCACCCGGTACCTTCCGGCGAGCGAGAGCGGGTGATGGCCGCCCCCGGCTTCGGCCGGGTGTTCACCGACCACATGATCACCGCCCGCTGGACCGGCGACCTGGGCTGGCACGACGCCAGGCTCGAGGCGTACGGCCCGCTGACCCTGGATCCTTCCACCGCGGTCTTTCACTACGCGCAGGAGTTCTTCGAAGGGCTGAAGGCCTACCGGCAGTCCGACGGCTCGGTCGCGGCGTTCCGGCCGAGGTCCAACGCGGCCAGGTTCAACGCCTCGGCCAAGCGGCTGGTCATGCCCGAATTGCCCGAGGATTCTTTCGTCCGTGCGCTCGAGCTGCTCGTCACCCAGGACCGTGACTGGGTGGCGTTCGACGAGGCCCAGAGCCTGTACCTGCGCCCCTTCATGATCGCGACGCAGACCGGCATAGGCATCAGCAAGCCGTCGGATTCGTTCATGTTCCTGGTGATCGCGTCGCCCGCGGGAGCTTACTTCCCCGGCGGGCTCAAGCCGGTGACGGTCTGGGTGTCGGAGAACTACATCAGGGCCGCACCGGGCGGCACCGGCGCGACCAAGTGCGGCGGCAACTACGCCGGCGGCTTCATCGGCCAGATCGAGGCCACCGAGCACGGCTGCGACCAGGTGGTCTGGCTGGACGCGGTGGAACGCAAGTGGGTCGAGGAGATGGGCGGGATGAACATCTTCTTCGTGTACGGGTCCGGCTCACAGACCCGTATCGTCACCCCGCCGCTCGGCGGCACCCTGCTGCCCGGCATCACCAGGGACGCCATCCTCACCCTGGCCGGCGACCTCGGCATCGGCGCCGAGGAAGACCGGATCTCGGTGGACCAGTGGCGGGCGGGCTGCGCGTCCGGCGAGATAACCGAGGCGTTCGCCTGCGGCACCGCCGCCGCGATCACCCCGATCGGCCGCGTGAAGGGCGAGAGCGGCGGCTGGACGGTGGGCAACGGCGAATCGGGCGAGCTCACGCTCAGGCTGCGCGACGAACTGCTCGGCATCCAGTACGGCCACCGCCCCGACCCGTACGGCTGGGTGCACAAGATCTGCTGATCAGTCGTGTTTGCGTAGACGCCCCGGGATCGCTGGTTCCGGGCGTCTCGCATGCTGAGATCAAAGTGGCCATCCAGTGATGGGTTGTGTCACGCTGGGCCCATGACGTCCGGCCGCATCATTATCGGCGGGCGCGTCCGAGGCGGCTGCGGCTGCTCTCCGGCCTTCGGCCGGATTCGCGTATAGCCCGCAGTGCTAGCCTGGGGGAGAACCCCCGGAGCCCCCCGGACGCGCAGACCTCTCGCATGCCGCGAGGGGTCTTTTGCTTTTCCGGGACGTCCAGCCACCCAAACCCACAGAAACGGGAATCCGATGCCCGACGACTCCTTCCACGTCTACGACACCACGCTGCGGGACGGCGCGCAGCAGGAAGGCCTCCACCTCACCGTGGCCGACAAGCTGGCCATCGCGGTCAGGCTGGACGAGCTCGGCGTCGGCTTCATCGAGGGCGGCTGGCCCGGAGCCATCCCGAAGGACACCGAGTTCTTCCGGCTCGCCACCACCGAGCTGGACCTCAAGCACGCGCAGCTCGCCGCGTTCGGCGCGACCCGCCGGCCCGGCGTCAAGGCGGCCGATGACCCCTTGGTCGCCGCGCTGCGCGAGTCGGGCGCGCCGGTCGTGACGCTCGTAGCCAAGAGTCACGACCGGCACGTCCGGCTGGCCCTGCGCACCACCCTGGAAGAGAACCTGGCCATGATCGGTGACACCGTGTCCCACCTGCGGGCCGAGGGCCAGCGCGTCTTCCTGGACGCCGAGCACTTCTTCGACGGGTACGCCGCCAACCCGGACTACGCACTCGAAGTGGTGCGCACCGCGGCCGAGGCCGGGGCCGACGTGGTCACACTCTGCGACACCAACGGCGGCATGCTGCCCGGCGAACTGTCCGCTGTGGTTCACGACGTGGCTTCCAGAACGGGCTCGAGACTAGGTGTCCACTGTCATGACGACACCGCGTGCGGGGTGGCCAACACCCTCGCGGCCGTGGACGCCGGGGTGACCCACGTGCAAGGCACGGCCAACGGCTACGGCGAGCGGGCCGGCAACGCCAACCTGTTCAGCGTGGTGGCCGGGCTCCAGCTCAAAAAGGGCAAGCAGGTGCTGCCCGAGGGCTGCCTGCCCGAGATGAGCCGCATCGCCCACGCGATCAGCGAGGTCACCAACGTCGCGCCCAGCACCCACCAGCCCTACGTCGGCTACTCCGCCTTCGCCCACAAGGCCGGGCTGCACGCCTCGGCGGTCAAAGTGGACCCCATGCTCTACCAGCACATCGAGCCGGCCCTGGTCGGCAACGACATGCGCATGCTGGTGTCCGACATGGCGGGCCGGGCCTCGATCGAGGTCAAGGGCGCCCAGCTCGGCTACGACCTGTCCGGCAACCGGGCCGCGGCCGGCCGGGTGGTAGGCCGGGTCAAGGAGCTCGAGGCCCGCGGCTACACGTTCGAGGCCGCCGACGCCTCGTTCGAGCTGCTGTTGCGCGACGAGCTGGCCGGTGGTTCCCCGGCGTACTTTGCCGTCGAGTCCTGGCGCGTCATCGTCGAGCAGCGCCCGGGCGGTGAGGTGATCAGCGAGGCCACCGTCAAGCTCGCCGCCAAGGGCGAGCGCATCGTCGCCACCGGCGAGGGCAACGGCCCGGTGAACGCGCTGGACACCGCCCTCCGCCTGGCCCTCGGCCAGATCTACCCCGAGCTGGCCAAACTGGAGCTCGTCGACTACAAGGTCCGCATACTCGAAGGCTCCCACGGCACCGGCGCCGTCACCCGCGTCCTCATCACCTCAGGCGACGGCACCAAGCCCGACTGGAGCACCGTCGGCGTCCACGAAAACATCATCGCCGCCTCCTGGCAGGCCCTCTCCGAAGCCGTCACCTACTGCCTCCTCCAATCCGGCCACACCCCCGCCCCACCCAAGTAACCCCCCCACCCCCGGCCACTCCGCCCCTCGCGCCCCCGGCCACCCCGCCCCCTCGCGCCCCCGGCCACCCCGCCCCCTC
>DATAWQ010000132.1:0-162031 GCA_036267135.1 Streptosporangiaceae bacterium | reverse complement strand
GGCGGCCAGTTCGGCGGTGAACAGCAGCTCGGCGGCGCCGGCGGCGCCGCTGGCCAGCTTCCACTGGTCGTCGGCGTGCAGCAGGCTCAGCCCCGCTATGAACGAAGACTTGCCGGCCCCGTTGGAGTCCGTCGGCCCCTGTCCGGCCACGGTAATAAGGCCCTGGCTGATCAGCGGCATCGGGTGGGTGGACAGCCGGGAGATGTCCACCATCTGGGCCCCGACCAGCACCCGGTTACCCACCAGCCCGCCCGCCTCACCACCACCACCAGAAGCACGCGCACCCCGGCCTTCCACCCGGCCTCCCCGGCCTTCCACCCCGCCTCTCCGGCCTTCCACCCGGCCTCCCCGGCCTTCCACCCGGCCTCCCCGGCCTTCCACCCCGCCTCCCCGGCCTTCCACCCCGCCTCCCCGGCCTTCCACCCGGCCTTCCCCGCCTTCCCGGCCTTCCCGGCCCCCCACCGGACTCGGGAAATCGTTATTTCTCGACTTGGTCATGCGGTTCCCCCCGTGGTTGCGCCGCGCACAGAAACGGTGCTGCCGTGGCGCGCGCGGATGGCGGCGGCGAGTGGGCTGCTCGGGGCGGCGGCGAGGATCAGCTCTTCCTGCAGGCGCCGCCGGGCGGCCGGCGTGAGCCGGTGCAGTTGCGGGCCGGGCAGGTAGGCGGCGCTCTGGCCGGCGCCGGCCCGCTGCGGCACAAGCTGGACCAGCCCGGCCGCGCGCAGCCGCTGCAGCGCGGCGCGCATGTCGGTGGGCTGGATCCGGCTGGCGTCCTGCAACTCGGCCAGCATGGTCGGCTGGCCCGAGGTCCAGGCGTCGCCGGGCAGGGTGCCTCGGCTGCGCGGGATCGCCACCGAGTGGATCAGCACCAGGACCAGGACGGCCCGGTCGATCTCAGGAAGGCTATGCCAGCCGGCCTCGGCCAGCTCGGCCGCGACGTCGTCACGGTAAGCCGACGTCCAGGCCTGCTCGCCGACACCGATCAGGGTGCGCCCGACCCGCCCGAGAAGGGCGTCCAGGCTGCGCCGCAGGGTCGCGTCGCGCAGCGCGGGCAACTGGATCTCGGGCACCGGCTCGGGGCTGTGCTCGACCGCGGCGAACGCGGCCAGCACCTCGTCCCTGGCCCGCTCCCCCAGCTCACCGAGCACCGGCTCGAACACCGGGTGCGCCCCGGTCGTCGCAGTCACGAGGTATCTCCGTCCATCTCCGTCTCGGTGTCCCGCACGGCCGCCTTGTCCGGGACCGGGATCGAGCGCCACAGCTCGCGCAGGGTGCTCAGCTCGGTGGCGGCCCAGGTGGCCACCCGGGGGCCGAGGCGTACCGTGCGTGTCTGCTCGTCCCACAGCAGCCAGCCGGACCAGGACAGCCGCCGCACCGCGGCCACCACGGCCCGGTGCGAGACCACCTCGTCGTGACCGGTGAGGGCCTCGAACGTGGCCACGATCTGCCCGAACGGGGCGGTGGCCCCGGGCCACAGCGGACCGGAGGGGTCCAGCCAGCAGGACTTCAGCACGGCGGCCAGCACCCTGGCCGTGTCGTTGGGCTGCTCGAGCACCGGGCGCGGCAGGTCCAGCTCGTCCAGCACGGCAGGCCCGGCGCCGCCCGGCAGCACGGTGGTCAGCCAGACCCGGGATCCACCCGGCTCGGCCAGCCGCATCAGCCCCGGCGGCGTGGGCCCATCCGCGTCCACGAGCTGCGGCCCGGCCGCGCGGATCCTGGCCCACCACAGTGCTGTTTGGTGCAGGGCCGTCTCATGGGCATTCACTGGTCAGCGGTCCTTCCTGGCGAACCAGCCCTCGGTGGTCCAGGACGGGCTGCGCTCCGGGTCGATGCGCAGACCGTCGGACCAGATCAGCTCGTAGCCCAGGTCGGGATGGTGGTGGATCGCGGTCATCTCGGCCAGCAGCCGCCGGCAGGTCGCCCAGTCCCCCGCCCCACTCAGCACGTCGGCCACGCTCACCCGCTCCCCGTCAGGGTCCTCACTGTTGTCCCGGCTGGCCTCTGCGGCGGCCAGCAATCGCTCGGCCGAGGACCGCAGGTCCGCAGCGTCGTCGGCGGGAACGATCCCGGCCGGGTCGGCGGGCTCGGGATTTTCCGGGCGGGGCGGCCGCAGCCGGATGCCGCCGGCCTGGCGGGCCGACTCCACGGCCTCGGCCAGGGCCTGGGCCGAGAACCAGGGCGCGGGCGCGTCGAAAACGAAGCCGTCAAGCACCGTGGCCAGCGTCTGCGGGCCGGAGCCCCGCGCGAAACTGAGCCAGGTCTCGGCGGGCAGCAGCCCCAGCGCGCGGGTCGTTCCGGCCTGTTCGAGCAGCCGGCCCGCGGCGGACTCGATGGCGTCGCCGTAGGCGGCCAGCGAGATACGCAGCAAGGCACAATCGGTGGCCAGCTCGGGCCAGCGGGTCAAGACGGTGGCGTGCGCCTCTTCGGCCTGCGTGATCAGCGAGCGGTTCCCCCACAACAGCTGCGCGTTCTCCCTGAGGGCCTCGGCCGCGCCGCGCTGGACCAGGCTGGCCAGCTCGTTGGCGAGCAGCCGGAAGATCTTGGTCATCCGGGCCACCGAGGCCTGGCCGTCGGCGGCGACAGCATCAGGCTTGGTGACGTTGAGGTGCTCCAGGGTGAGGAGCTGATGCAGCTCGGACTGGCCGCCGCGCTCGGTGAGGCGACGCAGGAACAGCAGCATCACGTAGGGGGCGAACGCGGCCCGGTAGTGCTGCTCGTTCTTCCTGTCCACCACCTTGCTGATGGCCCGGTAGTCGCGGAGCAGGCCGAACCTGCGCTCGATGGTGACGGCGTCGAACTGCGGGCAGGCCGCGACGGCCTCGGCCGCGGTCAGCCCGTCGGAGCCGGCCTCGGCGAACGCCTCCAGGATCGCCTCGTCCACGTCGATCAGCCCGGCGTCCATGATCATCGCACCGGCCTCGCGGGCCAGCACCGCGAAGATCTGGCGGTACAGCCGCAGCACGGCCGCCTCGGTGGCCGCCTCGTCCAGTGTCATATCGACAGGCGAGGTCGTGTCCAGGGGCGAGGTCATCCCCATAGGTTAAGGAAGCGCGCGGGTGACTGGGACGACCTCGGTCAGGGTCATCGCCGGGCGGGCTCGGCTAAGGTCGCTGCATGCCCGCCGACTACCAGATGATCCGCGAGGAGAACATCCAGAGGTACGGCTGGGACACGGCCGTGCTCGACCTGCTCGGGCAGCTCTACAGCGATCGCACCCACTTCATCTTCGAGCTGATCCAGAACGCGGAGGACGCCGGGGCCAGCGAGCTGGCGTTCGAGCTGTTCGGCGACCGGCTGGAGGTACGCCACGACGGGCGCCCGTTCACCGAGGCCGACGTGCGCGGCGTGTGCGGGGTGGGGCAGAGCGGCAAGCCGGGGGACCTCACCACGATCGGCAAGTTCGGCATCGGGTTCAAGTCGGTCTACGCCTACACCAGATCGCCCCGGGTACACAGTGCTGGTCTGGGCGAGCACTTCAGGATCGAGTCGTTCGTCCGGCCGTTCGCGATCGACCCCGGGGAGGGGGACCGGGACGGGGACTCGCGGAACGACGGCGAGCGGGGGGGCCGGACGCTGTTCGTGTTCCCTTTCGACCACGACGAGGTGAGCGCCGAGACGGCGGTGGCCGAGATCTCATCGGCGCTCACTGGCCTCGACCTCACCACCCTGCTGTTCCTGCGGAACATCGAGTCGGTGCGGACCGGCGGCGTACGCACAGCCGATCAGGTGCTGCGCCGGGTCACCGCGGAGCGGACCGGCTTCAGCCGCCGGGTGGTGCTGACCAGACGCGGCGAGCGGAACCGGGACCGGGACCGGGCGGACGCGGAGTGGTGGGTCTGGCAGCGCGGGCTCGACGCGCTGGGCCGGCCCGAACTGCGGGTCGAGACGGCACTGCGGGTCGAGCACCAGGACGGTGGGCCACGGCTGGTCGGCACCAGGCCGGCGCCGCTGGTGGTGTTCTTCCCGACGGAGAAGGAGACCTTCACCGGGTGCTTGATGCAGGGCCCGTACCGGACGACGCCGGCCAGGGACAACGTGCCCGAGCACGACGACTGGAACCGGGACCTGGCGGGCGAGACCGGGACGCTGCTGGCCGGCCTGCTGACCGAACTGCGCGACGAGGGGCTGCTCACGGCCGGGGTGCTGGCCGCGATGCCGCTCGATCCGGCGCGGTTCCCGCCGGGTTCGCTGCTGCGGCCGCTGTTCGAGTCGGTGCGCGCCGCGCTGGCCACCGATGCGCTCATCCCGGTGGCGGGCGGCGGCTACGGCGCGGCGCGGGACCTGCGGCTGGCGCACGGCGACGGGCTGCGCGAACTGCTCTCGGACGAGCAACTCGGGGAGGTGTGCCGGGCGGGCGGGCCGATCGGGTGGGTGGACGCGTCGTTGACGGCGGGCGGTACGACAGCGGGTACAGCCGCGGTGAGTGGGTCGGCGTTCAGCGGGCCGGTGTTCAGTGGGCCTCCCGTGGTTGGGCCGACTGTCGGTGGGCGCGAGTCCGGGGCGGTGGGCCCTGGGGTGGTTGGGCCGACTGTTGGCGAGCGCGAGTCCGCTGAGCTGGCGGCGGCGCTTGGGCGGTACCTGCGGCAGGAGGTAGGCGTCCAGGCGGTGACGCCGGACGGCCTCACGTCCGCCCTCACCGCAGAGTTTCTGGCGGCGCAGCCCGATGAATGGATCGCTGACCTTTACGCATTCCTGCTCCGGCACCGGGACCTGTGGCAGGAGCCGGAGAGTCCGGCCCGGCGAGCGCCGATCGTCCGGCTGGAGGACGGCCGGCAGGTGGCGCCGTTCGGCACGGACGGCCGTCCCGCCGCCTACCTCCCCACGGCCGGCCCTTCCAGCGCTGATCTTTACGGCGCTGATCCTTCCGGCGCCGGCCCTTCTGGCGCGGGGGTCGTCGTGGGCCAGGGGCTGGCCACCGTGCGGCGGGCGGTGGCCGGGACGCCGGGGGCACGGGAGCTGCTGGAGGCGCTGGGGTTCACCGAGCCTGACGTGGTGTCCGAGGTGCTGGACGGCGTGCTGCCCAGGTACGACGGCCTGGACGCCGCGGATCTGGATCCGGTGCAGCACGATGCCGACCTGGAGTGCGTGGTGCGGGCGCTGGCCGAGGCCCCCGCGGCACGGCGGGACGAGCTGCTCACCAGGTTGCGGCGGACCACGTTCCTGGTCGGGCAGAATGCCGCCACCGGCGAGCGGCGGCTGATGACGCCGCCCGGCCTCTATCAGCGGACCAAGGATCTGGAGACCTACTTCGACGGCAATCCCGAGGCCTGGTTCGCCGACGACACCTACGGGCCGTGGCGGACCCAGCTACGCGGCATGGGCGTCAGAGAAGAGGTCGGGCTGCGAGCGCGCAAGCCGGACGAGTCGGGGAACGTGGTGGTGGCCGCCGATTTCGCCCGGCACGAGCGCGGTCTGGACGGATTCGACCCGGAAGCCGAGTTCGACGGGCTCGAGTTCGCGCTCGGCCACCCGGACGCCGCCCGGTCGGAGTACGTGTGGAACACGCTGCTGGTGCCGCACCGGCGGCTGCTGGCCGGGGTGGTGGAGAAGGCCGCCCGGCAGGGCTACCAAGACGCCCGCCGCGAGCACGTCACGTCCGTGGCCGGCGCCGTGGCCGTGGCCTCGGCCTGGCTGCCCGGTCCGGACGGAACGTTCCGGCGGCCGGCCGAACTGCAGCTCGACGACCTGCCGGTCACGTTCGAGCGGGACGAGGGCCTGGCGGCCGCGCTGGGCCTGGTGCAGGCGAGCGTCGAGGCGGCGAGCCGGCAGCTCGGGATACCGGCCGACGTGCTGCGCGGGCTCGGCCAGCACCCGGATCTCGTCGAGATGGTCGAGCAGGAGCTCAAGAACCGAGGCTGGGGTGGCCACCGTTAATTGCCCTCAAGCGTTTCATGGGTGTGCGGCGTTCGTGGCGGCGCTGCCCAAGGTGGAGTTGCATCTGCACCTGGTGGGGTCCGCGTGGCCCGAGACCGTGATGGCGCTGGCCCGGCGGCACCCGGACGGCACGGTCCCGGCCGAGCCCGAGGCGCTGCGGCGGTTCTACGAGTTCACCAGCTTCCCGCACTTCCTGGAGGTCTACCGGCAGGTGAACCTGCTGGTGCGGACCGGGGCCGACGTGGTCATCCTGGTCGAGGGGCTGGCCAAGCGGCTGGCCGCCAGCCGGGTGCGGTACGCCGAAGTGCAGGTGACCCCGGTCCGCAACCGGATGGCCGGCATCAGCTTCGACGACCTGGCCCACGCCCTCACGGACGGGCGGGCGCTGGCGCGCGAGCGGCACGGGGTCGAGCTCGGCTGGATCTTCGACGCCGACGCGCGGCTGGGACTGGCCGGGGCGCAGGAGACCGCCGCGTTCGCCATCGACTACCGGCCGGAGGGCACGGTGGGACTGGGTATGGGCGGATCGGAGGATGGGTTCAGGCGGGCCGATTTCGCGCCCGCCTTCCGCGTCGCGCGCGAGGCGGGGCTGCACAGCGTCCCGCACGCCGGGGAGACCAGCGGTCCCGGCGAGGTGTGGGCGGCAGTGCGCGACCTCGGCGCGGAACGGATCGGGCACGGGATAGCTTCCGCCGCCGACCCGGAGCTGATGGCCTACCTGGCCGCCCACGGCATCACGCTGGAGATCTGCCCGACCTCGAACGTGTGCACCGGGGCGGTGCCCAGCCTGGACGAGCACCCGCTGCCCAAGCTGCTGGCCGCCGGTGTCCCGGTCACGCTGGCCACCGACGACCCCGGCATGTTCCACACCGACCTCAACCAGGAGTACCGGCTGTGTCATGAGCGGTTCGGGCTTGGGCCCGCCGAACTCGCCAACCTGGCCAGGACCGGGGCGCGGGCGGCCTTCTGCCCTGAACCCGTCCGCGATGCCATCCTGGCCGAGATCGACCAGACGGCTCTGAGATCATTTATGCCGTAGGCGATCTAACCGCGTCACAACGCATACCGGCGAGGAGCACTCATATGACAGCAGGGCAGAGCGGCAGCGAGCGCTGGCTCGTCGTCGGCGTGGACGGTTCGTCGCATTCGGAGAAAGCGCTGGAGTGGGGCGCTCATCTGGCCGCGGCGTTCGGGGGCGACATCGTGGCCGTGAGCGCGTGGGACTACCCGGCGGCGGTCGGATGGGCTTCCATCCCCGACAACTGGCACCCGGACCAGGACATGGCCAAGGTTCTCGAGGAGACCCTGCACAAGGTGTTCGGTGATCAGCGCCCGGCCGGCCTGCGCACGGTGGTGCGGGAGGGCGGCGCCGCGAAGGTGCTGCTGGAGGAGAGCAAGGGCGCGACGCTGCTGATCGTGGGCAGCCGCGGTCACGGCGGGTTCGCCGGCCTGCTGCTCGGCTCGGTGAGCTCGAACGTGGCCGAGCATGCTCCCTGCCCGGTCCTGGTCGTGCATCGTAACCAGAGCCCGCCCGGCGCCTGAGCGCTCATCGCGATTTGGGGCAGCCGAAAAAGCCGCGCTGCTTGATCAGCGCGGCGACCTCGGCGGGCACCATGGTCTCCCAGGATTCGTCCTCGTCGGCGATCCGGCGTAGCACATCCCGGCTGAAGATCGACAGGTACTCCGGCCGGTAGTTGTCGAGGTGAACGAAGCTGCCGCGCCCGGCCAGGTAGTCGTAGAGCGGCTGCAGTTCCGGCTGGACCTTGATGTCGTCCACGGTCGTGAGCTCGTCGCCCGGCGCGGGCCGGAGCGGGTAGACGTACAGCTTCAGATGGTTCTTGAACAGCCGCCCGAAGCTTTCCAGGATCCCGCCGGGAAGCTGGGCGTGATTCTTCTCGTCGAACAGGTCGATCAGGCTGGGCACACCCATGACGATGCCGATCCGCTCACTGGTCCGCTGGGCGATGTAGGCGGCCAGCCGGTAGTAGTCGAAGTAATCGGTGATCAGCGTGGTCATACCGCACGCCGCCAGCAGTTCGGCCCGGGCGATGAAGTCCCGCCGGTCCACGTCGGCGCCGCCCGCGAGCAGATTGCGCATGGTGATCTCGGTGAGCGTGAGCACGGGTTTCCCGGCTACGGCGGGATCCTCCTCGAATCTGGCCTTGGCGGTCTGGAGCATGTCGAGGTTCACGTGCGTCGGTGGCCGGAAGCTGCCCCGCTCCACGAGCACCGCCTTCTTGCGCAGCACCTCGCTCGGCTGCAGCACCTCGCGGTCCGGGCCGAACATGGCCACGCCGCTGAGCCCGAGCTGGACGAGCTTGAGCGCCATCAGCCGGTTGTCCACGCGGCGGAACTCGATGCCGCGGAACTGGATCATGTCGATCTCGATCCGGCCCGTGGTCAGCCGGTCCAGCAGGCTCTCGATGAGCTTCTCCGGCTCGTGATGCTGGAAGAACGCCCCGTACAGCAGGTTCACCCCGACGATGCCGAGCGCCTCTTGCTGGGACCAGGCCTCGACGTCGAGCATCCGCACGTGCATGACGATCTGGCTCGGCTCGTCCCGCGGCTGGGCCTGGAACTTCACACCCATCCAGCCGTGACACTCGTTGCCGCCGCGGAAGCTGCGCGCGACCACCGTGTCGGCGAACGCGAAGAAACAGTTCTCATCGCCGCGGCTGGTGTCCAGCCGGTCCACGTTGAGATCGAATTCCTTGTCCAGCATGCCCTGCAGCCGGGACGCGGACACGTACCTGTCGGCCTTGCCGTAGACCGCGTCGCTGACCGCCATATCGTAGGCCGAGATCGACTTCGCGATCGTGCCCGCCGCCCCGCCAACCTGGAAAAACCAGCGCACGACCTCCTGGCCGGCCCCGATCTCGGCGACCGTGCCGTACCAGCGTGGATCGAGGTTGATGCGCAGGGCCTTCTGCCGGGTGTCCGTTTCCTGGGCGCCGGCGATGAGCTCGGTCATCTGTCTCCCTGCCTGCCGCCCGGCCGCTGTTACGACGGTGGGGCCACCGCGCGCCCCCTGACGCCCGGCCGGATCCGGGTCGCGGCCTCAGCGTTCGACGCCGAGATTGTACTAATCTCACCCGCCCGGACGATAGCTTCCGGGGCCGGACCGTGGTTCCGCGGCGGGCGGTACCTTCCCTGCTATGCAGAAGACGTCAGTCCCGGTCGCCGTGCCGGGCTTCGCCGACGCTCATACCCATCTGCTCCGGACGGCCGCGGGCATCCCGTTCCCCTGGCAGCCGGTGGCCACGCCGGGGACTCCGTCGCCGGGAGATGCCGTCGCCGAGTTCCACCGGCGGGTCGCGCAGTCGGGCAGCACACCGATGGACGTGCCCGAGCCCGAGCCGCCCGCCCCGGCCGAGGAGATGGCGGCCAGGCTGGCCGCTGGGCTGGCCGCCGCGGCCGCCACCGGGCTGGTCGAGATCACCGAGATGGGCATGCGGGCCTGGTGGTACCTGGACGCGCTCGCCGCCCTGGAGCAGGCGGGCCCGCTGCCGGTACGGGTCCGGATCTACCTGGCCAGCGGCTTGGCCGACGTCTTGGCCGACGGCACTGGCCAGTCCGACCGGGCCAGCCTGGCCGAACTGGACGCCCGCGGGTCCGCCACGGGGAACTGGGTCAGCCTGGACGGGGTGAAGTTCTACGCCGACGGCTGGCTGGGCCCGCGCACCTGCGCGCTGGGCCACCCGTTCCACGATGGCAGCGCCGACGGCCTGTTGTTCATGCCGCCGGGCACGCTCGCCCGCCGGATCGGGCCGCTGGCCGAACATGGCTGGCGGATCGCCACCCACGCCATCGGAGACCGCGCCGTCGCGGCCGTGCTGGACGCCTACGAACTGGTCTGGGGCGGCGACCTGGTCGCTCAGGCGGCGGCCGCGCCGCGGATCGAGCACGCCAGCGTGCTGTCCGCCGAGCTCATCTCACGGATGGCCGAGACCGGGACCGTCACCTGCCTGCAGCCCTCGTTCGCGGTGACCGACGCCGAGCAGGTGCGGCGGGCCCTCGGCCCACAGCAGGCCGGCGCGGCGTATCCGTGGGCCGCCCTGGCCGCTGCCGGGGCCCGCCTGCTGGCCGGCACCGACTACCCCATCGAGGTGCTCGACCCGCTGGCCGGCCTGGCCCGCCTGGTGTCGGGCCGGGCGGAACGGCCAGGCTTCCACACCGCCGAATCCGCGCCCGAGGGCTCACGGCTCGGCGTCGAGCATGCGTTCGCTTTGCTCACCGACCCAGCGGCGGGTGAGACGCTGCTGTCGGCCGACCCGCGGACCCTTCCGCCCGACGGCCTCGATCAGGTCACGGCTCTCGGCACTCGGCCTGTCCCGTTCGGCGGCTGAGCGAGTGCCTGCAGTTCTGGTTGGGAGGGCTCTAGGTGCTGGGCTAGGCGGGCTGCGGGTGCGCGCTGTTCTGGGCTGGGTGAGCTCGTGCGGGTGCTTGCTGTTCTGGGCTGGGTGGGCTTGAGTACAGGCATGTCTGACGAACCTGCCGCGCTGCGAGGCTGGCATGCCGTGGTCGAGTCACGCGATCCTGGGCTGCTGGCGGATCTGCTGGCTGACGAGGTCGAGTTCCGGTCGCCCGCGGTGTTCGCGCCGCAGCGGGGGAAGGCGCTGACCACCGGGTACCTGACGGCGGCGCTGGCCGTGCTCGGACCCACGCTGCACTACGTCGGGCAGTGGCACGACGACAGCAGCGCGGTGCTGGAGTTCGAGGCCGATCTCGACGGGATCTACGTCCAGGGCGTGGACATGCTGCGGTGGAACGACGACGGCAAACTGACCGGCTTCACCGTGATGGTGCGGCCGATGCGCGCCCTGCAGAAGCTGATCGAGCTCATGAGCCAGCAACTGACCCGTGGCGCGGGAACGGGTGCCAGTCCCACGTGACGGGAACGGGTGCCAATCCCACGTGAAGGGTTAGCTGACAGCCGGGGTAGCTGGAGCCGGTTCACGCGCGGGATCAGGGCGCGTCCGTATCTGGTGCGGTTTCGCGGACGGGTTTGCCGTGACGGTAGATGGTGCCGGGCTGCCAGCCGGGCGGCGGCGCGATCAGCACCAGGCCACCGTCCGGGCCTTTGGCCACCCGCCAGCCACCCTCATGCACCAGCCAATGATGAAACAAGCAGAACGGCGCCCCGTTAGCCACCGTGGTGGCACCACCGTGAGCCCAGTGCACGATGTGATGCAGCACATCGATCCCGCGCCGGCACCCCGGCGCACCACACCGCCCGCCGTACTGCCCGTACAGCGCATCGCGCTGCCGCGGCGTCCAGCTCTGGCTGCGGCGGCCAATATCCAGCACCGCCGAGGGCCCACCCAGCGGCCAGGGCAGCCCGCTGATCACCCCCGCCAGCACCTCAGTGAGCTGTCCAGTGGCATCCCGCTCCACACCGGTCGCCTGTTTCCCCGGCGGCGCGCCGCCGCCATGACCTGGCCGGGCGCCACGGCCCGGCCGGGCGCCACGGCCTGGCCGGGCGCCGAGCCCACCGCCGGGCGGCCTGCTCTGAGCCTCCGGCAAGCCGGGATCAGTGCTGTGCGCCTGGCCGCAGTCAGTCCCTGGTGGGTGGGTATCAGCGCCGGACGGCCTCAGACA
This sequence comes from Streptosporangiaceae bacterium, assembly GCA_036267135.1. Taxonomy (GTDB): domain Bacteria; phylum Actinomycetota; class Actinomycetes; order Streptosporangiales; family Streptosporangiaceae; genus PALSA-505. The sequence continues at coordinate 150,559 of DATAWQ010000132.1, read as the reverse complement.
GCCGGCGTGCAGGCCGGGCGGGCCGGTGACGAGCCGGACGAGGTCGGCGTCGCAGGCTAGCCTGCGGGCGGCTTCGCCGGTGATCGGGGTGCCCGCGCCCAGCACCGCACCGGGTGACAGCGGCTGGCCGAGAAGCGTGGACAGCGGCACGGTCACGATGACCCTCGGTCGCCGCAAACCCGACGGCGCTACCCCGGCCGCTCCGGCCACCGGCTGAGGGCGGCCGGGCGCAGTGGGATGCGAGTGGCCTGAACTGGACGAGCTTCCGTGACCGTGCCCGCCGTCAGGGGACGGCTGGTCATCATCAGGCTCGGCTCCCGCGTCCGGCCTGGCCTGCGTACCCGGGCCAGACTGCGCGCTCGAGCTGGCCTGCGTACCCGAGTCAGACTGAGGGCCGGACTGCGGGCCCGGGTCAGACTGCGGACTCGAGCTGGACGGCGGGCTCGGATTGGACGCCGGACTCGAGCTGGTTTCTGGGTTTGGTGGGGGCGGTGTCGGTTCAGGGGCTGGGGTGGTTAGGCCGGCGAGGCCGGTCAGGTAGACGAGGGCGTCGGCCCAGCGCTGGGGCTTGGTCCGGGGGTCGTCGGGGCCTGCCTTCGCGCCCAGCTCTGCCAGCGCGGCCAGCACCTGGTCGACAGCCTCGGGATGCAGGCGACCGGACAGTTCCCCCACGCCGCCAAAGCCGCGCGACAAACGCAGGTAGCGCCGGGCATAAGCGCTGTAATCCTCCGTCGCGCGTTCCTGCGCGTCGGCGGCCTCACGTAGATGGGCGCCCAAGGATCGCAACCGGTCGCTGTCCAGCCGGGGCATGAAACGAGAGAACAACTCGTCGGCGGCGGCGTGCACGTCTCCGTGCCGCCACAATCCAGCCCACAGCTCGTCCTGTGGGCCGTCGTCGATGGACGCGGACGGTTCGGGGCCGCTGTCGGGTGGCGGCGCGGGCTCGCCGACGATGTCGGGCGGCCGCGGGCCTTCGGGCAAGTGAGCTATCTGCCAGCAGGCCGTCCCGGCCTGGGCCAGGCTCACCTGTCCCGCCGCGAGCAGGGCGGTGATCTTCGGCATTTCGCTGGCCCTGGCGGACAAATGGGCCAGCGAGGCGGCCACATCGGCGGTCCGCACGTCGGCACGGAGCCATGCGGTCACGCTGGTCGCGCCCTGCCGGCGGAACACATCCCGCTCGCGCACCTGAGTGGTGACGGCCACCCGCAGCGCATCCAGGCGGCCGACCAGCGTGGTCAGCTCTCCCATCACACCCGTCAGGTCCTCGTCCGCCACCTGACCGAGGTCATCAGCCGCTTCGGCGAGACTCGTCACCGCCTCCTCGGCCGCGGCCAGCCGGGCGCCGAACGGGACATCGGTCCCGCCCAGGCCTCCAGGCTCGGCGATCTCGGCGGCCACGGCGGTCCTCCCTGGCGATTGTCACTGGTCCGACGGCGGATGTTGCTGGGTCCGGGCCCCACGCTACGCGGCTGTCGATGGTATGTTCGGCGGAGATTTTCAACTTGTGGATAATTTCGAATTGATCCCACATGCTGTGGATAACTCTGTGGGATATGTTCCAGGAACTGATAAACTGGAGTGGGGCAGATCGGTCTCATCGGAAGAAGCACGGAGAGAGCGCTAGCAGTTTGACTTTGAGCGCACTCGAAGGCTTAACGTGGGTTCGTGACGACAACGGAACTGCTGAACTCGATGATCGAGCGGGCCGAGCAGGACGGGCTGCCCGACCTGAGCGAAGTCCTAGCCGCCCACGTCTGCGCCACTGACGTCAGGGCGACTCACGTCGGTGCCACTCAGGTCGGTGCCACTCAGGTCGGTGCACCTCAGGGCGGTGCGGTTCAGGGCGGTGCGGTTCAGGGCGGTGCGGTTCACGCTGGCGCGACTCAGGTGGGTGCTGATCAGGCGCGCGCCGATCAGGTCAGTACCAGCCAGGCGAGCGCCGATCAGCTCTGCGTCACTAACGTCAGTGTGGACGACGCGCCGGCGCTGCCGATGACGGTGGGAGAGGTCGCCGAGTTGCTGGGGTTGTCCGGGCATACGCTGCGCTACTACGAGCGGGTCGGGCTGGTGAACGTCGGCCGTTCGGCGTCCGGGCAGCGGCGGTACGACCGGGCGGCGCTGGCCAGAGTCATCTTCATCACCAAGCTTCGGATGTCCGGGATGTCGATCCACGACATCAGCGAGTACCTCTCGCTGGTCGAGCAGGGAGACAGCACCGTGGACCAGCGGCTTGACCTGCTCTACCGGCACCGCGCGAAGGTGCGCCGCCAGATCGACGAGTTGCGGTTCGCGCTGGCCGTCATCGACTACAAGATCACCACCTACGGGGGCTTCTGCTCCGACTAGCGGCCGGCCCGCGGCGGTGTGACCACCCCCGGCCGTCTCACCGAGGTCGCGATGGCCTGCGGGGTTACGCCGGCGCGGTCGCCGCGCTGTCCGTTTCGCCGGACCCGCTGAGGAAGAATCTAGGATTTGGTTACCTTGACGGGCTCGATCCGGACACTCGCGGAAACCCCCGCGGGGTGGCCCGTCGGTTTGATCACCGGGGGGACCGTCATGGATTTGGAAGCGTTCGAGCTGGTGATCCTGCGCGTCCCGGCCGACGCGCCGGAATGGGACGACGTGGCTGGAGAGCGGCTGCAGCGGGAGCACCTGGCCTTTCTGACCGCCCAGCGGGAGGCCGGGCACGCGGTCGGGGCCGGGCCGCTGCGGGACCAAGCCGATCAGAGCATGCGCGGCCTGGTGTTCTACCGGACCGGGTCGCTGGAGGAGGCGCGCCGCATCTCGCTGGAGGACCCGATGGTGCGGGCCGGGCAGCTGGAGCCTGACGTGATGACCTGGTTCTGCCCACAGGGGACGATGAGCCAGCCCGGCCGGGCCGTGCACATTCCCGACCAGTGACGGTCCGGGCGGTGATGTGCGACGGTCAGCGCGGTTCGCCGTAGCGGCGGCGGCGCATTTCGGCGGCGACCTCATCGAGTTCTTCGGCGGACAGGATGTGCGGGTCGCCGAGCGAGCAGGCCATCCGGTAGACGCGGGCAAGCCACTCGAGCAGGAGGGCTCGCTCGTAGGCTTGGGGCAGGGTGGCGCCGTAGGTGACCGCGCCGTGGTTGCGCAGGATGACGGCGGAACGGCCTGCCAGGGCGGACAGCGCGGCCTGGGCCAGGCGGTGGGAGCCGAAGCGTTCGTAACTGGCCACCTGGACTGGGCCGCCGAGGCTGGTGATGGCGTAGTGGATGGCGGGCAGGTCGTCGCGCACGGCGGACAGCGCGACGACCTCGGGTGAGTGCGTGTGCACGACGGCTACGGCATCGGTAGCGCCGTAGACGGCCAAGTGCAGGGGCAGCTCCGACGACGCGTCGGTGGGGCCGGTGGGGCCGGAGTCGGTGTTGGCCGGGGCGTCGGCGGTGGGGTCGGTGTCGGTGGTGGCCGCCAGGCTGACTGGGCAGATGTCAGCCGGGGTGAGGTCGCGGTAGCCGAGGCCGGACGGGGTGATCAGCACGGTGTCGCCCAAGCGGAGGCTGAGGTTGCCCGCGGTGCCGACGGCTAGCCCGTCGTCCAGCAGGCGGAGGCCGTGCCGGACCAGTTCCTCGGCTCCGGCCCGGAGTTCGGCGGCGTCTGGGTGGTACATGCCCGGGATATTAGTTCCCCGGGCGGCGCAACCCAGTGGTGAAGTCCGGATCAGGCCTTGCTGGGCTGGGCCTGGGTCTCAGCTTGCTGGGCGTCGGCGCGCACCGTGCGGGCGGACAGCAGCCAGTAGACGCCGCCGCCGATGATCAGACCGAGGAAGACGCTGAAGTCAGAGCCGAACGGGCCGCCGTTGCGGCTGGCGAAGAATCCGACGTACGGGGAGTAGGCGTTCAGCCAGAGCGCGGCGACGACCATGCCCAGAATCTGGGCGACGATGGCCGGCCAGTGGAAGCCGCCGTTGCGGAAGTATCTGCCGCCGCGTTCGCCTAGCAGGGAGGCGGTGTCGTAGCGGTTGCGGCGCAGGAAACTGTCCACCAAGAAGATGCCGCACCACGGGCCGAGCCACAAGATGATGAACAGCAGGAAGTCCGTCAGCAGGGTGAAGAAGTGCGAGGAGAACACCGCGTAGGTGGCCACCGCACCACACACCACCGTGTCGATGGCCACGCACTGCAGCCGCTTCAGCTTGGGAATCAGGCTCTGCAGGGTCACCCCCGAGGAATACAGGTCGATCGTGTTGATCGCGAAGAGCTGGACGATCGCGAAGATCAGGTAGGGCCAGACGAACCAGCCGGGGAAGCTGCCCACCAAGCCGTTCGGGGAGTTGGCGGCCGGGTTGCCGGTGGCCACGGCCGCGCCCAGGATCTCCAGCAGGGCGGAGGGGATCGCGCCGCCGAGCGCGACCGCGAGCACGATCCGCTTCCTGTCCGCGTCCTGGGGCAGGTAACGGGAGTAGTCGTTGCCGTTCTCGGTCCAGCCCAGGCCGCCGGCCGAGATGACCAGGGCCAGGAAGATCGTCAAGGCACCCCAGGTCGCGCCGTGCGCCGGGATGTTCAGGTTGACCTTGGAGCTGGCCAGACCGGCCAGCACCGCGAACAGGACCACGAACGGGACGGTGAGCCAGCGCAGCACCTTCAGCACAGCGGCGTGGCCGAGCAGTGGCAGCACCGCCTGGATGGCCACGGCCAGGATGATGAAGACGACCTTGGCCGGTATCCCGGCGCTGAAGCCGGCCTTGGACGCGAGCAGGATCGCGGCGAAGACGACCAGCGCGATGCCCTCGATCTCGAAGCCGACCTGGGTGACCCAGTTGAAGAACGAGGGCAGTTTGTTGCCTCTGGGCCCGAACGCGGCCCGGCTGATCGCGAACGTGGTCGTGCCCGCCTCCGGGCCCTGCAGGCTGGCCAGCCCGGTGAGCAGGTAGAACAGGTTGCCAACCAGGATGATGATCACGGCCTGGGCGAAGTTCAGCCCGAACACGACCACACCGAGCGCGCCGTAGACCACGAACTCGACGTTCCAGACCGCGCCGGCCCACATCCAGAACAGGCTGCTCGGCTTGCCCCACCGGGCACCGGGCGGCACGTACTCGATCCCCCGCTGCTCCAGTGTGGTGACCGCCGGCGCGGCGGTGGACACAGCCGGATCCTGAGCTCTGGTCACTGGCGAACCTCCCTGCCCGTTTGCCTGAGGTCCTGCGGGCCGCGTCGCCTGCCCGGTGCGGGCCGTTTTCTGTGCGGAGGTTACTACGACGGTTAGCGCCAGGGAAGATCACCGGAACGGATGTGGCCGAACCGCCACCGGGCTGAGGCCGGGGGATCGCTGAGGCTAGCCGAGGACATCGGCTGACGAGGAGATCGGCTAGCCGATGAGATCGGCGATCGCGGCGACGCCGGCCTGGATGGCTCGCTGGCCGAGGTTGCCGAAGCCGAGTACCAGTTGTGCTGGGTCGATGGCGTGATCGTGGCGGTACCGGCTCATGCCGTAGAGCGCGACCGAACGGGCCCGGGCGGCGGGCTGGTCGCCGGGGCCACCGGCTACCCGGTGGTGTTCCTGCTGACCGGCCTGCTGACGCTGACCGCGCTGCGGTCCACCGCGCGTGAGCGGGCCGCTGCTCGTGAGCGGGCCGGCGCGTGGTGACTGGGGTACGGCTACTCGTCGGTGAGCTGGTTCCTGAGCTGGCGCAGCCGTTCATTACGGTCTTCGGCGAAGCGCTGCAGCGCGGTCAGGATGTGGGCCTGATCGAGATGCGCTTCCTCGATCACCTCGACGACCGAACCGCCGGTGCGCCAGCGGTCATCCCAGTCGGAGGACAGGGAGTATTCCCTGACCAGGGGGCCGCTGGCCCAGTCGGCCATCAGCTTGAACGCGCCGTTGGTGATGACCATGGCGTCCAGGTGGCCGGCCGGCCCGGTCACCGAGTCGCGGTAGGCGGCGGGCTGGCGGGCGAAGAGCTGGGGGCTGATCGCGGCGACGATCTTGACGTTGATGCCGCGGGCGTCCAGTTCGGGCAGCAGACTGACCAGGTTCGCGGTCGGCAGGGTGCCGCGGATGTAGACGGTGCCGCCCTTGAGCTGGCCGGGCCGGTAGTCGCGCAGGATGTACGCGCCGCGGGCCGCGTCGAGGTGGGAGGGGATGCCGAGGGCCTCGCGGTCGGGGATCTCGATCGGGGGGCGGGTGAGATGCAGCGCCACGATCGGCACGTCCAGCGAGAACGCCCTGGCCAGCAGCACCGGGACCTCGTTGTACTCCCACGGGTGCAGGTCGATGACGTGCCCGTCCGGGAAGAGCTGGGTGACGCCGATGGAGAAGATGCCGAAGTGGGTGCGCGAGTCCTCGGCCGTCTCGGGGCCCGAATGGCCGGCGATCCACAGCACCTTGCCCACCTTGAGCTCGGTGTCCTGGGCGAGCTGGCTGAACAGCCGCATCAGGCCGTACTTGAGGTAGGAGAACGAGCCGTAGGTCGAGCACGCGCCCCAGTAGCCGTCGAAGCGGGTGAACGGGTCCTGCGCCAAGTTGACCGTGGCCAGGCCCGCGACCAGGCCGGCGTTGGAGAACTCGGTGATCTCGGTGGGCAGCAGGGCGCCGGTGGGGTTCTGGTCGCGCTCGTACCAGCCGGAGCCCGCGGCGCCGTCGAAGTCTTTGCCGAAACCGGCGATGTTGGTGGATTCGGCCAGGTCGGCGGAGGCCGCGATGAACAGCGGCCGACCGTAGTCGCGCAGGGCCAGCGAGTTCACGTACGCGCCCCAGGCGGCCAGGCCCGCGCGGTTGGGGGCCTTCTCGCCCGGCTTCTTCCACATGCTGTCCGGGTAGCTGGCCACGTCGAAGATACGGCGGTCTTCGAAGACTTCGGCCGGGCGGGTGTCGAGGCGGAAGCCGTCGATTTCGTCAGGCACCGTGCCCGCGATCGCGGCGAGCCGGTCCGACAGCCAGGTGACCAGGTCCTCGTCGCGATTCAGCACGCTCATGGCGGTGCGCAGGTTGGCCTCGGCCTGGGCGGCCACGGCGGCCGGGGCGGCGGGCGCCGGCTCGTCCACGCCCTGGTAGGTGACGCCGTGGCGGGCCATGAACTCCTTGCGGACGGCCCAGAACGGCTCGGCGTTCATCGGCCACGGGGTGCCGTGGCTGGGGGCGTCGTACTTGCCGTAACCGCGGCCCTTGCGGGTGCGGAACCAGGCCATGGTGGGCACGTGATCGGGGTTGGCGCCGCAGGCCGCCTCGAGGGCGGTCTGGGTGACCGGGCCCCATTCCATGCCGTGCTCGGTGCCGTTGACCCGCCAGCCGTAGGGCTCGAACCAGGTCACCGGGGTGCCGGGGACCACGGTGGAGGCGGCGCGGGGGTCGATGCCGAAGTCGTTCCAGTCCACCATGAAGACCAGGTTGTCCAGGCCCAGGCCCCAGGCCATGTTCTTGACCTCATGCGCCGAGCCGGGGGTGAGGCCACCCTCGCCCTCGAAGACGAATACCTTGACCTCGCCGGCGCCGGCCAGCTTCAGGGCCAGCGCCTCGCCCGCGGCCGGGGGCATGCCGTGGCCGGACGGGCCGGTGTTGAACTTGAGGAAGAGGGTCTTGCCCTCCATCTCGGCGTGGCCGGGCAGGCCGCCGCGGCAGCGCAGCCCGAGCAGCGACTCCCAGGTCAGCGCCCAGCGGCCGTCATCAGGGAAGGCGAAGGCCGGGTCCCCGGTGCGCTGATGGCGGGCGCGGACCGCCTCGTTGAGCACCGCGAGCGTGGCGTAGACCAGCGGCACCGTGTGGCCCGCGGACAGCACGAACCGGTCGCCGAAGCGGCGCCAGGGGTGCCGCAGGTCCCAGCGCATGGCGCCGGACAGCAGCAGCGCCAGCATCATGTGGACCTTGGACCTCGACCCACCGGGGTGCCCGCTCTGGCGGTAGTTCAGCGACAGGTCGATGCACTCGTCAACCAGTTCCTTGACCAGTTCGTAGCGGGCGAAGTCCGGCTCGGCGGCGGCGTACAGCCGCGCGACGTCCTGTTCAGTGCCCGACCGTGCGGTGACCTGCGGCGACTGCGCCATTCCCTGCACCTCCGTTGCTGCATGGGAGCTTTCCGACTCTAACTGCTCTAGCTGGGCGCTACTGTCGTCGATAAGCGGACATTTCGGTCTCGCCCTATCATCGGGGCCATGGCAGCTACCCGATCTGTCCCACTGGCCGACCGCATGACCCGGCTCGGCACCGAATCCGCCTTCGAAGTGCTGGCCCGCGCCAAGGCTATTGAAGCCGCCGGCGGCAAGGTCATCCACCTGGAAATCGGCGAACCCGACTTCCCGACACCCGATCACATCGTCGAGGCCGCCGTCGAGGGCCTGCGGGCAGGCAAGACTCACTATGTGCCCGCGCCGGGTGTGCCGCCGCTGCGCGAGGCCGTGGCCGCCTTCCTGGAGCGGACGGGGCGGATGCGGGCCACGCCGAACCAGGTGATCGTGACGCCCGGCGCCAAGCCGATCATGTTCTTCACCATCCTCGCGCTGTGCAACGAGGGCGACGAGGTGCTGTACCCGGACCCCGGCTTCCCGATGTACGAGTCGATCACCGGGTTCGCGGGCGCGACGGGGGTGCCGGTGCCGCTGCGGGAGGGCAACGACTTCCGCATCGACACCGACGAACTGGAAAGCCTGATCACCGACCGGTCGAAGCTGCTCATCATCAACTCCCCGCACAACCCATGCGGCAGCGCGCTGACCAAGGCGGACTGCGAGGCGATCGCGGACATCGCGCTGCGGCACGACCTGACGGTGCTGTCCGACGAGGTGTACTGGGCCATCAGGTACGGGGACCAGCCGCACGCGAGTGTGCTCGACGTAGACGGCATGGCGGACCGGACGATCTTGCTGGACGGTTGGTCCAAGACGTTCGCGATGACCGGGTGGCGGCTCGGCTTCGGGGTGTTCCCGCCCGCGCTGGTCGAGCCGATAACCCGGCTGGTGATCAATTCGGTGTCGTGCACGTCGGCGTTCAGCCAGGACGCGGCGGCGGCCGCGCTGACCGGGCCGTGGGAGCCGGTGGAGCGGATGGTGGCCGAGTTCCGCCGCCGGCGTGACGTCATCGTGGCCGGGCTCAACGACATACCAGGCATCACCTGCGTCGAGCCGCAGGGCGCGTTCTACGCCTTCCCGAACATCACCGGCACCGGGCTGACCTCGGCCGAGATGCAATCCGGGCTGCTGACCGAGGCCGGGGTGGCGGCGCTGGCCGGCACGGCGTTCGGGACGCACGGGGAGGGCTTCCTGCGGTTCTCCTACGCGAACTCGGTCGAGAACATCCAGACTGCCCTGGAGGCAATCAGGGCTCAAGTCCGCCCGTAAGATGCCCGGCATGGACCGAAGCAGGCAGGTGGCCAAGGCGGCAGACGGCAGGTCGATCTCGTTCGCCGAGTGGGGTGACCCCGGCGGGTTCCCCGTGCTCGCGCTGCACGGGACGCCCGGCTGCCGGCTGAACCGGCACCCGGACGAGGATCTGGTCCGGGCGGCCGGGGTGCGGCTGATCACCTACGACCGGGCCGGATACGGGGCGTCGGACCGGCACCGGGGCCGGATCGTGGCCGACGACGCCGGGGACGTGGCCGCGATCGCCGACAGCCTGGGCATCGGGCGCTTCTCCATCTTCGGTGGCTCGGGCGGCGGGCCGCACTGCCTGGCCGCGGCCGCGCTGCTGGGCGACCGGGTGATCCGGGCTGCCTGCGTGGTGGGCGTGGCCCCTTATGACGCGCTGGGCGAGGAGTTCTTCACCGGGATGGACCCGGAGAACGTCAAGGAGTTCGGCTGGGCCCTAGAGGGCGAAGAACGGCTGACGCCCGAGATCGAGTCGCTGGACCGGCAGTTCCGCGAGCAGGTGGCCGCCGACCCGGCCACAGCGCTCGGCGAGTTCGAACTGTCCGATTCGGACCGGCAGGTGCTGGCGCGCGAGGACCTGGCCGCGGTGTTGCGCGAAGTGGCCGTCGAGCAGACCCGGAACGGGGTCTGGGGCTGGGTGGACGATGACCTCGCTTTCACCCTGCCGTGGGGCTTCGACCCGGCCACGATCGCGGTGCCCACCCAGATCTGGTACGGCACCGGGGACGTGCTCGTGCCGCCCGGGCACGGCGAATGGCTGGCGCGCACCGTGCCGGGGGCGCAGGTGCGGCTGAACGAACTCGGGCACCTCGGGGATCCGGATGCGGACCTGGTCGAGCGACTGGCGTGGCTTTCGGCGTCGGGCTGACGGCGTCGGGCTGGCCGCGTCGGGCTGGCCGCGTCGGGCTGGCACAACGCTGGGGCCGGGTGGCGGTTTGCCACCCGGCCCCAGTTGGTTATGGCCCTACCGGCTCGGTGTGCTGGGCGTTAACGGCTCAGCGAATCAGTCCCCACCGGTGAAGTCGGCCGTCCCGTTGGGCGTGCCCAGACCGGTCGGGCCGTCGTAGCCGGTACCCGCGGTGCACAGGTAACTGCCGCCGCAACTGCCGTTGGACCCCGAGGTGACGTCGTTCAGTGCGCCAGAATCGGAGTACAGGTAGGAGGACGGGTAGGTGCCCGCCGCGGGGGTACCGGCCAGCGCGAAGGTAGAGGCGATGATCGGGGAGGAGGCACTGGTGCCGCCGACCTCGAGCCAGCCGCCTTCGCTGTAGGTGTCGTAGACAGCGAGGCCGGTGTTGGGGTCGGCGACCGCTGACACGTCGTTGTTGGTCCGGCCTGAGCAGCCGGTGTCGGTCTGCCAGGACGGCTTCGGGTCGTACTGCGAGCAGCCCGAACCGGTGCCGTTCCAGACGCTCTCGGTCCAGCCGCGAGCGTTGTCGGCGGTGGACAGCGAGGTGCCGCCGACCGCGGTGACGTACTGCGAGGCAGCGGGGTACTCGACGCCGTAGCCGCTGTCACCGGCCGAGGCGGTGACAGCCACGCCCGGGTGGTTGTAGTACTCGCTGTCGTACGTGGTGTCCGAGGAGGACTCGCCGCCGCCGTAACTGTTGGACACGAATCCGGCGCCCACGCTGACCGCGGCGTTGACCGCCGTGCCCAGGTCGTCGAAGCTGGCGCTGTTCGCCTCGACCAGCACGATGTTGCAGTTCGGGCAGATCGCGGACACCATGTCCACGTCCAGCGACTCCTCGACGTCCCAGCCGGAACTGCCGGCGTCGGAGGGCAGCGGGCTGGTCTGGCCGTCCTGGTTCACCACCGAGAAGCAGCCGGCGTCGCAGGCCGGAAGGCCCCAGGCCGAACGGTAGGCGTCTAGGTCGGACTGGATGTTGGGATCGTTGTAGGCGTCCACGACGGCCACGGTCTCGCCGCCGCCCGCGGTGGAGGACGGCAAGGCGTAGGCGCTCTGCAGGTCAGAGGGCCCGTAGCCCTCACCGCTGGGGGCGGCGTCGGGACGGCTGGCCGGCTGCAGGCGATGGGCCACGTTGGTCCGGACCAGGGCCATACATGAGAAATAGCCCCGTTTCGCGGCCGCGCAGGCGCTCTTGTAGTCCCGGCCGGAGGAGACCTTCCCCTGCGGCTGGGTGGACTGGTGGGCGGACTGGTGGGTGGACGCACTCGCCACGGCGGCGGTGCTGAGGGTCAGTGTCGCTGTCGCGGCGAGGAGTGTCATGGTGCGCATCACTCGGGTACGCCTGCGGGTTGCGCGCGGGGTGGCGGCATCGGCACTGGACGCGATCGTTCGCAAGAACCTTCCTCCTTCTTCGGGTCCGGGCCAGGCCATGTAACGCCAGCGGGGGTGGCGCGCCCGGATCGTGGAACTTGGCCGGTTGGCGGGAAGCCTAACGAGTTCATGTCGTTTGAGTCAATAATTAACTACATTGAGTAACAAGTGGTGAATTCATGTAGCTCGTAGGTCAGGACTGACTGGGCGTGGGAGGCTATTGTTTTCTCCCGAATCTTCCGTTACGCATGGGTGACATCGTTGTCACGTCCGGGCCCCGCAGGCCTGGCTCCCCGGAGGGAGAGCCGATGCTACGTCGCGGCTGGAGTTCGCACCTGCGCCGGCCGGTCACCGTGGGCGGGACCGTCTTGCTCGCGGCCGTCCTGGTTCCTGGTCTGGCGCTGGCCGCCGACAGCACCGGCGGGGTGGCCGGGATGGGTGGAGTGGGTGGGGTGAGTGCTCCGGCGCCGGTGACCGACCCGGCCGCGCTGGTGGACCCGTTCGTGGGGACCGGGAACGGCGGCGCGGTGGTGGGCCAAGTGGACACGTTCCCCGGCGCGGACGTGCCGTTCGGGATGCTGCAGTGGAGCCCGGACACGTCGTCGCGCCCGGCCGGCGGCGGCTACCTCCACAGCGACACGTCGATCACCGGGTTCAGCCTGACGCACGTCTCCGGGCCCGGCTGCGCGATCGCCGGGGACTTCCCGGTGCTGCCGGTGACCGGGGCGCTGGGCAGTGATCCCAGTTCGCTGAGCGAGGCGTTCAGTCATGCGAACGAGCAGGCGCACCCTGGCTTCTACGGCGTCAGGCTGGGCACCGGGGCCCAGCAGATCGGCACGCAGATCACCGTCACCCCGCGCACCGGGCTGGCCAGCTTCAGCTACCCCCGCACCCCCGGTGCGCACCTGGTGCTGAAGGTCGCCGACTCGGCCAGCGGAAGCTCGGCGGCCAGCTTCGCGACCCACGGCCACAACGAGGTCACCGGCTCGGTCACCAGCGGGCACTTCTGCGGCCAGCCGGACGGCTACACCGTCTACTTCGCCGCCCGGTTCGACCACCCGTTCACCGCGTCGGGGACCTGGGGCGGCCCGTCGGCGGCGAACGTCCTGGTGCACCCTGGGGCGGCCAGCATCGAGGTGCGAGGGCGTCAGCAGCCGGTTACCGCGCCGGTCTCGATTCACCCCGGTGCGGCCGCCAGTACGCGCCGGGGAGCTCACACCGGTCGCGGCGCCCCCGCCGGTGGACCCACCGGCACTGGGCCCACCGGCACTGGACACGGTGACAGGACCGCGTCCAAGCGGGGCGGGGTGGTCGCGGGCGGCTACCTCAACTTCGACGCCAAGACCGACCCGGTGATCAAGATGCAGGTCGCCATCTCCTACGTCAGCACGCAGGGGGCGCTGGGCAACCTGGCCGCCGGGGCGCACTCGTGGGATGTCGGGGCGGTGGCGGCGCAGGCCAAGGCGGCCTGGAACGAGCAGCTCGGCAAGATCGGCATCGCCGGAGGCACGCGCACCGAGCAGCGGACCTTCTACACCGCGCTCTACCACTCGCTGCTGCAGCCCAACCTGTTCAGCGACGCGAACGGCGGCTACATCGGCTTCGACGGCCAGGTGCACCAGGTGCCGCGCGGGCACGCGCAGTACGCCAACTACTCCGGCTGGGACGTCTACCGCAGCGAGATCCCGCTCATCACGCTGCTGGACCCGGGCCAGGCCGCCGACATGGCCACCTCGCTGCTCAACGACGAGCAGCAGGGTGGCTGGCTGCCGAAATGGCCGGTCGCGAACGGTTACACCGGGGTGATGAACGGGGATGCCGCCGACCCGATCCTGGCCGAAATCGAAGCATTCGGCGGGCGCGGCTTCAACCTCAGCCAGGCGGTCGCGGCGATGGTGCACGGCGCCGACGCCACGGGCAAACCGGGCCAGGGCTGGTACGTGGAGCGCCCGCACGGCCATGAGTTCGCCAAGGACGGTTACGTGCCGAACGCCACGGCCGACTCGATCAGCCCGCTGCCCAACGGCGCCTCGGAGACGCTGGAATACGCGCTGGACGACTTCTCCGTCTCCCGGCTCGCCGCGGCCGCCGGCCAGGGCGCAGTGGCCGCGAAGTTCCTCGGCACGTCGCAGAACTGGGCCAACGTGTTCGACACGGCCACCGGGTACGTCCTGCCGCGGGACACGCAGGGCGCGTTCCCGCCGAGCGCCAGCCAGGGCTACGCCGGCTTCGGGCAGAGCGGGTTCCAGGAAGGCAACGCGGCCCAGTACACCTGGATGGTCCCGCAGAACCTGCGGGCGCTGTTCACCGCCATCGGCGGGGACAAGGCCGCCGTGGCCCGGCTGAACGCGTTGTTCACCCATCTCAACGTCGGCCCGAACGAGCCCTACTACTGGGCGGGCAACGAGCCGGGCCTGGACACCCCGTGGGCCTACGACTCGGCCGGCGCGCCCTACAAGACGCAGCAGACGGTGCGCCGCATCCTCAACACCCGGTACTCGCTCACACCGGGCGGCGAGCCGGGCAACGACGACCTGGGCGCGATGAGCTCCTGGTACGTCTGGTCGGCGATCGGCCTGTACCCGCAGACGCCCGGGGTGCCCATGCTGGTCACCGGCAGCCCGCTGTTCCCCCGCGTGAGCATCCACGCCGGGCCCAATAGCCTGACCGTCCGCGCCCCGCAGGCCGCGGACGGCCATCAGTACGTGCACGCGCTCACCGTGAACGGGCGGCCCACCCAGCGGCCCTGGATCATGCTGACCGGCCGGCCGCAGACACTGGACTTCTCGCTGTCGGGCCACCAGGACCGTAGCTGGGGCACCTCCGCCGCGGACGCGCCGCCCTCGTTCGGCGCCGGGCCCGTGCACTTCCCGCCCGCCACCGTCGCGTACGTTTCCGCCACCCCCGCGCAGGTGCGGGTGGCGCCCGGTGGCCGCACCAAGGTCGCCGTGGCGGTGAACAACACCGCGGGCCCGACACCGGCCACGGTCACCTGGCGGGCCACCGCGACGGCCGGGCTGACCGTCACCCCGTCCCGCAAGACGGTCACCGCGGCGGCGGGCGCCACCGCGGACACCACGATCAGCATCGCGCCTTCGGCCAGCCTGACCACCGGGTACTACCAGGTCACGCTCGGCGCACGCGCCGCCAATGGCGCGATCATCCAGCGGACCAGCATCCTGGTCACGGTGGCCAAGCCGGGGCAGTCCATCCAGACCGCCTACGTGGACAACTACAGCGACGGCACGGTCACCCCGGTCGATATCAGCAACCAGATCGCGGGCCCGACGATCACCGTCGGCAGCGGCCCGGACGGCGAGGTCATCACCCCGGACGGGAAGACGCTCTACGTCGCCAACAACAACAGCAACAACGTGACGGTGATCAACACGGCCACCAACCAGGTCGTGACCACAGTCGGAGTCGGCAGCGTCGCCGCCGACCTGGCCGTCACACCGGACGGCAAGACGGTCTGGGTGAGCAACTTCGGCGACGGCACCGTGCAGCCCATCGACGTGGCGACCAACACCGCGGGCACGCCGATCAAGGTGGGCAGCGAGGCCGAGCGGGTCGCCATCACGCCGGACGGCAGCCAGCTCTGGGTGGCCAACCAGGGCGACGGCACGGTGAGCGTGGTCGATCTGGCCACCGGCAAGGTGATCAAGACGGTGACGGTCGGCGCGGCGCCGTTCGGCGTCGCCTTCAACCACTCGGGCAGCCGGGCCTACGTGACCAACGGCGGCTCGGGCTCGGTGTCGGTGATCAGCACCGCCAGCTACGCGGTGGTGTCGACGATCACGGTCGGCGCGGACCCGCAGGGCATCAGGGTCTCGCCCAGCGGGAGCGTGCTGTACGTGGCCGACTACGGTTCGGGAGGGATCACACCGATCGACCCGGCGACCGATAAGGCCGGTGCGCTCATTCCCACCGCGGCGGGCGCCTACCAGATCGCGTTCACCCCGGACGGCACGACCGCCTGGGTGGTGAACACCGGGGCCAACGACGTCAGCCCGGTGGACGTGGCCACCGGGACGGCCGGCGCGGCGGTCACCGTGGGCAACGCGCCCGACGGCATCTTCATCACGCCCACGGGGAGCGGGTGAGGACTTAGTCCAGGTCAGCCACGACCGCGAAGTGATCTGACGGCCAGAGGCCGTTCACGGGGGCGTTCGCGGCCAGGCGGACCGACCGGATCCGGCCGCGGCCGTGCCTGGGCATGCCGACCAGGATGTAGTCGATCCGGCAGTCGAGGATCGTCTTCCCGTTGTGGTGGCTGTTCCGGTGGTCCCAGGTGAAGCCCGGGTCGGTGGGGTGAGCCACCCGCCAGGCGTCCAGCAGCACCTGCTTGTCCACCGCCGGGGCGGTGAGCAGCCCGCCGAGCAGCCGTACCTCGTCGGAATCCGGTTCGGCGTTCAGGTCGCCGGTGACCACGGGCGGGTAGTCGCAGCCGGCCGCGTGCTTGGCGACGAACTCGGCCAGCCGCCGCACCTGCGAGACGCGGGCCTGGGAGGCGTACGGCTGGTGGGTGAAGTGCGTGGTGAACATCGGCAGCACACCGCCGGGCGCCTGGATACGGGCGTGCACGGCGACCCGGCCCTGGTCGCCGTCGGCGACGGGCAGGGACATGTTGGCCACGCCCAGGATCGGCCAGCGGCTCAGGATGGCGTTGCCGCCGGACACCCCGGGATCTTCGGCGGTGGGGGTGCTGGCCGCCATCGCCCAGCGCCAGCCCAGGCCGAGTCGCTCGGCCAGGTCGGCCGCGAAGTTGCGGTCACCCGCCGACCACACCTCCTGAAGCCCGCACACGTCCGGCTGGATCTCCGCCATCGTCGCCGCGATCGCCTCGGCCCGCGCCTGCCACGGGCCGTACCGGCCCCACAGATTCCACGTCATCACCCGCACGGCTGGCTCCACCTCTCTCCCGGCTGTAGGCTAACCGCGCTATGACGAGCCCGACCTTGCCGCGTCTCATCGTGGAACTAGCGGCCAACAGCGCGGTGGACCGCCAGTTGCGTGCCGACCCGCCGTCCAGCGTGACCGACGGACGTGTCGTGCTGGACCATATCGCGCCGGTAGAGCCCGGCCGCCTGGGACCGCCAGAGGCGGGCGAGATTCTCTTGTCGGTGCTGTCCCCGGAGGCGCTCACCCGGGAACAGCAAGAGGTCAGGGACGTGCTCGGCCGGGCCGAGCGCACCGACCAGCCACCCGTGATCATCGTGGAGGCCGCCGAAGAGCTGCGCGCGGAGGAGCTGGCGGTGGTCGTCGACGCGGCCGAGCGCGCGGACCGCCTGGTTATCCTCCGGGTCATCGCCGACGCCACCGAGGTGGACTGACCGCTCTCGCACGGCGGATGAGAACCTCGCGGCGGATCAGAACCTCAGCGGGTTAGCGCGCTTCGGCCGCGCCCTGGTAGCTCGGCCGCCCGCCAGCAATACCAGGCCACGACCGATCGGTAAGGCCGGTACGGATCACCCAGCGGGTCCAGTTCCTTCGCGGTGGGGGCCGGGATTCCCCAGGCCAGACCGTAGCCTTTCCTGACCCCGAGGTCGCCGGTGGGCCAGACGTCCAGGCGGCGGAGCTGGAACATCAAGAACATCTCCGCCGTCCATTTCCCGATGCCCCGGACCGTGGACAGCCGGGCCACCACCTCGGTGTCGCCCTCGGTGCGCAGGCCGGCCGGGTCGAGCACCACCGTTCCGTCCTGCACCTTGGCGGCCAGATCGCGCAGCGAAGCGGTCTTGGCGCCGGACAGCCCCACCGAACGCAGGGTTTCGTCGGACTGCGCCAGCAGCCGCTCGGGCACGACCTCACCGAGCGCAGCCACCAGGCGGCCGTGGATGGCCGACGCCGCGGCCCCGGCGAGCTGCTGGTAGACGACCGCCCGGACCAGCGCCCCGAAGTGGGTCAGTTCTGGCGGTGGCACCCGGGCCGGTCCGGCCTCGGCGACCAGGCGGCGGATCACCGGGTCTCGTTCGGCCAGGACGGCCGCGGCCGTCTGGTAGCTTCGCGCCTTGCGGCCCGACGCTGGCTGACCGGTCATCGCATCAGTCTGTCACTACCTGTTTGCCTCGTTTTTGACTGGGCGGCCAGGTACGATTTCCAGTCAAGCGGCTACGTGCCCTTCGGCGTCCGCTCGGCGCGCGGGGGTGCGCAAGGGGGTAATGACTCGTTGTCAGGACGGAGTGACAGGTGAGCTCGACACCTGATCATTATGAAGTCCTGGGAGTCCCCCGGGATGCCAGCACCAAAGACATAGAGCGGGCCAGGAAGAACCTGGCCCGGTTCTGGCACCCCGACCGGAACAAGCAAGCGGACGCCTCGGATCACTTCGACGCGGTACAGAAGGCGGCCGAGGTTCTGCGGGATCCCCGTCGGCGGGCCGAGTACGACCGGGACTTCGAACTTCAGGCCGCGATGAGCCTCCCGCGCGACTTTCGCGACCGCCGCCCGTATCCGGGGCAGCCACAGCCACACAACGGGCCGGCCCACGCGCGCCCGTTCGACACCGGACCGTTCGACGCGTTCGGCACCGGCGCGTTCCACGCTGGCCCGGCACACAGGGGGCCGGTGCACGCCGACGCGGCCCCGGCCTGGCCGGGCCAGGCCGGGGGGCGACGCGGAGGAGAGTGGACGGCGCCGAGGAAGGGCCGTCATAAGAAGGCCCTGCTGTGGGCGGGGCTGGCGATCGTGGTGATCGCCGCGAGTATCGTCACGGTCCTCTCGCTGGGACAGCCGGGCAGCACGCCCGTGGCGAGCGGGACCAGCGGTGGGCCCACCACCAGCGGGCCCAGTTCGGGCAGCGGCGGCGGCAGCGACGGCACCGGGGACGCGGGGACGGGCACAGGCGTGGGCACACTGACGCTGCCGGAGTACTCGGCCAGCCAGGACGACTTCCCGGTGGGCAACGGCCACGTGCTGTCCATCGGCGGCCCGGCCATCGCCCTGGTGAACGTGAGCGGTCAGGCGATATGGCATGAGAGCGCCCGCGTCAGTTCGCTGGACGGCAGCACGGCCGTCAGCGGCGGGCCGCAGGGGAATGGCTGCGCGGTGGCCAGCGGGGACGGCGGTCACCAGGACGACTTCATCGCGCTGAGTTCCGGCCAGCAGACG
The DNA here is from genome assembly GCA_036267135.1 of Streptosporangiaceae bacterium. GTDB lineage: Bacteria > Actinomycetota > Actinomycetes > Streptosporangiales > Streptosporangiaceae > PALSA-505. Next base: position 131,848 of record DATAWQ010000132.1, on the reverse strand, counting down.
GTCGTGCCGGTCACCGGCGACTCCTTCGCCTGGGAGGCCGACCGGGTCGCGCTGCCCGACGGGACCATCCGCAACCCCTGCACCGGGGCCGTGGTGGGCCGGGCGGCGCCGAAGGGGACCTTCAGCCAGGCGGAGTGCCTGATCGGGTCCACGGTCATCGGGGCCGGCCGATCGGGCCAGATGGCCTGGCAGAACGGGCACAGGCTGTGGCAGATCCGGACCAGCGACCCAGTGGTCTGCGACAGCCAGGGAACCGTGGTGAGGCTGGGCGCCAGCACCGCCGAGATCAGCGTGCTGAAGACGGGCAACGGCCACGCCCGCTGGACGGTCAAGGATCCGACCTGCGCCGACGGCTGCCTCACCCGGGCGACCTCGGTGCGTCTGCTCGGGGCGCCCCAGGCGGTGATACTCACCGATGCGGGCGAGGTGGTGGCCCTGGCCCGCGGCAACGGGCACGTGCTGTGGCAGAAGACGAACACGTGCGCGCTGATGGCCAAGGCCGGCCCGGTGCCGGCGGTGCTGCTCGGCTCGTGCAGCGGGCTGGGTGCGGAGTCGGCCGTCGCGACCGTGGTCAAGCCCTCCTCGGGGGCGACGCTCAGCACGTATCCGGTGGGCGTGCAGGGATGCGCCCAGGGCAGCGAGTGGACGGCCAACACGCACCGGCTCCTCGTGGCCTGCCCGGCCGCGTCCGCCGCCAGCCGCACGGACCAGGTGAAGTCCGCCGCCTGGTGACCAGAACCAGCGGGTCAGGCGCCGGAAGCGGGCGCCGCACCGGGAGCGGGCGCCGCACCGGGAGCGTGCAGCACGGCCTGGTCGGTCAGGGCGATGGCGAGCTGGCCGGCCGCGGTCGGGTGGAACGGGGCCACGTCGTCCAGTCCCTGAACGTAAGGCTGCGGCGTGCAGAGCTGGTGACCGGCGAAGTCGGGCTGCGGTGAGGAGAACCCGAACTGGCCTGCCCCCTTGGCCAGCACGCCGTTCAGCGTGTTCAGCCGGGAGTCCAGGGTCTGCAGGTTGACCTGGGTCAGGCCGGCCTGGCCCAGGCATCCGGGCTCGGCGCCGAACGGGTTGTAGTAGCGGTTGACGATGACCTGCGGGTGATTGGGCAGGTTGCCCAGGCGGCTCAGCAGGTCCAGGTAGTTCTTGCTGAACGAGGCGAGCTGCTGCTGGAAGTAGGCCGTGGTGGCGCGGTCGTCGCAACGCGGCACCGAGCCGCAGTAGCGGACCATCGCGGCCCAGTCGAGGTCGTCGGCGCCGACGCTGACGATGATCACGGATGCCTGCTTGGCCTGTTCGGCCACGTCGAGCTGCGGGGGCAGCCGCTGCCCGTGCTGGGTCTGCCACCCGAGCAGCCCCTGGGTGATCGTCGCGCCGTTGCAGGCCAGGTTCAGCACCCGCCAGCCGTCGGCGGCGGACAGGTCCTCGGCGTAGGAGTCGGCGCTCCGGCCGCAGGCCCGGGCCGGGGCGGAGGCACCGGGCTGTGGCACCAGCCCGGCACCCGCCGCGGTCGAGTCCCCGATCACCACCGCCTGAACTCCGGGCAGCGGCTTGCCCTTGGGCCGGATCCGCAGCGGGCTGGTGGACGTGCCGACCAGGTCGCCCAGCGAGTGGACCTGGCGTAGCAGGGACGGCGCCGAGTACGCCGTGGTCACGATCGCGCCCAGATTGATCGCCTCGGCCACGGCCAGGCCTGCGGCCAGCAGCTTGAGCGTGTTGCGGAGGGGCAGGCGCCGCCAGCCCGCGACCGCCCCGGCCAGGATCAGCGCGCCCACACCGGTGATCGCGATCTCCCAGGCGAAATAGCGCTTCCAGCCGTCGGCGAGCTGGGCGCCGAGCACACGCTCGGCGCTGGCCGCGTTGTTGCCCTCGACGAACGTGGTCAGCTCGCTGTTGATGGTGATCTGGGAGAGCTGAAGCCTCGGCCGCACCGGGCCGGTGAACCGCTGGTTGGTGGGCAGGGCCTGGCCGAACAGGTCGACCTGGCCGGGCCCGGACAGGTCGAACGTGGGCTCGGTGGCGCCGACCTGGATGACCTGCCCGGCCACGGTGACCGTCTGCGGCGGCGTGACCTGCAGCGCGACCGCGATCGCGGCGCACGCCGACAGGATGAGCAACCCCAGCCCAGCCAGCCACCGCCGCGTCAGCCGGGCCCTGCGACCCGTCAGGAGCATGCCGCCAATCGTTCCCACCGCAGTGTTGGCTAACCCCGTGCTGACTAACCCGGAGGGTACTAACGGGGTGAAGGCGCTAAACGGCGGGGCGGAGGGCACCAAGGCCGGCGAAGGTTCTGGCCCGGGCGGCGAAGATGTCGTGCAGATCCTTGACGGCGCGCGGCGGTGAGCCGGAGCGCAGCCGCTGGATGACCAGGTGGACCTCGGTGGTGTCGTCGGCCAGCGGGCGCCAGGTGATGATGCCGCGCTGCTCCAGCGGGTCGCCCTGCAGGCTGAAGTCCGGCAGCACGGTCAGGCCCAGGCCCTCGGCCACCATGATCTTGCCCATCTCGGCGCCGTCGGTGGAGTAGGAGAACGCCGGGAGTTCGTCGCGCAGCAGGCGGTGCACGTAGCGGTTCATCAGGTAGCCGGACCGCATGACGATAAGCGGTTCCGAATGCAGGTCGCTCACCGTGACGGTGTCGCGAACGGCCAGCGGGCTGTCCGGCCGCATGCAGACGACCGGGTGGCCGCGCAGCAGCAGCGTGGTCTCCAGCTCGGGCGGCACGTCGTCGCCCGCCAGGTAGTTGACCAGGCCCAGGTCGAGGCTGCCTTCGAGCAAGGACCGGTGAATGTCGGCCTGCTGCGCGCCGATGATCTCGACCTGGGTGTCCTGGTGAGTCTCGCGGAACTCCCTGATGGCCGGGGTGACCAGCGGGACGGTCGCGGTGTTCACCGTGCCGACCCGCACCATGCGGGCGCTGCGGTGCAGATCGCCTGCGGCCTGGCGGAGCCGGTCGACGCTGTCCAGCACGGTCAGGATGCGCGGCAGCAGGTCACGCCCGGCGTGGCTGACCCGCGCACCGTGCCGGCCGCGCTCCAGGATGTCGACGCCGAGTTCTTTCTCCAGGGTGCGCACCGACTCGCTGAGCGCGGGCTGGGAGATGTGCAGTTCCTCGGCCGCCCGCCGGAAGGAGCCCAGCCGGGCCACCGCGGCGATGTACTCAAGCTGCTCCGTGCGCATGAACCCAGCTCCCCACTAACCCAGCGTAAGCGTATTTCCATCTTTGTCAATTGATTTGATAGGAAAAGCCTATAGCACCCTCCGGTATCCGTATTGGACGCCCGCCGGGCTCCCTCCGCATGCTGGAGCTACCGAAGCCGCAGGCCAGCGGGGCCCGCGGCCGGACCGACCAGGAGGAGGCGAGTACGTCCATGCCGGTGGTCCTGCACTGGTTCCTGCCCACCAACGGCGACTCGCGAACGGATCTGAGCCTGGGCAACGCCGTCGGCGCGGCGGGCAGCCGGGTCGTCGACGGCAGCAACGAACGGTCGCCAGACATCGGCTACATCGGCCAGATCGCCCGGACCGCCGAGCAGCTCGGGTTCGTCGGGGCGCTGACCCCGACCAGTTCGTGGTGCGAGGACGCCTGGGTCATGACGGCCGGCCTCACCCAGGTCACCGAGCAGTTCAAGTACCTGGTGGCGTTCCGCCCCGGCCTGATGTCACCCACGCTGGCCACCCACATGGCCGCCACCTACCAGCGCATCTCCGGCGGGCGGCTGCTGCTGAACATCGTGACCGGCGGGGACGACGTCGAACAGCAGCGGTTCGGCGACCATCGCAGCAAGCACGAGCGCTACCAGCGGTGCGCAGAGTTCCTGCACGTGGTGCGCGAACTGTGGACCGGCGAGCCGATCGACTTCAAGGGCGACTACTACGACATCCGCGGCGCGCAGCTCATCCCCGACCCGGTCTGGCCGGACATCTACCTGGGCGGCTCGTCGGCGGACGCGGTCGACGTGGCGGCGCGCTACGCCGACGTGTACCTGACCTGGGGCGAGCCACCCGCGGCGGTCGCCGACAAGCTGGACGGAGTGCGCAAGCGGGCCAAGGGCACCGGGCGCGAACTGCGGTTCGGCATCCGGCTGCACGTGATCGCCAGGGACACCGCCGCCGAGGCCTGGGCCCAGGCGCAGAAGCTGCTGGACGGGCTCGACCCGGCGGCGATCGAGCGGGCACAAGCCATCCAGCGGTCCTCCCAGTCCGAGGGCCAGCGGCGGATGGTCGAGCTGCACGGCGGCCGGACCGACTCACTCGAGGTCTCGCCCAACCTGTGGGCCGGCGTCGGGCTGGTGCGCGGCGGCGCCGGCACCGCGCTGGTCGGCAGCCACACCGAAGTCGCCGACCGGATCGCCGAGTACCACGCGCTCGGCATCGACGAGTTCATCCTCTCCGGCTACCCGCACCTCGAAGAGGCCTACCAGGTCGGCGAGGGCGTGATGCCAGAGCTGCGGCGGCGGGGACTGCTGTAACCGAAATTCGTCAGCCGTCAAGGCTGCTAGTTGTGGAGGCTGTCAGATGCCCACCGATTTGACCACCGAGCCGCTCCGGTTCGCCTACTGGGTGCCGAACGTCAGCGGCGGCCTGGTCACCAGCACGATCGAGCAGCGCACGGACTGGTCGTTCGCGTACAACAGGAAGCTGGCCAGGCTGGCCGAGCGGGCCGGGTTCGACTACGCGCTCAGCCAGGTGCGCTACACGGCCAGCTACGGCGCCGAGTACCAGCACGAGTCCACCAGCTTCAGCCTGGCGCTGCTGCTGGCCACCGAACGGCTCAAGCTGATCGCGGCCGTGCACCCCGGGCTCTGGCACCCGGGCGTGCTGGCCAAGTGGGTGGCCACGGCGGACCACCTGTCCAGCGGCCGGGTCGCGGTCAACGTGGTTTCGGGCTGGTTCGCCGACGAGTTCCGCCAGCTCGGCGAGCCGTGGCTGGAACACGACGAGCGCTACCGGCGCACCGCCGAGTTCATCACCGCGCTCAAGCTGATCTGGACCGAGGACCACGCGAACCTGGCCGGGGACTTCTACCGGATCAGGGACTTCAGCCTCAAGCCCAAGCCGCTGTCGTGGCCGGGCCGGCCGCACCCGGAGATCTTCCAGGGCGGCAACTCGACCGCCGCGCGGCGCAACGGCGGCCAGCTCTCGGACTGGTACTTCTCCAACGGCAAGGACTTCGACGGGGTCCGAGAGCAGCTCACCGAGCTGCAGCAGAACGCCGCCGCGGTGGGCCGCACCGACGGGCCGCGGTTCGGGCTGAACGGGTTCGTGATCGTGCGCGACACCGAGCGGGAGGCCAGGGACCAGCTCCGCGAGATCATCGCCAAGGCGCACGTCGAGGCGGTGGAAGGGTTCGGCTCCGCGGTCAAGCAGGCCGGCCAGTCCACCGGCGACAAGAAGGGCATGTGGGCCGACTCCTCGTTCGAGGACCTGGTGCAGTACAACGACGGCTTCCGCACCAAGCTCATCGGCACCGCGGAGCAGGTCGCGGAGCGGATCGTCGAGTACCGCAAGCTGGGCGTCGACCTGATCCTCACCGGCTTCCTGCACTACCACGAGGAGATCGAGCGGTTCGGCCAGCAGGTGCTGCCGATCGTGCGCGAGCTCGAGGTGAAGGCCGGCCTGGACCCCACGGCCGTACCCGACCCCGGCGAGGGCCTGACCGAGCCCGACCTGGTCCTGTCGATCGCGGGCTGACCGTGACCGCGATGACCACCACCACGGCGTTGACCGGCACCACGGGCGGGACGGTCCCTGTGATCGCCTCCGCCGCAGCGGCGATCGCCGCGGCCAGCCAGTTCGCCGAGTCCATCGCGCCGGGCACCATCGAGCGCGACCGGGCCGGCGAGGTGCCAGTGGCCGAACTGGCCGCCTTCGACGCCAGCGGCCTGCTGTCGATCACCGTGCCGCGCGAATACGGTGGCGGCGGCCTGCCCGCTTCGGTGCTGGCCGAGGTGGCCCGCATCATCGCCACGGTGGACCCGGCCATCGCGCAGGCACCCCAGGCCCACTACCTGTTCACAGACGTGCTCGCGCTGTGGGGCAGCGATGAGCAGCGGCGGCACCTGTTCGGGGCCGTGCTGGCCGGCGGCAGGCTGAGCAACGGGCTGTCCGAGCGGGGCGGCAAGCACGCCCAGGACCTGGCCACCCGGTTGCACAGCACGCGGGACGGCGGGCTGCGGCTGCGCGGCCGCAAGTACTACTGCACCGGCGCGCTCACGGCCCGCTGGATCGGGGTCAGTGCGCTGGACGACGACGGCCAGCTTGGGCTGGCCTTCGTCGAGCGCGACGCCGAGGGGATCAAGCTGGACGAGGACTGGAACGTCATGGGTCAGCGGGCCACGGTCAGCGGCTCGGCCAGCTTCGACGACGTCGTGGCGGATCCGGGCCTGGTACTGCCCTACGGCAGCGCGTTCGCCGTACCGCAGCAGCTCGGCGCGCGGGCCCAGCTCTGGCACGCGGGGATCGGTGTCGGCATCGCCGGCGGGGCGCTGCGCGACGCCGGCTGGTACGTCAGGGACAAGGCCAGGCCGTTCTTCGAGGCGGCCAGGGCCGGCTGGGCGGAAAGCGCGAGCACCGACCCGCACGTCATCCGCCGCTACGGCGAGATGGCCACCAAGGTGGCCGCGGCGCAGGCGCTGCTCGCCTCGGCCGGCGCCACGCTGGACGAGATCACCTTGCACCCGCGCGACGCGGACGCGGCGGCCCGTGGCTCGATAGCGGTGGCACAGGCCAAGGCGTTCGGCAGCGCGATCGCCGTCGAAGTGGCCAGCGACCTGTTCGCGCTGACCGGCGCGAGCGCCGCGGACGAGCGGCACGACCTGTCCCGGCACTGGCGCAACGCCCGCACGCACGCGAGCCACGACCCCGCCGACTGGAAGCACCATCACGTCGGCAACTACCTGCTCAACCACATCCCGCCTCCCAACCATGGACAGATCTGATGACGATGACATGTGTTGATCAAACGGGTACCGAGGTCTGCGTCGACGTCTCCGCGACCGATCTCAGGCACGCGATGGGCCAGTTCGCCACCGGGGTCACCGTCGTGACGTCCGTCGACGCCACCGGCCAGCCGACCGGGACCACCGCGAACGCGGTCAGCTCGCTGTCCCTGGACCCGCCGCTGCTGCTGGTCTGCTTCGACCGGTCCAGCCTGACGCTGGAGGCGGTGCGTCAGCACGGCGCCTTCGCGATCAACGTGCTGGCCGCCCCGCAGCAGCACCTGTCGAGCAACTTCGCCCGGCGCGGCCTGGCCGCGGCCTGGGACGAGGTCACGCACAGCCCCGGCCCGCACGGCTGCCCCCGGCTGGACGGCGTGCTGGCCGGGCTGGAGTGCACGGTCGAGCACTATCTGCCCGGTGGCGACCACGAGATCGTGGTGGGACGCGTGCGGCACGTGGAAACCTGTGGGGCCGACACCGCTCCGCTGGTGTTCTGGCGGGGCGCTTACGCCTCGCTGGGAGAGTCATGATCAACCTGAACGGCTTCGCCAATCGACCGGTCACGATTGTGGCCGTGTCCGGGAATCCACGACCCCAGTCCCGCACCCACGCGCTGGCGGTCACGCTGGCCACCGAGGTGGCCAGCGTGGTCACAGGCTCAACCGTCTCCGAAATCGAGCTGGCCGGGCTCGGGTCGCGGGTGCTGGAGCCGGACGACGCGGCCGCCCAGGCCGCGGTGACCCAGGCGCTCGAGGCCGACATCCTGGTGATCTCGAGCCCGACGTACAAGGCGAGCTACTCGGGCTTGCTGAAGTCCTTCCTCGACCGCATCGGCCACCAGGGGCTGACCGGCAAGAGCGCGGTGCCCATCATGCTCGGCGGGCTGCCCAGCCATCAGCTCGCGGTGAACCTGCACTTCGCCCCGCTGCTGCTGGAGCTGGGTGCGAAGGTTCCGGCCGGCGGCCTGTTCGTGCTGGAGTCCGAGGTAGCGGACTATCCCTCGTTCGCGGCGAACTGGGCGAACGACAACGCGGCCACGCTGGTGACGGCCACGAGCGCGGCCCGCCGCGCCGCGGCGCACTGACCACCCTGATCTTCAGGTGCCCTTCTCCAGACGCCACATCTCCTGACCGTTTCGCAATCGAAAGGGCGCCACGTTGACCACCACCGAAGACACCAGGCCACTTGCCGATGCCGCGCCGGAAGATCCGCTCCGCGCGGCCGAACGACTCCGCGACGAGTTCAGGGTGGGGGCGGCCGAGCGCGACCGCGAGCGGAAGTTTCCCTACGAGCAGTGCGCCGCGTTCCGCGCCTCGGGCCTGCTCGGCCTCATGGTTCCCCGCGAGCACGGGGGCTACGGCGGCACGTTCAGTGAGCTGATGAAGGTCGTGATCGCCGTCTCCGCGGGCGACTCCAACATCGGCCAGATGTACCAGCTGCACACCGGCGGCATCCGTCTGATGCAGGAGTTCGCGCCGCCGGGTGTGCAGGCCAAGTGGCTGCCCAGGTTCACCAGGGAGCTGTGGATCACCAACGCCTACTCCGAGGTGGGCACCAAGAGCGTCAACGACTTCAACACGACCGTGACCAAGGACGGCGACGGCTGGCGGCTGAACGGCAAGAAGTTCTACTGCACGGGCAGCCTGGCGGGCGACATCACGTTCGGCCCCTGCCGGGTCGAGGACAGTGACGACATCCGGGTGTTCTTCACCCCTACCACCGCCGAGGGCGTGACGATCCACGACGACTGGAGCGGGTTCGGCCAGCGGACCACGGCCAGCGGCACGACCGAGTTCCGCAACGTGTGGATCCCGGACGAGCTGTGCCTGGGCAGCCCGGACACCGAGGGCGGCGGCGGTGGCGCGGTCACCTCGCTGAACTACCAGGCGGTGCACACCGGGGTGTTCGTGGGCATCGCCCGCAACGCGCTCGACGACGCCGTCGAGTTCGTCCGGACGAAGGCGCGGCTGTGGTATGAGAGCCCGGCCGACCGGGCCACCGACGACCTCTACATCCAGCTGCGGGTGGGCGAGATGAAGACGGCGGTGGACGCCGCCGAACTGCTGTCGCTGCGCGCCGCCGAGCTGTGCGACGAAGCCGTCGCCCACCCCGGCGACATGACCATCAGGGGCGAGGCGTCCGTCGTCACCGGCCAGGCCAGGGAAGCGGCGGCCGAGGCCGCCATGTTCGCGGGGTCGACGCTGTTCAAGGTGTGCGGGGCCGGCAGCGTGCTGGAGAAGTACGGCTTCGACCGGCACTGGCGCAACGCCCGCACGCTCTCGCTGCACAATCCCCTCGACTTCAAGTCGATGCACGCGGGCGACTTCCTGCTCAACCACAGGCTGCCGCCTGTCGACTCCTACAACTAGGGGGACCCGATGTCTGACGTAGGGCTGATGTTCGTGGGGGCGGTGCTGTTCGTGAACGGCCTGCTCCTGCTGGGCAAGATCGACGGCAAGGGCGCAGGCGTCTTCAATCTGTTCGTCGGCGCGTTGCAGGTGGCGGTCCCGTTCTACCTGATCGCGACCGCACCGACGACGGACGACATCCTGCTGGATTCCGGCATCTTCCTGTTCGGGTTCACCTACCTGTACGTGGGAATCAGCAACCTGGCCGGTTTCGAGGCCGTGGGTATCGGCTGGTATTCGGCCTGGGTGGCGATCATGGCCACCGCCTTCGGCATCACCAATATCGTCAAGTTCCACGACCCGACGATCGGCCTGCTGTGGCTCCAGTGGGCGGTGCTGTGGGGGCTGTTCTGGGTCGTGCTCGGCCTTGGCGTCGGCCGCCTGACGCCGCTGACCGGGTGGCTGACGCTGATCCTGTCGTTCACCACCTGCACCATCCCCGGCTACCTGCTGCTGATGGGCGAGTGGGGGCACGTGCACACCTGGCTGGTGCTGGTGGTCATCGCGGCCACCTTGGTCGCGCTGGTTCCCGTGGGGAGGCAGACGCTGCGCCAGGCTGTGGCCGCCCCCGGCGAGACCGAGGCCGCGGTCCCGGTCTCGGTGGGCTGAGGTCTGGCTTCACCGGGCCGCCGGTTCGTTCCGACGAGCCGGCGGTCCGGTGGCCACCGTTCATTAAGCCTGACGGTTTGAATTTAGAATCCACGGATGGACGCGGGGAGGCAGTGGGCAGCGGTACTCGCGGCCCGCTGACGGGCAGCTACGCCCGGGCTGGGCCGGGGCGAGGGACCGGGCGCGCGGCGACGGCCGAGTCGCGCTCGACGGCCTGGACGATCTCGCGCGGTGCCTGGATCTCGTCGGCCAGGGCCTGGCGGCCGGCCGGGGTGACCGCGGCCAGCACCGCCTTCCAGCCGGGCACGGCCGGAAGGACGTTGCTGGACACGACCGCGTCGAACGGGCCGCCGAGGGCGGCCAGATCCAGGGGTTTGGATAGGTCGGCCTGGAGGTAGCGGATGCCCTGGTGGTGTTCGGCCTCCTTGTCGCGGGAGTAGGCGATCAGGGCCTCGGCGGGCTCGACGCCGGTCACCTCGGCGCCGCGCTCGGCCAGCATCCGGCTGAAGTAGCCCTGACCGCAGCCCGCGTCCAGGACGCGGCGGCCGCGCACGTCGCCGAGCAGGCGCAGCATGACCGGGTTGAGCAGGTGACGCTTGACGAAGTCGCCGTGCGGCTCCATCGCGTCCAGGGCGGCGCGGGGCATAGTGCCCCACTGCTCGATCGCCGACTCGTTGGTCCACTGCGTCACTTTGCTACCGGTGCTCGGCTAGCGGCTGCTGCGGGGTGTCAATGCTGCCCCCGACCGCCGTGCAGGTGGCGGCCGTGACGCACGAGATCGCCCACAGCTGGTTGCCTGTCGTGGGCGCGGCGGTTTTCTGTCCCTGCCAGTGGCTGCCGTTCCAGTGCGCGGCGTAGGTTCCCGTGGAGGCGCCCAGATCGTGCTGCCCGACGACGATACAGCTGGTCGCCGACGGGCACGACACCCCGTTCATCTCGGAGTTCAGCCCTCCTGGGTGGCTGACGGTCCAGGTGCTGCCGTTCCAGTGCTCAGCCAGTCCCACTTCGGCGCCGTTCTGGTTGTCGTACGACCCAACGGCGACGCAACTGGCAGCCGACGCGCACGAGAGCCCTCCTACGTAGGCGGCATAGCCACCGGTGGCGCCGGGCATGGACTGGAGGGTCCAGTCCATGCCGTTCCAGTACTCGGCAAACGGCTCTTCCTGTTCCCCGGGGTGATAGGTACCGACGGCGGTGCAGCTCGTCGGCGTGGTGCACGACACCGCCGTGAAGGCGCTGCCGTCCTCGCTGACGGGGCTGAGGGCGGGCTGGATCGTCCAGCTCGTGCCGTTCCAGTACTCAGCCAGCGGCGCACTGTTGTCCGAGGAGTCCGTGGCGTTCCCAGTCGCGACGCAACTGTTATCCGAGGTGCACGACACCGCGATCAGCTCGCTGCCGGTAAAGCCGGCCAGGCTGGGGGTGGCCCGGATGGCCCAGGCGGTACCGTTCCAGTGCTCGGCCAGCGGTTCCCGGGTTTCAGCATTGTTGTAGTACCACCCGACGGCGGTGCAGCTGGTGGCGGACAGGCAGGAAATCGCGTACAGCCGCACGCCGCTCGCTCCGGCCGGCCGACGGCCACCAGAGATGATGGTCCAAGCGGTGCCGTTCCACCGCTCCGCCAGCCGCTGGCCAGGGTTATCCCCGTTATAAGAGGCTCCGAGCGCGATGCAGCTCGTCTTCGAGGTGCACGAGACCGAGTTAAAGGAGCCGCTGGTCGCGCCCGCGGGCAGCGAGGTGGCCTGGACCGTCCAGGCACTGGCCGCGGGACTCACCCCCGCCGGAGAACCCACCGCGGCGCTCGCCGCCGCGGGCGATGCCATCCCCAGGGCAGCCACCGCCGCCATACACGTCAAGCCTCGCCACATGATCCACTCCTCGCCGTCGCCGGCCCGGCCCGTCCCAAACCGGCTTACCCCCAGTAAGACGCCGAGTCCCCTACAAACGTTTACCAACTCCAGCCACATCTTTCCCGCGCTGCGGGCAGGCGCGCTCTAGCCGCTCCCGCCTGGTGGCGGGGGCGGCTAGCAGAAGGCGACGAGGGTGGTGGGCGGTTACTCGCCGGCTGCGGCGGAGACGGTACTGGTCAGCTCTGCGGCGAGTTCGGCGTCGGTGTGGGCGGCCTGGTCACCGTGCAGTTCGTGGATGTACTGGCGGCCGCGCATCAGGGAGGCCACCGCCGCGATCACGCACGCGGCGATCGAGAAGTCGAAGGCGAGGGCCAGGCCGTGCTGGAACGGGGCCGAGATCAGCGACGGGAAGAACTGATGGCCGGTCAGGTAGGCCGCGTGGCTGGCGGGCAGCTTGGTCAGGGCGTGCCCGAGCAGGGTCTGCACCGGGTTGTAGCCGAGCAGGGCGGCGAACATGATCGAGACCGGCGGCAGCGCGGCGATCCTGGCCGCGTCCGCGTGCGGCACGCCCTGGGCCACCAGGCCGTGGTTGAGCGCGGCGGGCAGCGACCCGGCCAGGCCGAGGATGATCAGCGTGAAGAAGATGCCGATGGACAGCACCATCGCGGAGTTCTGGAAGGTCGCGCTCATGCCGGCGCCGACGCCGCGTCGCTCGGGCGGCAGGCTGTTCATGATGCCGGCCCGGTTCGGCGACGCGAACAGGCCCATGCCGATGCCGTTGAGCAGCAGGATCAGCGCGAACTGCCAGTAGGCGAAGTCCACCGGCAGGATCTCCAGCAGGCCGAACGAGAGCGCGGCGACCAGCATGCCGCCGGTGGAGAACGGGCGGGCACCGAAGCGGTCGGACAGGTAACCGGACAGCGGCCCGGCGACCAGGAAGCCGACGGTCAGCGGGAGCATGGCGATGCCGGCCCACAGCGGGGTGCGGCTGAAGTCGTAGCCGTGGATGGGCAGGTAGATGCCCTGCAGCCAGATGATCAGCGTGAACATCAGGCCGCCGCGGCCCAGGCTCGACAGCAGGCTGGCCATGTTGCCCGCGGTGAACGGGCGGATCCGGAACAGCGCGAGCTGGAACATGGGCTCGGCCACCCTGGTCTCGATCACGCAGAACGCGACCAGCACGGCCAAGCCGCCGCCAATCAGGCTGAGCACCAGCGGGCTGGTCCAGCCCATCGTGTGCCCGCCGTAGGGCTGGATGCCGTAGGTGATGCCGATGAGGACCGCGACCAGGCCGGCGCCGAAGGTGACGTTGCCGGGCCAGTCCAGCTTGGCCGGGAGGCGGATGCCGCGCTCCTGCAGCTTCAGGTAGGACCAGATCGTGCCGAGCACGCCGAACGGGACCGAGACGAGGAAGACGTAACGCCAGCTAATCGGGCCGAGCACGCCGCCGAGCACGAGGCCGATGAACGAGCCGCCGATGCCGGCCACCTGGTTGAGCCCGAGGGCAAGGCCGCGCTGGTTGGGTGGGAAGGCGTCGGTCAGGATCGCGCCGGAGTTGGCCATCAGCATGGCCCCGCCGACGCCCTGCATGATCCGCATCACGATCAGCCACCAAGCCGCGTCGGTGCCGTGCAGCCAGGTCACCGACAGCATGATCGAGAACAGGGCGAACAGCGCGAACCCGAGGTTGAACATGCGGACGCGGCCGAACATGTCGCCCAGCCGGCCGAAGCTGACCACCAGCACCGCGGTGACCACCAGGTACCCCATGATCAGCCAGAGCAGCAGGCCGGTGTTGCCCGGCTGCAGCGGGTTGACGCCGATCCCACGGAAGATGTCCGGCAGCGCGATCAGCATGATCGAGGCGTTGACGGTCGCCATGAGCATGCCGAGCGTGGTGTTGGACAGGGCGATCCACTTGTAATGGAGTGAGGCCGGCCGCACGAGTGCTCCCCTCTGGATTACTGTTTAGTTGCTTAATGCAAACTAAGTATACGGCCAGGATATTCCCTCGCTGTGGGTCGGTAGGCTGCGGGAGCATGCGGGAGTTCGTGGCTTACTTCACCAAGGGGCTTGGTGACGTGGTGGCCGGTGAACTGCGGGAACTCCTGCCGTCGGCGGGTGACCGGGTGGGCGAGCCTGGCGAGCGCTTCGTCCTGGTGGCGACCGGCCTCGAAGGGGCGGCGCGGGTGCTGGCGGGGGCGCGGATCGTGGACGACTTGCGGTTGCTCGTGGCCGGGCCGGAGCGGGTGGCGGGAGAGGGGGCGTTTCGGGTGCTGTGCACGGCGGCGGGCAGGCGGACCGAGGAGTTCCTGGCCGATGATGACTTGGCCCGGGCTGGGGCTGCGTGGTCGGTGACTGTGTCGGCGCGCAAGTCACCGTGGGCGGGCCGGTCGGGCCGGTCGGGCCGGTCGGGCTGGTCGCCGGGCGAGGTCATCGCCGCGACCCTGCACGGGGCCGATGTCGCCGGGACCGTGCGGGCACCGGTGGATCTGCGTCTCCAGGTGGACGGCGAGATCATGCACGTTGCGGTCAGCCTGGGCGGGCTGGCGGGTGGGCGGCGGGCGGATCGGACGGAAAACAGGTCTGAGAATCGGCGGGGGGCGCTGCGGCCGACGGTCGCGGCGGCCATGGTGCGGCTGGCTCTGGCCCGTCTGGATGGGGGCCATCTGGATGGGGGCCCAGGGGCGCCGGGCCGGGCGTGGGTCCTGTACGACCCGTTCGCGGGGACCGGGACGATCGTGGCCGAGGCCTTGCGGAGGGGGCTGGGGGTGTTCGCTTCTGACGTGGACCCCCAGGCGGTGCGGCTGACCAGGGAGCGGGTGGCCCGGCTGGGCGGCGCCGGGGGCGACGAGGGGGCGCTGGCCCACCGGGTCTTCGAGCACGACGTGCGCCAGGGGGCGGCGCGGCGGGTGCGGGCCGACGTGGTTGCCGGCAACATGCCGTGGGGCAAGCAGGTGGAGATACCGCGCCGTCAGGAGCTCTTTGACGGGACGGCCGAGGTGATCAGGCCGGTGGTGACGACGGGCGGGGTGGCCGTGCTGCTCACCACGCACGAGGAGCAGTTCACCGCCCGGCTGCGCCGGGCCCTGCCTGGCACCTCGATCACCACCCGGCGGATCGGCCTGCTCGGCCAGACCCCGGCCATCGTCACTGTCACCCAGCGGTGAGGGGTGGGAGAATCTGCCGGATGGCAGCCATAGTTCACACCACGCTTGACGGCGGGATTCGCCGGGACCAGCAAGCCCATGTCGTGGTACCGGCGCAGCGACTTGATGCTCAGGTAGGTCATCCGGGAGAAGTCTCCGATGGAGAGCCTGACGTTCATGGCGCCAGTCTGCTCCGCCCACACGCCCACCCGGTGGATCAGCGACTCGGTCATACCGGCAGCCTCTGACCTCCCCCGGCGGGAGAGTCAAGCGCGCCGCCAATTGAGGTCGTATGACCCCTGTACCTCAGCGGGCCCATGTAACAGTCTGTGATGAACAACGGCCCGTCACCAAGGAGAAAGCATGCTTCACGGACACGGGAGATTATTGAGAGTTACGGCGCTGGCAGCCGCAGTGCCGCTGACGGCGGTGCTGGCCGGCGGCTGGACCGGGGCGCTGGCCGGGGTGAATCCGCTGGCGGTCAGCGGGACGCGGGTGGATCTGAACGCGGTGACGGCGATACCGGGTGGCGGGGCGTGGGCGGTGGGCGAGAAGTGCTCGCCCCAGACGGGGAGCTGCACGCCTGGCGATGACGAGGTGCTGAAGGAGAGCGGCTCGGCCTGGTCGCAGGTGCCGTCGCCCAGCCCGGGCGGGCCGGCCGACCTGGTCGCGGTGTCGGCGGATTCGGCCTCCGACGCCTGGGCCGTAGGCGGCTATGACGGCGTCGACAAGAGCCTGTACCTGCACTGGACCGGTGGCGCCTGGAAGCAGGTACCCGGGCCGGGCGGCAGTGACATCGCGCTTTACGGGGTCGCCGCGATATCGCCCACGGACGCGCTGGCGGTCGGCGACGAGACGTCGAGCACCGGGACGATGACGCTGGGGCTGCACTGGAACGGCAAGACGTGGGCCAAGGTACGCACGCCCAGCCCGGGCGGCGGCGGATTCGACGAGCTGTACGGGGTCTCGGCGGTGTCGGCCACCGACGCCTGGGCGGTCGGGATTGGTGACGATCAGGACCACTCGGGCCAGACGCTCGTGCTGCACTGGAACGGGAGCAAGTGGAGTCAGGCCAGCGCGCCGCCGGTGCCCACGTTCGCCACCCAGCTCAACGCGGTGTCCGCGGCGTCGGGCCAGGACGCGTGGGCGGTCGGGCAGTATTACTCACCCGCCGACGTCGATCAGCCGCTGATCCTGCACTGGAACGGCAGCTCCTGGAGCAGGCAGAAGCTCCCCTCGCTGGGGCACAGCGTGCATGTGCTGCACGCCGTGGCGGCGACGGCCTCCGACGCCTGGGCGGTCGGCCTGGGCCCGTGCGTCGGACAGTCGATCAACTGCCCGTCCAAGACCCTGACCATGCATCTGACCAGCTCGGGCTGGAAGGTGGTGCCTGGTGTGAGCGTCTCGGACCGGCAGGATCAGAACAGCCTGTTCGGGGTGGCGATCGCGCCGGGCTCCAAGGCGTGGGCGGTGGGCGACTATTTCCCCGCGGCGCAGGGCGAGCCATTCTTCGCGACGCTGCAGTACTGGAACGGGTCGAGCTGGGTCTCGCGCTGATCGTCGCGGGCTCCACGCAGGACGCCCGCGTTGGGGCTGGTCAGCGGGGCTAAGGTGGGGCCGTGGCGGGGCTGCGCGGACACACGGCCACGCTGACCAGCTTCGTGGGGCGGCAGGACGAACTGGCCGGCGTCGCTGGCCTGCTGGAGCGCGGCAGGCTGGTGACGCTGGCCGGTCCCGGTGGGGTGGGCAAGACCCGGCTGGCCACCGAGGTCGGGCGGCGGGTGGCGGACCGGTTCGCCGACGGGGTGTGGCTGGTGGAGCTGGCCGGAGCGCCGGACCCCGGGCTGGTGCCCGCGGCCGTGGCCAGCGCCCTGGACCTGCCCCTTCCGGCGGGTGAGCCGGCGCAGGCGGTGGGCGCGCTGCTGGCCCCCAGGCAACTGCTGCTGATCCTGGACAACTGCGAGCACCTGCTGCCGGGGGTGGCCGACCTGTGCGGCGCCTGGCTGCTGGCCGCCGACGACGTGCGGGTGCTGGCCACCAGCCGCGAACCGCTGGGGGTGAGCGGGGAGTCCCGCTACCGACTGGGCCCGCTCCGGCTGCCCGCCGCCGCGGCGCAGTGCTCGTCGGAGGCCATCGAGCTGTTCGCCGACCGGGCCAGGCTGGCCGACCCCGGGTTCCGCCTGGACGCGACCACGGAACCCGCGGTGGCCAGGGTGGTGACCAGGCTCGACGGGCTGCCGCTGGCCATCGAGCTGGCCGCGGCCCGGGTGGAGGCGCTGGGCGTGACCCAGCTCGCCGACAAGCTGGACGAGGACTTCCAGCTGCTGTCCGGGGCCGGGACCAGTGCCGGGGCCGGGGCCGGGGGCGGGGGCCGGCTGGCGGCGGGCCGGCACCGGACGCTGGCCGCCACCGCCGAATGGAGCTACCGGCTGCTGGACGAGCCCGAGCGCCGGGCGTTCCGCCTGCTGTCCGTGCTGCCGGGCCCGTTCACGCTGGACGCGGCGCGGGCGGTGGCCGGGCAGGAGGCGCAGGCCGCGGTGCTGCGGCTGGTGGACTGCTCGCTGCTGATCCCGCCGCGCCCCGGTGCCGATGGGCGCCCGCGCTACCGGATGCTGCAAACCTTGCGTGATCATGACAATGAACGGCTAGCGCCAAGAAAAGACGAGCTGCACGCCGCGAGCCGGAGTCTGGCCTGCTTCGCGGTGTCGGTGGCGGAGCAGGCCGCGGCCGGGCTGGCGACCAGCGCGGGTGAACTCGACGCGCTGCGCTGGCTGGACGCCGAGGACGCGCTGGTGCACCAGGGCCTGGCCTGGGCGCTGGAGCACGACGCGGACGCGGCGCTGCGGCTGGCGGTGGCGCTGACGCCGTGGTGGTCGCTGCGGGGGCGGTACACGGCCGGGCGAGGGCTGCTGTCGGCCGCCTGCAAGTCCGTCCCCGACGGCAGCCCGCCGTGGTGCACCGCGCAGAACTGCCTGGGCCGGCTCACGACCGGCACCGACGAGGCCGCCGCGCTCGGCCACTTCACCGCGGTCAGGGACGCGCTGGCCGGTGGGCCGCCCACGCCGGCTCTGGTCGAGGCGCTGGCCGGGCGGGCCAACGGCCTGCTCAACCTCGGCCACCTGGCCGAAGCGGCCGAAGAGGCCCGGCAGGCCTTGGACCTGGCCAGGGATCTGGGCTACCCGCCGGGCGAGGTCCGCGCGCTGTGGTGGCTCGGCGCCAGCGCTTACTACTCCGGTGATCACGCGGCCTGCCTGACCTGGTGGCGCCGGATCCAGCGAATCGACGCGGCGGGCATCCCGGGGAGCCTGGTGCGGCGGAGCACGTTGTTCCTGGCGCTCGCACTGGCCGAGACCGGTGAGCTGGCCGAGGCGCACACGCACTGCGAACGGGCGCTGACCCTGGCCCGGCGGGCCGGCGCGCTGTTCGACCTGGCCGACGCGCTGGTGTTCATGGCCGACGTCAGCCTGTTGATGGACCGGGTGGCCGAGACCAGGACGTACCTGCGCGAGGCCATGGAGCTGACCGGCCGGATCGGCAACGACCTGTTCGTGTTCGACTTCATGGAGCTGGCCGGGCACCTGTGCGCGCGGACGGGGCGCCACGGCGAGGCGGTCACCGTGTGGGCGGCCGACGCCGCGCTGCGGCGCGATGGCGGGATCCCGCTGCCGTCGCAGGACGCGCAGCGGCGGGACGAGGCGCTGCGCACCGCCCGCGAGGCGCTGGGCGCGGCCCGGGCCGGAGCCGCCCAGGCCCGCGGCGAGGCCATGTCCCTGTCCCTGGCCGCGCAGTACGCCGCGCTGCTGGCCGGCCCAGAAATAGAGCCAGCCCTCCAGCCGCTCAGCGCGCGGGAGCGGGAACTAGTCACGCTGGTGGCCCAGGGCCACACCAACGCCCAGATCGCCCAGCAGCTCTACATCAGCGTGCGCACGGTCGGCTCGCACCTGGACCGGATCCGGGACAAGACCGGATGCCGGCGGCGGGCCGACCTGACCCGGCTCGCGCTGCGGGCCGGTCTGGTGTAGCCGCCGCGACCGGCGGTCCCCGCTTGGGCACATATCGGTTGCAACCGCATGTTCAGGGCTTGACATGGACAATCCGTAGTGATCAAGCTAGGCCGTCAACGGTCTCTCGCCGCGCCGCACGATGGGCCACCCGGCTTGCCGGGCGTGGGCCGGCTGTTCCCGACGAGGAGAAAGCATGCGTATCCTGCCACGCCCGCTTCAGGCGGGCGCCGTGGCCGCCTTGGGGCTGGCCATGGTCGCGGCGACCAGCGGACTGAGCGGCGCACCGGCGTCCGCGTCGCCGGGCCCGCGATTCGCCGCACTCAAGAACAGCGTCTCCGCCACCACCGACCACCGGCTCGGGGCCTACACGAGTTCCCGCATGTCGGTCGAGGTCTCGCTGGCGCCCCGCAATCAGGCCGGGCTGGCCAGTGAGCTGCACGCCGCCTACAGCCAGGGCAGCCGCGGCTACCACCAGTGGCTGCGCGCCGGTCAGTTCGACGCCACCTACGCGCCGTCGGCCGCGCAGCGGTCGGCAGTGACCGGGTACCTGCGCGGCCAGGGGCTCCGGGTGGGGCGGTCGGCCTCGCCGTTCCTGGTCACCGCCAGCGGGTCCAGCCGGCAACTGCAGGCGGCCTTCCACACCAGCCTGAGCACGTACCGCAACTCGCGCGGCACCGAGTACTTCGCCAACTCCACGGCGGTCGAGCTGCCCACCGCGATCGCCGGGAGCGTGCTCGGCGTGATCGGCCTCACCAACACGGTCAGGGAACACTCCGGGGCGGTCCGGGTCACCGGCGCGGCCTCGGGGCACAGCTCGACGAGCTGCGAGACCCCGTACGTGACCAAAAAAGAACTGTTCAAGGCCGTGAACAAGGGCGTCAGCTTCCCGTACGGATACGGGGGCGGTCCCGGCTGCAGCGGCCTGACCCCGGACCAGATCAACTCCACCTACGGCTCGCCGCACGTGGGCGCGCGGGGCAAGGGTTCTGGAGTCACCGCCGCGGTGTTCGAGCTGTCGGCCTTCCTGCGGTCCGACATCAGCACCTGGACGAACCAGTTCTACGGCGCCAGCTATCAGCCGCCGCTGGGCAGCAGGCTGGTGGACGGCGGCCCGCTGCACCCGCAGTGCCCGCCGGGTGACAAGTGCCCACGCAGCATCGAGGGGTACACCGGCACCGCCGAGGTGGACGCCGACATCGAGATGGAACTGGCCGTCGCGCCCGACCTGCACAAGCTCATGGTGTACAACGCGCCGAACGACTTCACCGGCCAGACCGAGCTGGACGAGTACACCGCCATGGCGCAGGACGACACCGCGGACACGGTCAGCTCGAGCTGGTCGATTTGTGAGAACGACGCCCCCGTGGCCTACCTGCAGTCCGAGAACCTGGTGTTCGAGCAGATGGCGCTGCAGGGCCAGAGCGTGTTCGTGGACAACCAGGACACCGGGGCGTTCGGCTGCATCCGTTCCGACGGCACCGACATTCCCAACGTGCAGGACCCGTCGAGCCAGCCGTGGGTGACCAGCGTCGGCGGCACCTCGCTGGAGTCTGACAACCCGGGCACCAGGTCGCACCCCGGCTACCCGCAGGGCGTGGAGACGGTCTGGAACACCGACAACCTGTGCAGCGACCACTCGGCCACAGCGGCCAGCGGCGACCAGACCGGTTACTTCTGGTGTGGCGCGACCGGGGCGGCGGGCGGCGGGCCCAGCCAGTGGTGGGGCCGGCCGTTCTACCAGTACGGGCCCGGCGTCAACAGCAAGGACAGCACGGTCGGCAACGGCACGACGCAATGCGCGCTGGCCAAGGTCGGGACGCCGTGCCGGGAGACCCCGGACGTCTCGGCCAACGCCGACCCGTACACGGGCTACGCCGAGTACTGCACCGGGAACGCGCACACCCCGCGCAGCGAGTGCAACTTCAGCAGCGCAGAGGCGGTGCCCGGCTGGTTCGCCATCGGCGGCTGCAGCCTGTCCACCCCGCTGTGGGCCGCGATGATCTCCGACCGGGACAGCTACACCGGTCACCGCATCGGCAACATCAACCCGCTGGTGTACTCGCTGTTCAACGCCGAACCCGGCGCCTACTTCCACGACGTCACCGGCATCGGGGCGGCGCAGAAGGCAGCGACCAACAACGGGCTGTTCCCGACCACGCCCGGCTACGACATGGCCACCGGCATCGGGACGCCCGACATGGCCGCGCTGATCACGCGATCGGGTCCCTGACCTGTAGTTAGCGTGTCTTAGCGTGTCTCGTGGTGTGGGGGGCGGGTTTTCCCGCCCCCCACACCGGTTCAGGCGGCCTGGCGGGCGGCGACGGCCTGGCGGGTTTCCTCGGCGACCAGGTCCGCGTTGATCTGGGCCCCGGCCATGGCCCCGGCGGCCGCGGCGGCGCCGACCTGAGCGGACAGATCGGTGACGTTGCCCGCCACCCAGACCCCGGGCACGTCGGTGCGGCCGACCGGGTCGGCGGGGATGTACTCGCCCGCCGGGTGCTCGGCCGGCCGCAGCCCGAGCGCGGCCAGGAAGCCGGCCCGCACCCTGGCCTGGGGCCCGACCACGAGCACGTCGCGGCCGACCGTGGTGCCGTCGCTCAGCCGCACCCCGGTGAGCCGGTTCCCGGCGACCTGCACCGAGGTCACCTTGCCTTCGACCACGCCGATGCCACGGGCGGCCAGTTGCTCCCACTGCTCGTCGGTGAGCGACGCGGTGTGGGTGAAGACCATGACGTCGTCGCTCAGTTGCCGGAACAGCAAGGCCTGGTGCACGGACATGGGACCGCCGGCCAGCACGCCGATGGCCTGGTCGCGCACCTCCCAGCCGTGGCAGTACGGGCAGTGGATCACGTCGCGGCCCCACCGCTCGCGCAGTCCAGGCACGTCCGGCAGTTCGTCGGCCAGCCCGGTGGCCACCAGCAGCCGGCGGGCGCGGGCGGTGCGGCCGTCGGTCAGTGTCACTTCGAACCACGGGGTCACTTCGAACTCTCCGACCGCCCCGGTCACGGTGGCGACCTCGCCGGACACCACCCGGCCGCCGTACCCGCGGACCTCCGCCCGGCCGCGCGCCAGCAACTCTGCCGGGGGCGTGCCGTCCCGGCCCAGCAGCCCGTGCACGGCGCCGGCCGGGGCGTTGCGCGGGGAACCCGCGTCGATCACCGCCACCGACCGGCGGGACCTGGCCAGCATCAGGGCGCCGCTCAGCCCGGCGGCGCCGCCGCCTATCACCAGCACGTCCTCGTGGTCGTTCAATCGATCGCTCATAGCGTCCACCTCCACGACCACCGTGCGGGCACGGCCCGGGTTTGCGCAAACTTCTTTGCCGATGTAGCAAACTAGGGAGGATGGACGCTCAGGGTATTGACGACGGTGACCTGGGCCATACCCTCGACGCGGTCGGGCCAAGGCTACGCGCGATGCGCCGGGCCCAGCAGGCCACGCTGGCCGAACTGGCCGCGACGACGGGCATCTCGGTCAGCACGCTGTCCCGGCTGGAGTCCGGCGACCGGCGCCCCACGCTCGAACTGCTGCTTCCGCTGGCCAGGGCCTACGGCGTGACCCTCGACGACCTGGTCGGCGCGCCACCCACCGGCGACCCGCGGGTCCACCTGCGCCCGGTGACCAGGCACGGCATGACCATGGTGCCGCTGACCCGCCGGGCGGGCGGCATCCAGGCCTACAAGCTGGTGCTCACGGCCGCCGACCGGGGCGCCGAGCCCGCCCCGCAGACCCACGAGGGCTACGAGTGGCTCTATGTGCTGAACGGGCGGCTGCGGCTGGTGCTGGGCGAGCACGACCTGGTGCTCGCGCCGGGCGAGGCGGCCGAGTTCGACACCAGGGTGCCGCACTGGTTCGGCCCGGCCGACGACAACCCGGTCGAACTGCTCAGCCTGTTCGGCCGCCAAGGGGAACGCGCCCACCTGCGCGCCCGGCCAAAATCGGCCTCCTGAGCGGATTGGCTCACAGCGAACAGGTAGCCGGAAGGATCCTCCGCTTCCTGCGGTTGTAACGGGCGACACACTGCCACTTCAGGAAGTGACTTGATGAGCGAAACTCTCTCGCTGCCGGTGCTGCCGCTGGACGACACCGTCGTGCTGCCCAGCATGGTGGTGCCGGTAGAGATGTCTGATACAGAGGTCCGCGGCGCGATCGAGGCCGCGCAGATGGCGGCCAGCGCACCGGGCGCGAGTGACACCGGCGCGGGTAGCTCGGGCGGCTCGGGCGGCTCGGGCGGCTCGGGTTCGAAGCCGCGGGTGGTGCTGGTGCCCAGGCTGAGCGGGAAGTACTCCGCCGTCGGCACGCTCGGCGTGGTCGAGCAGACCGGCCGGCTGCCGAGCGGCGAGCTGGCCGCGGTGATCCGCGGCCTGTCCCGGATCCGGATCGGCACCGGGACGGTCGGCCCGGGCGCGGCGCTGTGGGTCGAGGGCACGGTCGAGCCGGAGCCGGCCGCCGGTGCCCGGGCCCAGGAGCTGGCGCGCGAGTACCGCGGGCTGGCCGCGACGATCCTGCAGAAGCGTGGCGCCTTCCAGGTCATCGACGCGCTGCAGCGTATCGAGGACCCGTCGGCGCTGGCCGACAGCGCGGGCTACGCCCCGTACCTGACGCTGGAGCAGCGCACCGAACTGCTCGAGACCATCGACCCCGAGCAGCGCCTCGAGCGGCTGGTCGGCTGGGCGCGCGACGCGCTGGCCGAGATGGACGTGGCCGAGACGATCCAGAACGACGTGCGCGAGGGCATGGAGAAGCAGCAGCGCGAGTTCCTGCTCCGCCAGCAGCTCGCCGCCATCCGCAAGGAACTGGCCGAGCTCGACGGCCAGCCCGCCTCCGAGGAGGACGACTACCGGGCCAGGATCGAGGCCGCGGACCTGCCGGAGAAGGTGGCCGAGGCCGCGCTCAAGGAGGCCGACAAGCTGGAGCGCAGCTCGGACCAGTCGCCGGAGGGCAGCTGGATCCGGACCTGGCTGGACACGGTGCTCGAGATCCCGTGGAACGACAGGACCGAGGACTCCTACGACATCGGCGCGGCCCGCGGCGTGCTCGACGCCGACCACGCCGGCCTGGACGACGTCAAGGACCGGATCATCGAATACCTGGCCGTCCGCAAGCGCCGGGCCGACAAGGGCCTGACCCTGGTCGGCGGCCGCCGCAGCGGTGCGGTGCTGGCCCTGACCGGGCCGCCCGGGGTGGGCAAGACCTCGCTGGGCGAGTCGGTGGCGCGGGCCATGGGGCGCAAGTTCGCTCGGGTCGCGCTGGGCGGCGTCAGGGACGAGGCCGAGATCCGTGGGCACCGTCGCACGTACGTGGGCGCACTGCCGGGCCGGATCGTCCGGGCCATCAAGGAGGCCGGTTCGATGAACCCGGTCATCCTGCTGGACGAGGTGGACAAGCTCGGCAGCGACTACCGCGGCGACCCCACCGCGGCCCTGCTCGAGGTGCTTGACCCGGCGCAGAACCACACGTTCCGCGACCACTACCTCGAAGTCGAGCTGGACCTGTCCGACGTGCTGTTCATCGCCACCGCGAACATGGCCGAGGCGATTGCGGAGCCGCTGATGGACCGGATGGAGCCGATCTCGCTGGACGGCTACACCGAGGACGAGAAGGTGACGATCGCGTCGATGCACCTGCTGCCGCGGCAGCTGGAGCGGGCCGGCCTGGACGCCGCCGACGTGTCGATCTGCGACGGGGCGCTGCGGCGGCTGGCCACCGAGTACACCAGGGAGGCCGGCGTGCGCGGGCTCGAGCGGGCCATCGCCCGGGTGCTGCGTAAGATCGCGGCCCGGCTGGCCAGCGGCGAAGCCTCGCTCCCGGTCACCGTGGGGCCCGAGGACCTGCACGGTTACCTGGGTCACCCGCGGCACCTGCCGGAGTCGGCCGAGCGTACCTCGGTGCCCGGTGTGGCCACCGGGCTCGCGGTCACCGGCACCGGTGGCGACGTGCTGTTCATCGAGGCCTCGCTGGCCGACCCGGAGACCGGCGACACCGGCGTCACGCTCACCGGCCAGCTCGGCGACGTGATGAAGGAGTCGGCCCAGATCGCGCTGTCCTACCTGCGCTCACACGGCGCGGAGCTGGAACTGCCGGTCGCCGACCTCAAGGACCGCGGCGTGCACGTGCACGTCCCGGCCGGGGCGGTGCCCAAGGACGGCCCGAGCGCCGGGGTGACGATGACCACGGCGCTGGCCTCGCTGCTGTCCGGCCGGCCGGTCCGGTCCGACGTGGCGATGACCGGCGAGGTCTCGCTCACCGGCCGGGTGCTGCCGATCGGCGGGCTGAAGCAGAAGCTGCTGGCCGCCCACCGGGCCGGCATCACCACGGTGCTGATCCCGCAGCGGAACGAGCCCGACCTGGAGGACGTGCCGGAGGCCGTGCGGGAGCAGCTCAGCATCCACCCGGTCAGCGACGTCCGTCAGGTGCTCGCCCTCGCCATCGAGTCCGCGTCGTCCCAGCCGCAGGCACGGTCTCAGCCGGAAGCACCGGCGGTCGCCGCCTGAGGCTCCGGTTCTGCAGAGCGGGCCGGCCGAGCGCCAGGCTCGGCCGGTCCGCCGCTTTCATTGTGACCTGCCTGGTCAAGGGGGGCGGTGGGGTTCCGGTGGCCACCGTTCATTATGTGAATGGAAGATTCAGGGCGGCGGCGGTTTCGGTCAGGGCGGCCAGGTGGGCGTCGACGGAGGCGAGGCCGGCGCCCATCGTGTTGACCGACACGTGGGTGGCGCCGGCCGCGCGCCAGCGGCCCACGTGCTCGGCCAGCCGCTCGGTCTGGCCCTCGCGCCAGCTCACCCGGCCCTCCAGGCCGAGCGTGGCCGGGTCGCGGCCCGCCTCGGTGGCCGCCTGCTCGACGATCGCCCTGGCCTCGTCCAGCCGCGGCCCGGGCGGCACCTGGGGGAACCAGCCGTCGGCCAACTGGCCGATCCGGACGTAGGCGGGGCGGGACTGGCCGCCGATCCAGACCGGGATCGGGCGCTGGACCGGCATCGGCGCCAGGCCCGCGCCGGTCACCCGCTCGTGGTCGCCGTTGAAGGTGACGGTGCGCTCGGTCCACAGCCGGCGCAGCAGGGTGATCTGCTCGGTCATCCGGCGGCCCCGGTCGGCGAAGTTCTTGCCCAGGGCCTCGTACTCCACCGCGTTCCAGCCCAGCCCGACACCGAGCCGGAACTTCCCCCCGGTGAGCAGGTCCACCTCGGCCGCCTGCTTGGCCACCAGGGCCGTCTGCCGCTGCGGCAGGATGATGATGCCGGTGACCAGTTCCAGCGACGTCAGCCCGGCCAGGTAGCCGAACAGGACCATCGGCTCGTGGAAGGTCGTGGTGATGTCGTACGGCCCGTCCCAGCCCTCGTGCACGGCCGGGTCGGCGCCCACCACGTGGTCGTAAGCCAGCATGTGGGAGAAGCCGAGCTCCTCCACCCGCTGGGCGTACGCGCGGACGGCGCCCACGTCGGCGCCGATCTCGGTCTGCGGAAATACCACGCCTATTTTCACGTGCCCCTGTTTACTCCCGGAGCGGGCGCCGGCGCCACCCGCGTCCACGATCTGGAGTCAGCTGGCGGTGCCGGCCCGGCCGGCCTAGCGTCACCAGGATCAGCCCGATGACCAGCGACAGCGCCTGGGCCAGCGCCCAGCCGACCGCAGCCGCGGTCAGTCCGTGCGGCAGCAGCACTCCGACGCAGGCCAGCACGAGCGCCGCGTTGGCCGCGTTGATGAACACGTAGGCCACGATCCGGTCGCCGGCGACGAGCACCGAGTCGATCAGGTACGTGCCGCCGGTCAGCAGGGCGCTGAGGGCCAGCACGCGCAGGCAGCCGGTGGCCGCCGCCGAGTAGGACGCGCCGAACAGATCAAGCAGCCACGGGGCCACCGCGACCGTGACGGCCACCGCGGGCACCAGCAGCAGGTACACGCCGCGCAGCGACTGGCGCAGCAGTTTGCGGCGGGACGCGCCGCGGCGCGACGCCTCGGCGAAGTAGACCCCGGCCACGGTGGACGGGATGACGACGAGAAAGCCGGACACCTTGCCGGCCACGACGAACCGCGCCGCCTCGCTGGGGCCGCGGATCAGCAGCGCCTCGAGCGGCAGCAGGCTGGACGGCAGGATGCCCAGGATGGTGGCCAGGTAGTTGCCGGAGGCGAACGACAGGTACCGGCGCAGGATCAGGAACGACCTGATCTGGGGACGCTTCCCTGGGGACGTGTGGACGAGAGCCACGGCGGCCAGCGACGTGGCCAGCGCGAGGCCGAGCCCGTAAGAGATCAGCAGGCCGGACGAGCGGAGGCTGGCCAGCAGGATCAGAGCCACTATCTGGGCCACGCTGCCGACCAGGTCGGTGACCAGGACAGCGTGGCTGGCCCGCATCGCCACCAGGCCGGAGCCGACGATGCCGCTGATCGCGGTGAACACCACCAGCCCGATGACCAGCAGCAGCATCGAGCCGTGCTGGCGCAGGCCGAGCGAGGCGGGCAGGTGCGGCCCGAGTATGAGCACGGTGAGCAGGCACACCAGGGCGCCGACGGTGGCGATGGCGGCCATCACCACGCTGACCAGCTCGCGCGAGTTCTCCGCGCTGGAGACGTGACGCATCATCGTGTTCTGCCAGCCGAGGGCCGCGATCGCGGCGAGCAGGCCGGTGCCGGCGATCACGGTGGAGAACACGCCCACCGCCGCCGTGCTGTAGCTATGAGCGGCGAGCGTCCAGAACACGAAGCCGAGCAGGGTCGAGACGCCCTGGTTCACCAGCAGGATCGCTGAGCCCCGGTACAGCGCATCGCTGAGGAAGCGGCGCAGTTGGCTCAGAATCCGGGACGACAGACGGCTAATCTGCCATCACCCCTCACCCCGCCAGCACGCAAGACGACGCTACCAACACGTGTAGCCTACGCGGGGAGGGCTCATACCCATGAACACCGAGATAAAGGCGGCCATCCACGCGGTCGTCAATGACACGCTGACCGCCGTCCGCGCACCGTGGCAGTCGCGCCGCTTCCAGCGGGAGGTGTCGGCGGCCCGGGGTCTGGTGAAGGTGAACGTGGGGGCGGGCAATGTTCATCTCGACGGCTGGATAAACACCGACGTCGCCTGGTATCTGCCCATGTACCTGGATCTGGCCAGACCCTGGCCCACATCTCCCGGCCAGGTCGACCGGATATACGGCGACAATGTCATCGAGCATTTCCCGCTCGACGTCGGCCGGGCGGTTCTGCGGCACTGCTGGGCCGCGCTGCGCGGCGGCGGCGGCATCCGGCTCGCCACCCCGGACGTGGAGCGCACCGCCCGGGCCTACCTGGAGGATCCGCAACTGACCTCGGCCCATCTGGACCGGCACCGGCGGCACGGTTTCCCGGCCGATCACCCGGTGGACATGCTGCGGGTCACCTACGTCTACCACGGCCACCACCAGGGGTACTGCTTCGACTGGGCGTCGTTGTCGGCGGAACTGGCCGACGCGGGGTTCACCGACATCCGCAGGCACGAGGCCGGGGAGAGCGACGACCCGGCGTTCCGCGGGCTGGAGAACCGCCAGGAGCCCACCGAGGCCGCGACCGAACTGATCGTGGAAGCCCGCAAGCCCGGTTAGCAGTGCTCTCCGGGCCGTCACCAGGGCTTTCCATGCAGGGAGCCGCCCGCGCCGAAGTAGTGTTTCCAGACGATCAGTGACTTCGGTGCGTCCTTGAGCGGCAGCACACCCCCGGTCGTGCGGTCGAAATACGACTGGTAAACCACCCGGTTGCGGCTGATCTCGTTGACGATTCCCTGGGTGTAGGCCGGGTCGTCGCCGACGCCCCCGCCCCGCGCGCTGATCACGCCCCACTCGGGAAAGCTCAGCGGCTTACCGTGAGCACGGGCGAAGGCCACGATCTGATCGAGCCCGCCCGGCTCGCCGGCCAGGCTCGCCCACCGGGCGGCCGGCGCCTTGGGGTCGCCCGGCATGCCGAGGTCATAAATGTCGATGCCGATGATGTCGACCGCGTCATTGCCGGGGTAATAGCTATTCAGCGGGATGTTCCGGTACCCGGCGCTCACATTCCAGTCGAAGAGAAAGTGGGCGCCGGGCACCGAGCGCATGGCGCGCACGACCCGGGCCCAGTAGTCCGCCCAGTCCCGGTACTGGCTGGGGTTGTTCCCGAGCGAGTCGGGATACGTGGTGCCGTTCATCTCGTGGCCGAGCCTGATCACCGCGTTGCCCATCCCCGCCGCCACGAGGTTGTCCGCGAACTGCCGGGCGTAGCCGTCGTACGCCCCCTGAGCGCCGAGCACCCGCCAGTCGGCCGGAGCGTCCGCCGGGATCATCTGCTGGGTCACCACGATCCTGCGGGCCGAGGGATCGGCCTTGATCCAGGGCGACCAGTCGGTGCCGTCGGGCGAGGGATGCGTGAACCACGGGCTGACCCACTGGGCCCAGTTCTTGTTGGAGTAGCTGAACAGCTCCGCGCAGCTCACTTGCTGGCCGACCTGACGGGAGAACGCCGCCAGGGAGGCCGGGGTGTTGCCGGCGTACGCGCACACCGTGCTGCTGCTGACCGCCGAGGCCGGCCACAGCAGGTAGGCGCCGACGCCGACGACGGCCAGTACCGCCACGGCCGCCAGCCGCGCGGCGGCCGACGGCCTGGCCCGCTTACCGTGACGGCGCCGGGGGACGGCCGTGACCTCGGTCATGTCACGGCCGTGCCCGTCACGTGCGCGTCCCCGGCCCGGTGCGCCGACGCCGCAGCGCGGCCAGACCGGCCAGGCCGGCCAGCCTGCCCAGGAAGTAGGACGTGAGCAGTACTCCGTCGGTGGCCACGGCCGGCGCCACCCGGGTCCAGGGCGACCGGGACGTCTCGAAGCGGCTCCGCACGTGCTGGACGCTGGCGGCCGTGACGTAGGCCGCGGGCAGCGCCGCGGCCAGGGCCCGGCGGCCGCGGGCGGCGGCCAGCAGGCCGAGTGCCGTCGCGGCCACGAACCCGCCGGCCGCGACGTCCGGCTGGCGGATCTCCCGGTAGGTGAGCAACTGCCGGGTGGCGCCCCGGCCGCTGTCGAACAGCCACCGCACCGAGGCGCCGAACGACTTGTCCTCCTCGTGGCTGGCGACCAGCCCGGGGACTCCGGCGACGGACAGGCCCCGCCGCCGCATGGCGTGGTTGAGTGCCACGTCCTCGCCCTCGCGCAGTGTCGGGTCGTAGCTGACCAGGTTGAACACCTCGCCCCGGTAGAGCCCGTTGCTGCCGGTCACGGTCGTCGCGGCCGTCACCGGACGGGGCTCGAGCCGAAACCGCCGGTGCAGGTAGGCGACGTCGCCGTCGGGCACCGGGGTGCCGCCTACGGCGTCGTGACCGTCGATGGCCGCGCGGGCCTGGATCAGCCAGTCGGGCGGCAGGACGGTGTCCGCGTCCACGGTGGCGATGAACTCGCCCCGGGCCTCGGCGATGCCGCGATGCCGGGCGAAGCCGCGGCCGCGGTTGTGACCGAGTTCGACGAGCCGCACACTCGGGCTGGTGCGGGAAATCTCGGTCACAATCTCCGCCGTGCGGTCGCGGGAACCGTCGTCTACGACGATGACTTCGTGCGCGCCGAGTTCCTCGAGTGCGTTAATGGCGGTCAGCGTGCGGGAGATATTAGCTGCCTCGTTATACGCGATAACCACAAAACTAACCAGAATCTTTCCTGGCATCAGGCCCCACCCCGCCCGTTTCGGCCCTCAAACCCGCTGGTTGCGGGGCACAGGATAGCATTCTCTGCGCACCGGCAGCCTGGTCACCCCCGGCTGGCCGGTGGACGGCGTGCGGGCCTGACCACCACGCTGGAACGTTGAGGAGAGGCACGCCGACGATGAACGGCCCGGATGGTTCGCCAGATCCCCGGGTGCTCCATGTAATAGTCGGGCACGGCTTGCCCCGGTATTTCCTGAATGCGGTGCGGTCGCTGCGGGCGGTCGCGCCTGCCGATGGCCTTCTCATCATCGACAATGCGAGCCCGCAAGCGGAATTGCGGGCGGAGCTGCAACGGCTGGCCGACGCCGACGGCAACACCGAACTGATCTTGCGATCGGCCAACGACCTGCGGGTCAACCGCAAGGTGGGCGGCCTGTACGACGCTTACGAAATCGCCTTCGAGCACGCCCTGGCCCAGGGATTCGACCTGCTGCACCTGGTGCAGGGCGACTTTCAGGTGATGTGGTGGGACGACGAACTGGTCCGGAAGTCCTGGGCGCTGTATGAGTCCCATCCGCGGTGCGTCAACATCCTGACGCAGATCATGTCGCGGGACCGGATGCTGACCGAGGAACTGGCGACCACGGCGTCCGGTCTGGTGAAGATGCGGGATTACGGGCTGACCGACACCGGGCTTTACCATCTGCGCCGCTGGCGGGATCTAGGCATGAGGTTCAGCACGGCGGAGCAGATCCATGCGAAGCGCTACCTGGACGAGGGGCTCGAGGTGCTCTGCCATCCCTGGCCGGCCGATGCGCCGATACCGTGGCCCGCGGTGGTCCGCAATGGCGCGCAGAAGGGCCGCGAAGTGGCGACGGGAAAACCCTTCCTGCTGCGCCCGCTGACGTCAGGCCAGATCGCCGCGCTGAAATCCGCGGCGGACGGTGTCTGGCTCGAAGACTGGTGCGTCCCGTGGGGATGGGTGTGCCGCACCCCGATGTGGGTCAGCGATCTTGGTTCCATCGACTACTGGGTGCTGCGCTACCGGGACGCGCGCCACAACGGGCTCAGGCACGCGCTGCCCCGGCGGGAAACCAGGGGGGTGGAGCGGGCGGACCGCCGGGCTCGGCTGGGCTGGTACCGCTACCGGCCGTCGATCTTCCGGCTGTTCGTGGCCGTCCCGGCCAGCGAGGCCATCCGCCGGCTTGCCCGGCTCACCCGGGTCACCCGGGTCACCCGGCGCAGGTAGCAAGACCGGCGCTTTAGCGGTGGACGAGGCGCCAGATGCGCTCCGGGGTGCGCACGGCGGTCCTGGCCCGGCGCCGGAGTGTGCGCCACTGCGAGGCGTGGCACCGCAGGACGGCTTTCTTGACGGCCCGGTCGTCGAGGAACTCCAGGCTGGCGTCCTCCTCCAGGGCGAACCCCCGCCGGGCCAGATCCTGCTTTCTGTCCGCGACACCAGCCGGATCTTCGACCGCGTACGGGAGTTCCTCGTACAGGTAGACGTCGGCGGCCCCGGGCGAGGCCCACGTCTGGCCGACCCAGAGCAGGGCCGCCTCGGCGGCGAGCCGGTGGTCGGGATGGCCGAGGCCGAGCGGTATCAGCCAGGGCTGGGGCTGCTTGGCGGACTGGGCGAGCAGGTCGGCGGCGATCGCCGGGGCCAGTTCGGCCTCGGCGGGACCGTGGTAACCGTACTGCTCGTTGCGGTACTGCCGGTCCCAGTAAGGCAGGTGCAGCGCGGCGGCGCGGACCAGAGCGGCGGCCGTGGCGTCCTCGCCCCGGCGCACGGCCATGACGTCCGCGCCGTCCTTGAAGTACCGCGCCGCGCGGTCCCAGGTGGTCAGCGGGGACACCGACGCCGGGCCGGCCGCGAAGACCGTGATCAGGCAGGAACCGGGGTGGGCGGCCAGGAACCGCGCACAGCTCAAGGCGGCGTCGTCCAGGTGCGGGGACACCACGTTGTACGCCCGTGGCCCGCCGGCGCCGCTACCGATGATGGGCCGAGGCTCTCGCGGCGGCGAAGATTCCGCGGATCTCCTTTTCGGAAAGGTCGCCCCAGGACCTGACCGAATGGGTGACCAATTTCCCGTTCGCCAGCAGGTCGGACGGATGCGCCGGCAGACCTTGCCATTTCAGGGCGAGCGGGTGCTGCGGGCCACCGAAATCCGCTATCCGGTAACCGGCGGCCACGGTCAGCAGCGACATGAGCTGGTCGTCGCAAAGCCTGGAGGCTTCCAGCCACGGCTGGTCGAACCAGCCATTGCGGTTCATGGTGCTGGCCGCGGCGAGGCTGTGCAGGTAGGCGCAGCCGAGCACGTGCTCGCCGTCTTCGTAGCCGTGCTGGCGGGCCAGCCGGGTCAAGTGCCGCAGCCCGGTGCGCACCCGGGGATTGCGCAGGCCCCGCAGGCCGATTTCGGCCCGCAGTGCCCTGGCTACCGGTGTGAAGTCGCGCGGGGCGCCCGCGGGCCCGACGCGGTAGGAACCGAGCAGGCCGACCTGGGGATCCTGGCCGAACGCCGCCTCGGCGGCGGCCTCGATCCCGCGGCCGAGAAGCAGGGCGTCGGCGTCCAAGCGCATGATCAGGCCGGGCTGGTACCGCTCCAGCAGCCAGCGATAGGCCGCCGCCACCTTGATCCACAAACCACCGTCGGTGCCGGGCCGCGCGGGCGCCGGGTCGATGACCGCTATATCCGGGGACAGGCTGGCGATGTGGTCGCGGTCACCGTGCACACCTTTGGTGTCGTCCACGACGACGATGACCCGGGACGCCGGGTCGGTGTACCGCACAACGCTGTCGAGCGTATCCACGATGTCATCGCGCGGACCAGCCGGAATGAGCACGGCAAGACGCACTGGCGCTGGCATGATCACAGGGTAGCGGCGGGGGTCAGTTCGGGGCCAGAGCGGACCGCGCCACGGGTGGCGAGCCGGCGGTAGACCCGGCGGGCCGTCTTCTCGGTCCGGAGCGCCCAGACGGCCCCACCCATCACCGGATACGCTCCGTTGGCCACCCTGCGCTTGTGGTCGTCCGGCCAGCCGCCGAAGTCGAACAGGGTGATCCCGCGGCTGACCGCCTCTTCCGCGACGGCCAGCAGGAGCATGGTTCCCGGCGAGGACCGGCGGAACTCAGGGTCATACGTGGTGAACCAGCCGGCCAGCGCGTGCGGTTCGGCCAGCCAGAGCGCGGCAGCGATCGGCGTGGACCCGGCGGACAGCACGCTGAGCACGCCGGCGCAGTCATCGCTGGCCGAGGTGGAAAGCTCCTCGATAATGCGCACGGCGGCCGGATCGGCGAACAACTCACGGCTCGGGCCATACATTCCAGATTTCCATTCGATCAGCTTCGTCAGGGCCGCCGCGGGTTGCGCGCTGTGCCATTCCAGCGACACCGTCCCAAAGCGGCGTTCGAGCGCCCGGCGGCGCCGGGCGACTTCAGAGGTCAGCGACTTGCTGAGGCCTTTGTGATACACCTCGTACCCGGCCGACAGGTCGACGAGGAGGCACTGCGAGTCCGACCCGGCGTACCGGTGCGGCCGCAAGGCCTCCTGGTCGGCCGGCGCGTGCTTGAACCGCCAGCCGCGCAGCCCAGCCTGGCGCGCCACCGCCTTGGCGTCGATCGGCGCACCCGAGCCGACGAACCCTTGGAGTTGGCTCATCGGAAAGCCGATCGGCAGCGCCATCCCCCTAGTGGCCATCCCACTCGTGGCCAGCTCGAACGGGAGAAACGCCTCGATCTGGCCGCCGTCCTCGACCACGGCCACCCGGGCGCCCGGCCGGTGCCGGCCCACCGCCTGCGCGAAAGTGAGCGACAGGAACGGGCTCAGCGTCACCGGCGGCGTGCGCTGGAACGCGGCCCACCGGGCCGCTTCACTGGGCCCGAGGTCGCCCGGGCGCACCACGGTCGCACGCATCTAGCCGTCCCTTCCACTAACGCCCTGTTTGGCGGCCGGGCTCTGCTGGCGGGGACCGGCCGAGCGGCTTTCGGCGAAGCGCCGGTAGATCCGGCGGCCCATCTCCTCGGCCCGGTGCGCCCAGACGGCCCCGCCGACCACCGGATACGACCCGTTGGCCAGCCGGAACTTGTAGGCGTCCTGGCCGGCGCTGAAGTCGATCAGGGTGATCCCGCGGCGCGCCGCCTCTTGCGCGACGGCCAGCGAGAGCATGGTCCCGGGCGAGGAATGGCGGTACTCGGCGTCGTAGGACGGGAACCAGGTGGACAGCCCGTGCGGCTCGGCCAGCGAGAGCATGGCGGCGATCGGCGTGGGCCCGGCGGACAGCACGCTCAGCACGCCGGCACAGTCCTCGCTGACCGTGCTGGAAAGCTCATCGGCGATGCGCACGGCGGCCGGATCGGCGAACAGGTCGCGGGCCCCGCCGTACATGCCAGATTTCCACTCGATCAGCTTGGTCAGGGCCGCCGCGGGCTGTGCGCTGTGCCATTCCAGCGACACCGTCTCACAGCTGCGTTCGAGCCCCCGGCGGCGCCGGTCCGCTTCGTAGCGCACCTTCTTGTTGAGACCCTGGTGGTACGCCTCGTATCCGGCGGACAGGTCGATGACGGGGCACTGCACCTCCGCCTCGGCGTAGGCGTGCGGCCGCAGGGCCTCCTGGTCGGCCGGCGCGTACCTGAACCGCCAGCCGCGCAGCCCGGCCTGGCGCAGCACCGCCTTGGCGTCGATCGGCACGCCCGAGCCGACGAACCCCTGCAGGTTGTTCATGGGATAGCCGATCGGCATGGCCATCCCCGCCGTGGCCATCCCCCTCGTGGCCAGCTCGAACGGGAGAAACGCCTCGATCTGGCCGCCGCCGGTGACCACGGCCACCCGGGCGCCCGGCCGGTGCCGGCCCACCGCCTGCGCGAAAGTGAGCGACAGGAACGGGCTGAGCGTCACCGGCGGCGTGCGCTGGAGCGCGGCCCACCGGGCCGCTTCGCTCGGCCCGAGGTCGCCCGGGCGCACCACGGTCACCCGCATTCAGCCACACCTTCCGCGCGTCAGGCCCATTTCGGTCATCGTCCGCGCGGCGATGTCGGGCCAGCTCAGCTCCGCAACGCAGGCACTGGCCGCGGCCGACATCTCGGCCAGGGCCGGGCCTTCGGCCCGCGCCAGCCGGGTCAGGGCGGCCACGAGTCCCTCCCGCGTCCGGTCGTAGGTCACGATCGCCTGCCTGGACAGGTCGGCCAGGCCTGCCACGTCCGGCACCAGCAGCGGCCGCCCGTGGGCGAGGGCCAGCATGGCGCTGCCGCTGGTGGTGATCCTGCGGTACGGCAGGACGACCACGTCGGCGGCGGCCAGCAGCGGGGTCACCTCATCGTTGGGCACGTGCCCAAGACGCAGCGCAACCCGCTCGCCGCACCCCCGGGCCAGCGTGCCCAGCCGGGATCTGAGTTCCGGGTCGTCGCACTGGCCGGCCACGGTCAGGCGCGCGGCCTCACCGGCGGGCAGCGCGGTGAAGGCCGCGAGCAGATCCTCGACGCCCTTGTACTCGTGCACCTGGCCGAAGAACAGGAACTGGCGTGGCCCGTCGCCCGAACCGGGCGTGCGCAGCGACGCGGCCGGGCGGGCGGGCGGCATCGGCCCGTGCGGGATGACGGCGCTGCGCCGGGGCACGGCGCCGAGCGCGGCCAGTTCGGTCAGCGCCGCCGGGGAGTGCGCCAGCACCAGGTCGCAGGCCCGGACCAGCGTCCGGCGGGCCCGGGCGTCGTCGGCGAAGACCTGAGTGTGCGGCAGCACGTTGTGCACCGTCCAGACCAGCCGCAGACCCAGCATCCTGGCGGTCCACAGCCAGACCGTCAGCCACGCCTGGCTCAGCCACCGCAGCGCCGGGAACCGCCCGGTGCCGGGGAGGCCGAACCGGTAG
Organism: Streptosporangiaceae bacterium; assembly: GCA_036267135.1. Classification (GTDB taxonomy): domain Bacteria; phylum Actinomycetota; class Actinomycetes; order Streptosporangiales; family Streptosporangiaceae; genus PALSA-505. The sequence goes on along the minus strand of DATAWQ010000132.1, from coordinate 95,418 downwards.
AGCCAGTGAATGTGGACCACGCGGGCGCCGGTGGCCCGGTGCCCCGCCAACTCGGCCGGCAGAAGCAGCAGGTTGAGCGTGTGCGAGGCGGTCGGCTGCCCCAGATAGCTGATCCGGACGCCCAGCCGCCGCATCTCCCCGTACAGCAGCCGCTGATACGGGTTCTGGTCATCCCTGGGGTAGGCCAGGATCCGCATCACGCGACCAGTTCGGCCAGGACGCCCAGGCCGAACGTCAGGTGATCCGCCACCACCCGCACCGATCCCCTGGACCGGTTCCGCCACGCCGGGATGATCAGCAGGGCCGGGTAGAGCGGGAAGAACAGGGCCAGCGGCAGCCCGAGCAGGAACACCGGGTACAGGACGACCACCGGATCGCGCCGGAGAATGTCCCGCAGCCGGTGGCGGTGCTTGCGGTACAGCCGCGTTCGCGCCCGGCCGTACTGGTAGGACCGGCGCAACTGGCGGCGCCAGCTGCCCCAGTCGTGCCGTATCACCGCGTCGGGCACGCTGCGGATGCGGTAGCCGGCCTCGATCAGCCGCCAGCTGAAGTCCACGTCGGAGCCATAGGCGAACTGCTCGTCGAATCCGCCGACGGCGTCGAACGCCTCGCGGCGGAAGGCCAGGTTGATGGTGGGGCACTCGGTCAGGTAGACAGGCTGCTCGCCCGGCTGGGTCACGTGCCCGTACAGGCCCAGGTGGCCAGCCGCGTCGAGCGCGGTCCCGGCGGCGACATGTTCCCCCTGGTGGAGCGGGGCGATCAGGCGTTCGAGCCAGCCGGGCTCGGGACGGCATCCGGCGTCGGTGAACACGACGATCTCACCGAGCGCCTCCCGCACGCCCGCGTTGCGCTGGTGCGGGATGGAGACCGCCACCCCGGGCGGCTGCTGGAACGCCACCCAGCGCGTCCCGGCCGCGTGACGCCGGCGGATCGCATCCAGCCGGGCCTGCGACGCGTCGACCACCACGATCTCGGCCGGTTCGCCGAGATCCCTGGCCTGCGCGCCCAGATCCGCCAGCGTGGTGTCCAGGGCCGGCTCATCCTTGCTGATGACGACGATGGAGATCATCGGCGGCACACCTTCGACGTAGTGATCATCCGTGGTAGACCTCCGACGAGCCGTCGGTGTAGACGAGGTTGTAGTTCGCTTCCAGGAAGCGTCTGGGGAACTCGTAGGTGATGGTGTGGTTCCCGAGGTCCGCGCGGGCCACCCCGTCGACCACGTTGGTGCGGCTGGCGTAGACCCAGGCGTGCTGGTCCAGCGTCTGGGGGGTCACGTCGAGCAGCAGCCCGTTGCTGAGCCCGGTCTGCGAGATCAGCGGCAGCTGGCCGTACCGGTCGGCGTAGACCAGCTGGCCGGGGCGCATATGCCCGCCCAGCCAGCTCGCCGAGGCCAGTTCGGGTGGTGTCACGTAGAACTGCTGGAAGTCGCCGCCGCTGTTGGCCAGGTTGGTGGCGGTGCCGCCGCCCACCACCGCGCCGCCCAGCCCACTGCCCCCGACGAAGGTCAGGGCCAGCAGGCAGGCCGCGGCCGCGGTCACGCCGGCCACGAGCGGTTTCCTGTCGCGGATCTTCCGATGCCCGGATAGCTCCTGCAGGCACCAGAACACCGCGATGTTGAGGAAGATCATGGCCTGCAGGAACGCCCGCTCCGCGTTGTAGAAGGCGGCCAGTGTCCCGCTCAGCCTGATGCCCACCAGGAACAGCAGCGTCGCGAACGTGAGCAGCCCGAGCTGGCGGCCGATGACCGGGACCTTGCGCCGCAGCAGCAGCATCAGGGCGCCCACGAAAGCGAGCAGGTAGATCAGTTGCTGGGCGACGATCTGCCCGTCGCCCAGCACGACGTAGCCGAGCGTCCAGCTGACCGGCGGCTGCGAGTCCGGCGCGTCGCGCAGCGCATACCGGGCCGAGGCGGCGTCCGGCAGCGGGGTGACGAACGGGACCGACGTCGCGTACTCGCCGGCCACCAGCGTTTCGTACTGCGTCGCCGGCAGCGCTGTCTGGGCGTTGCCTTCGAGATAGTCGCTGATCAGGTTCCCACCCGGGCGCTGGTTGGGCAGGAAGTTGAACCCCTCGCTCTCCGCGGTCTGCACGAACTGGCTCACGTTGGAGGCGGAGTGGGTGACCGGCCCATACCAGACGAGCGCGCCGACGGCGGCCGCGGCGAAAGCGCCGACGAAGGCGGCCGACATCCTGGGCAGCGGGCGGAACCAGGACGCACCCCACTGCATGAGGAAGGCGAATCCGATCATGGGAATGGCGATGTAGGTGGTCGTGTAGTGGGACACCACCATGGCCGCCGCGAACACGACGGCCAGCGGCACCTGCACCCATCGGGACAGCCTGGCGTCCAGCAGCGCCGCGACCAGCGCGGCGAACAGCACCAGCGCGATCTCCTGCCGGGCGATGGCGGGAAGCTCCTGGGCGAACACCGCCTGGGTGGGGATGAAGGCGGCCGCGGCGAAGGCCCAGCGGTCCGACAGGATCCGGCGGCCCAGATAGAACACCGCCACCGGGAACAAGGCGGTGATCATCGGGTAGACGGCCTGGAAGACCAGCGAGACCGGCACGCCGGCCAGTTCGTGCAGTTCGGCCGGCATCACGGTGACGCTCAGCATCGCACTGAACGCGTTGCCCGAGTCCGAAGGGTGCCAGACGCCGGTCAGCACCGCGTGGTGGAGGTAGTAGAACTCGTCCGCGATGTCGAAGCCGTAGAAGGCGGTGCCGCGCAGCGAAAACGACCACAGCATGGCGAGCCCCGCGGCGTACACCACGAACGCGAGCAGGGACCGGCCCAGGCGCGGCGCGAACACCAGCGCCGCGATGACCATGACGAGCCAGATGCCCAGCGCCGCGACCGCCACCAGGCGGCCGTGGCCACTGTTCAGCCGCAGCGCCCCGGCCGCCGCGATGACCGGCAGCAGCAGCGGCAACGCGCACCAGGCCGGGGGCAGCGACCGCCACGGGATGGCGGTCCGCTGGATGGCGGCCCACGGGATGGCGGTGCTGGGCGGCGCGGCGGCCGACCTGGCCAGCAGGGCCAGGCAGATGACTTCCAGGCCCACCAGCAGCGGGCCGGGCCGGAGCGGCTCGGCCACGCCGATCAGCGGTCCGATCAGGTCGACGGCCAGCCCCGAGCCGAGCAGAACCGCTATCGAGGCGCAGGGCACGTACACGGGGAAGGACGCGATGGCGCGGCCCGGAACGCGCAGGGCCCGCAGCAGCACGAGGCCGGGCACGATGAGCAGCAGCGGCAGCATCGCCACCTCGGCCGCCCACACGCCGCGCGCCCAGACCAGCACGGCCAGCAGCGCCAGCGCCGCGAGGTTCGCGCCGACGAAGGGCGCCGCCCCGGCCGCGAGCCACCGGCCGGGCCGCCCGGCGAGAGCCCGTCTGGCCAGCCGCTCGACCGGCGGCCAGCGGTCAAGCCGGCGGCCGAGCCACTCGGGGAGGAGCAGCACCCTGGCGGGTGCGGCGCGCACGACCGGCAGCGGTTCGGTCACTGGTTCGGTCACCGGGTCGGCGTCACCGACCTGGCCAGGGTCACCGGCCGCGGCGGGATTACCGGAGCCGGGCGGTTCGGGGACGAGACGCCGGAACATCCATAGTCCCTCGACGAACCCGACGTCGCTGTAGGCCTCCTGCATGAGCTGCACGTAGGCGTCGAGCAGGCAGGCGGGGCGGCGCATGGCCATGGCCTCCCTGACCGCCTGCGGGTAGAACAGCAGCGGGATGGCCACGGCCGCCGCGACCAGGACGGGGAACCAGACCGACAGGGCCAGCAGCGCCAGCACCGCGAGCGGCCAGGGAAAGAACGTGGGTGAGACGCTCGGCCACTTGCGGTACAGCCGCGCCGAGCCGCGGCCGTACGCCCGGCTGCGGCGCAGCGTGTCGGCCAGCGAGGGCGCGAAGTGGTGCGTCACCTGGGCGTCGGGCAGGTAGACCAGGCGGCCCTCGGGGAACGTCAGCCCCAGCCGCTTGCAAAGATCTCCTTCTTCGCCGCCGAACCTGAACCGTTCGTCGAAGCCGCCGAGATCGAGCAGTGACTGCCGCCGGAACGACATGTTCGCGCCGGTGAGGGAGTACACATCCCGGCGGTCACGGTCCGCCGAGCCGGTCCACTGACGCCGCAGGTACAGCCAGAACCGGCGGACGAGCTTCTCGCTCGTGGCCAGGTTGAGCTCCAGCGGCAGCAGCGGGTTGTGCCGGCGCAGATAGCCGGCCATGAAGCCCTGAGGGGTTTCGGGCTCGATGGCGCCGCCGACGCCGAGCACGCCGTCCCCGTCGCCGTCGCCGTACGCCGCGAGCAGCCGCTGCGCCCAGTGGGAATCGGGTTCGCAGTCGTCGTCGAGGAAGGCCACGACCGGCCCGGCCGCGGCGTGCAGCCCGGAGTTACGGGCCGCGGCCAGCCCGCGGTTGGTGGCGTGCCTGATGACGACCGCCCCATGCGCACGGGCGACGTCCGCGGTGCCGTCGGTCGAGCCGTCGTCGACCACGACGATTTCCATCCGGGTATAGATGGTCTGGGCCGCCAGCGCATCCAGGCAGCGAGCCACCCCTGCTGCGCCGTTCAGCGAGCAGATGACAACGCTCAGATCGGGTGCCGGCAGGACGGCCGCCTCATTTCTGTCCTGCGCCTGGACGCAACCATCGGGCTTCATATGTTAAAAGCCCCCGCTACCAGGTCTGTGATCGCGTCCCAGGTGTAATCGGCCAGCCAGGCATCGTCCGGGTCAGCCACGTCTGGGTTAGCCACGTCTGGGTTAGCCACGTCTGTGCTAACCCCGTGCAGGCTGGCAGCGGCGTCCGGGCGGGCGAGCACGATTCGCACCGCGGCCGCCACGGCCGGGGCGGACGGGTCGCAGACGACGCTGCGCGCGGACCGGGCTGCCAGGTGCTGCGCCAGGTTGTCCGGATCCGATGTGGTCACCACCGGCAGCCCGCAGGCCAGCGCCTCTAGTACGGCGATGCCGAACCCTTCGCGCGCCGACGGGGAGACGAAGACCCTGGCGGACTTCACCAGCGCGTAGACGTCCTTCTGCTCGGCCACGTCGTGCCGGAAGTCGACGGCGTGACCGATGCCGAGCTCCCGGGCCACCTGGTGCAGCCGCTCCCGTTCCGGCCCGTCCCCGATGACCCGGCACGTCACGGGCAGGCCGTCGCGATGGAGCAGCGCCACGGCGGCCAGCAGCATGTCCACCCGCTTGTGGTTCAGCAGCCGGCCCACCACGACGAGATCCGTGCCGGCCAGGTCGGGGGTGATGGTCGCGACGGCGTCCAGGTCGATCCCGTTCGGCGCGACCGTGATCTGCGCACCCTCACCGAGCACACCGCGGAGCCGCTGTGCGGTCTGCGCGGAGGCGGCGATGATGTGGTCGGGCAGGCGCATGGCCAGCCACTCGGTGAACCAGGCGGCGGTGCCGAGCGGCCGGCCCAGGTACTCACGCCAGGCTTGCGGCCCCCAGACCTCATGCCAGGTCACCACGAAGCGCTTGCGCCTGACCGTGGCCACCAGCCGCAGGGCGATGATCTGCAGGTAGGGGATGTGATCGGCCTCGAGCACGTCGAATCGCCTGGTGATCAGCCGCAGGCAGGCGAGCGCGAAGAGCGCGGCCTCCTTCAGCGAGCGCCGGGTGCCGGCGTACATGGACAGCAACGGTGAGATCGCATGGAAGGTGACTGAGTCCTCGACCCGCGTGCGCGGACCCTGCCACCAGCGCATGGTGTAGACGTGCACGTCCGCGCGATCGGCCAGCCGCCGGGTCAGTTCGTGGTACCTGAGTTCCTTGCCACCGGGGTTATAGGGGTAAATCGCGTCGCTGACCATCGCCACCACCGGGCGTCTGGGCTGGCTCACGACGTCCCCCCGGTGGTGTTCGCCCCGGCCGGCGGCGTGCAGGTGGCGTAGAAGTCGATGGACTCGCGCGGGCTGACGAGGCCGACGTCAAGCCGGACCCGTCCGCTGCCGGTGCAGGAGACGGTCACGGCCGGGGCCGTGGTCACTACGCCCCCCGCCGGGACGCGGGTGCCCCCGGAGGCGAGGCGATCGGTGTTCTGGCCGTGCACGAGCGCGATCGACCACTGGTACGTGTGCTCCGCGCCGGTGGAGTTATGGATCGCGAACGGGACGGTGAGGCTGGCCGGCGACGTGAAGCGGCTGGGCAGCGCCTGCGGGTGGGCGAACGACAACTGGGTGTACCCGGGCGGCGTGCGGGTCACGCCGATCTCCCGCATGAGCGAGTGCCCCGCGCCGGTCTGGGCCACGACCGCAGCCACCAGCACCACGGCCACCAGCCCAATGGATGTCCACAATTTCGTCATGGAATTGCTTATGGCGCGGCCGCGGCTAGTTCGTCGTCATCGTCGTCCGACGCGGAGAAGGCCAGGAGGCCGGATCGCAAGGCGCTGACCCCACCGTGCAGCAGGGCTGGGTCCCCGGCGGTTGACGTAATGCCGTCAGGGTACTTCCGGCGGGCCAGGCGCTCCCTGAGCAGAATCCACAGGCACTGCACCGCGTCTCGCGACGTTATCTTCTTGCCCTGCGCGTGAGAACGGCTGTAATAACTGACCGGTACCTCAAAAGGGCGAACACCGTGCCGAAGCAAGAGCGCCGTTATCTCAGTATCCAGGCCAAAGCCGGTTTCGCGAGGCTCGAGCATTCTGAACAGTGACAGCGGCACGAGCTTCAGGCAGGTGTGAAGGTCACTGAGATAGGAATTGAACAAGATATTCGCGAAACGGGTGAGCAACCGGTTCCCGACGGCGTACTTATACGACTGGTATACAGTGTTGCAGCCGAACAGCCGGACACCGTAAACGACCTCGCATCGCCCCCTCAGCATTGGCTCGAGCAACCGCGGGATGTCGGCTGGCTCGTACTCGAAGTCGGCGTCGAAGGGAAGAACGTGGGTACCCGTCGCCAGCGCCGCGGCGGAAAGCAACGCGGCGCCTTTTCCACTGTTAACCGAATGACGGAGAACCTGCATGCGTGGGTCAACTATATTCGCTAGCAGAGCAGGGGTACGGTCAGTGCTCCCGTCGTCGACGACAATCAGCTCGAAATCGCACGGATAATCGGCCCGCAGGATTTCATCGACAACCCAGGCAACCGTGCGTTCTTCGTTGTACACGGGCATGAGAATGGACAGTTTGACGGGGCCAAGACGAACCGGCCCCAGCGGATAAGCAGGCAGCCCCACCTCGGACACCGGCGGATGCACGCCCAGCGTGGCCAGCGATCTGGCCTGGCGGGGCATCTTCGCGGGAGGTGGAGGGAAGTCCCCCGCGGGCATCCGTTGCGGTTCCGACATGGGCGTAGACGTAGTCTCGGCCAATGCCCCCCTCCTCGGTCGCTGGCCTGCGAACCCTGGACCCGTCGCCTATGTCAGCGTCTCGGCCCAGACACTACACGTTCCATCTAGTGCGACGCGGCACTCACGTATCGGGATTACGTGTATTTACGTTAATTAACTACTTAGATTCAGCATAGAGCGTAATTTTCTTGCTAAGCCCCCTCTGACTAGGCACGCCTCGGCGCAGCCGTACGGAATCTCGCGTTCGTCTCAAGCGGTAAAATTTCGGGCAAATGTGACATACCTCATACGTCGTCATCGTGCGCAGAGCGAACATCCCCGTGCGGGAGAGGCAGACGGTCAAAGTACGTGCTCAGAAATCGCCCAGTTGGGTCAAGAGCGGATGTGTCAGGGCCACGCGATTGGTGTTTGTTTCGGTAACAGCATTGACCAGGATCAACGGACGGTGATGCGACATTTACAGACAGCCGCGATCCGGCTCCCGGCCCCCACGATGGGCCATCGGGACGGTGACCTGCACCGATGGGCGGCGGCGCCCGCACGCAACGTCTCACTATGTCCGGTGGCACCACACTCGTGGACACACCGCGTTACGATCACGGCCGGATCGCGTGTTTCGGCCCCGGCGCGGAGCTGCTTCCAGTTACCGGCCAGGAGCTTAAACCGCCTTCACCACCAGTCACCGGCGCACCGGTAAACACATCCTGCACAACGCGCGTTAAGAATACGGTGATACCTGGCTCGGCAGCGAGCAGTAATATTCCGGGAACGCAATTCCAGCGATCCACCTTGAATGCCTGGCGCCAGCCCCTTCTCGGGTCGCGAATTGCCGCACCGGAAACAGGTTCATGTTCTTGACGTCGGAGCTGACCGGCGGCCTGAAATGGAATTCCGTAGGACCGGCGGAGTCACGAGCCACCGGCGCAGGGAGAGCCTGGCTGATTCGGCCCATCGTGGCCTCTCATCGGCCGAAGGCGGAAATCATGCCCGCCGCACTTCCGCCGGGCGGACACGAGCCACGGTGTAGGCAACGCATATGCCCGGCCCGGGCCAGCCCAGGCGCGCCGGTCAGACCGGGTAAACGTAAGGTAAAGAAAAACTGTCGGAACGGGCAGATCAACCCGGCGATGCGAAGGTTTGCCGATCGGCCGGCCCCGTCCGGTACAGGCCGCCCGGAGGACCGTCAGGACGACATAGATCTTTATCGGGGCGGATGGATCTTTCTGCGCGGTCCTGATGGATCTTCGGGACAATTGTTCGCGGCCGGGAAACGAGAAAACCGTGCCGCTGCCCGCGAACGCCCGAGGCGAAACCGTGCCCCCTGCCCGCGGGCCCACCGAGCGGAAACCGGGCAGCTATCCGCGGGCGCACCCATGGGTATCCTGTTGGACCTGGCACACGCGCCAAGGGCCCGGAGGTGGTCACCGTGCCCGAACACGGGAAGAACCGTCTCCACGCTGCCCGCCACCCGGCCACTCCTGCCCGGGGCACTCCTGCCCGGGGCACTCCCCGGGCCGCTCCTCGCCCGGGTGCCCGTCTCGAGACCGCTCGGGGCGGGCCGCTGAATGTGGACGGTGCGCGCGCAGACCGGATGTTCGCCATGGCCATTCACGGCATGGCTCCCCTGCTGGGCGAGGAGATCGGCGAACTCGACGGGGCGCTGGTGCGTGACGATGGCTTCGACGGCCGGTCCGACGTGGTGCTGTTCGACCTGCCACCGGGCCGTCTCGTTCCGGCCCAGTCTGGCCCCACCCGGTCCGGCAACCCCAAGTCGGGCAGCCCCAAGTCGGGCAGCCCCAGGTCCGGGAACGCCAGGCCTGGGAGGAGCGCCCGGTCCGGGGGCGCCCGGCAAGCCCCAGCCGGGCCCGGGCTGCGGCTGAGCCTGGCCGAGGATCTGTTCGTCGAGGTTGGGCGGACGCTGCGGGCCGACGGTGACGATCCGCGCTGGATCGCCAAGCGCATCTGGGGCCAATCCCGGGTCCAGCGCGCCGTGGCCGCCTGGTCCGTGCTCACCGGCGAGCCCGCCGGCGGCCTCACCTACCGGGTCATCGTGCGCGTGCTGCAGGAGCGTTCGTTCCTGCGGACGGAGCTACGGCGGGAACTGGCCCGCACGATCGCGGCCAGCCACCCCCAGTGGCGGCCGGAAGACCCGGCGCGGCTGGAGATCTGGGTCAGCGAGTACCGGCCCGGCCGGTTCGTGGCCGGGCTGCGGGTATCGGATCTGCGCTGGCGTCAGCACGGCGGCCGGGCGGCCGAGCGGCCCGGCGCGCTGCGGCCCACCCTCGCCGCCGCGATGGTCCGCCAGGCAGGATCGCCGCCCGGCCTGCTGCTCGACCCGTGCTGCGGTTCGGGCACGCTGCTGGCCGAGGCCATCGGCGCGGGATGGACCGCGCAGGGCAGCGACATCGACCCGGGAGCGGTCAGGACGGCCAGGCGCAACGTGCCCCAGGCCGGGGTCGGCGCCGGGGACGTCCGGAACATCGACCGGCCCGATCACAGCGTCGACGCGTGCGTCTCGAACCTCCCGTTCGGCCAGCGGTTCGAGATGGAGGGTGACGCCACCGCCTGGCTGCGCGCCGCGCTGGGCGAGATGGCCAGGGTCACCAGGCCGGGCGGCCGGGTGGTGGTTCTCGCCCCGGCCGTCCCGCGGGCGGCCGTGCCGCCCGGGCTGCGCCAGACCAGGACGCAGCGGTTCCGGCTGCTGGGCACGTGGATCCGCCTGTGGTGCTACGACAGATAACTGTGGTGCTACGACAGCCTTCCCACCAGCTGAGCACCCGGAGCGCGCGCAGGGTGTTCCAGCGGCTCGGTTCCCCCACGCTGGCCTCGACCGCGAAGTGGACCCGGCCAGGATGGACGCGGTCGAGCAGCCAGCGGCCGTCCGGTTGCCGCTTCGATCGCACGGCCTCCACGGCCGCGGCCAGCCGGGCATCCGGATCGGCGCCCGACCGCCGGAAGTAGTCGAGCGCGCGCAGCACGTCGTAGTGCCAGTAATAGGGGAAGGCGAAGTCGAGGTACTCAGGGTTGACGACCTCGCCGGTGCTCTGGCGGCGGAATAGGCTCCGGTCGAGCAGATACCCCTCCCCGCTGCGCCGCGCCGCGCGGACCGCGCCGGACCCGCCGGTGGCACGCTCGAATTCGAGCAGCCCATCGAGCACGGTGAGCGTCGTGTCGAACGAGGAGCGCACCGATCCGTTCTCGGCCTCGCAGTTCCATCCGCCATCGCCGAGCCGTTCGCCGAGGATCCGGTCCACCAGCGGCGAGACGTCCACGGCGAAGTAGGCGCCCGTTTCGATCGTCCGGCCGTTGATGCACGGCTCGACCTCGCCGTCGAAGTACCGCTGCCCGGCGTGCTCCCAGGCGCCGAACTGGTCGAGTAGCTGGTCCCACACCCAGAACGGTGGCGCGGCGTCATCCTCCGGGCAACTTACCCAGGCGTGGACGAACTCGTTCTTCGCGAGCTGAGCCGCGAACGCCGTGGCCAGCCGGGTCTTGCCGATGCCCGGCTTGCCGCCCACCAGCCCCACCCAGCCCCGCCGGTCCGCCGCCGCGCCCACCGCCGCGTCGTACAGTTCTTGCAGCTCGGCAACCCGTCCGGCCAGGTTCACATGGCGGCCAGGTGGTCAAGGAGCTTGGCGCAGGCGTGGATGGTGCGCACGTGCGGCACTTCGATGTCGAGCTGGGCGGCCAGTTCGGCCACGGCGCCGGTCATGCAGTCGAGTTCGAGACGCTTGCCGGCTTCGAGGTCCTGGAGCATGGACGTCTTGTGGTCGCCGACGGCCAGCCCGGCCGCCAGGCGCCGGTCCAGCGAGACCGGGAACCGGACGCCGAGCCGCCCGGCGACCGTGGCGCATTCGGCGAAGACGGCGCGCAGCAGGTCGCGCATCTCCGGGAGGTCGCCGAGCTGGCCCAGGGTGGCCCCGGTCAGCGCGGTGACCGGGTTGAAGGCCACGTTGCCGACGAGCTTGAGCCAGATCTGGTCGCGCAGCCGGGTGTCGACCGGCGCCTTCAGGCCGCCGGCGGCGAAGGCGGCCGAGATCCGCTCACACCGGACGGACGTGGTGCCGTCCGGCTCGCCGAGGCTGAACCTGGTGCCCTCGGTGTGCCTGATGACCCCCGGCTCGATGATCTCGGTCGCGCAGTAGACCACGCACCCCACGTTGCGCTCCGGCGCGATCGACGCGCCGATCACCCCGCCCGGGTCCACGCTGGTCAGGGCCAGGCGGCCGGCCGGATCGGGCAGCGACTGGCAGTACCACCAGGGGATGCCGTTCTGGGCCCAGATGACCGCGGCGTCCGGGGCGAGCAGCGGGCCGAGGCGGGGGGCGATCTCCGGCAGGCTGTAGGCCTTGAGCGCCACGAACACCACGTCGGCGTCGCGAACCGCGGCCAGGTCGCCGGTGGCCGGCGGGTGGGCGGTGAAGTCGCCGCGCGGGGACAGTACCCGGACGCCGCGCTCGGCCAGGGCGGCCAGGTGCGGGCCCCTGGCGATCAAGGTGACGTCGGCGCCGCCCCGGGCCAGCGCGGCGCCGACGTAGGCGCCGATGGCTCCGGCGCCGAGCACCGCGAACCTCACGAACCGGCCCCTCGGGCCGCCCCACCGGACCGGCGCTCGGCGACGAAGTCGGCCACCCGGCGGCGCTGCACCTTGCCGGTGGGGGTGCGCGGGATCTCCTCCAGGATGTCGATCCTGGCCGGCACCTTGAACGGAGCCAGGTACTCCCGGCAGTAGTCGGCCAGCGACTTGGGGTCGGTGTCCCTGACCAGGGTCACCGCGGCCCCGACCAGCTCGCCGTACTTGTCGTCGGGTATCCCGAAGCACACCGCGTCCCGCACCCCCGGATGCCCGGTGAGCACCTGCTCGATCTCGGCCGGGGCGATGTTCTCGCCGCCGCGGATGATCATCTCCTTGATCCGCCCGATCAGGTGCAGGTAGCCGTCCCGCAGCAGGCCGCGGTCGCCGGTGCGGAACCAGTCGCCGAAGAACGCCGCGGCGGTGGCCGCCGGGTTGTTCACGTACCCCGACATGACGCCTGGGCCCCTGATCACGACCTCGCCCGGGATGCCTTCGGGCAGGACGGCGCCGTCGGCGTCCACGATGTCGATCTCGGTGCCGGTCGGCACGCCGACCGAGCTGGGCACCCGCGCGGCAGGCGGCAGCGGGTTGGAGGACATCTGGTGGCTGGCCTCGGTCATGCCGTAGGCCTCCAGCATCGGCGCCCGGTAGCGTTCCTCGGCCCGCTCGAGCAGCGCCGGGGACAGCGCCGAACTGCACGAGCGCACGAACCGCAGCGTGCCGGGCGGCCCCGCGCCGTCGATCCGGTCCAGGATCATCTGGTGCAGCGTCGGCCCGGCCGACAGCCAGGTGGCCCCGTGCTCGCGGGCCTGGGCCCAGAACCGGTGCGGGGTGAACCGGCGCGGGGCGATGACCGTGCCGCCCGAGCCGAGCGTGGCGAACGTCGAGGCGACCAGGCCGTGGATGTGGAACAGCGGCATGACCGAGAACGAGACATCGGCGGGGCCGAGCCGGTAGTGCGCGCCGATCGAGGCCACCGTGGCCATCAGGTTGCGCTGCCGCAGCGGGACCTGCTTGGGCCGGCTGGTGGTGCCGCTGGTGTGCAGCACCACGGCCACGTCGTCGGGCCCGCCCGGCTCGAACGAGCGTTGCTCCGGCGCCGGGCCCGGGGTGCCGAGCAGCGCCGGCGGGCCGCCGTCCACCGCCTCGACCGCCAGCACCGTGGTGGCCGTCGTCGCCGCGGCGGCGCCGGCTTCGGCCGGGCGGCTGGCCGGGATCAGGAACAGCCGCGGCGCGATGTCGGTCAGGAAGAAGCTGAACTCGGTCTGCGTGTAGGCCGGGTTCAGCGGGGCCGCGGCCGCGCCGAGCGCGGTGACGGCCAGCAGCAGCAGGACGAAGTCGGGCCCGTTCGGCAGGGCCAGCGCCACCCGGTCGCCACGCCGCACGCCCGCCCCGGCCAGCCGCTGCGCCAGCGTCTGCACCCTGGCCGCCACCTGGCCGTAGGTCATGACTTGACCGTCCTCGGGCACGATGAAGGCCGGGCTGGACTCGTCCCCCCGGTCAAGGAGCGCGGTCAGCGGCAGCCCGGCCGGAGCGCCCGCGGTCACGCCTCGGCCCGGTAGCACAGCGGGTGACCGGCCAGTATCCCGTAGCCGGTGCGCACGGCGACCTCGTGCTCGTGGTCGCCGACCGTGGCGTCGAGAACTAGCAGGTCGCCGTCGAGTTCGGCGCCGTCCACGGCGAACCCGGTGGCGTAGGGGTGGGCGGTGGACAGCCGCAGCGCCGGCCGTCCGCCGTCCGCCAGCGCGCTCGCCACGCCGAGCTGGGACAGGTCCGGGTAGAACACGTCAGGCCCGTCCTCCAGACGGGTCGAAACGACCATCCGGTCACGCTGGAAGATCAGGCCGAACGGCCCGCTGGCCCAGGTCCCGACGTGCGCGAAGTAGCTGAACCAGAGCTGCGCGCTGGCCTCGTCGAAGTCGTCGCGGAACGTGACGTAGGCCGGCCAGGAAGCCCCCGACCGCACGGCCTGCTGCAGCGCCACCGCGCCGAGCGGCGTGCCGTCTTCGCCGGTCCAGTACAGCCCGTTCTGCCCGTCCAGCACCACCCAGCGGTTCAGGTCGTCGATCCAGGCCTCGGACACCACGTGCCCCCGGCCCATGCCGACCTGGTAATGGTCCTGGTACAGCCACAGCCGCCGGGCCGGCAGGCCGAGCGCGTTGAGCGCCTGGGTGAGCACGAGCGAGTACTCGACGCACGCGAACCGCTGTCCCTCGTCCACCCGGTGCAGGCATTCCACCGCGTCGTCGATCTCCATGTGCGCGTTCGCGTGCTTCCACCGGTGGGTGACCCAGTCCAGCGTGTGCTGGGCCGTCTGCCAGGCGCTGGCGACCGGCGCCGGCAGCAGGGCCCGCAGCTCTTCGGCCCGGCCGGGCAGGTCCATCAGGTTCAGCGGCGCCGAGGGGGTGAGCACCGGCCACTGCGTCAGCACCAGCGGGGCGGCCGGCACGTTCAACGTCATCCGGTCCACGATCTGCGGCCACCGCGGGTCGGCGGCGAACGCGGCCTCGAGTTCTCCCTCGAAGATCTCGGGCTGGCGCAGGGCAAGCAGGCCGGCCCAGTCTCTGGCGTTGCCCAGGTCCTGCGCGCGGGCGCGCAGGGTGTCCATCTCCCGGGGTGCGACGTAGTCGCTGGCCGGGCGCAATCCAGAAATCGTCATAACCGCGAGCCTAAAGGTTCCCCGCCGAGCCCGGCTGCGCAGTCCGGGTAGGCCGGTCAGCCGAGCACGTAGCCGCCGGGCGCGTCGCCCACGGCCGGGTATTGCTGGCTGCCCATCGGCGGCGGCGCGGCGAGCTTGCCCGCCCGCTTTGCGGCCCAGGCGGTCCAGTCCTCCCACCACGATCCGTCCCGCCGGGCCGCGGCCGCCCGCCAGGCGGCCGGGTCGGCGGGGTTGGCCGCGCCGCCCTCGGTCACCTGGTACCAGGCCTTGGGCGACGGCGGATTCACAATCCCAGCGATGTGCCCCCCGCTGGAAAGAACATAATGAACGGCTCCGCCCAGAAGCCTCGTCGCCTGGTACGACGCGGGCCACGGCACGATGTGGTCGTTGATCGCGCCGACCACATAGGCGTCGGTCTTGATGTCGGCCAGCGACAGCATCCGCCCGGCCAGTTCCATCTCGCCCCGGGCCAGCTCGTTGCGGCCGTACAGCGAGCGCAGGTAGAAGGAGTGCATGGCGGCCGGCATCCGGGTGCTGTCGGCGTTCCAGGCCAGGATGTCGAAGGCCGGCGGCTGCTGGCCCATCAGCCAGTTCGACACCACGTAGCTGAAGATCAGGTCGTTGGCCCGCAGCACGTCGAAGGTGCCGGCCATCTGGCCGCCGTCCAGGAACCCGGTCTCGGCCATCTGCTTTTCCAGCCGGGTCACGGTGCGCTCGCCGGTGAACGCGCCGAGCACGCCGGGCTCACTGTAGTCGAGCAGGGTGTTCAGCAGGGTGACGGTGCCGAGCCGGCCGTCGCCGGCCGCGGCCATCCAGGCGGCCAGCATCGCGGTCAGCGCCCCGCCCAGGCACAGGCCCACGATGTCGATCGTGGCCGAGCCGGTGATGTCGCCGATCACGTCCAGCGCGGCCTGCGGCCCGCCGATCAGGTAGTCGTCCAGGGTGACGCCGCTCATCGAGGCGTCCGGGTTGCGGTAGGAGATCGCGAACACGGTCCGCTGGTGCTGTACGGCCCACTCGATGAAGCTGCGGCCCGGGGCCAGGTCCATCACGTAGTACTTGTTGATCCAGGGCGGGCTGGCCAGCACCGGGACCGACCGCACCCGGGGGGTCTGCGGCGCGTACTGGATCAGCTCCATCAGGTCGTTGCGGAACACCACCTGCCCCGGCGTGACCGCCAGGTTGCGGCCGAGCTCGAACCCGCTGGCGTCCACCTGGCGCGGCCGGCCGTTGTTGTTCCGCAGGTCATCGAGCATGTTGCGGGCGCCGGCCAGCACGCTGGCCCCGCCGGTCTCCAGCGCCTTCTTGATGGCGGCCGGGTTGGTGGCCAGGAAGTTGGTGGGGGCCAGCGCGTCGAAGACCAGGCTGGCCGCGAGCTCGGCCTTCCGGTCGTCTAACGGGTCGCCGCGGCCGGCCGTCAGCACCTCTTCGCCGAACCGGCGGCTGGCCAGGTAGGCCTGCCGCAGCGCGAAGTAGCCCGGGTTGCCCTGCCAGGCCGGGTCGGCGAACCTGCGGTCCTTGGGGTCCACCTCGATCGGCGGGTCGGCCGGCACGCCGAACCAGCGGGCGGCGGCGGCCTGGCCGGCCAGCGCCATCGCGGCGCCGAAGCGCAGCCCCGCCCCGGCCACCTCGGCCGGGCGCCCGGCGGCACGGGCCAGCACGCTGAGCAGCGACTCGCCGAAGTCGGCCGGGTCCAGCCGGGCCAGCAGCCCGCCCTCGGGGGCCAGCGCCTCGGCCGCGTCCGCGCCCGATTCCCAGGCTGCTTCCGGTGGGCTCATCGGCCGCCTCCGCTCCCAGATGATTGAGCACCGTGATTGAGCACCGTGATTGAGCGCCGTGCTGGCGTGCTGGCGTGCTGTTCCTGTCAACAGGCTAGCCGCGCTGGTAGCCTCTCGGGCTTGTGAGTGCTCCCATGACCGCGACGCAGGATGGCCCGCTGGCTCCGGTGGCGTGCGCCAGACCGGAGCTGCTGGGGCCGCTGCGCACCTGGCAGAAGGAAGCATTTCAGGAGTATTTTCGGCTGCCCCGCCGGGATTTTCTGCTGGTCGCCACGCCAGGGGCCGGAAAGACCACGTACGCGCTGACGCTGGCCGTCGAACTGCTGGCCCGCCGCGAGGTGGCCACGATCACCGTGGTCACGCCGACCGAGCACCTCAAGCACCAGTGGTCACTGGCCGCACACCAGATGGGCATCCCGCTGGACCCGGCCTACAAGAACGCGCAGGGCCGGGCCTCGGCCGACTTCACCGGCGTGGCGGTGACCTACGCGCAGGTGGCCGCGCACCCGGCGCTGCACCGGCAGCGCACCGAGAACCGCCGCACGCTGGTGATCTTCGATGAGATCCACCACGCCGGGGACGCGCTGTCCTGGGGTGAGGCGGTCAGGGAGGCGTTCGAGCCGGCCCGCCGCCGGATCGGCCTGACCGGCACGCCGTTCCGCAGCGACGCGAACCCGATCCCGTTCGTGACCTACCTCGAGGACGCCGACGGCGGCAAGCGCAGCTCGTCGGACTACGTGTACGGGTACGCGCCCGCGCTGGACGACGGCGTGGTCCGGCCGGTGATCTTCCTGGCCTACTCGGGTGAGATGCGCTGGCAGACCAGGGCCGGCGACGAGATCACCGGCACGCTGGGCGCCCCAATGCTGCCCGACCAGCTTGCCCACGCCTGGCGGACCGCGCTGGATCCCCAGGGGGAATGGATCGCCAGGGTGCTCGAGGCGGCCGACCGGCGGCTGACCGAGGTGCGCCGGGGCATGCCGGACGCGGCCGGGCTGGTCATCGCCAGCGACCACGAGTCCGCGCGGGCCTACGCGGCGCTGCTGCGCCGGGTCACCGGGACCAGGCCGGTGGTGGTGCTGTCCGACGAGCCCACGGCCAGCCGGAAGATCGGGGCGTTCGCGACGTCGCAGGACCGCTGGATGGTCGCGGTCCGGATGGTGTCCGAAGGCGTGGACATCCCCAGGCTCGCCGTCGGCGTATACGCGACCAGCGTGAGCACCGCGCTGTACTTCGCGCAGGCGGTCGGCCGGTTCGTCCGGGCCCGGCGGCGCGGCGAGACGGCGTCGGTGTTCCTGCCGTCGATCCCGGTGCTGCTCGGCTTCGCCGCGGAGCTCGAGGCCGAGCGCGACCACGTGCTGGCCGGCCGCGACGACGACGCCGAGGAGCAGGAGTTCGCCGAGGCTCAGCGCCAGCGGGACACCCCGGACACGTTCGACGAGCCGGCCTTCAAGCCGCTGGAGGCCTCGGCGCACTTCGACCGGGCGCTGTACGACGGCGGCGAGTTCGGCACCTCGGCCGAGGAGGACGACTTCCTCGGGCTGCCCGGCCTGCTGGCGCCCGAGCAGGTCGCGGTGCTGCTGCGCAAGCGCCAGGCCGACCAGGTCAAGCAGCGGACCAGGACGGCCAAGTCGGCCCAGGGCCCAGGTCCTGACCAGGGCGTGGCCGGGCCGGGCGTGGCCGGGCGGGTGCCCGCTCAGGTGGCCCCGGTGACGACCAGGGAGGCGCTGGGCGCGTTGCGCAAGGAACTGAACGGGCTGATCCGGGCCTGGCACCACCGCACCGGCCAGCCGCACGGCATGATCCACACCGACCTGCGCCGGGCCTGCGGCGGCCCACCGCTGCCCGAGGCCACCGCCGACCAGATCCGGGCCCGCATCGACACCATCAAGCGCTGGGCCTCGTAACTCCCACCCCACTCCAACCTGCGGGATGCCTTCGACAACCGGCTGAGGGGACGCTGATGATTGACATCTTGATCACAGGCGGCGACGTGTACGACGGCCTGGGCGGCGGGCCGGAGCGGGCCGACGTGGCCATCGTGGGTGACCGGGTGGCCGAGGTGAGACCCGGGCGGCCCGGGTCCGGGACGTCGGGCGGCGCTCCGCAGGCCCGGGTGGTCATCGACGCGACGCGGCGGGCGGTGGCCCCGGGCTTCATCAACATACTCAGCCACTCGAACGTGAGCATCCTGCGCGACCCGCGCTCGCTGGGCGAGCTCACCCAGGGCGTGACGACGGAGATCTTCGGGGAGGGCAGCTCGATGGGGCCGCTCACCCCGGCCCTGCGGGCCGAGCTGGCCGAGAGCATCGACCCGCTGGAGGTGCGCTGGACCCGGCTGTCGGAGTACCTGCGGCACGTGGAGAAGAGCGGCACCAGCCAGAACGTGGGCTCGTTCATCGGCGGCGGCACCCTGCGGGCCAACGTGGTCGGGTACGGCGACCGGCCGGCTGAGCCGGCCGAGGTGGACCGGATGTGCGGCCTGGTGGCCGAGGAGATGGCCGACGGCGCGCTCGGCATCGCGTCCGCGCTGATCTACGCGCCGGGCAGCTACGCCAGCACCGAGGAGCTCACCGCCGTCTGCCAGGCGGTCGCGGACTACGACGGCTGTTACGCCTCGCACCTGCGGGACGAGGGGGCGCGGCTGCACGACGCCACGGCTGAGTTCCTGGCCATCTGCCGGGGCGCCGGGGTGCGCGGCGAGGTGTTCCACCTGAAGGCGGCGGGCCGGGACAACTGGGATCAGATGGCCGGGGCGATCTCGTTGCTCGAGTCGGCCAGGGCGGCCGGGGACCGGGTGACCGCCGACGTGTACCCGTACACGGCCAGCGCCACCGGGCTGTACATCATCATCCCCGAGCGCTACCACGACGGCGGCCAGGGCGCGCTGTTCGACCGGCTGGCCGATCCGGTGGTGCGGCGGGAAATCCGGCAGGAACTCGCGGCCGCGGGCCGGTGGGCCGACGTGCGCGGCGCCGAGGAGATACTGTTGCTGCAGCTCGACCGGCCTGACTACCAGCACTACCAGGGCCGCTCGCTCGCCGACGTGGCCGCCGAGCGCGGCACCGACCCGCTCGACACCGCGATGGACCTGATGGCCACCGACCGGACCCGGGTGGAGTGCGCGTTCATGTCGATGTCGGAGGACAACCTGCGCAGCGCGCTCGGCCAGCCCTGGGTGGGAGTCAGCTCCGACGGGGCCTCGATGGCGCCGGAGGGCGCGTTCCTGCGGGCTCCGACCCACCCGCGGGCCTACGGCAGCTTCGCCCGGGTGCTCGGCCACTACGCGCGCGACCAGGGCGTGCTGACCCTGGCCGACGCCGTGCACAAGATGAGCGGGCTGCCCGCGGCCACGCTCGGGCTGGACGGCCGGGGTGTGCTGCGGGCCGGCTCGTTCGCCGACGTGGTGGTGTTCGACCCGGCCGCGGTGGCCGACCTGGCCACGTTTGCGCGGCCGCACCAGCTGTCCGTGGGCGTGACCGAGGTGCTGGTGAACGGCCAGGTGGCGGTGGCCGGCGGCGAGTCGACTCGCCGGCTGGCCGGGCGGGCCCTGGCGGGGCCGGGGGCCCGCCAGTAGCAGGCCGGGGGCCCGGCTAGCGGGTGCGGGTGCCGCGGTCCTGGCTGGCTAGCTTGGCGCGGAGTTCCTCGGCCTCCGGGGTGCCGAGCGCGCCGTAGCGGGAAAGCGCGTCCTGCCAGTGCTCGCGGGCGCGGGCGGGATCGCCGAGGGCCTGGCTGACGTGCCCGAGCCCGGCCAGCGCGCGGGCCTGTTCGTACCGTTCGCCCAGACTGCTGGCCAGCGTCAGCGCGGCAGCGTACTGATGCTGCGCCTCGGCGATCGCACCGGTGGCCAGGCCGAGTTCACCGAGCAAGTTCAGCGACTCCGCCTCCGCGGACTGCTCGCCCACCTCGCGGTAGACGGTCATCGCCGACCGGATCCGGTCGCCGGCCTGCTGGTGGCGACCCGTGCGCAGGTCGACGCGAGCCAGCTGGATTTTCGCCGAGGCCTCACCAATGCGATCCCCGGCGGCCTGGCTCAACGCCAGGGCCTGCTGGAGGTCGGCGCTGGCCTCCTGGTAGCGCCCCCGCTGCAGCTTGGTCGCACCGAGGGACATCAGCGGATAGGCCTCGCAGAGGCGGTTACCGGTCGCGCGGAACAAGCTCAGGGAGCGCTGCAGGTGATCCGTGGCTTCCTCGAAGCGGCCCAATCGCAGTTCGACGCCGCCCAGGTCGTTCAGCGCACCCGCCGCCGAGTCGAGGTCGCCGCTTTCGGCGTGCATCTCCATGGCCTGCCGCAGATGGCCGGTCGCCTCGGGGTACCGGCCCTGGGTGAAGGCGATGATGCCCAGGTTGTGGAGCACGAGCGCGGCGCCGTTCCGGTCACCGGTCTCGCGGTAGCGGGCCAGCGCTTGCTGCGCGGCATCCGTGGCCTCCCGGTAACGCCCCTGCAGCAGGGCGATGCCGGACAGCGCCCACAACGCATCGGCTTCGGCGTCCTGGTCGCCGGCCTGCAGGGCGGCACGGCGAGCGTGACTGTGAACGCTGATCGCCTCGAGGAAGTGGCCGCGATACTCCAGATCGCTGTGCAGGGTTCTGGCGAGCCGGGTGGCGTGGCCGGGCCAGCCGTGTCCGGCGGTGTGCCCGACGACGGTGACCAGCGTGGCCCGGTGCCCGTCCAGCCAGGTCCTGGCCTCGGACTCGCTGCCCACCGGCGGGCCGGGCGTGGCCGCCGGCGGGACGGGTGGCCGGCGGCGGTGCTCGCCGGGGTACAGGGTGTTCATGGCCGCGGCCGTGGTGCCCAGGTAGTGGTCGAACAGCCGGGTCAGGGCCGCCCGGCCCGCGTCCAGGCCATCCTCGCCGGTGGCCAGCTCACGGGCGTAGGCCCGCAGCAGGTCGTGCTGGACGTACCGGCCCGGCCCGGCGGGCTGGACCAGGTGCGTGCGGGCCAGTCGGGTGATCAGATCGCCGGCCCGCGCCAAGGTCGTCCCGGCGAGCGCGGCGGCGGCGTAACCGTCGAAGTCGGGCCCGGGGTTCAGGCCGAGCAGCCGGAACATCCTGGCGGCATCGTGGTCCAGGTGGCGGTAGGACCAGGAGAACACCGCCCGCACCGCGGTACGCGGGTCGCCGCCGGCGTCCAGCAGGTCTAGCCGCCGCTGTTCGTCGGCCAGCTCCACGGCCAGGCTGGCCAGCGTGGCGCCGGGCCGCGCGGCGGCCAGCTCGGCGGCCACCCGGAGCGCCAGCGGCAGCCGGGCACAGCTCTCGACCAGCCGCGCGGTGGCCTCGGGGTCGGCGGCCGCACGGTCGCCGATCAGCGTGGTGAGCAGTGCGTTCGCGTCCGCGGCGGGCAGCAGATCCAGATCCAGCCTGCTACCGCCTTCCCTGGCCACCAGCCCGGCCAGCGAGTCCCGGCTGGTCACCAGGACCAGGCAGCTGGCGGTGCCGGGCAGCAGCGGCCTGACCTGTTCCTCCGAGCTGGCGTTGTCCAGCAGCACCAGCATCCGCCGTCCGGCCAGCAGGCTGCGGTACCTGGCCGCCCGTTCGCCGGCTTCCGCCGGGATGTCCGGCCCGGGCACCCCCAGCGCCCGCAGGAACTGGGCCAGCGCGTCGGCGGGCGGCATCGGCTGGTCGGGGTCGTAACCGCGCAGGTTCACGTAGAGCTGGCCGTCGGGGAACCGCCCGGCGGCCTGGTGCGCCCAGCACACGGCCAGCGTGGTCTTGCCGACCCCGGCCGAGCCGCCGATGGCCGAGATCACCATCGTCCCCGCCGCCGGTCCGCCGCCGGGCGCGGCCAGCTTGGTCAGCGTGGCCAGTTCGCCGGCCCGGCCGGTGAAATGCGCCGCCGTCCCCGGCAGTTCCCGCGGGATCACCCGGCCGGACTCTGGCGCCCCGGACCCGGCCGCGAGCCGCCGGTCCGCTTCCTGGCTCAGCTCCATCGCTTGCCGGCGCAGCTCCGCTAGCCGCGGCGCCTCCCGGCTGACCAGCACCTGCGAACCCGTGTCGACGAGCGGCTCTCCCCGCCAGAGCGCCAGCGCGGCGCAGGCCCACTGCGACACGGTGGCCCACGAGCGGTCCCCGGCGGCGGCCCGCGCGGCGGCCAGCTTCTGCTCGAACCTGGTCACGTCCAGCGCACCGGGCTCGACGTTGATCAGGTACCCCCGCCGGTGGGTGGCGATCAGCCGGCGATCGGTGTCGCCGAGTGCGGTGCGCAGCCGTTTCACGTGGATCTGCAGGCTGACCCGGACCGACGGTGGCGGTTCTTCGCCCCACAGAACTTGGATCAGCTCATCCACCGCGACGACATGGCCACCGTTCAGGCAGAGCGTCGCCAGCAGAGCACGCTGCCGCCCCGGGGAGACCGGAAGCTCGACGCCGCCCCGGCGCACCTCCAGCGGCCCCAGCAGGGCGAATTCCACCTCTGCGAGCACGAGCGGCAACCCCCCAGTGACTCGGCAGCCGGTTCGACCCGCCCCAGGCTACTGGGCTTCACCGGCTGAGCCGACGCGAAGCCTTGCGCGCCGTAGGGTTAGGCCTGGCCTGAGTTGAGGGTTCGTGGCGACAACGAACGGTTACGGATAGCGATCAATGCATAGCCAGGTGCAAGCGAGGCCGACGGGCGGGCGGGTGTCATGGCCGGTCCGTTCCGGCCCGGTGCCCCCGCTGGCCGACGGGTTCAGCGCGCGGCCTGAGTCAGTGCCTGACCTTGGGACCGCCCTGGTTCCGGGGGCCGCGGTGGCGCTGGTGCCGGAGACGACGGTGCCCCTGGTCCCCGAGGCTGGAGCGGGCGGGCCCGGCGCGGACGATGCCGGGGCTGGCGGGGCCGGGGTCGTCGGGACCGGGGTTGTCGGGCGGCGCGACTGGCACGGGTCGAGCGGGAAGACGCAGCTCGCCGTGTCCGCGGCGGAGAAGATGTGGCGGTCCGGCGGCATCGACCTGCTGATCTGGATCACGGCCAGCTCACGGCCCTCGGTGCTGGCCGGTTACCTGCGGGCCTCGGCGGCGGCGCTGGGTGCTCCGCCCGCCGGCGACGGCACGGCGGCGGCCATCAGGTTCGTGCGCTGGCTGCGCGAGACCGGTCGGCGGTGGTTGGTGGTATTCGACGATCTGACCGACGCGGCGGTCCTGGACGGGCTCTGGCCGGAGGGGCCTTCGGGCACGATCCTGATCACTGCCGACGATCCGGCGGTGGTCACGGGCGCCTGGCCGGGAGCGCGCCAGATCCAGGCTGTCCCGGTCGGGGCGCTGAACCCCCGTGAGGCCCTGAACTATGTGACGGGCCGGCTCGCCTCCGACCCGGACCAGCGCCACGGCGGGGTGGACCTCGTCGAGGCGCTGGACTGTGAGCCGCTGGCCGTGGCCCAGGCCTGCGCGGTCATCGCGGGCTCGGCGCAGTCCTGCCGGGACTACCTGCGTGAGTTCACGGTCCGCCGGGACGAGCTGGCCGGCCGGGCCGGGGCCCGGATGCCGCCCGCCGCCGTCACCTGGACGCTCAGCGTCGACGTGGCCGATCAGCTTTCACCGGTCACCGCCCAGTTCCTGCTGATGCTGTGCTCGGTGCTGGACGGGCACGAGATCCCCGGCGGCGTCTTCACCACCCAGGCCATCGGTGACTACCTGGCCACCGAGTGCGGCGTTCAGCCGGCGGATCCGCAGCGAGTGTGGGCGGACGTGCTCAGCCTGGAGCGGGCGGGCCTGATCACCGTGGACGACGGCCGATCCCGGGCCGTCCGGATCAGCAAGCTGGTCCAGGCGGCGGTGCGGGCGGTCGTGCCCGAGGCGACGCTCGACCGGGCCATACAGGTGGCCGCGGCCGCGCTGCACGAGGTCTGGCCGTCCGGCGAACCGGCGCCCTGGCTGCCCGCGGACCTGTGGTCCTGCGCGGCCAGCGTGCAGCGGGCCGCGGGCGACAGCCTGTGGCTTGACGGCTGCCATCCGCTGCTGTTGCGGGCCGGGCACAGCCTGGACGGGGCGCGGCTGACCGGCCCGGCCGCCGCCGCGTGGGAAGAACTGGCCGTTACCGGCGAACGGATGCTCGGGCCCGGCCATCCGGACGTGCTGCTGGCGAACCGGCGGCTCGCCGCCGCGCACCTGGCGGCGGGACGGCCCGCCGAGGCCGCGGTGTCGCTGCGGCAGGCCCTGACCGGAGCTTCCCGGGCCCACGGACCTGATCATCGCGACGTCATCGCCATCCAGATCGATCTCGGCCGGGCTCTGACCGCCAGCGGCCAGTCCGTCGATGCGGTGGCGATCCTGGCCGACGCCACCGCCGCATGCGAGCGCGCCCACGGAGACGACGACCCCAGCACGCTCGGCGCGCGGGACGAACTCGCGGCCGCGTGCCAGGCGGCCGAGCGGCTCGATGAGGCGATCGTGTCCTACCAGCGCATCCTGGCCGACCGCGACCGGATCCAGGGCTCCCGGCATCCCGACACGATCACCACCAGGCAGAAGCTGGCCGGGGCCTGCCTCGCCGGCGGTCAGTTCAAGGCGGCCGTGGCCGAGCACAAGCGGGCGGTGGCCGACCGCGAGCACACGGCGGGCCCGGACCATCCCGACTCGATAGCGGCCCGCAGCCACCTCGCCTCCGCCTACTACGAGGTCGGCCGGATGGCCGCCGCGCTGCCGCTGTTCCAGCAGGCCGGGGACGACTCCGAGCGGCTGCTCGGGATCGACCACCCGGACACGCTGGCGCGGCGGGTCAGCCTGGCCAACACCTACTGCTCGGTGGGCCGGCTAGCCGACGCGAAGAGCCTGCTGCGTGACACTGCCGATCGCTGCGCGCAGGTTCTGCCCCCCGGTGATCCGCTGACCCAGGCGGCGCGGGAGAGCCTGCGGAGCATCGCCGGAGAGTGACACCGGTCGACCGGTTAGGCGGGACGGCCCGCGGGCCAGCGTTCCTCGGCGGTGGGCACTGTGGGCGCGCCGAAGAACCCGGCGGCGCCCAGGCGCGGCGGGTCCTCGGGTGGTGGGTCAGCGGGGGGCGGGCCGGGCGAGACGACCGGATCTGGGGTGGCGGGGCTGGTGGCCAGGACGTGCTCGACCAGCGTGATCAGTACCTCTTTGACCGACCCCGAGTGGCGAGCATCGCAGAACATGATCGGGACAGCCGGACCGAGGTCGAGCGCGATGCGCACATCCGCGGGGTCGTAGCGGGGCGAGTCGTCGAAGGCGTTGATGGCGACGACGAACGGCAGCTGGCACTTCTCGAAATAGTCGACGGATGCAAAGCAGTCACTCAGGCTGCGGGTGTCGGCGAGTATCACGGCCCCGATCGCTCCGTAGGACAGCTCGTCCCACATGAACCAGAAGCGCTCCTGGCCCGGCGTGCCGAACAGGTACAGCACCAGGTGGTCGTTGATGGTGATCCGGCCGAAGTCCATGGCCACGGTCGTGGTCGTCTTGCCCGCGATCGGGTCGTCCACCCCGATGCCCGCGCGGCTGAGCGCTTCCTCGGTGTGCAGTGGCCGCACCTCGCTCACCGCGCCGACGAGCGTGGTCTTGCCGGCCCCGAACCCGCCGGCCACGACAATCTTGAACGCGGCGAGCACGCTCTCGGCTGAGACGTCAGAGTGTACGGAGACCATGCAGCACCTCTTTCAGCAGTTCGGCGCTCGGCTGGTCACCTGGGCGCAGGGGCGGCACCACGGTGATCCGGCCCCGCTGGATGAGGTCGGCCAGCAGGATGCGGACCACACCGAGCGGCAATGCGGTCGAGGAGGACAGGTCGGTCACGGTGACCGGCCGCTGGCACAGACCGACGATCATGCCCTCCTCCGGCGTGAGGTCTGCCCGGCCGCCCAGCAGCGCGGGATCCTGGGCCACCACGATGGTGATCAGGTCCAGCACCTGGCCGTCGGCCTGCTCCGTCCGGCCGCCGGTCAGCGCGTACGGCCGGACGACCGGACCAGCGTTCCGGTCGATCCACTTGTCTGCCGGTGCCATCGGACCCGATCACTCCACCGGAGTCCGCACGGTGGGGAACCTCGGCTGGGCGGCCAGCAGCGGGCCGGCCTTCTTCACCAGCGTCGCCATCTCGTAGGCGATGCTGGCCGGATCGGCCTTCGACGAGCACAGCACGGCCAGGCAAGCGCCGTGACCGGCCGTCGTGACGAACAGGAAGGCCTGTTCCAGCTCGATGATGATCTGCTGGACGCCACCGGCGCCGAAGTGCGCGCCCGCTCCTTTGGCCAGACTCTGTACCCCCGCGGCCAGCGCGGACAGATGCTCCGCGTCGTCCCGCTCCAGGCTCTTGGAAGCGGCCACGGCCAGTCCGTCGCGAGAGAGGATCACGGCCTGCCGGAGGTGTTCGACCCGATCAGCAAGATCGTCGAGCAGCCATCCTAGATCTGCTCCGGTTCCGGCCGTGTTCCGCTCTTCCATTGCGTCTCCTCTCCCTGCGACTCCGCGGTTGGTGGCCCCGTGGTTGGTGGCCCCGTGGTTGGTGGCACCGCGGTCGGTGATGCTGAACGTGGCTCTCTCCGGGGAAGCGTCTTTCGTGGCGTTTTTGTCACACGTGCCTCTCCCGGCGTTTGCGTCGCAGGAGTCTTTCCGGTGCGGGGCTGGCCGCCCGGGGACTCACCGGCCTCGGCGGCCTCGGCGGGCGACTGCGCGGTGTCGGCGGGCATCTCACTCTCACGCTGCCACCCGCTGCGGAAGGCGGCGACGACGGCGCGGGCCGCTTCTGGGGAGCGCTCGGGCGGCGTGGACGGGCCGGACCAGACCGGGAACGGGTTGGTCCCGGTCGAGCCGCCGTCCTTCAGGTGCGGGGACAGGTTGGCCTGGCGAACGCGCCGCGGCAGACCCCGGTAGGTGCCCCCGCTCTTCGCGCCGCCCGCGTCCTTCCCGCCCAGCAGATCATCGCCCCGGCCAGCCTGCGACCCGCCAACGCCGCTGGCACCGGCAACTCCACGGACTTCTCCATTGCCACCGGCACCGGCAACTGCCCCACCAGCACCGCCGACGCTACTGACACCGCCGACCGCGCCACCGGCACCGGCACCGTTACTGGCCCCGCCCGCGCCAGTGCCTGCGCGGCCGCCCGGCGCTTTGGTGCCGCGCCGGGGGAGCGGGATGGCGCCGTGTCGCGGGCGGCGGGTTCCCGGGCCGCTGAGCAGGCCGGCCAGCGGGTCCGCCTTGCCCGCGGCGTCGCGGGCAACGCCCCTGTCGCTCGCGCCGGTCCCATTGCTCGCGCCAGTCCCATTGCCCACGCCGGTCCCATTGCCCACGCCAGAATCGTTCGCCGCGCCAGCACCGTTGCCCGCACCGATCCCATGAGCCGCGCCAGCCCTGTCGGGTGGGCCAGCCCTGTCGGGTGGGCCAGCCCTGTCGGGTGGGCCAGCCCTGCGGCGCGTGCCAGCCCTGTGGCCTGCACCGGCCCCCTTGGCCTGGCCGGCTCTGTTACCCCTACCGGTTCCGTTCGCCGCGCCAGCCCGGTTCCCCGCACCGTCGCCATCTACCGCACCGCCGGTGGTGGCGGGGGCGTCGAGCACCGTGGGTGCGGCCCACATCTGCACCGGCTCATCCGCCGCGGCCGCGGGCGCGTCCACCTGGGAAATCCCGGGCAGCGGCGACCGACGCGGACCGAGGCCAAACATGTCCTGCGACCGCAGGTCCCGCCCGGCGGGCTCGTGCGGCATCCGCTCGACGGCCGGCATCTCGCCGGACGCCGGGCCGCGGCGGGCCGAGGTCATCGCCACCATGACGTTGTGCGGGATCAGCACGGCGGCCGTCGTCCCACCGTGGGGCGAGGTCTCCAGCGAGACCCGGACACCGTGCCGGGCGGCGAGCCTTCCCACCACGAACAACCCGAGCCGGTCGGGGTCGGCCATCGCGAAGTCGGGCGGCCGCAGCAGCTTCTGGTTGATCTCACTGAGCTGATCGGGCTGAATGCCCAGGCCCCGGTCCTCGACCTCGACGACGAATCCGGTGGCCGCCCGCTCCGTCCTGACCTCCACGCTGACTCCGGTCGGAGAAAACAGGGTCGCGTTCTCGATCAGCTCGGCCAGCAGATGCATCATGTCCGCGGCCGCGGACCCGACCACCGCATCCTGAGGCTTGGCGAGCACGCGCACCCGCTGGTAGTCCTCGACCTCGGCCATGGCGCCGCGGATGACGTCGATGACGGGCACCGGCTCGCTCCACGAGCGCCCGGGGGACGCGCCGGAAAGGACGATCAGGTTCTCCGCGTGGCGGCGCATCCTGGTGGTCAGATGGTCGAGGGAGAACAGGTCCGCGAGCTCGGCCGGATCCGAGGCCTTCTGCTCCAGCGTGTCGATCAGGTGGAGCTGTCGCTGCAGTAGCGACTGGCTCCGTCTGGCCAGGCTCACGAAGACCTGCGCGACGCCCTTGCGCAGGCTGGCCTCGTCGACCGCGGCGGCCATCGCCGTGCGCCGCAGACTGGTGATCGCGGCGGCCGCCTCGGCGATCTCGGCGATCCTCGGGTCCGGCGGTTCGTGACCGGAGTCCACCCCGCCCGGCAACTCCGCGCCGCGCAGGCTGGCCACCGCCTGCGGCACCTCCGTCTCGGCCAGGTGTCGGGCGGTCGTCTCGAGGCCGGAGACCTCGCGGGTCAGCCGCCGGGCGAACAGGCCCATCAGGATCGCCGCGGCTAGCACCACGACCAGGCCCGCTCCGGCCTGCACCGCCACCTCGGACAACCCCGGATGCCCCGCGGACAGCAGGGCACGCCTGATGTCGGCGCCGCTCGGGGTGAAGGCCACCGCCACGGCCCAGATGACCACCAGGCACAGCACTGGAACGATCACCATCGTGAGGAAGGTGGTCCGGATCGAACGACGACCCGATTCGGGCCGTCCGAGACCTGGCGTTCTGGCTACGCCCATGTGTGGTCACTCACTCCTGCATGGTTTCCCTAGGTGGAAGCCCCGCCACCATCGGCCAACGTGCCCAGGCCGCAAACCCCCATCCTCCGACATGGCCCCGCCGAATGTCGTCGAACCAAGCAAAATAGAGGCAACTTCGACCCGCTTATCTCTCCCCGCGTTGACGGGCACACGGTCCGTCAGCGCACCGGCCGGGCCACCGCGGGGCCGCCGGGATGGTCAGCCGCCGAGCATGCTGTCGTAGACGGCCATGAGCGCCGCCTTCTGCGCCTCGGTCAGCCGCTGGTCGGACCGGATGGCGGCCGCGACCTGCTCGGTGGCGTCCGCCGCGTCCTTGAGGCCGGGCTCTTGCCCGCTGAGCAGGCCCGCCTGTTCGAGCAACGTCTCCGCGGAGACGTCGAGGGCCTCGGAGATCAGCTTGAGCACCCGCACCGAAGGCTGATGCAGGCCGCGTTCTATCTGACTGAGGTACGGATTGGAGAGGGTCGTCATCTCCGCCAGCTGGCGCAACGACAGGTGCGCGAGCTTGCGCTGGCTCTTGATGAACGACCCGAGCGCCTCGAGTTGCGCATCCCACGGCTCTGGCACGACCGCCTCCCGGCGCGGTTACGGCGCACGCTAGGAACAGAGCGCGCTAACAATAGTAAGCACCCAACCCCTCGCACCAAGCAAACCCGCGGCAACGCGAAAAGCTGAGCGTGTGGTCACACGCTCAGCCTCTCAGGATCGGGCCCCTGGCGAGGGGGTCACTTGGTGGCGCTGCGGCCGTTCTTGGCGGTGGCGCCGGTGGCGGTGAGAACCGGAGTGGTGGCGTCGAGCACGTCCTCGGCGAACTTGCGCTGGGAGGCAAGAAGCTGCTCGGCGAAGTCGTAGGCGCTGGCCACCAGGTCACCCGGCTTGGGCAGCTTGTCCGCGAACGGCACCGCCGGGACGGCGGGCAGCGACGGGGTGATCGCCTGGACCGTGTCGGCCCACGTCTTGATCGCTTCTACGACGGTCTCCTGGCTCTTGCGAACGGCGTCCAGGATCTGCCCCTGAACTTCCTGGCCCATGGCCCGGGTGTCGGTCATTTTTCCTCCTCGTGGTGAAGTATGTGCTAACTATATCAAGCACTCCGATAGTTTTGTCAAGCGCAGTGTTTGCGGGAGGTGGGTGGCGTGGCTGGGCGGGTTAGGGAGCTGGCTGGGAAAGTTGCGCAGCCGTTCATTATGCGTTTAGGGGTTTGTGGGGGCGAGGGTGAAAGTCATGTCGACTACGGAGCCGACGTCGGGGGGATCGGCCGGCGTGGGCGGGCGGAATTGCTGGACGAGGGAGTCTTTGACGCCGAAGACGGCATCGCTGGTGAGGTAGGGGTTGTCGGCGTCGAAGATGTGCGTGGTGACGCTGCGGTGGCCGGGAGCGGAGACGATGGCGTGGATGTGGGCGGCCCGCCAGTGGTGGCGGTTGGCATGGCGGAGCAGATCGCCGACCGGTCCATCGGTGGGGATGGGGTAGCTGACCGGGCGCACGGTGCGGAATTCGTAGTGGCCGTCGGGACCGGTGACGAAGACGCCGCGCAGGTTGAAGCGGGGCTGGCCGGGGTCCTGGGTGTCGTAGCGGCCGTTGCCGGCGGTCTGCCAGACGTCCAGGGTCGCGCCGTCAAGCGGGCGGCCGGTCACGTCGGTCACCTGACCGCGGACCAGGACGGGAGTACCGTCCTGCGGGCGGCCGATCTGCTCGCCCATGGCCCGCCGGGGGGCGCCGGGGACGTAGAACGGGCCGAGCACGGTGGATTCGGTGGCGCCGGGCGCGGAATTGACGACGTCGACCAGCGAGGAGAGTCCGAGCGCGTCGGAGAGCAGGATGAATTCCTGGCGCTGCGGGTCACACTTCTGGCCGGTCGCGGTGAGGAAGGCGATGGCCGCCTCCCATTCCCGCGGGGTGAGCCTGGTCTGCACGGCGAACGCGTGCAGGTGCTCGATCAGGGCGGCGAGCAGTTCGCGCAGCCGCGGGTCGGCCGCGCCCGCGTAGGCGGCCAGCACCTCCTCGGTGAGCTGGGCCGGGGTCGTCGTGTTACTCATGCCGCCGCCTCCATTCCGGCCGGTGTGACCGGTGACTGCCTTGCGAACACGCTAGCGTGGGGCCTCGTTCGCACTCGCTGATCCGGAGGACCGGTGGCATTCAAGGGTTGGCCCGCCGAGGCGCTGGAGTTTTACGAGGGCCTGGAGGCCGACAACTCCAGGACGTACTGGACCGCGAACAAGGCGGTCTACGACGAGATCGTGCACGCGCCCATGGCCGCGTTGCTGCTGGATCTGGAGAGCGAATTCGGCCCGGGGAAGATCTACCGGCCGTACCGTGACCTGCGGTTCAGCCCGGACAAGACGCCGTACAAGACGGTCATCGGGGCGTCGATGGCCGGGGGCGGCTACGTGCAGCTTTCGGCGCACGGGCTGGCCGCGGCCAGCGGGATGTACCACATGGCCACCGATCAGCTCGACCGGTACCGGCGCGCGGTAGCCACCGATCTGCCGGGCGAGCAACTGGAGCGGCTCATCGCGGAGGCGGCCAAGGGGAAGGTCGTGATCACCGGGCGCAGCAGCCTGAAGACAGCACCTCGCGGCTATCCGAAGGAGCATCCGCGGGCCGCGCTGCTGCGGCACAAGGGATTGATCGCGTGGCAGGAGTGGCCGGCCGCGGCCTGGCTGGGCACGGCGGCGGCCAAGGACCGGGTGACCGGGTTCCTGCGCGGGGCGCGGCCGCTGCGGGACTGGCTGGACACGCACGTGGGCGCGAGCGAACTGGCCGACGAGCGCTGACCCGCCGGAAGTTGACCGGCTGACGCGCTGACCGGCCGGCTGGCTGGCCGGAAAACGGTTCGGTGGCTGTCGGACGAGGGGGGTAGCTTGTCGGGCATGGCTGAGGCTGTGGACTTCAACGAGCATATTGCGGCGGAATCGGCGCGGTTCGCCGAGGCGATCAGGCAGGCCGCGCCGGACGCGCGAGTGCCGTCCTGCCCGGACTGGAACGCCGACGATCTGCTGTGGCACCTCACGGTGGTGCAGTACTTCTGGGGCACCGTGTTGCTGGAGGGGCTGAACGGGGACGAGGCGGAAAAGCGCAACCCAGAGCGGCCGGGCGACCGGGCCGCGTTGCTGGAGTTTTACCAGCGGGCCAGCGAACGGCTGGCCGGGGCGCTGACCGGAGCGGATCCGGGCGCGCACGCCTGGACCTGGGCGCAGGACCAGACGGTCGGGTTCATCCAGCGCAGGCAGGCGCACGAGGCGCTCATCCACCGGGTCGACGCCGAACTGACCGCGGGCCAGCGGACCCCGATCGACCAGGCGCTGGCCGCGGACGGGGTGGACGAGGTGCTCCGGGTGATGTACGGCGGGTGCCCGCCCTGGGGCACGATCACCCCGCAGCCCGCCCGCGGCACGGTCCGGTTGCAGACCACCGACACCGGGGATTCGTGGCTGGTGACGCTGGGCCGGTTCACCGGCACCGATCCGGACGACGGGACCGCCTACGACGACCCGGACATCCACATCGCCGCGGCCGACACCGGTGAGACCGCGTCGGCGGAGATCAGCGGCAGCGCCGTGGACCTCGACTGCTGGCTGTGGCACCGGGATCCGTTCGGCCCGGTCGAGTGCTCCGGCGCCGCTGAAACGCTGGACGGCTTCGCGGCGGCGGTCAAATAGGGATCAGGCCGGGCGGCGCCAGGCGCCGTGGAAGGTGACTCCGGTGTTTACCGGCAGGTGCGCGGTGAACAGCGGGCCGGCCGCCAGGTCCCTGGCGTCGAGCACCACCGTGTCGGTCGCTTCCCGGCCGGGGTCGTAGACGTGCGCGACCAGCCAGCCGTCGTCCTGCTCCCCGTCCGGACGCGGGACGAAGATCGGCTCTGAGACCAGCTTGTCCTGACCCGGATCCCAGGCGTCGGTGTCGCCCGTGCTCACCTCGACGCGGCCAATCCGGCCGCTCAGGCCGCGCTCGTCATCCAGCAGCACGCCGTAGACGCGCCGGTACCCGCCGGTCGAGCGGCGGCCGTCGACCTGCGGGAACTCCAGCCCCTGCGAGGACAGCTCGTGGCCTTCGGCCCGGCGGGTCTTGGGCGACACCCGGTACCGCCACAGCGTCGGCACGCGGGTGGGGCCTGGGCTGGTGCGGAACGCCTTCAGATACGGGCCGATGTCGTCGTAACGCTGGTAGCGGGACAGGTCGATCACCACGTCGTCGCCGTCGTCGTAGGCGGCGGCGAAGTGGAACTGGAACCAGGCCGGGGCCTCCACGTAGACCGGGTCGCCGCCGGCCCGCGGGACCAGCACGATCGTGGTCGCCTCGCCCTCATGAAATTCGAGCGCGTCGCCGAAGGCCTCGCGCCCGGTCAGGAACGGGACCAGCCGCAGGCGGAGCGGGTTGAGGCAGAACACCAGCCAGCGGTCGGTGACGATGAAGTCGTGGTTCATCACCGGCCCAGGGGCCGCCACCTTGGCCAGGTGGTGCAGCCGGCCGGACTTGTCGATCCGGTAGCAGGCCACCCAGGCTTTTCGGCCGTACACCATGCCGAAGTTGAAGATCTCGCCGGTGCGCGGATCCCAGTGCGGATGAGCGGAGAACGGCAGGCGGGCGTGGAGCGCTCCGTCGAAATCCATCTCGCCGATCGTCTCCAGCGTGGTGGGGTCGAGCTGCCAGGGGCGGCCGGCCTCCCACAGGGCCAGCAGGCGGCCGGCGGTGAACATCACGCTGGTGTTGGCCGCGTTGCTCTGCCCCGGCTGGGTCTGCCTGATGTTGCGCAGCCGTCCGCCGCCCGCGAGCGTGCCGAAGCCCCGGAAGGCCGGGCGGGTGGCGTGCAACTCGGCCAGGTACTTGCCGGTCCGGACGAACCTGTTCGCGCAGTGCACGCCGTCCGGGCCGAACCGGACCGCGCTCACCATCCCGTCCCCGTCGAAGAGATGGTGAGCCAAGTCGAGTTTGGCCGGGCCGACCCGGTAGAGCGTGCCGGCCAGTCCTTCGGGCAGACGGCCATCGACCTCGGTCACCGGCTGGTTCACCTCGTGCGGGGCCTGGTAGACGCTCATCCACGCGGGCAGCGCCGCTGATCGGGTCACCGTAGCCATCTCGGCCTCCTCATCCTCCGGACTGAATCATCCATATTTAATCGTCCGAATCAGATGGTCCTAACCGTAGGGTACCCTTGGCCGGGTGTCAACGCCTCGGCTCTCCCACACCTCGTATCTGGTGCTCGGCCTGGTCAGCGGGCTGGACAAGGCCACGCCTTACGAGCTGAAGCAGATGGTCAGCACATCGCTGGGCTACTTCTGGACGTTTCCGCATTCCCAGCTGTACAGCGAGCCGGACCGGCTGGCGGACCTGGGATTGCTCGAGGTGGACCAGGAGGACGAGGGGCGGCGGCGCAAGCAGTACTCGATCACCGAGGCGGGGCGGGCGGAGCTGGAGGCCTGGCTGCGGGACCCGGACGCGGGGCGGGCCGAGGTTCGCGAGCCGGGGCTGCTGAAGCTGTTCTTTGGCGAGCTGGCCGACGGCGGAGACATGACCCGGCTGGCGCAGGCTCGGGTCAAGCTCTACACCGAGGAACTGGAACGGTACGAGGCGATCGAAAAAACGATCAGCGACGAGCCTGACCTGCGCTATCCGTACGCGACGCTGCGGCTGGGGATCGCCTGGGCGAAGACATGCCTGGCCTTCTGGGCGGACATCGCCGAGCGGCTGCCCGGCTAGGGAGCCGGGCAGCCGATCGGCTAGTGGTTAGTGGTCAGCTGGGCAGGGTCCAGTCCTGGGCTGGGCTGCTGTTGCAGGTATAGAGCTGCAGCTGGGTGCCTGGGGTGGTGGACGAGCCCGGATCGTCCAGGCACAGCCCGGACTCCGGGTTGACCAGGGCGCCGTTGGTCTTGATCCGCCACTGCTGGGCACCGGTGCCGTTGCAGGTGTACAGGTCGATCGGCGTGCCGTTGGTGGTCCCGCTGTTGGTGACGTCCATGCAACTGCCGAGCACCCGCAGGGTGCCGTCGGGCTCGGCCGTCCAGCTCTGCGCGCTGCTGCCGCCGCACGTGGCGATCTGGATCGGGTTGCCGTTGGTGGTGCTGCCGTTGCTGTCGTTCACGCACAGGCTGGACGACACGCCCGAGGTGATGGCGCCGACCCGGGTGGGCGGCGCGTTGGGCAGGGTCCAGTCCTGCGCTCCGGACTGGTTGCAGGTGTAGAGCTGGAGCTGGGTTCCGTTGGTGGTGCTGGAGTTCGGATCGTCCAGGCACAGGCCGGACTGCGGGTTCTTCAGGGCACCGTCGGCGCCGGTGGTCCACTGCTGTGCGCTGCTGCCGTTGCACGTGTACAGGTCGATCTTGGCGCCGTTCGTGGTGCCGCTCTGCCAGACGTCCAGGCACAGGCCTAGTGAGCTGATCGTGCCGTTGGGCGCGATTGTCCAGGACTGCGCGCCGCTGCCGTTGCAGGTGTAGATCTGCACCGCGGTGCCCGGGGTGGTGCTGCTGTTGCTGTCGTCCACGCAGAGCGAACTGGACACGCCGGAGACGACCGGGCCGACCCGCGGCTGCGGCGGGGCGACGGTGTTGCCGGTGTAAGACGGCGGAGCGGCGGACGCGCCCGACGCCCAGGAGGTGTTCGGTGAGGTGCCCAGCGTGTAGGCGAGGGTGCCTCCGCTGGTGATCGCCGAGGTTGGCGCGTAGGCGTTGTTCCAGGCCGAGCCGTTCCAGGTGGCCGACTGCACGTACGGGGCGTTGTCGGCCGCGCCGTTGCCGTCGATGGTCAGCGTGTTGCCCGACGGAAGGGTGATGCTGGCCTGGGTGAACATCGGGGAGCCGAGCGCGAGGGCGGGCTCGCCAGGCGTCATCGGGTACAGGCCGAGCGCGGACCAGACGAACCAGGCGCTCATCGCGCCGAGGTCGTCGTTGCCGTCACCCAGGCCGCTGGGGCCGTCGGTCCAGAGCTGGTCCTGGATCTGGCGGACGGCCTCCTGCGTCTGGTACGGCTGGCCGACGTAGTCGTATTCCCAGGGCAGCTCGATACTCGGCTCGTTGCCCATCCAGGCGTACCCGTTGGCGCCGGTGTAGTTGCGCAGGACCGTGCCCAGGTAGGCAGTCATCGCGCTGTTGCCGCCCTTGGCCTGCGCCAGCCCGGCCAGGTCGTAGGGCACCATCCCGGTGTAGATCCACGAGTCCGCCTCGACGAAGTTGTTGTCGCTGGTCGGGTCGAATCCGCTCACCCAGGTGGCGTTGGCGTCGCGGGGCTGGGCCATGCCGCTGTCGGGGTTGATCACGTTCCACCAGTTCTGCGACCGGTTCAGGAACGTCTGCTGGTCACTGGCGTTACCCAGATCCCCGGCCAGCGCGGAGACGGCGAAGTCGGCCGTGCCGTACTCCAGCGTGGTCGCGGTCGGGCCGTAGTAGTTGCAGCAGCCGTAGCTGCCGTCCGCGGGCAGGTAACCGGGCTCGTTGGTGTAGTTCAGGCCGGGCCGGATGTTGCCGGTGTTCGTGCCCTCGGCCACCATGTCGGACAGGGCCGCCGAGGTGTTGAAGTTCCGCGCGCCGAACGCGTAGTAGTCCGCGATGATCGAATCGGCCGGGTCACCCACCATCACGTAGGTCTCGCCGTTGTTCTCCATCCACTTGGGCAGCATGCCGTCCTGGGTGTAGTCGTCCACCATCGACTCGGCGGTGTCGCTGGCGGCCTGCGGGTCGATCAGCGCTTCGATCTGCGCCTGGGAGCGGTAGATGTCCCAGCCGGAGAAGTTGGTGTAGAACGCCGAGTGGCCCGAGTCCACCGTGTGCACCTTGCCGTCCACGCCCATGTACTGGCCGTTGTCGTCGCTGAACACGTTGGGGTGCAGCAGCGAGTGGTACAGCGCGGTGTAGAAGTCGGTCTGGTCCGCGCTGGTGCCGCCGCCGACCTGGATCTTGCCGAGCAGGGCGTTCCAGGCGGTCTGCGTGGCGGAGAGGGTCGAGGCGAAGTTCCAGCCGGAGTTCTCCTCCTGCAGGTTGCCCGCCGCGTTCGCGGCCGACACGTAGGACACGCCGACCTTGGCCAGCAGGGTCTGGCTGCCGGTCGTGTTGAAGGTCAGGTAGGCACCGTCCGGCCCGGTGAGGGCGGGGGTCACCTTGGTCCGGCCGGCCGGACGCGGGCCGTGGTAGACGGGGTGGCCCGGGCGCTCGGTGGTGTGCGGGGAGACGATGGCCGCCTTGGCCGCGGTGCTGCGGGCCTTCATCGACAGGTGGCGCGCGCCGTGACGCAGGCCCTTCGGGGAGAACGTGCCGTTCGTGGCGAACGGCTGGCTGAACTGCATGTCGAAGTAGGTGGTGTAGGTGTTGCCCGCACCGCAGAAGTTCCCCGACGTGACCGAGCCCTTGACCTCGGTGTTGCTGACCACGGTGAAACTGGTCGCCGAGTCGCCGTTCTGGCTGTCGTCCAGCTTGAAGATCAGGTTGGCCTCGGTGGTCGAAGGGAAGGTGAACTGGGCCATCCCGGTCCGGGTGGTCGCGGTCAGGTCGGTGGTGACCCCGTTGCCCAGGGCTACCTTGTAGTTGCCCGCGTCGGCGGACTCGTTGGAGTGCGAGAACGAGTCGGTCGCGCTGGTGTTGATCGCCCCGGTGGTCGGCAGGACCGGGACGTCACCCTCGGCGCCACAGCCGGGGCCGGACAGGTGGGTCAGGCTGAATCCGGTGATGGCCGAGTCGCCGTAGCTGTACCCGCCGCCTTCCGGGCGCGACGTGGTGTCCGGGCTCCACTGCACCATGCCGAACGGCGCATCCGCGCCGGGGAAGTCGTTGGCCCCGTTGGAGGTGCCGATGAACGGGTTGACCAGCGAAGCCGGGTTGGTGACCTGATGCGGTCTGGTTCCGTGGGCGATGGCGGTGGCCGAGGTGGCGGCCCGGGCTGAGGTGGCTGAGGTGGCTGAGGTGGCTGAGGTGGCTGAGGCGGCGGCCTGGGCGGTGCTGGCGGGCAGGAGCGTGGCGCCCGCGAGCAGGGAGGCGGCGGCGATCACCACCGCCGGCAGCCGGGTGGATAGCCGTCGGCGCACCCGGTGCGGGTGCCTGAACTGTGTGGGCATGCCGGTCGCCTTTCGCCGGGCCGGCCGGGTCCGACGGTCAGGGTGGGGTGGCCACGGGGCCGTGCGGGGTTCGGCCGACATCGTTGTCAATTAGGTCATAGCGAAAGACGCGGATGCTTACAAGAGGTGATTGGGATAGTTTCTTGCCTATTTCTTCCCAGCACCGGGTGGGCCGCACTGAAGGGCGTCGCGGGTCACCCGGACAAAGCTGGGCAACTACCTATATAACGGTCGGTGGTGCATCCTTTATAAGTGTTTTGCGTTGAATCGGATATTACGTACCACTGAGCATTGACGTAGGACTGGCCGACGGCGACGGACTGCCCGTTGCCGGAGGACTGGTCGGTGGTGGCGTGGGACGCGGTGTGGATCCGCCGGCCGGTTCCCAGCGCCAGCCGTCGTTGTCCGCACAGATGATCGATTCACCCGACGCGGTCCGCCCGGTCACTCCATGGTCATCATCCCGGCAGTACTCGCCCGGCTGATAACAGGTGTCCTCGTCGCTCAGGGGATAGCAACCGCCCGCAGCGCCGGCTCGGGGCGACCGACTGGAGGACGGCGGCGTTGCGGCCGATCGCCGATGCTGGGGATTGGGGGGTGCGTGTCGTGGCGGCGACGAGGCGGTGCCACTCGGGCTCGGGCTCGCACCCTGGAGCAGGGCCGAGGCGGGCGCGCCGCCGTCGGAGGCCACGGATCCCGCTGAGCCCGTTGTGCCGCAGGCCACTAACCCCAGCATCAGCCCGAGACCCAAGACGGCGAGCAGACAATGCCGGATAACGGTCATCGCGGATCCCCAGTACGATCATGGCCCGTTGCGGGCCCGATTTCGCGCCCTTTGGTGCGCCCCACTGTCAGACGCGTGGGCGAGAGGAGTAGATGACACGAGCCGGCCGTTATCTTTTGGCACGATGTGACCCAAAGATGACGCGATTCTCCACGTGACATATTCGAGGGTTTTCCGTTATTCCCCTATGTCCCTATAACGATCCATTCGAGCAGATCACTCCACCCCAACGTAGACTCGCGGGCATGTCACGTGACCCCGGCGAGATCGTGCGGTCTGGCTACGACCAGGCCGCGAGCCTGTACCGGGCGCTGGAGCATGACAGCGCCCGCTGGCCGCGCACCGAGTGGATCGCGGAGCTGGCCAAGGCACTGCGGCCCGGCGCGGCCGTTCTCGACTTGGGCTGCGCGGCCGGCGTTCCGGTGGCCGCGGAACTTGCCAGCCGGTACCGCGTAACCGGGCTCGACATTTCCCCGGAACACATCCAGCAGGCGGCCCGGAATGTTCCAGACGCGGAGTTCGTCTGCGGAGACGCGCGTACGGCCACCTTCCCGGCCGGGCACTTCGACGCGATCATTTCCCTCTACACCTTCGACCACATCCCCCGGGATGAGCACCGGGTTCTCCTCGGACGCCTTCACCACTGGCTCCGGCCCGGCGGCCTGCTCCTGCTGAGCATCGAAGATTTCGACGAGCCCGGCACCGTGCGGGAATGGCTGGGCGTTGACATGTACTTCAGCATGTTCGGCGCCGACGCCACCCGCCAGCTCGTCCGCGAAGCCGGGTTTGACATCGAGCAGACCGCCCTGAGAATCCAGACAGAGGGCGACCACGACGTGCCCTACACCTGGATCCTGGCCCGGAAGGCTGCCACGCCTGCGTAGCCCCCGAACGGGAACTGGAGCGTCTTGGCTGAGGGTGGCAATGTGATCAAGAAACGCAAGCAACGTTAACCCTGTGCACTTGCGTCATTACTAATATGAAACCCCTATTGACCAGGGCATTTACGCGTAATGTACTGACTGCGACGGTTGTCGCGGGGTGTAGCTGGGGGCTCGCGGGACTCCCGGCCGGGCCCGCCTTCGCGGACACGCACGGGACGGTGGCGGCGCCAAGAATTGCCACGTCGAGCAGCACGACAGGATCAGCCGGGCCGGTGACGCGAGGGCCTGGCGGACCGGAGCGCCCGGGCGGACCTGGACCGGGCGGACCGGGCGGACCCGAGTCGGGAGGGCCGCCGCCGAGCGGTCCCGGCCATCGCCCGCCACGCCATCCGGAGGCTGAGCTGTGGATCGCGGCCCGCACTTCGCCGTCCGGTCCCAGCGAGCACTGGACGCTGACCTGCGGCCCGTCCGGCGGGACCCTGCCGGATCCGTCCCGGGCCTGCTCGCAGCTCAGCCACGCCAGTCATCCGTTCACGCCGCTGGCCCATGGCGAAGTGTGCTCGATGATCGATTACGGGTCGCAGACCGCCACCATCACGGGGTACTGGTACGGCACCTGGGTAACGATCGATATCAGCCGGACCAACGGCTGCCAGGAGTCACGGTGGAACGAGATCATCTCGGCTCTCGGGCTCAACGCCTTGAGCGCGCAGGTGAACCCCGGCGGTCCGATGGACCCCGCCCCGGCGACCCAGTAACCCGCCATCAACCGGGGGCTTGCTAGTCCGCTGGTGAGTACACCAGTTCGAGTATCCCAGAGGATGGGAAGGCCGTGTAAGCCCCAAGTACCACTTTCCGCATTCGGTGCCTCCATCCGTTCCGGCCCGCGCTGGAGTGGTCCCAGGGACCGGGCGTGACTAGTCGTCGTCCGAGGGCAGGTTCGAGTCACGCAGGGCGACACGCAGCGCGTTTTCGGCCGCGTCCGCCGCCGTCCTGGCCGTCAGCGCGTTCGTGTGGGCCCGGTCGATATGACCGAGGCCGATGCAGTCGAACGCCACCTGGGCATCGTGAATGGCCTGCTCGAGCTGGCGCGAGGCCTCCTCAAGGCTCATCGTGTCCCCTCCTGGTTGTGCAGACCTTCGTTCAGATCCGAGCCGGAGCAGGTTATCGCACGTCACCGGCTGAATGGCGCCGGTTAGGCTGAACCGGCTCCGGCGCGCCGGATAAGTGGAACCGGCTCGGCGCGCCGAGCGGCGGCCGCCCCCTCCGGCGGCCGCCGCTCAATTCACCCGGCTAAGGGGTGACAGCGATGCCGAGCGGGGAATTGCCTACCGGGATGGCCTTCCCGGCCTTGTTGGTGGCAACCACGATCGGGGTCACGTTGCCTGACGCGGTGCGGCCTGTGGGCCGGGTGGCCCGCCCGCGAGCCTGGGCAGTCGCTTCTCTGCGCGCATACGTGTCCTCCGTTGCCTGCCTGCGATCAGGCCGGCCGCAGCCTGGCCAGAACGTGGCCGGACAGCGGACCGGCCTACAAAGTAGTAAGAGGCGCCGTGGGCCGCCTTGATACATCGAGGGCATCTGTAGGCTCTAACCCGCTCGCGAGTCGAACGGAGGGGCAGATGGACGCCAAGCCGCTGTGCAGGGTACTGGTCGCCAACCGCGGCGAGATCGCGGTCCGGGTGATCCGGGCCTGTCACCAGGTGGGCGCCGAAGCGGTGGCCGTCTACTCCGAGGCCGACGCCGACGCGGTGCATGTGCGCCTGGCCGACGACGCCAAGCCGATCGGCCCGCCGCAGGCCGCGCAGAGCTACCTGAACATCGGCACGCTCATCGCCGCGGCCAAGGAGGCCGGGGCCGACGCGGTCCACCCCGGCTACGGCTTCCTCAGCGAGAACGCCGAGTTCGCCGGGGCGGTGACCGCGGCCGGGCTCACGTTCGTGGGGCCATCCGCCCAGGCCATCGCGGCCATGGGCAACAAAGCCAGGGCCCGCGAACTGGCGCAGGAGGCCGGTGTTCCGCTGGTGCCCGGCAGCGGCCTGGTCGAAGACGACGACGAGGCGGTCACGGCCGCCGCTAGGGTCGGCTACCCAGTGCTGGTCAAGGCCGCCGCGGGCGGTGGCGGGCGCGGCATCAGGCCGGCCAGGGACGAGGCCGAGCTTCGCACGGTGCTCGAGTCGGCCCGGCGGGAGGCGGCGGCCTCGTTCGGGAACGGGGACGTGTACGTCGAGCGCAGCGTCGCCCGGGCCCGCCACATCGAGGTCCAGGTGCTGGCCGACGCGCACGGTCAGGTCGTGCACTGCTTCGAGCGGGACTGCTCTCTGCAGCGGCGGCGGCAGAAGATCTTCGAGGAGGCGCCGGCGCCGGCCCTGCCTCAGGACCTGCGGGACCGGATGACCTCGGCGGCGGTGCGGCTGGCCCGCCGGGTGGACTACACGGGCGCGGGCACGGTGGAGTTCCTGGTGGACGGCGATGACTTCTACTTCATGGAGATGAACACCAGGATCCAGGTGGAGCACCCGGTCACCGAGCTGGTCACCGGCCTGGATCTGGTGGCCGAGCAGTTGCGGGTGGCGGCGGGCCAGCCGCTGTCGGTCCGCCAGGAGGACATCGAGCTGCGCGGCCACGCGGTCGAATGCCGGATCAACGCCGAGGACCCGGCCAAACGATTCCTGCCCAAGCCCGGCACGGTGAGCACTCTCGAGGTCCCCGGCGGGCCCGGGGTCCGGATGGACCACGCGCTCGCCCCCGGCGCGGTCGTCCCGCCCTTCTACGACTCGCTGGTGGGCAAGCTGTGCGCCTGGGGCACCACCAGGCCGCAGGCGCTGGCCCGGGCCGGGCAGGCCCTGGCCGAGCTGGAAATCGGCGGGCTGACCACGACGGCGCCGCTGCATCAGCGGCTGCTCACGGTTCCCGATGTGATCGCAGGCGACTACCACACGGCCTGGCTGGAAGCGTTCCTGGCCTGATCAGGACCGGACGTGCAGATCAGCCACGCCACCCGGGCCGCGCCCAGCCTGCCGGGCCTGCCGGGCCGGATCAACGAGGATCTGGCCGCGTCCGGTCCGGACTGGGCGTTCGTGCTGGACGGCGCGTCCCCGGCCCGCGGCGTCGCCACCGGCTGCCGCCACGACGTGCCCTGGCTGGTGCGCCACCTGGCCGCGGGACTGGCCCGGCGGCTGGCCCTGGCCGCCCCGGCGCCCTTGACCCAGGTGCTGGCCGAAGCCATCGCCGAGCTGGCCGGCACCCACCGGGACACCTGTGACCTGACCAACCCGGACAGCCCGTCGTCCACGGTGGCCGTCGCCAGGGCCACCCCCACCACGCTGGACTACCTGGTGCTCTGCGACTCCCCCATCGTGCTGCGCCAGGCCGGCGGACGGCTCACGCTGATCGCCGACAACCGGCTGGCCCGGCTGCCCGGCGGGCCGCCCTACACCCCCGAAGTGGTCCGGACGCACCGCAACCAGCCCGGCGGCTTCTGGGTGGCAAGCACCGACCCCGCCGCCGCCTTCCAGGCGGTGTCGGGTTCCGCCGCCCTCGGGAAGCTGACCGACGCCGCGCTGTTCACCGATGGCGTCACCCGGCTGGCCGACTGGTACGGCTACCCCTGGCCGGTGATCCTGACCCGCTTGCACGACCGGGGCCCGGATGCCCTGATCGATCTGCTGCGCGCGGCCGAACGGGCCTGCCCGCATCCCCGGTCCAAACAGCACGACGACGCGACCGTGGCCCACCTGCACTGGCCGGCCATTGCCTTAGCCGGGGACGCGTCGTTAAGGTCCGACCCAGACCCCCGCTCGGATAAATCGTCGCCCGGGTGCGAGCAAGCACCGGGAATCATGTGAAGCACACGAAGGAGGGACCATGAGAACTGCCCGCTGGCTGGCGCTCACTGGGTCATTAGGGCTGGCCGCATCGGTCGTCGCCGCGGCCCCAGGCGCCGCCTCCGCGCACAGCCTGCACCCGGCCCGCACCGGGCACTCCGGGCCGAACGCCGCCGCGGTCCGGTCACTGCAAGCCAAAGCGCGGTCGCACCCGGACGGCAGCGTCGCGGCCACCAGTTCCGTGGGCTTCGACCTGGTGCTGTCACTGCGCAACGCCACCGGCGCGCAGGCGCTGGCCCGTGAGGTCTCCACCCCGGGGTCGGCGCAGTTCCATCACTATCTGACCGACGCCCAGTGGGAAGCCAAGTACGGCCCGACCAAGGCCGAAGTGGCGAAGGCCACCGCCTGGCTGCGTAAAGAAGGCTTCACCGCCGGAGCGGCGCCCGCCGACCGCATGTTCGTCCCGGCCCAAGGGACCGCGCGCACCGTCGAGCATGCCTTCGGCGTCAAGCTCGGCTACTACAAGCTGGCCGGCCGGAAGGTACGGCTGGCCAAGGGCACGATCACGATCCCGTCGGCGCTGACGGGCACCGTCACTGGCGCGCTCGGCATCAACGGGTACCTGGCCACCACCGGCCTGGCCAACGGCAGCGCCAGCCAGGCGAGCACCCAGGCGGTGAGCCAGCCAGCCCAGCCGGCCAAGGGCGCCCAGGAACCCCCGCCGGCCGCCGGCTTCCGCAACCCTCAGCCCTGCTCGGCCTACTGGGGGCAGCAGAGCG
Organism: Streptosporangiaceae bacterium; assembly: GCA_036267135.1. GTDB lineage: Bacteria > Actinomycetota > Actinomycetes > Streptosporangiales > Streptosporangiaceae > PALSA-505. The sequence continues at coordinate 50,924 of DATAWQ010000132.1, read as the reverse complement.
ACACCACGGACTCCGGCGACCTCTACCAGCCGTACACCTACCCCGAGCCCTACGACATCTGCGGCTACAAGCCGGCCCAGCTCCGCGGCGCCTACGGCCTGAACGGCCAGGTAGCCAAGGGCGACGACGGCAAGGGCGAGACGATCGCGATCGTGGACGCCTACGACTCGCCGCGCCTGCTGGCCAACGCGCAGCACTACTTCAAGCTGAACGACCCCGGTCACCCGCTGTCCAGCAGCCAGTTCACCGACGACGCGCCCGCGAAGATCGCCAACCTGAACGACTGCGCCGGCGGCAACGGCTGGTACGCCGAGCAGTCCCTGGACGTGGAAACCACGCACTCGATCGCGCCAGGGGCGCACCTGCAGTACGTCGGGGCGACGACCTGCCTGAACCCCGGCCTGCTGGCCGCCGAGAACACGGCCATCACCGGTGGCGCTCAGGTGGTGAGCAATTCCTGGCTGGAGACGCTCGGTGACCTCTTCGACGACGTGGCCACGCACAACGCCTTCGACAACCTGTTCCTGCTCGCGGACGGGACCGGGGTCAGCGTGCTGTACTGCACCGGCGACGACGGTGACAACTTCGCCGACTTCGGCCTGGCCATCCCGAACTACCCGGCGAGCAGCCCGTACGTGACCGCGGTCGGCGGCACCACCGTCGAGGTGGGCGCCCACAACAGCCGCGTCGCCGAGTACGGCTGGTCCACGGCCAAGCAGGTGCTGTGTGAATCCAAGACCACCAACTGCGGGTCCGCGACCACGCCAGCGGCCAGCCTCGCCTACCAGTCGGGCGCCGGCGGCGGGACCAGCTACTTCTACACCGAGCCGACCTACCAGGACCCGGTCGTGCCCGCCGCGCTGGCCGACCGGAACGGCGCGGTCACCGGCGAGGCGATGCGGGTTCTGCCGGACGTCTCGATGGACGCCGACGCGCAGAGCGGGTTGCTGATCGGGCTGACCCAGGCGTTCCCGAGCGGCGACTTCTACTCCCAGTTCAAGGAGGGCGGGACCAGCCTGGCCACGCCGCTGCTGGCTGGGGTCATCGCCGACACCGATCAGGTCTCGGGCACGTCGCTCGGCTTCCTGAACCCGGAGTTGTACAAGGCGGACGCGCAGAGCCCGGCGGCGTTCAACGACATCCAGGCGCCGGCCAACCCGGACTCGGCGGCCGTCGTCCGCGTCGACTACATCAACAGCGTCTCCCCCTCGGGTGGCTACGTGGTGAGCCTGCGGGCGATCAACTACGCGGGCCCGGAAACCTACTGCGACTCGACGGGTAACTGCGAGACGCGCGACGTGACGCTGACCACTGCCCCAGGATTCGACAGCCTCACCGGCCTCGGATCCACCTCGGCCAGGTTCATCTCGATCCTGTCGAAGTTCTGATCAACCCGCCTGGCGGGGTCCGCAAGGGCCCCGCCAGCGCCTCGTCCAGACGATGCAAGCAGTAGAAGCCGCAGTCCCGGACAGTCAAGATCATCTACCTGAACGGTGGCCACCGGATCCCGGCACCACACTGCTAGAGTCGCGCACCGATGCACATACTCGTTCTCGGTGGAACCCGCTTCCTAGGCCGGGCCGTCGTTGACGCCGCCCTCGGCCGCGGCGACGAGGTCACGCTGTTCAATCGAGGCCAGAGCAACCCGGAGCTCTACCCGGGCCTCAAGAAGATCATCGGTGACCGGGCCGGCGACCTGACCGCCCTGTCCAGCCGGTCCTGGGACGCGGTGGTCGACGTCGCGGCCTACGATCCCGACCTGGTCAGCCGCTCGGTCCAGGCGCTGGCCGTGCGCCGGGCGCTTGCCGTCGGCCTGACGCTGCGCCCAGTCACCGAGACCCTGTGCGACACCTTGGCCTGGGACTTGGCCCGGGGCGGCCCGGATCCAGCCGTCGAGGGTCTCGCCGCCGACCAGGAGCAAGTCCTTCTGAACAAACTCGCCTGAGCCAGTCGGGTCACCGACATCCCGTATTACCTGAATCAGGTGTCATATGTTCAGAACCGACCCCATGGCACCTCCAAGCCCGACCCAGACGACACCTGAATCAGGTGTCATATCTCCAGGACCGGGCGTCAGGGGGCGGTGATGGCGCCCGACGGTGAGATGCGCGCGGCGCTGGCCCCGAAGTCCTCGTCCGACAGTTGCGTCACGAACGGGACGGCGCCGCCGCCCGGTACTGGCTGGCCCGCGCCGACGAACTGGATGGGGTAGATCCGGGCGCTGCGGAACTGACCGCGCGAGGACAGCGTCACGTGCAGGATCACGCTCTCGTCCAGGTCGCCGCTGGTGGCGAAGTCGCCGTAGCTCGCAAAGTTGCCGACGCTGTAGGCGATCAGGTGCCCCCGGTAGAACTGCATCCCGCGCAGCACGTGCGGGCCGCTCGCGATCACCAGGCTGGCGCCGGCGTCGATCGCCATGTGGGCGAACCCCTCGGCGTTGCCCCGGTCCTCGCCCAGGTAGTACTCCTCGTGTCCCGTCACGTGGTCGGCGTCGGAACCCTCGGCGCCTGCGTGCATGTACACGACCACGAAGTTCGCCTCCTTGACGGCCCGCTCGATCAGCGCTTGCGCTGCGGGCAGGTCGAGCAGGTTGGCGTCGTAGTCGTAGGGCGCGAAGCCCAGGAAGGCGACCTTGGTCTGGCCGGCCCGCACCAATGTGATCTCACCGGGCAGCCCGGTCTGGGCCAGGCCGGCCGCGTGGATGGTCGACACGGTCTGGGCCTGCCCGGCGGGGCCGAAGTCGAACGAGTGGTTGTTCGCGTCGTTGAGCATGGTGAAGCCCGCGCTCTTCAGGTACTGGATGTAGTCCGGCGGAAGCCGGAACGCGAAGCAGTTATGGCTCGGGCCGGCCCGGCCGCACTTGCTGGTGTCCGCCGTGGTCAACGTGCCTTCGAGGTTTCCGAAGACGATCTGCGCGCCCGAGTCGAGCGTGTGCTTGACCGGGTCCAGGTAGCCGCCCGGGTCCGGCGGCAGGTCCGGAGTGTCGCCGAGCATGGTGTCACCCACGACCGCGATGGTCACCGAGGCGGGCGCCGGCGAGGTGATCGCGGGACGGGCCGACGGGCTGCTCAGTGTGCTAGGGCTCGCGGCGCGCGCCGTGGCCGACCCCGTGCCGGCGGTCCCCGTGCCCGCGGCGCTGGCGGCCGTGGCGCCGGAGACCGGCTGGTGACCGGCCGAGCACGCGGCCAGGCCGAGCACCGCCGCCAAGCCAATAATCCCCGCGCACGTCCACTTCGAGAAACCCCGGTCCCCCATGCCGGTCAATGTAGTTGTGCAGATCACATTCCGGGGGCGTTTCCGCTGGTCTGGTCGTCGGCAAAGGCCAAGGAAAATCACCTGGAAGCGGCCCTATCCCCGGCCAATTTCACTAATTCCGATCGTAGTGAGTGAAATCATTCGCCGGACGCGGTTGCCCCTAACGCCCGAAAGTAGAGAGTAATCACATGACTCCACGGGGTAACCGCCATGACGCTTTCCAGGTCCGCTTTTGTCGTGCCCTCCGCCACCGCGCGATCCCCCCGGCCTGCCCCACGCGTCGTCGACCCAGACCTGGCTGACCCAGACCTGGCTGACCCAGATCTGGCTGACCCAGACCTGGCTGGCAGCGTGCTGGCCGACGCTGGCCGGATCGGGCCTCGCGGAGGGTTCTGGCTGATCGCTATCGCCTTCACGGTAGCCATGGCCTTCGCGTCCGTGCCCGCCCCGTTGTATCCGCTCTACCAGGGGCGCGACGATCTCTCTGCGCTGACCGTGACGATCGTGTTCGTCATGTACGCGGCCGGGGTGGTCGCGAGCCTGCTGCTCGCCGGGCACCTGTCCGACCGGGTCGGCCGCAAGCGCATTCTGGTCCCGGCGCTCGGCCTGGAAGTGCTGGCCGCGCTGCTGCTGCTGATCTGGCCGGACCTGCCCGGTCTGATCACCGCGCGGCTCCTCAGCGGGCTCGCCGTCGGCCTGGTGACCGCCACCGCCACCGCCTACCTGCACGATCTGCACTCCATCAGCCGTCCGGACGCCGGACCGAGCCGGTTCGAGCTGGTGTCCACGGCGGCCAACTTCGGCGGCCTCGGCGCCGGCACGCTGATCGCCGGTCTGCTGGCGCAGTTCGCCACCGCGCCGCTGCGCACGCCCTACGGCGTCTTCGTGGTGCTGATCCTGGTCAGCGTGGTGGCGGTCGGCCTGAGCCCGGAAACCGTCCCGGACTCCGCCGAACGGTTCAGGTACCGGCCCCAGCGCATCCGGGTAGCCAGTGCCGACCGGACCCGCTACGTGGTCGCGGCGGCGAGCGCGTTCACCGCGTTCGCGATCTTCGGGCTGTTCACGTCGCTCGCCAGCGGGTTTGTGGCCGGAACCCTGCATCACCCAGGCGGGCTGCTGGCCGGCGCCGTCGTGTTCGCCGTGTTCGGCGCCGCCGCCCTGGCCCAGATCGCGACCAGCCACCTGACCCCCGGCCGCAGGTTTGGCCTCGGCCTGCCCGCCGAGGCGGCCGGAATGGTCGTGCTCGCGGCCGGCATGCGGGAGGCGAGCCTGGCCGCCTTCCTGATCGGCGGGACGCTGGCCGGCGCCGGGGCCGGGGTGCTGTTCAAGTCCGCGCTCGGGACGGTAGCGGCGATGGCCGCCGACCGGGTGCGGGGCGAGGCGCTGGCCGGGCTGTTCCTGATCGCCTACGCCGGTCTCAGCCTGCCCACCGTGGGCCTGGGCCTGGCCACCAGGTACACCGGCGCGACCACCGCGACGCTCTGGTTCACTGGTGTCCTGCTGATGCTGCTGGCCGCGACCGCCGCGCTGGCCTGGTGCACCCGACGGGAGTCCCGACATGTCCGCTCCGGCTACTCCAGACCCTGATCTGTTCCTGCTGGCCATGGACCACCGCGCGTCGCTGGCCAGCCAGGTCTACCACCTCACCGGCGAACCCACCGAGGCCGACGCCGCGCACATCGCGGCCGGCAAGCTGCTCGTCTTCCAGGGTCTGCTCGCCGCGCTGGACCAGGGCGCGGACCGGGCCAAGGCCGGCGTCCTGGTCGACGAACGCTACGGCGCCGAGGTCGCCCGGCGCGCTCGCGACGCGGGCTTGCGGCTGGCCATGCCCATCGAACGCAGCGGCCAGGACTGGTTCACCCTGGAGTACGGCGCCGTCGGCGAGCGGACCTGGCTCGATCACCTGGTGCGGTTCGATCCCGACTACGTCAAGGTGCTGGTACGGGACAACCCCGATTTCGCCGCCGGTGACCGGCGCGGTCAGCAGGACCGGCTGGCCCTGGCCTCCGCCGCCCTGCGCGAGGCCGGCCGGACGCTGATCGTCGAACTACTGGTCCCGGCCACCGCGGACCAGAAGGCGAAGGCGGGCGACGACTACGACGCGAAGCTGCGGCCCGGACTGACCGAGCAGGTGATCAGGGAGATGGAGGCGGCCGGCGTGGAGCCGGACATCTGGAAGATCGAGGGCCTGGAAACTGCCGAGGATGCGCGGGCCGTGGTGGCCACGACCAGGGCCGGTGGGCGCGATCGCGTGCGCTGCATCGTACTCGGCCGCGACGCCCCCGCCGAGCGCCTAGACCACTGGCTGCGGATCGCCGCTGGCGTCGAAGGGGTCCACGGCTTCGCGATCGGCCGCAGCATCTGGGAGAAGCCGCTGGCCGGTCACCTCGCCGGGAATCTGACCGAAAACCAGCTCGTCGACCAGGTGGCAGCCAACTACCTGCACTACGCCCACAGCTACGCCGCCGCCGAGAACTAACCAGCGTTGCCTGACGACGGGCGGGGCGAGCTAGCGACGGCGCGAATACTCGCCGAACCTGGCCGGGTCGAAGCGGGCGGCCTGCTCGAAGTGCTCGGCCCGTGGGGCCTGATGGCCGGCCTCGGTCCGGGTGGGCTCGGTCCCGTCCATCACGGGGGCGGCCGACCTGAGCTCGACCTCGAAGTGCGCGTCGAGCGCGGCCCCCAGCGATGCGAGCGTTCGCAACGTGAGGTTCTCGCCCCCAGACAGGACCTGACTGACGCGCCCCGGCGAGACACCCATCCGGGACGCGAGATCGGCACGGGAGATCTTGTTCTCCCGCATGAGCCAGTCGATCTCGTTGGTGACCTGCGTGATCAGGTCGGTTAGTTCGGAACTGATCCGGTGCTCCATGGCCTGCCGGTCGGACGAAACGCCTAGTCGTAGGGCCATGTCAGCTCCTGGGGGAGTCGGGCGAGCGGCCTAAGCCGAGTACGGGCTTAGGTATAGCTAAAGATATAGCCTTACCTAAAGGAAGTGGCTTCAGGGTGAGGATACCCTAACCTTTGCTCCCCGAATCGCAACGCTTCCGTTACCGAAGTGTTACGAATACCCTCCGTCGCCGGTACCGGGGGCCCAGCGAAGCGGCCGCGGGCCCGCCGCGGCGCGCGCGGTCCACCCGGCATCACCGATCGTGCCGCGCTGACCTGCATAGAACCAGTAAAGCGCACGGCCAGAAATGGCGCCAGCACCCGCTAATCCCATATTCCCCACGAAACTCAGACGCCTCACGCGTTGCGCTATTCTCGTGCACCTCAAGCGCCTATATAGGCAGATGCACTTCTTACCACAAAGCACTGGGGCACGTCTGGCTAGATGACCAATCACCTGAAAGCATATTGCCTCGGGGATGGGCCTGCAGCAGCATACGGGGACGCAGGTCCGATCGGGCGCGGGTGCAAACCTGACGGGTTGGGGGAACCATGCCGAGTTGGGTCTTAGGAGTAGCTGGCACCGTCGTGGTGTCAATGGTCTCCGCCTATATCTTTCTGCGGCTGCGGTGCCGACGGGTCGGAAACCCCTTCGGCCCCAGGGCCCGGTGGTGCGCGCTGGGCATCATCGCCGGAACGGTCATCGTGTCGACCGGGCTCGGCCTGGCCGTCGTCTCGGTGAGTCATCATCTGCACGCCGCCTACGTCGGCCTCATCTTGCCGAGCGCCCTGTGGTTCGGGAAGGCGTCCGTCCGGCGCGACGGCGGTCAGGGCGGCCCGGTCACCGGTCCAATGGTGGACGGGTTCATGTATCCACTGCGCCGCCTGGACGACCTGATGGGCGAGGACATGCAGGACTGGTGCGACGTCAGGGCGAGAGCGGTGGAGGGACAGCCGGGCTGGATGTCGGACGCGGTGCTCTATTACCACACCCAGGTGGCCGGCCGGGTCAAGGACCATCAGGCCGGGCACGACCTGGCCGGCTGGCGGGAATCGGTCGAGCACAAGATCAAGGTGGCCAGGCTGGCGGATCTATACACCCCTGGGCGACTGCGGGACGCGCTGCAATCGCACCCATCCACGCGGAACATGAGCAAGTACCATCCGGACGACCCGCGGCTGGCCGAACGGCTGAGAAGCGACGCCGAGAACGAACTGCACCTCTTCCTGTTCACTCTGTACCGGCAGGGCTTCTACAAACTGCTGATTTACCCGTTCCGGCCGCCCGCGCTGCCGAAAAGAAAGCGCAGCCAGTCCAGGTACAGCGGCCAGCGTTAGGCCGGGAAGGCAGCCAGCTTGCGCAGCCGCGCGACGATTTCATCGTGCACGTCGCCGGGGTCCTGGGCGCCGTTCACGGTGAACATCCACTCCCGGCCGGCGTAGTACTCGAGCAGGGGCATGGTGTTTTCGTGGAACACCTGCAGACGGTGCTCGATGACATCCTTGGTGTCGTCGGAGCCCCGGCCGCGGGCCAGCAGCCTGCGCACCAGTTCCCCGGTCGGAACATCGAGGTGGATGGCCGCCTGCACCTCGGCGCCGAGCGGTTGCGCCACGGCGAAGGCCGCCTCGGCCTGCTCGACCGTGCGGGGGAAACCGTCGAGCACGTACCCGCCGGACTCGGCAGCAGTGACCACCGGCTTGCGCAGCATGTCCATGACCACGCCGTCGGGGACCAGGTCGCCCTGGTCGACGTAGCATTTGATCTTCTGCCCGAGCGGCGTCTGGTCCTGAACGTGCTGGCGCAGCAGGTCGCCGCTGGAGATGTGCGTCAGGCCGTAGCGCTTGGCCAGCCGCGTGGACTGCGTTCCCTTACCGGCGCCCGGGGCGCCAATCAGCAGCAGGCGCATCAGATCACTCGTCGGCCGGCCCGGCGAGCGCGGGCCGCGGGCGGCACCCACACGGTGGGCCGGGGGGTTGAGTACGCACCGAGCTTCTCCATGGCGAGATATTCCTATAGTTCCCCCTGTTCAGCAACATCCGCGACTAATACGTCGCCGATCTCACACCCCCGGTCCGGCTCGCTCCACCCCGGGACCCGGGCTGTTGGGCCGGGGCTAGAACTTGATCACGGGAGGCTAGGTGAACGCGGGGATGACGTCGGCGCCGTAGCTGGCCAGGGTCTGGTCGGCCTGGTCGTGCATCAGGTAGAGGGCGAACTGGCCGACCCCGAGGTCCGCCAGTTCGCGCAGCCGGTCCATGTGGGCCTGCGCGGGCCCGAGCAGGCAGAACCGGTCCACGATGTCGTCGGGGACGAAGTCGGCGGACGGGTTGCCGGCCCGGCCGTGGTGGGAATAGTCGTAGCCCTCCCGGCCGGCGATGTAGTCGGTGAGTGCCTTCGGCACCGCGCCACTGCTGCCGTAGCGCTGCACCAGGTCGGCCACGTGGTTGCCGACCATGCCGCCAAACCAGCGGAGCTGGTCACGCTGGTGGGCCAGGTCGGTGCCCACGTAGGCCGGGGCCGCCACGCACATGGTGATGGCGTCCGGGGACCGGCCGGCCTGCGCCGCTGCCTCGCGGACCGCGCCTATGGTCCAGCGGGCGATGTCGGGGTCGGCGGTCTGCAGGATGAAGCCGTCGGCCTGCTCACCCACCAGCTTGAGTGCCTTGGGCCCGTAGGCGGCCATCCAGATCTCCAGCTTGCCGTCCCGCACCCAGGGGATTTTGATGGTGACGCCGTGGTGGACGGTCTCGCGGCCCTCGGCCAGATCCTTGATGACGTGCATGGCGGCCGACAGCGTGGCCAGCGAGTTGGGCGGCTGGCCGATGACCCGGCGGGAGGAGTCGCCCCGGCCGATCCCGCAGACCGTGCGGTTGCCGAACATGTCGTTGAGCGTGGCGAACAGGGAAGCGAGCACCGACCAGTCCCTGGTGCCCGGGTTGGTCACCATGGGGCCAACGACCAGCTCGCGGGTCGCGCCCAGAATGCCCGAGTAGATGACGAAGGGCTCCTGCCACAGGATGTGGGAATCGAACGTCCAGCCGTAGCGGAATCCGCTGTCCTCGGCCACGCGCATCCGGTCGATGACCGCCTGGGCCGGCGGGTCGGTCTGCAGGACGAGCCCAAAGTCCATCGGTGGCTCCCGTACTGTTCGGCTCCGATACGGAGGATGCCTACGCTGCGGTGCTGGCGGGGTTAGAGGAGGTATTGGGAGAGGGCGCGTTTTTGGAATTGGCCGTGGGTGGGGGTGCCGTGGTACTCGCCGTTGTCGACGACGATGTGGCCGCGGGACAGGGTGGTCTCGACCCGGCCGGTGATCTGCATGCCCTCGTAGGCCGAGTAGTCCACGTTCATGTGGTGGGTCTGCACCGACAGGATCTGCTTGGCGGTGGGGTTGTAGACGACGATGTCGGCGTCGGCGCCGGGCTGGATGACGCCCTTGCGGGGGTACAGACCGAACATCCGGGCCGGCGTCGTCGAGGTGATCTCCACCCAGCGCGGCAGCGATATCTCGCCGGAGACCACGCCCTGGTGCAGCAGGTCCATCCGATGCTCGACGCCGGGGATGCCGTTCGGGATCTTGGAGAAGTCGCCGATGCCTATTTCCTTCTGATCCTTGAAGCAGAACGGGCAGTGGTCGGTGGACACCACGGACAGGTCGTTGGTGCGCAGACCCTGCCACAGTGACTTCTGGTGCTCCACCGGGCGCAGCGGCGGCGAGGCCACGTACTTGGCGCCCTCGAAGCCCGGCTTGGCCAGATCTTCCAGCGACAGGTAGAGGTACTGCGGGCAGGTCTCGGCGAAGACGTTCTGCCCGCCGTCCCTCGCTTCGGCCACGGCGGCCAGCGCCTGGATCGCCGACAGGTGCACGATGTACAGCGGCGAGCGGGCCACCTTGGCCAGCGTGATCGCGCGCGAGGTGGCCTCGCCCTCGAGCTCGGGCGGGCGGGTCAGGCCGTGCTGGACCGGCTCGGTACGGCCGGCCGCCAGGGCCTGGGCGACGAGCTGGTCGATCGCGATGCCGTTCTCCGCGTGCATCATGATCATCGCGCCGGATCTGGCCGCCTGCTGCATGGCGAGCAGGATTTCGCCGTCGGTGGCGTAGAACACGCCGGGGTAGGCCATGAACATCTTGAAGCTGTTCACCCCGGCCGCGATGCAGGCGTCCATCTCCTTCAGCGACGCCTCGTTGACATCGCTGACGATCATGTGGAAGCCGTAGTCGATGGCGCAGTTGCCGTCCGCCTTCTCGTGCCACTTGTCCAGCGTGGCCAGCAGCGACGTGCCCTTGGCCTGCACCGCGAAGTCAACGATCGTGGTGGTGCCGCCCCAGGCGGCCGCCCTGGTCCCGGTCTCGAACGTGTCCGCGGAGAACGTGCCGCCGAACGGCATCTCCATGTGCGTGTGCACGTCGATGCCGCCGGGCAGCACGTACTTGCCGGTGGCGTCGATGACGCGGTCGGCCGTTACCGACCACGCCGAGGCCTGTGGCGAGGTGTCGTTTCCGGTGCGGAGTCGTTCATTGCCTTCATCCCTGACAGCGAGGGCGGCGATGAATTCCCCGTCGACCAAAACGTCGGCCGGCATCGTTCCGGTCGCGGTGACCACCGTCCCGCCGGAAATCACTGTGCGCATGGGAAGGCCTTTCGGCTACGGGCGGACCAGGGATTCGTAGGTGTCGGGCCGGCGGTCGCGGTAGAACGCCCACTGGTCGCGGACCTCGGCCAGCAGGTCCATGTTCAGGTCGCGGACGATGACCGCGTCGTCGGTGTCGGAGGCGGCGTCGCCGATGAGCTGGCCGCGCGGGTCGGCGAAGTAGGACTGGCCGTAGAACTCGTTGTCACCGAGCGGCTCGACGCCGACCCGGTTGATCGTGCCGACGAAGTACTCGTTGGCCACCGCGGCGGCGGTCTGCTCAAGCCGCCATATGTACTCGGACAGGCCGCGGCTGGTGGCGGACGGGTTGAACACGATGCGGGCCCCGCCTAGGCCGAGCGCGCGCCAGCCCTCGGGGAAGTGCCGCTCGTAGCAGATGTACACGCCGATCTTGCCCACCGCGGTGTCGAACACCGGGTAGCCGAGGTTGCCTGGACGGAAGTAGAACTTCTCCCAGAAGCCCTTGACCTGGGGAATGTGGTTCTTGCGGTGCATGCCCAGGTAGGTGCCGTCGGCGTCGATCACCGCCGCGGTGTTGTAGTAGATGCCCGGCTGCTCCTCCTCGTACATGGGGACGACCAGGACGACGCCGTGCTGCCTGGCCACCTCTTGCATGAGCTTGGTGGTGGGGCCGTCGGGTATCGGCTCGGTGTAGGAGTAGTAGTCGGCGTCCTGCACCTGGCAGAAGTACGGCCCGTAAAAGAGCTCCTGCAGGCACACGGCCTGCGCCCCGGCCGAGGCCGCGGTCTTGATGCCGTCCACCGCCGCGCTGATCATCGTCTCTTTGTCGCCCGTCCAGTGCTGCTGGATCAGGGCGGCCCGGACCGTCTCGGCCACTGCTGTCTCCTCCCGGCTGGGTTATGCATGGCAGGGTAGACCCTGCGGGTGGCCGGCGGCACGGCCGAGCCTGTCGGACTGCGTACCACGGGAGGAAGTCATGGAGCCGGTACCCGAGGACTGGGAGCGGGCGGTCGCGGTGGTCGCCCACCCGGACGACCTGGAGTACGGCGCGGCGGCGGCGGTCGCCCGCTGGACCGGGCAGGGCCGCTCGGTGTCGTACCTGATGGTGACGCGCGGCGAGGCCGGGATCGCGGCGATGCCGCCGGAGCAGACCGGGCCGCTGCGCGAGGAGGAGGAGCGGCGGTCCGCGGCCGTGGTCGGGGTGTCGTCGGTGGACTTCCTCGATCACCCGGACGGCCTGGTGGAGTACGGGCTGCCGTTGCGGCGGGACCTGGCCGCCGCGCTGCGGCGGCTGCGGCCCGACCTGGTGATCGGCATGAACTTCGAGCTGACCTGGGGGGAGAGCAGCAACGTCAACCACGCCGACCACCGCGTGGTGGGGCTGGCGCTGCTGGACGCCTGCCGGGACGCGGCCAACCCGTGGGTGTTCCCCGAGGCCGGTGAGGCCTGGTCAGGGATCAAGCACGTGCTCGTGGCGGCGGACGCGGCGCCCAGCCACTTCGTCGACGTGACCGCGACCATCGACGCGGGGGTGGCCTCGCTGCGCGAGCACAAGGTGTACATCGAGGGGCTCGGGCGCGACTTCGACCCCGAGACATTCCTCAAGGACATGGCCGGGTTCACCGGGCTCGGCGCGGGGTGTGAGTACGCGGTGGCGTTCCGCCGGTACGAGGTGGGTTAGCGCTGGGTTAGCGCTGGTCTCGGGCGGGTTCGCCGTGGCTGGCGTTGGACTTGCCGCGGCCCCAGTAGGCCTTGGGCGATATCGCGGCCGGGTCGAGGCCGCGCTGCGCCAGGATCTCGCGCAGGGCCAGCACCACCCTGGCCTCGCCGGTCAGGTAGACGTGCGGCCGGCCGCCGCGGATTTGCACCGACCGCGCGGCCTCGGCCAGCCCGTCGGCCTCCCCGGCCGGCCGCGCGCCGAGCCTGGGCAGCCACGTCAGCTCCACCTTGGCCTGGGCGTCGAGTTCCTGCTCGTCGGCGGGCTCGGGGACCTCGATGATGACGGTGGCCGACACCGCGGCGGGCAGCGACTGCGCCATCGAGAAGATCGCGGCCAGCGCCGACTCGTCGCCGATGAACAGGTGCCAGTCCGCGTCCGGGTTGGGGCTGATCTTGCCGCGCGGGCCGATGCCCTCCACGGTCGTGCCCGGCTCGGCCGCCCGCACCCACTGCTCGCCCGGGCCGCCGCCGGCGTGCCTGACGATGTCCAGGGTGAGCCGCTGCTGGTCCCGGTCGAGCGCCCTGATGCTGTACCGGCGGCGCACCGGCCTGCCGCCGTCGGTGTCCACCAGCAGCATGATGTCCTGGCCTGGCAGGCACTCGAAACCGGACAGCTCGGGCGCGGTGAGCACGAGCCGCTGCAGGCTGGGTGACACCCGCGACGATTCCACCACCGTGAGCTGCATCAGGGTGTCCCGGCCATGGTGCGGAACGGATCCGGTGGTGGCGCGGTGGCGGAAGTCTCGGTCATGTCTCTGCCTCGGGGTTGGTGAGCATTGGGTTTGGTGAGCATTGGGTTTGGTGAGCACTGGGTTTGGCGAGCACTGGGTTTGGCGAGCACTGGTTTGCTGTGCGCTTTCCGGTAACGCCAGGCTGGGGGGCTTTCTTCCTGAACGGGCTCGATGAAAGCCCCACTCGAACGTACCAGCCGGTTCGTGGGGGTGACTGAGGCCCGGTGGGCGGCGTGGTTCGGCGGCGCGGCCGGGACGCCTCCGGGGCACCCCGTCTACCTGCGCTTATCCTGGTCGTATGCGCGCAATATGGAGGGGCACGATCTCGTTCGGCCTGGTCTCGATCCCGGTGAAGCTGTACACCGCGACCGAGGCGCACGACGTGTCGTTCCGGCAGGTCCACGCCTCGGACGGCGGCCGCATCCGGTACAAGCGGGTGTGCGAGATCGACGGCGAGGAGGTGCCCTACGGCGACATCGCCAAGGGTTACGAGCTGCCCGACGGCGAGATGGTGGTGCTGTCCGACGAGGACTTCAGCAATCTGCCGCTCGCGTCGTCCAAAGAGATCGACGTGATGGAGTTCGTCCCGGCCGACCAGATCGATCCGCTGCTGTACAGCAAGGCGTACTACGCCGAGCCGGACAAGTCCGCGGCCAAGCCCTACGTGCTGATGCGGGACACGCTGGCCGACAGCGACCGGGTGGCCGTGGTCAAGGTCTCGCTGCGGTCCAGGGAGGCGCTCGGTGTGCTGCGCGCGATGGGCGACATCCTCGTGGTGCACACCTTGCTGTGGCCCGAGGAGGTGCGCGACGCCGAGTCGCTCGCCCCGCAGACCGAGGTCACCGTGCGCAAGCAGGAGATCGCCATGGCCAGCAGCTACATCGACTCGCTGGCCGCCGACTTCGACCCGTCCCAGTTCACCGACGAGTACAAGTCCGCGGTCGAGGAACTGGTGGAGGCCAAGACCGCCGGGCGCGAGGTCAAGCAGGTGGAGCCGAGCAGCGACGGGGGCGAGGTTATCGACCTGGTCGAAGCGCTGCGGGCCAGCGTGGAGGCGGCCAAGGCGAAGCGTTCCGGCGGGAAGGACAAGCCGGCGGCCAAGCCAGCCGCAGCCGCGAAGAAGCAGCCGGCCAAGCGGGCGAAAACGGGGTAGCCCGCGGCCGGCGCCGGGGTGTGGGGCGCGACCGCGGGCGGACTCGGGGCGGCTAGGTGGCGGCCTTGACGCCGGGCGAGGCGCAGACGCTGGCCGGCTGGCCTCCGGTGAGCTTGCACAGCTCGGCCGTGATCATGTTGGCCGCGCCGTTGACTTCCTTGCCGATTGTGCTGTCCGGGTTCTTGATGGCCGCGGCGACCTGGCCCCAGGTCAGCCCGCTGAGGGTGGTCGGCGAGTACTGGGCGCCGCTGATCAGCGCCTGGTTGCCGAGGTCCACGAACGGGAACGTCAGCTTGGCCTGTGTGGACACGTACGGGGGCGAGTCGTACTTGGCGAACAACGCGCTCTGGGCCGCGGTGAACTTCTGCAGCGGCGCGCGGGTCACCGTCTGCAATTCGACCGGGGTGAACGTCAGGTACTTGCTGTGGTAGCTCGATTTGTAGAAGGTCAGGGTCGGTGTGTTCGGGGCGTAGTCGTTACTCGTGGAGTGGATGAAGTGCAGCCCGGAGAACGTGCCGAACCGGCTGAGCGCGACCGTCAGCGCCCACCGCTCGGCCGCGCAGAACGGGCAGAACTCGGCCCCGACGTAGAACACCTCGGGCTTGCCGCCGCTGGTGAGCAGCGGCTGGTGCCCGGCGATGGGCGACAGCGGGGTCGCGCCGCCGGTGCCCGCCGCGTTCAGCGCGCTGGCCGGCACGCTGGTGACGGCCCTGGCCACGGCGGCGTCCGCGGTGGCGTTGACCGGGACCGCGGCGGACGGCGTGCCGGTCAGCTTCACCCCGATGAACGTGCCCACGATCGCGATCACGGCCAGCAGACTGCCGCCCGCCAGCAGCAGCCTGCGGCGGCGCTCGCTCGCCGCTCGCTGCGCCGCGATCTTCTGCCTGGCCCCGTGCTGGGTGGTACCGCGCTGTTGTCTGGCCTGCGCCCGGAGCTGTGCCCTGTTGCTCATGGCGCCATCTAAGGATCCGCGCCTCTGAATTCGCTCTGTGCTCGCTCTGCCCGCCGTCTGCAACGTCGCCAGGTCTTCCGGCACCGACCTCAGCGCCGCGCCCTCCTCGATTTCCGCCGCCCCTTCTCTCACTCCCCAACCCCTGCTCTCCTCGATTTCCGGCGGGAGCGAAGGTAACGTTGCTATGTATGAGCATCCATTCAGACGTTCCGGCGGCCGGGGAGCTGGATGACTGCTCGGTCAGGATCGTGGACCGGGACAGGGTGGCCAACGTGCGGGCCTCGATGCCCGCCGACGCGCAGGTGGCGGAACTGGCGGACGTGTTCGGGTTGCTGGCCGATCCGGGCAGGCTGCGCGTGCTGGTCGCGCTGCTCGAAGGCGAGATGTGCGTCTGTGACCTGGCCGCCGCGGCCGGAGCCAGCGAGTCGGCCGCCTCGCACCACCTGCGACTGCTGCGGGCGCACCGGGTGGTGCAGGTCCGCAGGTCGGGCCGGATGGCCTACTACCGCCTCGCGGACGCGCACGTCCGGATGCTGCTGGACATCGCGCTCACGCACATCGGTCACGCGCCCGCCGCCTCGCACCCGGAGAGAAGCCGGTCATGAGCGGCGGCGGACACCAGCACCATCAGGCACCCTCCGGGGCCGCGGTCAGTCGCGGGCCGCGGCTGCTGGCCGGGGCGCTGGCGCTGATCGTGGCCTTCATGGCCGCCGAGATCACCGTCGGCCTGCTGGCCCACTCGCTGGCCCTGCTGTCCGACGCGGCCCACATGCTCACCGACGCCGCCGCCATCGGGCTCGCGCTCGCGGCCATGCGGCTGTCGGCCCGCCCGCCAGGCGGCGGCTACACCTTCGGCCTGCGCCGGACTGAGATCTTGTCGGCCCAGGCCAACGGGATCACGCTGTTGGTGCTGTCGGTTTGGCTGACCTACGAGGCGATCCACCGCCTGATCAGCCCCGGCCGGGTGACCGGCGGTGCGGTGCTGGGCACGGCCCTGGCCGGGATCGTCGTCAACGTGCTGGCCGCCCGGCTCACCGCGAGAGCCGACCGCCGGAGCCTGAACGTCGAGGGCGCCTTCCGGCACATCGTCACCGACGCGTACGCGTTCGTCGCGACCGCCGTCGCCGGGCTCGTGATGATCTTCACCCGGTTCGACCGGGCCGACGCCATCGCTTCCCTCGTCGTGGTGGCGCTGATGGCCAAGGCCGGAACCGGCCTGGTCCGCGAGTCGGGCCGGATCTTCCTGGAGGCGGCCCCGGCCAGCGTCTCCCCCGACCGCGTCGGCCAGGCTATGGCGGCCCGTGACGGAGTCGTGGAGGTGCACGACCTGCACATCTGGCAGATCACCTCCGGCCTGCCCGCCGCCTCCGCGCACATCCTGGTCGGCCAGGGCCTCGACTGTCATGCGGTCCGCGCCGACCTCGAAAAACTGCTGGCCGACAGCTATCACATCCAGCACACCACGCTGCAGGTCGACCACGCACCCGACCGGCTGCTCTCGATCAACCCTGGGACAGCCGCGTCATCCGGGAACGACCACTGCGCCCTGGCCCGCTGCACCCGCGCCCACGACGGAGCGCTTGCCCCGGCTCAGCGTCCGACGGACGCGGACCAGGCCGGCCCGCGCCGGTAGTGCCCGGCGCGAGCGCGGCCCAACCTGGCGCGGGTCCATGATTATCAGCGCCGCTGGGTTAATTAGCGGGCGGACGGGTCGTAGCCGCGATGTGACCTGTCCCTCGAGTCGGTGCGGGCACCGGGCCAGTAGTCAGGTGTGATCCGCTCGTACTCCGGCCACCCGTCGGCCGCGCGGGCCAAGCGGGCTTCCCCCTGCCAGAACCGCACCTTCTTCTCCATGTGCTCCTGCGAGCGGGACATAGCCGCATGGGCGATGATCATCGTGAGCCACCCGCCCACGATGATCCCGGTGAGGACCGACGCACTGATGATCAGCAGTGACAGTGACATGTGAGCACCGCCTTACGTTTCCAGACTTGGTTGCTGGATGCCTCGCCTGCCGCCTGGGGTGCCAGGCGGTGGCTGGTGGCCTGCCGAGACGGCACTGGTGACTGCCTTCCCGCCAAGCGCTGCGCGCGGTGAGCGCCACTCCCCCGTGATGTTCACCATGACCCCTCTTCCTTCCTTCCTTCGCTACGCCAGCCCTCCGGTCTTCCTGTTCTGCCGGACCCACTAGGTCCGGAGGCCCCTGGTTACAAGCTGGGTATACCCATCTGAAACTTTCATCAGAAGTTCTGCCAGGACTCCTTCTGATAACTTTCGGGAACTTCACTGTGGCGTTTGCGCTACGCTTGCCGCGCGACGATCTTGGGAACTCTTAAGAGAATGAGAGGGACCGGACCTGTGTCCGACCTCGACGGGCTCACCATCCGCCACCGCCGCCTCGCCGCGGAGTTGCGTCGCTTGCGCGGTCGCTCCGGCATGACCGGCGATCAGGTGGCCGAGAACCTAAACTGGTCTGCCTCCAAGGTCAGCAGGCTGGAGCACGGCCGCACCGGGTTCAAGATGACCGACGTCGTGGCCCTGCTCGACCTGTATGAGGTGCCCACGACACTGCGGGACGATCTGCTAGCGCTCACTCGCACCACTTACAAGAAGTCGTGGCTGGAAAGCGAGTCCGCCAGCCTGCCCACGATGTTCGCGGCCTACGTCAGCACCGAGACCGAGGCCGAGACCATCTGGAATTGGGAACCGCAGATCGTGCCCGGCCTGCTCCAGACGGAGAACTACGCGAGATCCATCCACGAGGCCTGGCAGACGGTGGTCACACTGTCGCCCGCTGAGATCCAGCGGCGCGTCGCCATCCGGCTCGAGCGGCAGAACCTGCTCGATCGGGACCCACCGCTCTACCTGTTCGCCGTGCTCGACGAGTCTGTCCTGACCAGGCGCATCGGCAGCGCCAGCATCATGCGGGAACAACTCGATCACCTGCTGGAGAGCACGGAACGGGACACGATCGATGTGCGAGTGCTGCCATTGCACGCCTTCCATCCGATCAGCACCGGTTCGTTCGTTTATATGCAATTCCCAAGCACGGAGGACGTGTCGTTTAACGATGTCGTCGCCACGGAGAGCCTGACCAGTAATTACTACGTCGAGGGCCAAGACGACACCTACCAATACCGGCTCACGTTCGAGCGACTTGTGGAAGAGTCTCTCGATGACAGAAAGTCGGCCGAACTGATCAGTAAGTACGCCCGAGAACTCTGGGCACCTCAGTAGATTCTCAGCCACCACGGAAAGGCCCGGTTGCCGGCCGTGGCGGTGTAGACGTGTATCAAGGAGGATGCATGCATATATCCAGTGTTACTCATGTTAACGAAAACACTTTGGCACCCGCATGGCGAAAAAGCTCTCGGAGCACCCACGCTGGAAATTGTGTCGAAGTTGCCGAGTTTCATGAGCACCACGTTGCTGTGCGGGACAGCAAGAATCTAGCTGGAACTCCCATCGTTTTCACCGCCCAGGACTGGGCGATTTTTGTTGCGAACGTTAAGAACGTCTGACCAGACCTAGCTTCGCCGCGGCCGGTCGTACGCCCACAAGGTGTGCTGCCGGCCGCGGGGCGTTCGGCCGGAGGGCCGGATAGGTATCAAGTGGCCGACGGTTCGCGGTTGCTGTCATCCTGGCTCGATGAGTAGCGAACTGGAGCGCGCGCGCGAACTGCTGAGCCGATCACCGATCCTGGACGGGCACAACGACCTGCCGTGGGCCCTGCGTGAGCTGGGGCGTTCGGATCTGGACGGGGTCGAGCTGACCACCGGGATCACCGAGACGCAGACCGACCTGCCGCGGTTGCGGGCCGGCGGGGTGGGCGCACAGTTCTGGTCGGTGTTCGTGCCCTCCAGCCTGCAGGGCGACAGCGCGGTGGCCACCACGCTCGAGCAGATCGATCTGACGCGGCGGCTGATCGGCCGCTTCCCGGACGCGCTGGAGCAGGCGCGGACGGCAGACGATGTCGAGCGGATCATGGCCGAGGGCAAGGTGGCATCGCTGATGGGCGCCGAGGGTGGCCACTCGATCGGCTCCTCGCTCGGCGTGCTGCGCACGCTCTACGCGCTCGGCGTGCGGTACATGACGCTCACCCACAACGACAACGTGCCCTGGGCCGACTCGGCCACCGACGAGCCGGCCGCGGGCGGCCTGACCGACTTCGGCCGCGAAGTCGTGGCCGAGATGCAGCGCGTGGGCATGCTCGTCGATCTTTCCCACACCGCGCCCACGACCATGCGCGACGCCCTGGATGCCGCGCGCGGGCCGGTCATCTTCTCCCACTCCAGCGCCCGCGCGGTCTGCGACCACCCGCGCAACGTACCCGATGACGTGCTCGCCGCGATGGCGTCGGGTGGCGGGGTGTGCATGGTCACGTTTGTCCCGTCGTTCGTCTCCGAGGAATGCCGTCAGTGGGATCGCGGCGTGGCCGACGAGATGCGCGAACGCGGTCTGGACCCCAAGGACTACTCGGCCAGGATGCGGGTGGCCGCCGAGCGCGCGAAGACCCACCCACGGCCGAACGCCACGATCTCCGAGGTCGCCGACCACGTGGACCACGTACGCGCGGTGGCCGGTGTGGAGCACGTCGGGGTAGGTGGCGACTACGACGGCACCGACCAGTTGCCGGAGGGCCTGTCGGACGTGTCGGGTTATCCGGCCCTGTTCGCCGAACTGCTGCACCGCGGCTGGACCGAACCCGAACTTGCCCTGCTGTCCAGCGGCAACATCCTGCGCGTCCTGCACGACGCCGAGAAGACTGCCCGCACCCTGGCCTGACGGCCCCGCGATCGTCCCACCAACCTCACGGCGCATGGCGCTACCCAAACGCTACGCCGACGCTATCTGGGCAGCGAAACATTTCGACCTGAGAGCAGCCCAGATGAGAACGGACTTCCTTCTGGGCAACTCGCCGGACCTGGCGATGCCGGCCGGCCCAGACAGGAGGTAGGCGACATGCGATTGCCCCCCAATCCCGCCACCCGAACGCGAGAGGCGGCCCGAGCCAGGTCACTGCCACACACGGTGCGGCGGATCATGCTGCTGCCCGCACTCGGCGGGCTGCTCACCTTCGGCCTCATGGCCCAGGCCGGGTCGGCCAGCGCGGCCGTGAGCCCGCCGGCCGTCAGCCACGTCAAGCCGGCCGCCATCGGCCCCGGCCTCGGTAAGCCCGCACCCGACGATTCGCTGAGCGAGGCGCAAGTCTGCGCCCGGGTGGCCGCCAAGGCCGGCCTTTCCTACAACAACTACATCCACACGAACAACGGCGGCTCCTATCCGGTGATCGTGGTCGCCGTGTCGATCGGGCTGGCCGAGTCAACCTGTAACCCCAGCGCCTCGTACACCAACCCGGGCGGCTGCGTGGACCGGGGGCTGTGGCAGATCGACAACTGCGCCTGGCCGAACGTGAGCAACACCTGCGCGTACCAGGCACAGTGCAACGCGGACGCGGCGTTCAACATCTCGGACAAGGGCTACGACTGGTGTGCGTGGTCCACCTACGCGCCGCACGGGCCAAGCTCCTGCGGCTCACCCGGGCCCTACACCAGCTACCTGAGCCTGGCCGAACAGGCGGTCTACGGCTTCAAGTTCCAGCTCAAGAACCAGGCCGATGGCACCTGCCTGGACGCCGACTCCTCCTCCAAGGGCAACGGCGGGAAGATCTTCCAGTGGGCCTGCAACGCCAGCGACTCCTACCAGGAGTGGTACGTGGAAGGCTCGCTCGGGCACCTGCCCGAGCTGAAGAACGCCGGCACCGGCACCTGCCTGGACCTGGACGGCGCGAAGATCGGCAACGCCGACCCGGTGTTCCAATGGTCCTGCAACACCGGCGATCACTTCCAGCAGTGGTGGTGGTACGGCAGCGGCGACCTGAACACCAACGGCAACGCGGACGCCGGCCTGCACGTGGCCGGCACCAGCAAGACCTGTCTGGACGCCGACGGCACGGCGAAGGGCAACGGCGCTCCCATCTTCCAGTGGGCCTGCAACCAGAAGGACGCGTCGCAGCAGTGGAACTGAGGTAGCCGGTCCGGCAACGGGAAGGATTTTGGTTGCTGCGGCGACCGAAATCCTTCCCGTTGAGCCCGGCCCGGGTGAGGCGGGGGCGGGGAGGGTGGTGGGGCGTGATCAGATGGGGGGATGACGGTGGTTGTGCGGCATGCGGGGCGGTGGACGGTGGAGGACCGGTGCGCCTCGGCGTGGCATTACCTGCCGGTGGAGGTGCCGGCCGGGTGCCGGGGGTTGCGGGTGGAGCTCGAGTACGACCGGGCCGAGGCCACGCTGGACCTGGGCTGTCTCGGGCCGAATGGGTTCCGTGGCTGGTCCGGAGGGGCACGCGAGTCGTTCGTCATCTCCGCGGCCGACGCCACCCCCGGCTACCTGCCCGGCGAACTGGAGCCCGGCACCTGGCAGGTGATCGTCGGCATCTACCGGGTGCCGCTGGCGGGAGTCGGGTACGAGCTCACCGCCCACCTGGCCCGAACCGAGGACAAGCTGCGCGCCGATCCACGGCCGGACCCGCCGCCCTCACCGGGGGAGCGGCCGGCCAGGCGCGAACTGCCCGCCAGCGACGGCAGGTGCTGGCTCGCCGGTGATCTGCACGCCCATACGGTGCACTCCGACGGGGCGCTCACCGTGCCCGAGCTTGCCTGCCTGGCGGTCGGGCAGGGGCTGGACTTCCTGGCCGTCACCGACCACAACACGACCAGCCATCATGCCGAGCTGCCCGCGACTTCGGCCAGGTACGGGATCACGCTGCTGCCCGGCCAGGAGGTCACCGTCGACACCGGTCACGCCAACGTGTTCGGCGACGTGGGCTGGGTCGATTTCCGGACCAGCCCGGACGACTGGCTGGCGCACGCACGGCGGCGCGGCGGCCTGATGTCGGTCAACCACCCGATCGCCGGGCACGTGAGCTGGATGCTCCAGATGCGGGACCGGCCGCCGCTGGTCGAGGTGTGGCACTGGAGCTGGCTCGACCCGCACTGGACCACGCCGCTGGCCTGGTGGCGGGCGTGGGACGCCGCCGCGATCCCGGTGGGTGGCAGCGACTTTCACCGGGCCGGGGCGGACGGCCTGGTGGGCACGCCGACTACGTGGGTCGAGTGCGAGGGCAGTGGGCCCGATGCGGTGCTGGCGGGACTGCGGGCCGGACGGGTGGCCGTCTCGGCCAGACGCGACGGGCCCGTGCTGCTGCGTCAGGGCGGTGAGCTGATCGCGGTGGGCGCGGAGGGAACGGTGCTGACCGGGCCGGACGGGCCGCGGGCCCGGGTGACCGGGCCGCTAGCGAGCTTCCCGGCGCACGACGGCAGTCACCGTCTCACCGACGCGACCGGGGCGACGCTCGCACTGACGGCCTGAAGGCGGTCGGCCAGGCGGCTGCCGAGGTCGGGCGGCTGCCCGGCCGGCTTGTGCACGGGCGGCCCGGCGATCGCCCTGATCGCGACCGCGAACGGGGCGTACATTACGGCGCCGTAGACCAGGCCGCTCGTGATGTCGGTGAGCCAGTGCTTCCTCAGGTACGCGCGGCAGTAGGCCATGTTGAAAGCGAGGGCGCCGATCCCGCCGACGGCCAGCACCTTGCCCCGCTCGGTCCCGCTGAACTCGCGCCAGAGCATGTTGGCGATCAGGGCGGTAAACAGGACAGTCCGCTCCGGGCCGCCGGCCGGGTAGGTGCCGAGCGGGCTGGTCGGCGGCCCGAGCCTGCGGAAATGGCGGCGCAGGGCCTTGGTGGTGTACTTGTCCACCACGATCACGGACATGAGCAGGGACGGCGGCAGCCACTTCTGCCGCGACCAGCTGGTCGCCAGGCAGATGCCGGAGGCACCGGCCGCCGCCCAGGTCGTCCAGGAACTGCCGACGTTGTTGAACCGCAGCATGACCTTGGCCCAGAAGGGGATCTGATACTTGGCCGTCCAGCGCTCGAACGGCTCGTCGATCTTGAGACCGTACTTGTTCACCGGCCGCCCGATGAGTTCCATGACCCGGTACGACAGCACGCCGGTGGCGAGGCTGATGGCCGCGAGCTGAATCGCGCCTTGCCGCCAGTCGGGCAGTGCTGAATCGGATGGGCTGGAATCGGATGGGCCGGAATCGGATGGGCCGGAATCGGATGGGGTGGCGCCAGGCGGGGCGGGTACCGGCCGGGAAGCGTCGGGCCGGTGGGCCGGGCTCGTGCCGTTGTGCGACGCCGTGGCGGAGTAGCCGTTGAAGCCATCCGTGGGATCAACGGGCTCGGCCACGTCCTGATCCCCGAGGACCCCCGGGGCGGGCTGGACGGGAGTGGCCGGGGCGCGGCGCGCGGCGACGATCACTGCGGTCGCGATCGCGGCCATACCCGTCGGCCAAAGCGCCGCGAGGAGATACCGACGCATGCTTAGGCGCCTCCCACTGTTCTGGAAAAATTCATCGAAGGATAGTAGAACTCCTGCATCGCCCAAGACAAGGTCACGAGGCCGGGAAGGCCCATCTTCATCCTTGGGTCGAAGCAGCGGTTCTTTTTCGTCATTCCCAGGTCGCACCGAGCATGGTCGCTCGTTGTCCTCCAGGCGCAGCGCGAGCCCAGACCCGTCCAACCCGGGAAGACTACACACTGCCACTGGCAGATTACAGTATGAGATGGCCCGATTCCGCCCGAGTGCCGGAACAGGACCGGCCGGCGCGGGAAGGGGGCGGGGCGGCCAGGCTGGGCTATAGTCTCCGGGTGACCCCGGTGGACTCCCCGCCCGCCTCCCCCGCCCTCTACGCGGAGGCGGCCGGCTGGCCGGAGCAACTCCCCGGCCAGCTCGCCTTCCCCGGGCTGGAACCCGGCCAGCCCGATGGCCCGGGGCAGGGAGTGCTGCCTGGTTTCGAGGCGCCCCCACGGCCGGCCTGCGCCACCGATGCGGACGCGGATCCCGAGCTTGACCAGGTGGCGGTGGCGCTGCGCGCGGCCGACCCGGACGGCACCGGCCTGGCCGCCGCGATCCGGGACGCCTTTGACCTGCTGCTGGACGGCCAGCACACCGGGCGCTACCGCTGGGACCAGTTGCACAAGACCGAGAAGACGCACGCGGGCACGCTGATCGAGATTGGCATCCAGCGCAGGCTCGGGCTGGCCGACGGCACGACGCTGGACTACTCGGTGGCCGGCGCCGAGGTGGACTGCAAGTTCTCCCACCGCAGCGGCGGCTGGATGATCCCGCCGGAGGCGGAGGGCAGGCTGCTGCTCCTGGTGCAGGCCAGCGACGAGGATGGCAGCTGGTCGGCCGGGCTGATCCGCGCCAGGGAGGAATACCTGCGCCAGGCCGGCAACCGTGACCTCAAGCGCACGCTCAACGACAGCGGCCGCGGCGCCATCGAATGGCTGTCGCTCGACGCGCCGCTGCCAGAAAACGCGCTGCTCCGGCTGCCGGAACGGGACGTCGCGGCGGTCTTCGGCTGGCCACGGGGTCAGCAGCGGGTGAACGAACTGTTCCGCCGCGCCAACGGCCGGCGGATCAGCCGGGCCGTGGTGGCCACGGTGGCCAGGCAGGACGACCCGATGAAGCGGGTGCGGGAGAACGGCGGGGCGCGCGACCAACTGCGGGCCGAGGGCATCGTGATCTTCGGTGACTACGCCGCCCACCAGGCCCTGGCCTGCGCCCTCGGGCTGCCGAGCCCGGGGCCCGGCGAGTTCGTGAGCGCCCGGCTGGCCCCCAGGACCGAGGCGCACGGGACGGCCAGGTACGTCAGGCTCGACGGGACGGACTGGGTGGTCGCGGCCGCCGACGAGCCGGCCGGGCCAGCACCGAGGCTCCCCCGCGTTTGAGCCGCCGCGCGTACTCATCCCCGTGCCGCGCCCCCATCCGAACTCAGGCCGTGCTCAGTGGGACCATCCCGAACAGCATGAAATTAAAGTTATGGTAAAGCAAGGTTTACGAGAATTGGGACTAAGAGACAAAAAAGTCGCGACAAAGCGCAGACTTCCCTGACGCGCCGGTGACACTGGCCCGCCTGGCCGGTGAGACTGGGCCGCCTGCCCACCTCGGCCGAGGCCTCCTGGCTGGGTGCTGGACAATGAGAGCCGGCCGCACGGAGGAAGAGGTGACCGCAATGACGTCACGGCACAAGGCCCGCTGGGGTCTCACGCTCCCGCTGCCCGGGATGACGCTGCCCGGGCACAAGGAGATCGTGAGCACCCTGGAGTCTGTGGGGTACACCGACGCGTGGTCGGCGGAAATGAACGGCGTGGACGCGTTCACACCGCTGGCGCTGGCCGCGGGGTGGACGCACGACCTGCGGCTGGGCACGGCCATCGCCGGCCTGTACACCCGGGGGCCCGCCCTGCTGGCGATGAACGCGGCGACGATCGCTGGCCTGGCCCCGGGCCGGTTCGTGCTCGGCGTCGGCACCTCCTCGCAGGTGATCGTCGAGCAGTGGAACGGCATCGAGCTGGCCCGGCCCTACCAGCGCGCCCGAGACACGCTGCGGTTCCTGCGGGCCGCGCTGGCCGGGGAGAAGGTCAGCGCGCAGTACGAGACGTTCACCGTCGAGGGCTTCCGGCTGGACAACCCGCCCGAACCGCCGCCGGGACTGGCGCTGGCCGCGCTGCGGCCGGGCATGCTGCGGCTCGCGGCGGCCGAGGCCGGCGCGGCGATCACCAACTGGCTGGCCCCCTCCGACGTGCCCACGATCCGCGCGGCCGCCGGAGACGACTGCGAGCTGATCGCCCGCATCTTCGTCTGCCCGACCACGGACGCCGAGGTGGCCCGCGGCATCGGGCGGCGGCTCATCGCCGCCTACATGACCGTGCCGGTGTACGCGGCGTTCCAGGAGTGGCTGGGCCGGGCCGAGGTGCTCAAGCCCATGCAGGGCGCGTGGGCGGCCGGGGACCGCCGGGGAGCGCTGGCCCTTATCCCGGACGAACTCGTGGACGACCTCGTGGTGCACGGCGCCCCGCAGGCCTGCCGCGAGCGGATCGCGGAATACCGCGAGCAGGGCCTGGACACCCCCGTCGTGGCGCTCACTCCCGCCCCGGGGGTCGAGCCCGCCGCGATGGTGCCGCTGCTCGCGCCCGGCTGATGATCGAGCAGCTATTTCACCACTGGTTATTTCACCACTGGGCCGGGAGCTCCGCGCCGTACCAGGCTTCGATGATGCGGTGGGCGATGGACACCGGCGGGGGGAGGCGGATCTCGTCGGCCGCCATGGCGGCGCGCAGCTCGTCCCGGCTGAACCAGTAGGCCTCGGCGATCTCCTCCTCGTCCACGTGGATCGGCTGGCCGCCCGCGGCGTGGGCCCAGAAGCCGAGCATCAGGCTGCGCGGCATCGGCCAGGGCTGGCTGCCCAGGTAGCGGATGTCGCCGACCGCGATCCCGGTCTCCTCGGCCACCTCGCGGGCGACCGCCTGCTCGGCCGACTCACCCGGCTCCACGAACCCGGCGAGTATCGAGACCCGGCGCTCCGGCCAGCTCGCGTTCCTGGCCAGCAGGGCGCGGTCGGCGGCGTCGGTCACCAGCGTGATCACGGCCGGATCGGTGCGGGGGAAGTGCTCGGAGCCATCCACCGGGCAGATGCGCTCGTGCCCGCCGGGGGCCACCTCGGTCAGCGCGCCGCAGCGCGGGCAGTGGGTGTGGGTGGCGTGCCAGTTGTCCAGCGCGACCGCGTGGGTGAGCAGGCCGGAGTCCCGGTCGCCGAGCAGTGCGCCGGACTGCCGCAGGTCGGACGGGCGGGCGCCGTCCGCGCCCGGCCGGGCCGCTTCGGCGCTCAGCGGGGCCCGCACGCTGAAGTAGGCCCGGCCGTCGCCGTCGAGACCGAGGAAGTAGTGCGGTCCGTCCGGCGCCTGCACGGGCGAGAGCAGGACGAGTTCGGGTTCGGGCGCGAACCGGACCAGCGCGCGTCCGTGGTCCACGACCAGGACGCGGCTGCCCGGATCCGCCCAGGCCCGGGCGACCCACTCGGGGTCGGTGCGGTGCTCGCTGGCACGGTCGAGCGTGCCCCGGGCCAGGGCCAGCGGCCCCAGGCCTGGCAGTGCTGACGGGACCGGGGGTGAGGCGGGCGGCGGCGGGACGGAAGTGGGGGTTGGGGCTGGTGCGGGCGGACGGTGCTCGGTCACCTGCACTCGCCTCTAGTGGGACTGCGGGCCGGTGAGCTCCGGGGCGGCGGCCGCGAGTTCCTGCCACAGGTAGGCCACCGACTCGGCGCCCTTGAGCAGCAGCGCCATCTCGGCCTTCTCGTTCGGGGCGTGGATCCGGTCCTCGTCCAGGCCGACCCCGATGAAGACCAGCGGCGCCGCCAGGATCTGGGTCAGGTCGGCCTCGGGGCCGCTGCCGCCCTCCCTGGTGAACAGCACCTCCCGGCCGAATGCGCGCCCCATGGCGCGGCGGCCCGCCGCCACCGCCGGCGAGTCGATCGGGGAGAACGCGGCCCGGACGCCGCCGCCGAGCGGCGAGACCGAGGACTCGATCCCCGGCGGGGTGTGGGCGGCCACGTACTCGCGCAGCCCCGCGAGCACGTCGGCCGGGTCCTGGTTGGCCACCAGCCGGAAGGAGAGCTTGGCGTGCGCCTCCCTGGGGATGATCGTCTTGCCGCCGGCCCCGATGTGGCCGCCCCACATGCCGTTGATCTCGGCGGTGGGCCTGACCCAGAGCCGCTCCAGCGTGCTGTACCCCGCTTCGCCGCTGACAGCCCGGCTGTTGCCCGCCGCGACCAGCCATTCCTTCTCGTCGAACGGCAGCCGGCTCATCAGCTCGCGCTCCGCGTCGGACAGTGGCAGCACCTGGTCGTAGAACCTGGGCACGGTGACCCGGCCGTCGGCGTCGTGCAGGTCAGAAAGCAGCGCGGCCATCGCGTGCAGCGGATTGGGCACCGCGCCGCCGAAGGAGCCCGAGTGCAGGTCGATCTCGGCGCCCTTCAGGTCGATCTGGGCGTCCACCATGCCGCGCATGCCGACGCACATGGACGGCACGTCCGCGGCCCAGATCGACGTGTCGGTGACCACGACCGCGTCACAGGCCAGGCGCTCGCGTTCGCGGCGGAGCAGGGCGGCCAGGTGGGCCGAGCCGGACTCCTCCTCGCCTTCGATGAGGAACTTGAGCGTGACCGGGGGCGCGGTGGCCGGGGCGCCGTTGCCGATGGCGGCGAGGCAGGCGCGCAGGCCGAGGTCGTGGAAGAGCACCTGGCCCTTGTCGTCGGAGGCGCCGCGGGCCAGCAACTGGCCGTCGCGCTCGGCGGGCTGGAACGGCGGGCTGTGCCACTCCTCCAGCGGCTCGACCGGCTGGACATCGTGGTGCCCGTAGACGACGACCGTGGGCGCGGCCGGGTCGGCGGCGGGCCATTCGGCGAACACCGCGGGCAGGCCGCCGGTCTCCCAGACCTCGGCCACGGGGAAGCCGGTCGCGCGCAGCCGGGCCGCCAGCCAGTCGGCGGAGCGCCGCACGTCACCGTGATGCTGCGGGTCGGCCGAGATGGAGGGGATGGACAGCCATTCCTTCAGCGCGTCGAAGTACTCCCGCGCGTTCGCCTCGATGTAGCCGCGCACGTCCATGCCGGTGACCGCCTCCTTCGACTGGGCCCTGGGCTTCCTCGCCTGGGCCCGAATCGAAACTCTAGTCCGGCTTGGCAGGCCGCTGCGCGGCAGC
The DNA here is from genome assembly GCA_036267135.1 of Streptosporangiaceae bacterium. Classification (GTDB taxonomy): domain Bacteria; phylum Actinomycetota; class Actinomycetes; order Streptosporangiales; family Streptosporangiaceae; genus PALSA-505. Next base: position 22,003 of record DATAWQ010000132.1, on the reverse strand, counting down.
CACTGCGCGGCGGACAGTGCGCGGCGGACAGTGCGCGGCGGACAGTGGAACGCCCGGACCGCCTAGCGGCGGCCCGGGCGAGACTGCGACTGGCTCGGGGACCAGGGTCAGCTGGTGAACTGCTCGAATCGATGGCTGAAGTACCAGGTGGGCTGCTTGATGCCGGAGCAGGAGCCGGCGCCCTTGGTGCCGGGGCAGCCGCCGTTGTCACGCTGCAGCGCCCAGAAGGTCAGCGTGCTGATCCCCTGGCTCTTCACCCAGGTCACCAGGTGGAGTCCTTGCGCCTTGGTGAAGGTCTCGGCGGGGCCGTAGTCGTCGATACCCGGCATCTCGGTGATGCCGATCATGGCCCAGAGCTGGGACGCACTCTGCGACGGGTACAGCGTCTGGAGCTGGCCGACCGCGTCCTGGGCGGCGTTCTCGGTGTCGGTCAGCATGTTCTGCTTGGTGCCGATGTAGTAGTCGAACGTCATCAGGTCCACCACGTTGACCGTGGCGCCGTCGGTGATGGCGTTCTGGATGATGCCCTCCTCGCCCGAAGTCAGGCCGGTCGTGGTGCTCGGCATGGTGTAGGAGAACTGGATGCTGCGGCCGTTCGACTTGGCCCAGGCGTCCACCTTCGCCACTGCCTCGTCGCGCCGGTTGATCCCGGCGGTGTCGGTCAGCGAGTTCGCCTCGATGTCCAGGTCGATACGCGGCACGTTGTAGGTGGTGATCACTTTCTCGTAGACGGCGGCGATCTTGCTCACGTTGGTGCAGCTATCGGCGATATCGGTGCCGGTGCTGTCGGCGCTGTAACCGCCGAAGGACGGGATCACGTTCCCGCCGGCCGCCTGGATGGCGGAGATGTCACTGCCGAACGAGGACTGGGCGATCGGCATGCTGGTGTCGCCGTTCCAGTAGGCAGTGCACGAGCCGGCGCTGGCGGTCTGCAGGAACGCCATCGACAGGTACTTGCTGCCGGACTCCTGGGACAGCGTGGACGGGCTCCCGTCCGAGCTGTCGTAGGCCTCGAAGTACGGTGCGAACACGTGGGCCGGCAGGGCCTTGGCGCCGCTGGTGGCGGCGGACGCGGCTCCTAATCCGGTCGAGGCCAGGCCGATCGCGGCCGCGGCGGTGGCGAGGGCGGCGACAGCCGCCTGCAGGGGAATGCGTCGTCTCATGAGGGGTTCCCTTGGCTCGTGCTGAAGTGAACGGCGACGGACAACATCGACAGGCAGGCCGGCCGGCTCCGGTGGCAAAGAACAGCCCAGCCAAAATCAAATAAGAAACTTTCCTGTCTATTCCATCTAGGAAACTAACCCCCGGCCGGGGCCGACGTCAAGAGGCCCGCCCCGCCCGGGCACCGTCACCACCAGGCAGCCATCCCTGCACCAATCCCGCAGCACACCGAGGCTAATCGATTAATGGCGGTGGCGGGCGGCAGTACTTCGTAGACTGACGGGATTCCGGCGCGGTTACGAGGGTTGACAGGTGTGACGTTGGCTGCGGTATCGATCGGTGAGCTGGCCGAAGAGCTAGCGAAGGAACTACTCCGCGACGACCCGTTCCGGGCGTCGCTGCTGGCCCTGGGCGGCTATGAAGATGTACCCGACCTGTCCGCTGAACATCGTCAGGCCTGGCGGGACCGGCTAACCGGGTTCGTCGTCCGGTGCGGCCAGCACGAGGTGGGCGGCCTGGACGCGACCAGCCGCCTCCTGCTGGAGGTGGTGCGCGACCGGGCCACCCGTGAGCTGGCTGACATCGACTCACGCGTGGACGAATTCGCGGTCACCCCGCTGTTCTTGAACGGCCCGTCGCTGATGTTGCTGGTCGCGGCCAGGACCCGGGTGCACGACCCGGCCAGCGCCGCCGCCTATCTGACCAGATGCACCCGGCTGCCGGGTTATCTCGACCAGTGCTCCGCGCGGGTGCGAAGCGCCGTTAGCAATGGCCTGCCGCCCGTCGCCCCGCTGGTCAGCGACGCGATCGGCCAGATAGCCGAGCACCTGGCCCATCCAGAGCGCGACCCGATGCTCGCCCACCGCCCACCCGAAGGCTGGTCCGGCGCGACGGCGTGGCGGGACGAGCTTGACCGGGTCGTGCGTGACGAGATCCGCCCGGCGATCGGGCGCTACCGGGACACGCTCACCGAACTGCTGCCTGCCGCCCGGCCACCGGAGCGGGCGGGTCTTGTGCACGTGCCCGGCGGCGTGGCCTCGTACGCGTGCTGCGTCCGCAACGGCACCACGCTGCCGCTCGACCCCGACGATCTGCACCGCCTGGGCTTGAGCGTGCTCGCGGAGACCGAAGAGCGGATCGCGGAGCTGGGCGGCCAGGCCCTCGGCACGGGGGACGTGCCGGAGATCATGACCAGGTTGCGGCGCCAGGCCTCGCTGGCCGTGCCGCCGGGCGACGAGGCGATGACCAGGGTGGTCGCCGCGATCGCCCGGGCCCAGGACCGGACCGGGGACATGTTCCACGCCCCGCTGCCGTCGCCGTGCGCGGTCGATCCGATGCCGCGTCATCTCGCCGAGTCCGACACTCCCCCGTTCTATACGCCGCCGGCCAGGGACGGCGGCAGGCCGGGCGCGTACATGTTCAACAGCCTGCGCCCCGGGCAGGCGGGCACGTGGGCGCTGGAGGCCACGGCGTTCCACGAGGCGCTGCCCGGCCACCACGCCCAGTTCTCCAGGCTCGCACTCATGCCGGACCTGCCGCTGCTGCTGAGCGCGTTCTCCGTGGTGCCACACAGCGAGGGATGGGGCCTGTACGCCGAGCGGCTGGCCGACGAGTTCGGCCTGTACTCCGATGGCGTCCAGCGGGTGGGCATGCTCTGCTGCACGGCCTGGCGCGCGGTCCGGCTGGTGGTGGACACTGGCCTGCACGCCCGGGGCTGGAGCAGACAGCGGGCCAGGGAGTTCGCGCTGGCCCACTCACCGATGCCGGAGGGCGTGGTCAACGCCGAGGTGGATCGCTACATCGCGCTTCCCGGCCAGGCGCTCGGCTACCTCGTCGGCCAGCGTGAAATCCTGCGGCTGCGCGACGACGCCAGGGCACGCCTCGGTTCCGCGTACGACCTGCGCGACTTCCACTCCGCCGTGCTCGACCACGGCAGCCTGCCGCTCGCCCTCCTGGGCCAGGTGGTCGAGGCCTGGGTCACCTCCGCCGCGGCGGCCTGAACCCCGAGGGCACCTGACCCCCAGGGTGGCAAGGCGAAGGCCGCCATCCGGAGTGGGTGGATGGCGGCCTTCTGGGTGGTAGCGGAGGTGGCTACTGCGGGGGGCCGGCGATGAGGTGGATGGAACTGGTGTGGTGCTGGCCGGAGGGGCTGACCCAGCTGATGGAGATCGTCTGACCGGGGTGGAACTTGGACAGGGTGCCGGTCAGGTGGGTAGGTGATCCGGCGGGCTGGCCGTTCACCGCGGTGATGACCGATCCGCCGGTCAGGCCGACTTTGGCGGCTGGGCTGCCGCAGATCGCGCCGTCGACCAGGCTGCCAGAGCTGACCTTCGCGATGGACTTCGGGAGGGACAGGTCGGCGTTGCTGGCGTAGCAGGACTGGCCGCCACCCTGGCCGCTGCCCTGGCCACCGGAGTTACCGCCGAACCCGCCGAACCCGCCGAACCCGTTCTGCTGCTGCTCCTGCTGCTGTTGCTGGACCTTTGGGTTGCTGCTGGTGCCCGACGCGACGAAGATACCCACGAAGGGCGGGTAGCCAATCGTGATCGTCTGGCTGCCGTGCCCGGCGGCGATCTGCTGGGCTACCGACAGCGCCGTGTTGATCGGGATGGCGAACCCGGTGGGCGTGGACTGCTGGGCGAAGTTCGAGCTGTTGCCCGCGGTGTCCATGCCGATCACGTAACCGGCGTTGCTGGCCAGCGGACCGCCGGAGTCACCCGAGACGACGTCCGCGTTGGTCTGCAGCATTCCGCGCAGGGATTCGCTGGTGGCGGTGCCGCCGTCGTCGCTGGCCTTGATGGACTTGTTCAGTCCCACGATCTGTCCAGCCGCAGGAACGATCTGGCTCTGCCCGCCGGCGTTGCCCATGGCCACGACCGACGTGCCAACCCGGACGGAGGAAGCGTTGCCCAGCGGCACCGTGTGCAGGCCGGATGCGCCGGACATCTGGATCACGGCGATGTCCCCGGTCTTGTCGTAGCCGACGATTTTCGCCTGGTACGTCCGCCCGGTGGACACCACGGTCGCAGTGATCTTGGTGGCACCCTCGATGACGTGGTTGTTGGTCAGCACCAAGCCGTCGGAGTTGATGACCATACCGGTGCCAGCCGCGGCCTCGCTGTTGTACTGCAGGTTGGTGTTGATGAACACCAGGCCTGGCTCGACCTTGCGAACGACGGCCTGCTGGTTGGGGGTCACCGCACCGCCGCCGCTGCCACCGGCCGGCGCGGTGAACGAGGGGTTCGGCACTGTGTTGCTGGGTCCGGACGCACCGGTGCTGCTGGATGACGGATGGTAGACCGTGAGGACGGCAGCCGCGGCCACGCCCGCCGCGAGAATGGCTACCAGCGCGTGGGTCAGTACGCCGCTGCGCCGCGGCGGCGGAGGGGGGGCCGGCGGGTATCCACCGGGACCGTAACCGTAGCCGCCATAGCCATACTGGCCGCCGTAGCCGTACTGGTTGCCGTAGCCGGGGTGGCCGCCGTACCCATACTGACCGCTGGGCCCGGGGTCGCCCCCGTAGCCGGGCTGCCCTGTATAGCCGGGCTGGCCCCCGTAGCCGGGCTGGCCCCCGTAGCCGGACTGGCCGCCGTAGCCGTACTGGTTACCGTAGCCAGGTTCTCCCCCATAGCCGGGCTGGCTACCGTAGCCGGGGTTGCCTTGGCCACTGTCCTCGTGCATCTGAGTCACACCACCTCACGCACCCGGTCGCTGCCAGCAGCCAGGTGCACGCCTGGCTGCTCCTGCACCCAGTAAGCCTCACGATCCTGACCGCCACCTGAACGCTACCTCTACGTTGGCAAACCGGTCATGTCCGAGTGACCGGGACACCTTCGATGAGCGCGGTCAGACCGCCGGCGTCGAGCAGGTCGGCGGGGCTGATGGTGAGGTCGTGGCGGACGTAGTAGAACGCGCCCCTGACCTGATCCAGCGGAACCCCGGCCAGGGCCGCCCAGGCCAGCCGGTACGCGGCCAGCTGAACGGCGACGGCGCGGCGATCGGCCGCGGAGCCGGGGGGCCGGCCGGTCTTCCAGTCCACCACGTCGTAGCGGCCGTCCGGGGCGTCGCCGAAGACCGCGTCGATCCGGCCGCGGACCATGCGGTCACCGATCCGGGTCTCGAACGGCACTTCCACTTCGAGGGGCCAGCGATGGGCCCAGGGACCAGCCTCGAAGAGTTCGCGCAGGAAGGTCAGGTCGGCCTCGGACTCCTCGTCCGCGCCACCCTGGCCGAGCAGGTCGGCCGGGTCGATGAGCTGTTGCGCACCATAGTGCTGCTCCAGCCAGCGGTGGAACGCGGTGCCGCGCCTGGCTTGGGGGGCGGGAGGCAGGGGCATGGGGCGGCGGATCTGCCGGGCCAGATCCGCGGGGTCGCGGGCCAGCGTCACCAGAGCCGATACGGAGAGCTGCTCGGGCAGCAGGACGGTCTGGGCATCCGCACTGAGTCGCTGCTCCCGCTCGGCCAGCAGAAGCGTGGCATCCCGCTCCCACGCGGCCGCAAGCGCCTGCTCGTGCTCGTCGAGTTCCGTGTGGTCCGGGGGTGACGCGGGAGCGGCGGGAGGAGCCAGGGCGGATTGGACGAGGGCGGCGGCTTCGCGGATGGGCTGGTGTGGATCGCCGGTGGGGGGTGGAGGCCAGGTGGCGGAGGCGGGTTCGGCCAGTACAGGGTTCTCGGCTCCGGGCTCGGGCGGAGGGGCCCAGCGGGCGATCCGGCCGGCGCCGGCCCGGCAGGCATCGGCGACCTCTTCCAGGAAGACCGACGGGCCGAGGGGCAGCACACCGTCCCCCCACCAGTAGCCGGAGCAGGCCAGCCAGAACGCGGCCCTGGTGACGGCCACGTACATCAGCCGGCGTTCCTCGGCCAGCTCCCGGTCGCGGCAAGCCTCGGTGAACGCGCGGATCGAGGGCGGCTCCAGGCCGTCGAGCCCGGGCAGGTCGGCGGCGTCGCCGCGGAGCGGGAACGGGAGCAGCCGTGGGTTGTCGGTCCAGCGGGTCGTCTGCCGCGGCCGGGCCGGGAAGACCTGGCTGCGGTCACCGGCGGACAGTCCAGGCACCACCACCGCAGCCCACTGAAGGCCTTTTGCGGCATGAACGGTGACCAACTTGACCGTCTCGGTCTCGCCGACCCGGCCCGCCTCCAGCCCGAATTCCTCCTCCTGCGCGGCGGCCAGGTAGGCGAGGAACGCGCCGAGCGACGCTTCCTCCTGGTCGGTGCCGAACGCGGCGGCCGTGCCGGCGAACGCGTCCAGGTCGGCGCGGGCGGCCGCCGGGTCCACACCGGGTTTGGAGGCGACCTCAATGTCCAGGTTCAGCGTCCTTTCCACCTCGCCCACCAAGTCGGCGAGCGGGCGGGCGGCGTGCGCGCGCAGCGTCCGCAATTCGGCGGCCAGCGCGGCCAGCCGCTCGTAGCCGGCCGGTGAGTAGGGCGCCGGGTCACCCAGGTCGTCGAGCGCCTCGACCAGGCTGCCGGCGTCCGCGGTGAGGTCGGCCACGGTCTGGGTGAGCGCGTCGGCCTCGGGCTCGGCGCCGGGCTGGTCAGTGCTGGCCTGGTCCGGGCCGACCGCGGCCAGCTTGCGGGAACGGCGGCCCAGCGCGATCAGGTCCCGCGGGCCGATACGCCAGCGCGGGCCGGTGAGCAGCCGGGCGACCGCGTCGGATGCGGCGGGATCGTGCAGCACTCGCAGGGTCGCCACCACATCCTGCACCTCGGGCACGGTGAGCAGGCCGCCGAGCCCGACCACCTCGACCGGGATGCCGCGCGCTTCCAGCGCCTTGCGCAGCGGGTCGAACTGGACCCGCTTGCGGCACAGCACGGCGATCTCTGACGGCCGGACGGCCTCCTTGCGGCCGGCCGGCCAGCGCCGCCCGTCCGGTGCGACCCCGGGTGGCAGCCGCAACAGGTCGGCCACCTGGCCGGCCACCCACTCCGCTTCGGCGGCGGCGGTCTCGTGCAGGGCGCAGGTGACCCGGCCCCGGCCACCCTGGCCTGGCGCGGCCACCAGGCGGGGGACCTGGGGCGCCTCGGCCCGCAGGCTGCTCTGGATGACGGCGGCCGCCTCCAGCACACGGCCGGTGTTGCGGAAGCTGGTGGACAGCGTGCGGGAGTACGCGCCGTCGAAGTGGGTCGCGAACCGGCGGAGATTGCCCGCGCTCGCCCCGCGCCAGCCGTAGATGGACTGGCAGGGGTCGCCGACCGCGGTGACCGGGTGCCCGCCGCCGAACAGAGTGCGCAGCAGCACGAGCTGCGCCTCGCTGGTGTCCTGGTACTCGTCCAGCAGGACCGCCTGGTAGCGGGAGCGCTCACCGGCGCCGACCTCGGGGTGGCGGCGGGCCAGCCGGGCGGCCAGCGTGACCTGGTCGCTGAAGTCGAGCACCTCCCTGGCGCGCTTGGCCGCGGCGTAGCGCTCGATCATGGGCAGCAACTGCTCACGGGTCTGCTGGCAGGCCAGGATCTTCTTGACCGCGGCGGTGACACCGCCGCGGCCCCCGGCGCCCTCCCTCAGGTCCTCGGCGTGCAGGGTCAGCCACTCGCCCACGGTGACCACCTCGGCCGGGACACGCAGGTGCTCGGCCAGATCGCCGGCGAGCTGGAGCACGGCCGCGGTCACGCTGCGGGGGGCCCAGTCGATCGCGTCCACCGGCCCGTCGTAGGCGGCGACCACGGCGGAGGCGATCTGCCAGGACACGGCCGGCGTGATCAGCCGCATGGACGGCTCCAGCGCCTCCCGCAGGGCGTGGTCGGCCACCAGCCGGCCGGCGTAGGCGTGGTAGGTGCAGATCACCGGCTCGCCGACCAGGATTTCGCGAAGCTCGGCGTCGAGGCCGGCCCGGCGCAGTCCGTCCAGCCTGCGGCGAACCCGGTCGGCTAGTTCGGCGGCGGCCTTCCTGGTGAAGGTGAGGCCGAGCATGCGTTCTGGCCGGGCCAGGCCGTTGGCGACCAGCCAGACCAGCCGGGCCGCCATCGTCTCGCTCTTGCCCGACCCGGCGCCCGCGATGACGGCCACCGGGCTCAGCGGGGCGCCGATCACGGCGGCCTGCTCGGCGGTGGGCTCGGGCAGGCCGAGCAGCCGGGCGAGCTGCGCCGGGCCATACCTGATGTCAGTGTTGCTAGTGGGGTTGATGGGGCTGGTGGGGCTGGTGCGACTGGCGGGGTTAGTGGGGCTGGTGGGAACGGGGCTGGTGGGAATGGGGTTGGTGGGGGTGGTCATGAGGTCACGCCCTGGCCGTGGGGGTGGACCGGGCAGCAGGAGGCGACCGGGCAGTTGCGGCAGCCGGGGTTGACCTTGGCCTCGAACACGGGTCCGGCCATGCCGGCCGCGACCGTCTCCACGAGCTGCGCGGCCCAGTCCGGGTCCTGGTCGGAGCCGAGCGACGACTGGCGCTGCACCCGGGCCCGGCCGGCCAGCCCGCCCTTGCCCACCTGGATCAGCTCGGCGCCGCCCGGCTCGGTCAGGCCGAACCGCTCGAACGCGCCGAGCAGCACGGCGAGCTGATACACGCCGAGCTGGGGGTTGCGGTCCAGGTCGGCCTCGGCGGCCGGAGTCGAGCCCGTTTTGAGGTCGACCACGACGCCGCCGCCGTCGGCGTCCCGCTCCAGCCGGTCCACCCGGCCGGTGATCTGGACCCGGCCCACCTGCACCTTGAGCTGTTCCTCCACGGTGACCAGCTCGCGCGGGTTGGCGGCGTGCCAGTCCAGGAACTTGCGGACCATCTGGCCGGCCAGCGTCCGCTGCTTGGCGCTGTACCAGGCGCTGCCGAAGTCCAGGTGGTGCCAGAGCTCGTCGATGCGGCCGGCCAGCTCGTCGTCCGGGGTGCCCGCCGCGCCCAGCACCGCGGCCGCGTGCACGACCATGCCGAGGTGGCGGAGGGTCTCGGGGCCGACCCGGCCGACCGCCGACTCGAGCAGCCAGCGCAGCCCGCAGCGCGTGAACGACTCGACCTGCGACGGTGACAGCCGCAGCGCCTCGCCGGGGGCGACCACCGGCTCCGGGGTGGACAGCGTGGTCAGCGCGTACCACTGGTCTGGGTGCGCGCCGCGGGTGCCGGCAACGGCCAGCCGGGCCAGCTCGGTGGCGGCGGCCTGGCGCAGCTCGGCCGGGCGGGCCGGGTCGGCGACGGCACGGCGCAGGTCGGCGGTGAGCGCGGGCAGCGACAGCCAGCGGTGCCCCTGGCCGCTGACCCGCTCGATCTCGATGTCGTCGGCGGCCAGCTCGGCCAGGAACCGGGACGGCCGCTCGTCGCTCTCCTCGCCGGATGCGGTCACGATGAGGCGCTTACGCGCCCTGGTGACGGCGACGTAGAACAGCCGCCGCTCCTCGGCCAGCAGCCCGGCCATGATCGTGGCCGTGCGGCTGCCGTCGTCGGGCGCCGGGTCGGCCAGCTCGCCGGCGCCGAGCAGCGAGCCGCGCAGCCGCAGGTCGGGCCAGCTTCCCTCCTGCACCGCGGACACCGCGACCACGTCCCACTCCAGGCCCTTGGAGCGGTGCGCGGTGAGGATGCGCACCGCGTCCTGGCGCGGCGCGCGCTCGGCCAGCGTGTCGGCGGCGATCTCCTGCCCGGACAGGCTGTCGAGGAACAGCCTGGGCGCTCCCGGCGGGAGCCGGTCGGTGAACGTGGCCGCCGCGTGGAACAGGGCCACGACCGCGTCCAGGTCGCGGTCGGCGGCGGCGCCCCTGGTGCCACCGGCCGCGCTGGCCGCGCGCAGCGTGTCGGCCAGGCCGCAGGTGCTCCATACCGCCCAGAGCACGTCCTCGGCATTGCCCTGCGCGGCGGTCTCGCGGGCGATGGCCAGCAGCTTGGCCACCCGCTCGGCCGGCCTGCCCACGAACGGGGTGATCAGCACCAGGTCACGCGGGTCGCGCAGCAGTGCGGCCATCGGGTCGGCGGGCAGCCGCTCGCCCACGTCCTCGGCGACCACCCGCAGCGCCCGGCGGAGCCTGCGCAGGCCGAGCGGATCGGTGCCGCCGAGCGGCCCGGTGAGCAGCTCGATCGCGGTTTCCTCGGTCAGCTCGCCGGGAATCAGCGCGCAGCGCAGCAGGGTGATCAGCGGCCTGGTGCCCGGCTCGGTGGCCAGCGGGAGCTCGTCCCCGGCCACGGCGACCGGCACCCCGGCGGTGGTCAGCGCGCGCTGCAGCACGGGCATCTGCCTGGTGGCCGACCGCACCAGCACGGCCATCGACGACCAGGGCACGCCGTCCACCAGGTGGGCCCGGCGCAGCAGGTCGGCCACCAGCGCTGCCTCCTGGTTCGCGCTTTCCGCGACACCGATGCGCACCTCACCCGGGGAAGCCCCGGCCAGCGGCGTCAGGCCGCGGTGGGCCCGCGGCGAAGTCCCCCTCGCTTCACCGGCCCCCCGCACCGCCGGCAGCCGCCAGGCGATGCGCCGGGACGCCTCGAGCAGCACGGGGCCGCTGCGGCGGCACACGCCGAGGGCCACCACGCGTGCTTGCGCACCGTCCGGGGCGCGGAACTTGTCCGGGAAGCGGTTGAGCGCGTCCGGGTCGGCGCCGCGGAACGCGTAGATCGACTGGTCCGGGTCGCCGACCACGATCAGCTCACGCCCGTCCCCGGCCAGCGCGTACAGCAGGGCCTCCTGGGCCGGGTCGGTGTCCTGGTACTCGTCGACGAGCACGTAGTCGTAGGCCTGGCGTTCGCGCCCTTGGGTCGCGGCCTGGCCGAGCAGCCGCGCGGCGATCCTGACGATCTCGGCGTAGTCGTAGGCCGGCACCGGGGCCAGGTCGAAGCGGGCCGCGTAGCGATCCAGGAAACGCCCGGCGCAGACCCAGTCGTCCCGATGGCGGCGGGCGCCGAGCTTGGCCAGCGTGCGTCCGTCCAGGCCGCGCTCGGCGGCGCGGAGCAGCAGGTCGCGAAGCTCCTCGGCGAACCCCCTGGTGCCGAGGGCCGGGCGCAGCCGCTCCGGCCAGCGGCTCGCGCCGTCCTCGATCTCGCCGCGCAGCAGCCTGCGGATCTCCAGCAGGTGCTCCGGCCCGGACAGCAGCCGCGGCGGCTCGTCGCCGGCCAGGATGAACTCCCGGCGGACCAGGGCGTAGGCGTAGCTGTGGAAGGTGAGGGCCAGCGGTTCCCTGGTGGTGCGGCCGAGCCGGGCGGTGATCCGCTGGCGCAGCTCACCCGCGGCCTTGCGGCTGAACGTGAGCACGAGGATCCGGGCGGGGTCGGTGCCGCGCTCGGTCACCCGGTGAGCCACCGCCTCGACGATCGTGGTGGTCTTGCCGGTGCCGGGCCCGGCCAGCACGAGCAGGGGGCCGCCGGAGTGGCTGACCACCCGCTGCTGGCCCTCGTCCAGCAGGGGGGGCGCGGACGACCGGGCCGGATGGCGGACCAGGCGGCCGGCCGGTGTCGCCCTGGCCTTCGCCGCTGATCCGTGGTCCATGTCCGCCGCCCCGAGTGCCTCTTGGTTTCAGTACGGCATTCCAGCAGATGCCGCTGACAGTCTGCGCCCGGTTCGGGACCGATGGGGCCACAACTTGAGACCTCGGCGCGGCCAGGGGAACGGTGGCGAGCCCCGGCTCAGTTCGTGTTCGGGTCGGTGGCCAGTCCGTTGCTCCCGGCCGCGCCCGCCTTCCCGGCCGTGCCGGGCAGACCGGGAGAGCCGTTCGGCCCGGTGCCCGGGCCACCGTAGACCCCGGCAGCGCCCTCGGTGCCGCCCGCGCCGCCGCTGCCGCCCGGGGTGGCGCCGGTCCCGGCGGTCACCGAGTTCCCGCTGAAGGTGTCGGTTGAGCCGCTGAAGCTGCCCGGTGTGACCGACCACACCGCGCCACCGGTGGCGTTCCCGCCGTTCCCGCCCTGACCGCCGACGCCCCCATTGCCACCGTTCCCGCCGTTACCCCCGGAACCGCCCTTGGCGCCGCCGGCCGGCTCGCCGCCCACACCGCCGTTACCCGCACCGCCGCCGGTGCCACCCGAACCGCCGCCAGCGCCGGTCCCGCCGACGGCCGAACTGGTGGAGAAGCTGCTGTCGGTGATGGACAGGGTGGCCGTCTTGCTCAGGTTGGCCGCGTCGCCACCCTGGCCGGCACCGCCGTGGCCACCGGCGCCGCCCACGCCTGCGTGGCCACCGGCCGCGCCGTTGCCCGCAATGCCGCCCATCTGGCCCGAGGAGCCAGGGCCGAAGCCACCGCCGCCGCCCGTGCCACCCGAACCGCCGGTGCCACCGCTCGCGCCCGACGCGCCGAGCCCGCCGGCGCCGCCGGTGGCCTGATCCCCGGTCCACGTGCTCGAGGTGATGGTCACGCTGGCGTCCACCGCGACCGCACCGCCCTGGCCCGCGCCGCCCGCACCACCGTGGCCACCGGCCGCGCCGGGGCCACCCGCGGCGCCGCCCGCACCCACCGCGCCGACCTTGCCCGGCCCCGTCGGGTCGCCGGGGCCACCGTCGCCGCCGTAGCCGCCGTTCGCTCCGGATCCGCCGTCGGCGGCCCCGCCGTAGTTGGGATAGCCCGCACCGCCGCCGCTGCCGCTGCCACCGGTGGCGGTGTCGCCGGTGAAGGTCGCCCCGCTGATGTTCGCCGTGCCGGTCAGGTACACGGCTCCCCCGGCCGCGAGTCCGCCGGCGCCGCCCGCCGCGGCCGGGCCGTTCTTCCCGCTGGTGGTGCTCGCGCCTGCCGCGCCGGGGGCGCCGCCCGCGCCGCCCTGGGCACCGCCCGTCCCCGCCGGCCCGGTCCCGCCCATGCCACCGTTCCCGCCGATGGCGCCTTCCCCACCGGTTCCGGCCGGGCCGCCGGGGCCGCCGATACCACCGAAAGCGCCCGACGACCCGAACGCCGGGCTGCCGCTGACCGTGAGCGAACCGGTGCTGTAGACGGCCCCGCCCTCGGCCAGGCCACCGGACCCGGCAGCCCCGCCCTGACCACCCGCGACGGCCGGACCGGCGTTCCCGCCCGCGCCGCCCGCGTGACCGGTCCCGCCCATGCCACCCGCGCCGCCCGCGCCGCCGAACCCGCCGTATCCCGGCGTGCCGCCCGCGCCGCCCTGCCCACCGCGCGCCGTGTCACCGGAGAACGAGCAACTGGTCAAGGTGAGGTGCCCGGCACTGTAGATCGCACCGCCCTTGGCCGCGCCGCCCGCGCCGCCCGCGCCGCCGGACCCGCCGGGCGCGCCGCTGCCGCCAGCGCCGCCCTTACCACCCGCGCCGGTGCTGCCCGCGCCGCCGGTGCCGCCCAGGCCGCCCTGACCCCCGGTGCCACCGTGACCGCCGTTACCGCCGGCCCCGCCCAGAGCCTCGTCGAGCTGGAACATCACCGAGCCGAGATCGGCCGTGCCTGACGTGATGTTGATCGCGCCGCCCTGAGCCGCGCCACCGGCCTTCCCTGCGGTCCCGGCCGTGCCATCGGTGCCGGTCTTTCCGGTCCCTCCGCTCTTCCCGGCCGCACCCGGCGAGCCATTGGCGCCCGTCGAACCGGCCGCGCCGTCGCCGCCGTTCGCCCCCGCCGCCCCGCGTGCCGTGCCTTCGGACAGGGTCAGGCCGGTGATGTCCAGCGTCCCACCGGACACCGTGAACAACCTGGTTGCCTCATCCCCGGACAGCGAGACGGTGAATCCGCCGGAGGAGATGGACAGGTCCTTCGAGGACGGCACGCTCACCGGATGGGTCAGGGTCAGCGAGCAGTTGAGGCCGAACACCACGTTGGCGCTGGCGGAGACCGCCGAATCGAACGCGCTCAGTGTGCATTTGGTGATCGTGATGGTCTTGGCCGCCACGACCGAGGCCCCCGCTGACCCGGCGGTCAGCACGCTCCCGGCCAGCAGGAAGCCCGCTAACGGCGCGAGCGGGCGTGCCCGTCCGCCGCTGCCCCGGCGTCGCGTCATGAGCGCCCCTCCTACCAGCCGACAGTAATCCCGGAAAGGCCGGAAATGAACCGGTTTACTGGTCTTTTACACACTCTGTCGTGGGCGGCCTGACCGCGCCTGGATCAGCGGTTCGCGGTGGCAAACCAGCGGACCGACAGCGGTACGAACACGGCGAGCAGCACGGCCACCCACAGCAGCGTGGCCAGCACCGGGTGGGCCAGCGGCCAGGCACCCGCGCCGCCGGGAGCGGGAACGCTGCCGAGCAGGTGACGGCAGGCCGCGACCAGGGCGCTCACCGGGTTCCAGTCGGAGATCGTGCGCAGCCAGGCCGGCATGTGCGCGGTGGGGACGAACGTGTTCGAGATCATCGTGACCGGGAAGATCAGCGGGACGAGCTGGTCGGCGGTCTCCTCATTGCGCACGCTCAGCCCGATGAAGACCCCGGCCCAGCTCACCGCGAACCGCATCAGGATGAGCAGGCCGGCCGCGGCCAGCATGCCCCCGGCCCCGCCGTGCGGCCGCCAGCCCACGGCCAGCCCGCAGCCGACCATGATGACCAGGGCGACCGAGCCGGTGATGATGTCCGCGCCGGTCTGCCCGAACGGCACCGCCAGCCGGGCCATCGGCATCGAGCGGAACCGGTCCATCACGCCCTTGGCCGCGTCGCCCGCGACGATGATCGTGGTGGCGATGACGCCGGTGAACGCGCTCATGGCGAACAACCCCGGCATCAGGTACTCGCGGTAGTTGCCGCCCGGCACGGAGATCGCGCTGCCGAACACGTAGCCGAACAGCAGCACCATGATCGCTGGGAACATCAGCGCGCCGACCAGCTCACCGGGCTGGTACTTCAGGTGCCGCAGATCCCGCCGGACCACGGTCAGGCCGTCGGCCAGGGCCCACCGGATCCGGCCGGCCAACGTGGCCGGGGCGGGCGGAACCCGCACGGTCATCGTGGTCATGCCGCGGTCCTTTCGCTGGCTGGACTTTCGCTGGCTGGACTTTCGGCCCGCGGGGCGTCGCCGGTGAGGCGGAGGAACACGTCGTCGAGGGTGGGGCGGCGCAGCGCGACGTCCTCGGCGGCGACGCCGGCCCGGCTGAGTTCGACGGCGACGTCCGCGAGCGTCACCTGGTCACCGGTGACGGCCACGCTGAGCTGCCTGCCGCCCGGCTCGGTGACCGGGTCGGCGCCGGTCAGCCGGGCCAGCACGGCGGCGGCCGCCCCGGTGGCGGCGCCATCCCTGACCACCACGGTCAGCCGGCCGCCGATCGCCGCCTTGAGCTGGTCCGGCGTTCCCGACGCGATCACCCGGCCCGCGTCCACGACCGCGATGTGGCCGGCCAGGTGGTCGGCCTCGTCCATGTACTGGGTGGTGAGCAGCACGGTCGTGCCGCCCCGGGCGAGCTCGGTGATGCCGGCCCAGATGTCGGCCCGGCTGCGCGGGTCGAGCCCGGTGGTCGGCTCGTCCATGAACAGCACGGGCGGCGCGACGATCAGGGAGGCGGCCAGGTCGAGCTTGCGGCGCATCCCGCCGGAGTAGCCCTTCACCACCCGGTCCGCCGCGGCGGCCAGCGCGAACTGGTCCAGCAGCGCGTCCGCGCGCTGGCGGGCCAGCCGGCCGGGCAGGTGGTACAGCCGCCCGAACATGCGCAGGTTGTCCCGGCCGCTGAGCCGTTCGTCCACGGCGGCGTGCTGGCCGGCCAGGCCGATCACGCGGCGCACCGCCCCCGGGTCGCGCAGCACATCGTGACCGGCCACCCAGGCCCGGCCCGTGTCGGGCCTGGCCAGCGTGGCCAGGATGCGCACCGCGGTGGTCTTGCCCGCGCCGTTCGGCCCGAGCAGCCCGCATATGGCCCCGGCCCGCACACTCAGGTCAAGGCCGCGCAGCGCCTCCGTGCGCTTGTACCGCTTGCGCAGGTCCTCCGCGACGATCACCGCGTCGCCGTCTGCCGTCATCGCTTCCTCCATCGACATCACTAGGTACGCTGTACGCAGTTATTGCCGCGACCCTAACAAACTAGGTACGATGTACGCAACTAAGTAAGATGGGACGGTGACCTCGACGGGACCGGCAGGCGACGGCAGCACCGAAAGCAGCACCGATCCGCGGCTGCCCCCGGTGATCTGGATGATGCCGGAGCGGCCGGCCCGCGGCCCGAAGCCGGCGCACAGCCGGGACGAGATCGCGGCGGCGGCCATCAAGATCGCGGACGGCGAAGGCCTGGACGCGGTGACCATGCGCCGGGTGGCGGCGGAGATCGGCTGCGGCACGATGACCCTCTACCGCTACGTGCCCACCAAGGACGGCCTGTTCGACCTCATGATCGACGCGACAGCCGGCGAGGAGGAGCTGGTGGTCCGGCTGCCCGGCACGGCCCGGCGGTCCGGCCCGGATTGGCGGGCCGGCCTGCGGGCGATCGCGCAGGCCGGCCGGGCCACGCTGCTGCGGCACCCCTGGCTGGTCTCACTGCAGTCGGGCAGGCCCTCGTTCGGGCCCAACGGCCTGCGCAACCTGGAGCTGGGCTTTGGCATGATCGATCATCTGGACCTGGACGTGGACCAGATGATGATCATGCTCAACACCGTGGTCTCGTTCGTCCGCGGCGCCGTCGTGGCCGAACTGGCCGAGCAGGAGGCGCAGCGGCGCACCGGGCTCGACCAGCAGCAATGGCAGCGGCGGATGGCGCCGTACGTCAGGAAGCTGATGGACAGCGGCCAGTACCCGATGTTCAACCGGATCATCGCCGAGGCCAAGCTGCCGCACAGCGAGGGCGGCGCGGACGAGCAGTTCAGCCTGCAACTCGACCGGGTGCTCGACGGTCTGGCCGCGGACCTGCCGGCCGAGCCGGAACCGGGTGATTAGCCGGGCAGGTCGGGCCAGCGAGCGCGGCGCATGTCGACCTTGACCGGGTCGCGGGCCGAGCGCAGCGGGGTCTTCTCGTCGCGGTAGTGCTCGAGCGCCGAAAGCTCATGGCCGGGCGCGGGTGTGCCGTCCGCGTGGATCACCCGCCACCAGGGCACGCCGCCGCCCCACACCGCCATGACCCGGCCGACCTGGCGCGGGCCGCCCTCGCCCAGGTACTCGGCGATGTCGCCGTAGGACATCACCCGGCCGGGCGGGATCGCGTCCACCACGTCGAGCACCCGGCTGGTGTAGCCGTCCATCTCCCCGGGTTCCCGGTGGTCCCTGGGTTCCCTGAGCAGTGAATCGTCGGTCACGGGTCTCCGTAGCTGATTGGGTCCGGTGGCCACCGTTAATTAAACAAAAGAGCCGTCAGCCTGGACCGGGGCGGGACCGCAGGCGCCGGAGCACGACGACCCCGGAAAGCCCCGCGGAAACCAGAGCCAGGGACACGATGGCGAGTGCCGCGAAACCGATCAGCAGGCCGGGACCGCGCTTGAGCACCGGGGCGGGCGGGACGGCCGCGCGGCCGCCGCCGAAGTGGGTGGCGGTGGCCAGGCTGGCGGGCGCGGACGGATCGGCGGCCAGGTGGCGGGCGGCGGCCAGGGCGGCGGTGGCGTCCACGGTGCCCAAGCCCACGTTGTCGTCGTAGCCGCCCCGCGGGCGGTTCCGCGTGGTCGAAGTGAGCGCGTCGGCGACCTGCGCGGCAGGCAGCTTCGGGTAGGCCGAGCGGATCAGCGCGGCCACGCCGGCGGTGAGCGCGCAGGCCGGGCTGGTGCCGCTGACCAGCCAGTACTGACCGTCCTTGCCCTGCGCAGGCACGTTCACGCCGGGCGCGGCGAGCTGGACGGAGAGGTTGGCGCTGGAGAACTTCGCGGGGGTGCCGCTCTGGCTGACCGCGCCCACGCCGATCACGCCGGGGTAGTCGGCCGGGAACGAGTAGGGGGCCCGCGGGCGGTCAGGCTTGCCGGAGTTGCCGGACGAGGCGAGCACCACGACGTTGTGGTTGTAGGCATTCTGCAGCGCGGTGCGGACCGGCAGGCTGGGGCCGCCGTAGCCGATCGACATGCTGATCACGCCGGCGCCGGCCTTGACCGCGTCGTTGATGGCGGTGGCCAGGGCCTGCTCGGAGCGGGAGGACGGTTCGCGCTGGTACTTGTGATAATTGGGGTCGCCGGGGTCGGTGATCACCCTGATCGACAGGATCTTGGACCGCGGCGCCACGCCGATGATTCCGTCCCCGCCGCCGTCGTGGCCGTGCCCGGCGATGAGTGAGGCCATCCAGGTGCCGTGCTGGCCCCAGTTGGGGTTGCTGGGCGGGGTGTTGACTCCGGTGAGGTTGGGGCCGGTGGTGACCTGGCCGGTGAGGTCGGAGACGTCCGGGTCGACGCCGCTGTCGATGACCGCCACGGTCACCCCGGCGCCCTGGCTGACCGTCCAGGCCTGCTGCGCGTCCAGCATGTCGAGCACCCACATCTGCGTCTGCCTGACCTGGTCGGCCGCGGCGGGGACGGCCGGCGCGGCGACCAGCCCGGTGGGCAGCAGCACGGCCAGGACGGCCAGCAGGCGGCACAGCTTCCTGGCCCGGGCTAGCATCCTGGAGCCCCGGGGCAGCGGGGGACCGGCGGCGGCGCGCCGAGGGCCGAGCCGATGTGCTGGGCGACGCCGGAGCCCAGGCTGTCGAACTCGCTGGCCGCGTACGGGTTCAGCGTTATCTGGTCGTAGCGGCGGCCGTCGGTGAAACCGGCCGTGTACAGCACCAGGTAGGGACCGCGGCTGTAGGCGCCCGCGACCTGGCGCTGCCGGTCGCCGAACCCGGCGGCCAGGGTTCGGCGGAACGGCACCGTCTTGACCGTGGGGCGCAGGCTGCTTCGGTCCGGCAGGCTGGCGGGCGGCGGGGCGGCGCCGCGCATGACCGCGACGCCCACCGTCAGTACCAGGCTGCCGGTGGCGTCGGTGTAGGTGGCGCGCATCAGCGCCTCGCAGCCGCGCTGGTCGAGCACCCCGGCCAGCGCCCGGTCGGTGCCGTTCCTGCAACTGGTCTGCGGCGCGATGCCGACCCGGTGCGCGGACAGCGTCAGGCCGTTCGTGGCGTCGAATTCGGTGTTCGACAGCTGGTAGGAGACCTGCGCGGGGAAGATCTTCCCGGCCGGCCAGGTCCGCCAGTGGCTGGCGGTCTGCCAGGCCATGATCTCCTGCCGCTGAGCCGGGCTGAACCGGCGGGGCATGATCTGGGCGGCCAGCCCGCCCGCGGAGGCGAGCAGCCCGGCCACACCGAGCAGGGCCGCGACCACGGTCAGCCAGAACCGGGGCGAGCGGGCCAGGCGGCGGCGGGGCGCGGGCGGCTCGGGCGGCTCGAAGGGGGGGAGCGGCTGGCCGTAGGGCGCCCCGCTGACCGCCATGGCCGGGTAGCCGGGAAGGCTGACGAATCCCTGATCGTGGTCCTGGGCTGAGGGGTTCTGGGCTATGAACGGTTCCTGATAACGCGCAGCGTAGGAAGGCCGGCCGTTCGCGTCTTGACGAGGACCGGCGACCGGGGTGAACGGGGTTGTCGGTGACCCGGGCAGCGGTGGGCCGGCCGGCGGTGGCGAGGCGGTCTGATCGCGCGACTCCTCGCCCGCCGGCCCGGCTGGAATATCCGGCTGCGTCACCACAACCGCATGCTACGGCGTAGTTGGGTCACGTTGTCCCGTCCAGCGACATCTTCCTACGTTAACCTGCACGGTTGCCTTCGCAAACCGCTGGGACGGGCCCTGTTCGCCGGCTGTGCTATTACATCTATCCTGCGCAGATATGCCGGTCCTGAGTTGTTCGGATAGCGCTCAATTGGTTTAGCAGCGATTTCTCCCAACATGGGTGCGTAAACCGCGATTCATACTCCACTATTGGCCGGATGGACCGGACGGCGAACCTGAGCGCGGACCGCGTGACGGCCATCGCCACAGCTACCGACCTCGCGGACACGGTGCGCCTGGCCCAGGAGGGCGACGAAGATGCCTTCCGCGTACTGTACCGGGACATTAACCCACGAATCCTGCGATATCTGCGCGTTATCGTCGGCAATGACGCCGAGGACGTGGCTTCGGAAACGTGGCTGCACATCGCCAGGGGGCTGCGGACTTTTACCGGGGATTCGGACGGGTTCCGCGGCTGGACGGCCACGATCGCCAGGAACCGGGCCACCGACCACCTCAGGGCGCACCGGCGGCGGGCGGCCACCGTGGCCATGCCGGTCGAGGAGTTCAGCGAACTGGCCGGTGGTGACGACACCGCGGCGCGCGCGCTGGAGGGGATTTCCACCGACGCCGCGATCGGCCTGATCGCCCGGCTGCCCAAGGACCAGGCGGAGGCCGTGCTGCTGCGGACCGTGATCGGCCTCGACGCCGAATCCGCGGCCAAGGTGCTCGGCAAGCGGGCCGGGGCGGTGCGCACCGCCGCCTACCGTGGCCTGCGCAAACTCTCCGATTTGCTGGCGGAGTGACACAAATGAGCCTCATGACGCTGGAAGAGATGAGATGAACAGCCTTCGTCCTGGCCGGTTGCGCCGGCCCGCCGCCGAGCAGTTGCTCGATGGCGTGCCGACCGGTCGGCCGGTGGGCGGCGACCCGCTGGCCAGCCTGCTGGCCGCCGCGGCCGCGCCGCCCCACACCGCCGAGCAGGCCGGTGAGGACGCCGCCATAACCGCGTTCCGCGCGGAGCATCTCGTCCCTGCTAGCAATCTCGGAAGAGGACAGATGATCAAGTCCCCGCTTGCCAAGATCCTCACCATGAAGGTCGGCGCGCTCGCGCTGGCTTTGGGCGCCGGAGGCGTCGCCGTCGCCGCCACCACCGGCGCCTTTACCCCCTCGGGCCACGCCAGCACAACAGGCTCGATCACCACCCCGGTGGCCAGCGGAAGCCAGGCCAGCGGCTCGCACGCCTCGGTCAAGGCCTCGATGCCGGGCACGCACACCGGCGCCTCCGCGTCCGGCCACGCCGCCGTGCCCACGGTCGGCTCGATCCTGTCGGCGGTCGACGCGGCCCAGGTCTGCCGCGAACTGGCCGGCAAGGTGGAGCGGACCGTGGCCAGTACCGACGGCAGCGCCGTGGCCATCATGACCGAGACCGGCCTGCAGAACGCGCTGGACAACCCGGCGCTGAGCCAGGTCGTGGACAACCCCGAGTTCGTCTCGCTGGTGGCTACCGCGGAGGGCCGGGGCAACGCCCCGGACTACTGCGGGCTCGTGCTGCACCTGGCCAAGCTGGCCTCCCCCGCCACGCTGGGCAACCTGCCAGGCTCGGCCCTGTCGGCCATCCCGGCCAGCATCGCGTCGCAGATTCCGGGCTCGGCGCTGACCGGCGTGCCCACCTCCGGCCTGTCCAAGCTGCCGGTCAGGTTCCTGTCCAAGCTGTCGGCTCCGGCGCTGTCCGGGCTGCCCGCCAGCGTGCTGGCCGAACTGCCCGCCTCGGTGCTGAAGGGCGTGCTGCCGGCGCTCCCGGCCGGGGCGCTCGCCCAGCTTCCGGCCAAGGTGCTGGCCGGGGCCATGAACGGGATGCCGACCGGCACGCTGACCGGGGTCGTGTCCAGGCTGCCCGTCGGCCTGCGGACGCAGACGCTGCCCATGCTGCCGAAGTCGGCGCTGGCTGGCCTGCCGAAGTCGCTGCTGGCCGGGCTGCCCGGTTCACTGCTGTCTTCGTTGTGAGCTCGTGCCCCGTTCCCGCAACCAGGCAGCGGGAACGGGGCACGGATAACTCAGGTACGCGGCCGGAGCGGAAGCCCACGGTGGCTTCCGTTGCCCCCAGCCCCCGGTCGCGTGCCTGAATCGGTACCTGGGTCAGGCCCGGCGCGCGGGCCTGACCCAGGTACGCGCGTCTGGGGGCTGGTTCGGCTGGGTGTCAGTACGTGGGGAGCGAGGGGTCGACCTGGTTGACCCAGGCGAGCACGCCGCCGCCCACGTGCACCGCGTCGGAGAATCCGGCATTCTTCAGCACGGCCAGGGCCTCGGCCGAGCGGGCCCCGCTCTTGCAGTGCAGCACGACCCGCTTGTCCTGCGGCAGCCGCTCGAGCGCGGCGCCGGACAGGAACTCGCCCTTGGGGATCAGCGTCGCGCCCGGGATGGAGACGATCTCGTACTCGTTGGGCTCACGGACGTC